>JAKVAY010000008.1 GCA_022447185.1 Fuerstiella sp. | reverse complement strand
CAACATCGCGGCTCAGTAAAGAGCTGATCACAGAATATGAAGGCATTGCCGCGGGTTCCGGACAAACACTCGAGGATATTTTTTCGATCTCAGCCCGTTACGAAATCACGTTTGAAGAGTACGCGCTGGGAGAATGCTCCAATGTTTACGTGGGCCCCGAACATTCAGCAACCGGTCACTGTTTGCTTGGGCAAAGCTGGGACTGGCGCCCCGAGGTCATGGACTTCCGGGCAATCGTCAAAGCACACTGCGACGATCTCCCCGACCACATTATGATTACGGAATGCGGACAACCGGGTAAGTATGGTTTTAACGAACACGGAATCGGAGTGGTGGCCGCCGGGTTGAACTGCGAGGAAAAGACCAGCGTGGGAGACCAGTTGTTCGTTGCATTGGGACGAGTCGCTCTGCAGGCACAGACACTGTCTGCAGCCTGTCGGGTTTTGGAAAACTTCGCACCACGAGCAACCGTCAATTGTCTCCTTGCTGACTCATCAGGAGACGCCGCTAATTTTGAATATGCCCCGCATAAGGTCGCACGCCGTGACCTGGCTCACAACGAAGTCTACTGGCACACCAACCACTGCCGCGAAGTCGACGAACCCACTGAGTTCGAAAACAGTCTGGTGCGAGGTGAGCGCTGGGCTGAACTCACAAAGAACCCGAATGCCGTCACACCGGAAATGGTCCAGGGGTGGCTTGCCGACCGCAGCTCGTCAACACATTCAATTTGTCAGCTTGTGGACCTTTCCCAGCCGGATTCGCCTACACGGATTCAGACACTCGCCTCAATCGTGCTCGATCTGACATCACGTACGATGTGGGCCAGTGACGGACCGGCATCGGAAACACCCTATCAGAGCTTTCGACTTTCGGAAGACTAAGCTCAGCTCGCAGAATTCAAACAGGGAGATCTCGTGCAGTTGACTTCTGATTTAACAAGTACGAACCAGCGAGCTGGTTCGTACGCACTGTTCGTCATGATGTTTCTAGTCACCTTGTCGGACTGCACTTATGCTTCTGGAGAAGGTCGCGGCCCGGATGTTGTCCGCATGGCAGAGTTCACTGACATGCGGGCGGAACAGGTAACCGCCCGGTGGCGCAGTCTCTCACGAATCGCAGCTGAGCAACTGATGCAGGAGCCCGGAGGTGGTCAAGTCATCATTCTCGACGCACATCATGTTGGACGGAACGGGCATTTTGCTGCAGGAATCCGGAACAGTTTTAACGAAGTTCCCCGGCTCCGGGGCCTCGTCCTCACAAACACGCCAATTGACTCTGCAGCACTGGAATCCCTCCATCAGCTTCCGGAACTGGAGTTCCTCGATCTGTCGGGAACCGCCATCGACGATGAGGGACTGAAGCATGTCAGTCGACTTCAGCATCTGCGCACGATCAACCTCGGTTTCACTCGCGTCTCCGCAAGTGGACTCGCGCACCTTGAACGACTTGATCAACTGCAAACACTGATTCTCAAAGGCCGACAGATCACAGACACGTGGCTCGGTCCCGTCGGCAGACTGCGGTCGCTGCAGGAACTGCATATCACCGACGCTCAGATCTCTGACGATGGACTCGCCGCACTCACGCCCCTCAAAGAGCTTCGAGCGATCGCTCTTGAGGGTACCCCAGTCACCGGAACCGGACTTGACCATTTGCGAGTCCTCCACAATCTCCGGCTTCTGGATGTCTCGAATACAGAGCTCAACAACAACGGTTTGGCGACAATCTGCTTGCTCGATCAACTCGCAGCGCTCAGTCTGGAATTCTGTGGCTCGCTCACCGGTGACGGTCTCGTGCATCTCCCGAAACTAACCGGACTGCACGCGTTAAGTCTCCGCCAGACCGGATTCCGAAATCGTTTCGGTGGCACAGTCCTCCAAAACATCGCTCCACTCAAACGACTGAAGGTGCTCGATCTCTTCGCGACCGCGATCGACGACGACGCACTTGTTCACCTCGCTGCACTCACCGAACTGAGAGAGCTCGATCTCAGTCTTACCAATGTGACCGACTCAGGGCTCGTCCACATCGCCGACCTGCCACTGCTCGAAAAATTTTCGATCGATTCGCACGCGGGCTTCAGTAAGCCCGTTGTCACAAACGCGGGTCTGAAAACGATCTCTCGTCTCCAAACACTTGAGTATCTGAGCGTCGTGGGAGCTCGAGTCACCGCAGCCGGCATCCGTGAGCTGGAAACGGCACTGCCAAAGCTTCGGACGCTGCGTCGAGATGGTGAAAATCTGACTTCACCGGTCGCGGCACATCGCAGTGATACGGGACCGATCGACTTCGATGGATCCTGGCCCGACTGGCGTGGCCCTGATCGAAATGGTCAATCAAAAGAAACGGGACTGCTCTCTTCGTGGAGCCCCGATGGACCGCCGCTCGTGTGGAGCGTCTCGACAGTCGGAAGAGGATGGGCATCGGTCGCCGTTGCTGATGGAGCGATTTATACGATTGGCAGGGAGACCGCCATAAGCGACGACGAAGCGTCCGACGTCTTCGTGATCGCGCTTGCGGTCACCGACGGGAGTCTGCTCTGGAAACGCTCCGTCGGCAGGACCGACAGGAACGCGATGTCGACCCCCATCGTGGATTCCGGACTGGTCTTCGCGCTCGATCCCGACGGCGCACTCCGGTGTCTGGAGGCGAAAACCGGCGATCAGGTATGGAGTCGCCATTACGTCGACGATTTCGGCGGCAATCCACCACAGGGACGAGGATTTGCAGAAACACCACTCGTCGATCGGAGACGACTGATTTGCACACCCGGTGGTAAGCAAGCAGGCATCGTCGCACTGGACATGCAAAGTGGGGACTTGATCTGGGAGCAACCACTGCCTGTCTTCGGTGATTCCGCACGGGACGAACCATCCTTCGCATCACCACTGGTCACTGAGATTGATGGTCGGCGAATCTATATCGTTGCCATCGGCCACGGTCTGGCAATGATCGATGCGACAGATGGGACATTTCTCTGCGGATATGACGGGCTCGACGGTTTCACCATCTCGACGCCGGTGGTACGGGAAGATCTTGTCTTCAGTTCAATCGGGTCCGGCACCGGAAGTGCGCTCATCCGGCTACTGCCAAACACGACTGGCGGAATCGATGTAAACGAGCAATATGTGCTTTCGCCCGCCAGATTTCAAAATCAGCACGGTGGATTCGTCCTTGTTGGCGACTCGATCTTCGGTGGCCACGGCAACAACAACGGACTGCCGACCTGTATCGATGTCGCGACAGGAAAAATTCTCTGGAAGACTCGTGGACCTGGAACAGGCTCAGCCTCCGTCATCTATGCGGATGGACACCTTTACTTTCGTTACCAGGACGGTGTCATGGCACTCATCGATGCATCGCGTGACGGTTACAGGCTCAAAGGATCATTTCGAGTTCCAGGAGCAGACAGAGAGCGATGGGCGCACCCGGCAATTGCCGGAAAACGTCTGTATCTGCGAGAGCACGAGCACCTGTTTGTCTACGATCTTCGTATCCCTCTGTAACCCACTTTGTATCTGTGACCGACTTTGTATTTGTCTGCCAACTGTGTCGCAGGACAGGGCGATCATCAGATGATTTCGGGAAACTCAGACAGGAAGTCCTGACTCGCCTAAGCCCGATGGCAGGCCTGGAGCGCAATTCGGAAAGTACCTGGGCCTTCTACTGCAGGTGGAACAGCATCATTGCAGAATTGTCGGCTGAAGCCCTGGAATTTCGACGTCTGCCGGGAAATAAGGTCCTTTGAATTTTTTGAATCGGACGTGTTTCAAGGTGGGAGGAGTTGGACCAGGTGTATCCAGTATGATCACCTCCCTCGCAACGTCTCCAAAGGCCACCCGATAATTCATTGGATTCTTTGCCACAATGAATTTTGCGGCGACCGGGTCGAGACCTGCTGCCCGAACCTGTTCATCGGCCCAGTCGTAGGTTGCCCGACTCATCAACAGGACTCGAACCGCTCCGATTCGAAAAACAGCTGATGGTCCCATATGCTCCTGATGTCCTTCCCACTGACCTCCCGTGTAAACAAAACTGCCGTCGAACAGACTTTCTACTTCACCATGGAATGTGCGAGCATTTCCCCAGCGAGGATCGAGTTTATGGCCGAGTTCCAGTGAGATTTTGGCCCCTGTTCCTGACGCGTGGCACACCGCCGCCGCATCCGGGTCAACAAGCGGCACAATAGAAAATTCATCCGTGCCGCTGTCCACCAGCGCTGACAATGCTGCAATGCTGTCCCCGGCTGCTCCGCCTCCACAACAATCTGCCGTTTCAACAAGAATCACCGGGCCACCATCAATACTCATTCCGGCGTCGATCGCATCCTTTGGCGACACAGTTTCCGGTTCCAGATCATGTCGTCGTTCCCAGTATCGCTGTGCAATCTCTGTCGCCAGACTCTCTGCCAGTTTCGGCTCAGCATCAGTAATAACCAGGCCGCCACTGCCCATATTTTCACAATCCATATACGCATGCAGCAGGAACAGGCTCGTCGAGAGCACACCGTCCCGTCCCTCCAGCGATTTTGTGAATCGCATCAGACCTGCAAACGGATCGTCATCCAGTGTCGAACCGTGAATGGCACTGGTGAGGACAGGTACCTTCGCCATCGCCATTGTCGGACGACAACGGCCGGCAAGTATGTCCAGCAACAGACGCACGGCCCGCTGTCCCGTGGAAAACTGGTCATGATGAGGATAGGTTTCCCAGGCCAGCAACGCGTCCGCATGACGGACCATTTGCTGCGTCACATGCGCGTGCAGATCCAGGGTAACCACGATGGGAACATCGGGACCAACAAGCCCGCGGGCTGCCTCAATCATGTCGCCCTCCGGATCATCCACACCTTCGGCCAGGGCGGCCCCGTGAAGTGGCAGCAGTACTCCGTCGACAGGCAGTGAAGCGAGGAGTCGCTCGAACCATTCGCTGCGCAACTGACTGTAGCACTCCTGAGTGATTGGACCGGCGGCACATGCCGACGCATAAATCAGAGGCACGGGTTCAGCACCTGCTTCGGAAAGTTCAGCCAGCATGCCACCCACGACACTGGACGTCAGCTGCAGAACTTCATCATCACGATACAGCCCGGAATCTTCGTAGACGGCTATTTCGATGGGCAGACCGCCCAGATGATTGCACTCCGTCAGAATCCCGCCTATAGCGATACGGTGAGTTGTATTCATCATTGACCAATCGACTTCTCTTTGCTCAAACCGGACGAAAACCGGACCGGCACGGGTTATCATACAGGATGAAATCGAAGGCGTATTCCGTTGGGGCGGCATCTTGACACAAACGAATGACTTATTCCCTGAACCACCACAACGTCTCAGTTCGCTTAACTTCCGAAGCGTTCTCAAATTTGTCGGCCCCGGATTGATTATTGCGTCTGTCACAATCGGCAGCGGTGAACTGGTGGTGGCTTCACGCAGTGGCGCCGTGTTTGGATACCAGTTGTTGTGGTGTTTTCTGCTTGCCGGAGTGTTCAAGGGAGTCCAGGTCTATGTGGCAGCACGTCATATTACCCTGACCGGTGAACATCCCATGGTCAGCTGGAAATCACTGCCCGGTCCACCGTTATGGTTTCCACTGCTGATCGCTTTGCCCACAGTCATGGTGATGCCACTGGCGTTTTCGGCAATTTCAGAGATCCTCGGCGGTTATGTAAGGGAACTCACCGGTATTTCCAGCAGTGACACCGCTGTTGGTCCGTTCGGAGGATTCGAGTTCTGGAATAATTTTTGGGCCACCGCCGTTCTCACAACATGTCTTGCACTGGCACTCAGCTCCAGCCAGCAAACGCTGGAACGCGTGTCAGCATTTGTCATTGGTATCATCGTGCTCAGTTCTGTGATTTCCATCATCATGTGCCAACCAACGACTGCAGGATTCCTCTCCGGATTGTTTGTTCCATCCGTTCCGGATTACCAACCCTGGGTTGAAAAAACATATGAGGGATTCCGTGGCCGCAGCCCGTGGCTGGAAGTCGCACTGTACCTGGGTGCCGTTGGCGGCGGTACATACGACTATCTGGGATACGTGGGGATGCTCCGCAAAAAAAACTGGGGACTCTCCGGCACCGAAGGGGCTCCTCGCGAAAAACTGGAAACTCTGAGCGATCAGCAGGTCACCTGGGCAAGAACCTGGACACGCGCTGCGCTGCTGGACACCGTGGTGTCGTTTACCAGCGTGGTTCTGGTCACACTACTCTTTGCCGGACTGGGAGCCCTGCTGCTGCATTCTGCTCACAAAATCCCCGACGACAACATACTGCTGAGTCAGCAGGAATTGTTTCTCACTCAGGTACATCCACATCTTCGCTGGCTGTACAGAGCCGGCGTGTTTCTGGCTTTCATCGGAACTTTATACGGTGCATTTGAAATTTATCGCTACACCGTTGTGGAAAGTGCGCAGGCACTGCTGCCCCGGTGGACACAGTCCGGACATCTGCGCGCGTGGCAAAACGGAACCGTCGCATTTTGTTTCGGAGGCGGGATCATTATGATCTGGCTGCCCGAAGGGATCGCCGGAAACGTTCTGGGTAAAATGACGTTTGGTGCGGTGATTGGTGGGGCAACATTATGCGGATTGTGGTGTCTTGCCATGCTGTGGACCGACGCAAAGAGATTGCCGCCACGACTGAGAATGAATCGAGGCCTGTGGGGGGTCACACTCACTGCAGGCATTACAATGACAGCACTCGGCGTCCAGACACTGGTCGCATTCTTTTCTTCTTAGACAGTTCCATCGTCACCCGACTCCCGGTGCGACGCACTGCGGAATGAGTTCATCAGTCCTGAACCATTCAACGGTGCGTACCGCAATCGTCACGTTTCCGGCTGCCACTTGCCTCAGAACAGCTTTTACAGTGCAAAGAAATCCATGATGATCACTGATTACACACTTCATCGGCTGCATTTACCCCTGCGAGAACCAATCGGCGACTCTCAGGTGCGATTTGTGGATCACTGGATGACGGTCGTGGAACTCCACTCGGACTCCGGCCATTCCGGAGTTGGGTTTCAGATTCAGCAGGGAATGCCAACAGCAGCCCTCGCGGATCTCAACACACAGTTTGACTACGGCATCTGGCCGAGTCTTAAGGACAGCCAACCCTTTGGCCTGGCTCAGCGAATGACGCGACCGCGGGGAGGAAACGTCGGAGGTGGATACCTGACGACCGCCGTGGAAACCGCGTTGTGGGACCTGATCGCAAAACAACAGGATCAACCCCTGTACAAAATTCTGGGCGGTAAGGATCCCCGGGTTCCGGCATACGCCAGCACTCTGGATTTTCACCTTGACGATCGGCAGTTCAGAAGCAAACTGGAACGATTTCATCAACTGGGCTTCACAAACGCCGTGAAGACCAAAGTCGGTCACCCGGATGTCGAATGGGATCTCCGGCGACTGGCAATTGTAAAGGACGTAATGGGTGCCAATGTTCGTATCATGGTTGATGCCAATGAAGCGTGGACCGTCAAAGAAACACTCATTCGACTGAACTCCTACCACGATGCCGGGCACGACATTTTCTGGATAGAAGATCCGATTACGCGCGATGACTACGCAGGATATTCCACACTCTGTGCAGAGTTGCCGTTTACTCGGATCAACACGGGTGAATATCTGGGATATTCCGGCAAACGTCGACTACTGGAACACAACGCTGTGGATGTGCTCAACGTGCATGATTCCGTGAGCACCACCCGTGCGGCCGCGTGGCTGGCTGCCGACTACGGCGTGCCGGTTTCACTGGGTAACACGGTACTGGAACTGGGAGTCCACCTTGCCGCGAGCCTGCCGGAATGCCTCTGCATGGAGTTTTCCGACGTCATCTGGAATGAAATTGCAGTGGACCCCGTTCGCTTCGAGGAAGGATTTGCGATCGCTCCCGATCGGCCTGGTCATGGCATCGAACTTGACCGTGATAAGACAGCTTTCTATGCAGCTTAAACGACTCTGCAGAACCGTTCGGTCTCAATCGTTCTCGTCGACGGAATCGATCACAACAACTGAGAGATCGGTGAGCCTCCGGAAAGCACCGGAACCGGGCGACCCGATAAATCTGTGAACTCGTGCCCACAGTCGATTCCGAGGTGTCGGTACACAGTCGCCAGCAGATCCTGGGGCGTCACCGGATCATGCATGGGATATTCGGATTTGGAACTGGTCTGACCAACAACCTGTCCCATCCGCAATCCACCACCGGAAATCAGTGCACTGAACGCATTCGGCCAGTGATCTCGTCCCAGTCCGATTTGATTTGAGAAATTTTTGGCCGCATGAGTGACTCGGGGAGTTCGACCAAATTCACCGCAGGCAATGACCATCACATTCCGGTGCAGTCCGCGGCTGAACAGATCGTTGATTAACGCCGTAAGTGCCTGATCCATCTGCGGCAGTCGTTCGCGCTGAGCATAATCCAGATGAAACGCTCCGGCGTGATCATCCCAGCTGAAATGCTTTGTGGTATTATTGGGGGCCGTCGCGTCGATGTTAATCACGGCCGCTCCGGACTCAGCAAGCCGCCTGGCCAGCAGACAGCTTTGGCCCCAGCGATGATGTCCGTAGCGTTCCCGAACTTTCGGAGACTCTTGACTCAAATCAAAAGCGTCGGCCACCCGGGGACTCGTCAAAATACTGAAAGCCGCGTCTCGAAATCGGTCTGTTCCGTGCCCGGCCTGATCACGGGCTGCTCGAAAATGATCGAATTGCTGTAAAAGACTCCGGCGATCACTGAGACGCTCGTTATTCACGCCGGCAGCAAGCGTCAGATTGGGAGGGGCGAAATTCGGTCGGGACGGATCACCTGTTTCAAAAGCCCGGTGACTGACACCCAGATATCCGGGATTGGTCATAAACGGCGCCTTTTGCACACCAACATAGTGTGGCATTCCATCAGGGCGTGCCCGACGAAGTCGACTGGCAATCATGCCAAAATCAGGATGCTGCGACCGGGCCTGAGACGTCGGGTCCGGAACCACGGGAGTCTTACCGGTCAGCATCTCAATACTGCCGTCGTTGTGAGCCGACATTTCGTGATGCAGCGAACGAATGATTGAGAATTTGTCAGCAATTTCTGACTGCAGCGGCATGTATTCGCAAATATCGATCCCGGATACATTGGTGGAAATCGGATGCAGTGGCCCTCGATACTCACTGGGAGCATCCGGTTTCATATCCCATGTTTCCAGCTGACTGGGACCACCCCACATCCAAAACAGGATCACTGAGGTGTCACAAGTAAGGGTGCCTGCACCAGCCCGAAGTTGTAACAGAGTTGGCAACGTGATTCCGCCAAGTGCAAGCGTTCCAACTCGCATAAATTCACGCCGTTTCACGGGTCCACGACACCCTGGTTGATCCATATGAAATTCCCTTGAGTGCGATAACATCGCAGGTCATTGCAGTTGTCAATTCTCCTCGATGGGCGGCAAACGTACAACAGAAACGTGTGAGTTCACCCGACTTGCAGGCCTGTCGCCAAATCGCTGTAACGTCTGAACATTTGCTGTAATAAGCTGCGCATACTTATCCGTCCCGTGACCTAATTTGTGCAGGTCTTGGCAAAAGCATTCGATTCGGAGTGTTGTATCTCTGCTGCGTCGTCGGTGCTGCAGTGTTCACTTCACTTAAGTACACAAGAACTTCAACACAACGTGGCTCGTTCCAAATACCTGCAATCATTTCAAGTTTAATCTGAGATGCCCCGAGCAAACCCACGAATCCGGGAAGAACCGACTTGGACGGATCAGTCCGGCCGCCTTGTCGGTGTGAAACTGATGATCCGGATGGCACAAATCTTGGAAACACTGATCAAACAGCAATTGGTGAGCGTGGGTAGATAACCGCCCAGCGATCGTCCGGCAGGGAATGCAGACTGTCGAACGATCTTCACTCCGGAATCTCAGACCCTGCCTGCGCCCCATTCAAACGTTTCACCATTCGATCTACGCTTTCTGAAATCGATTCCTCAATGTCATCTGCCCAGCGTTCCGCAGCGCGGCCGTAGACCATCATCGATGTATTTCCTTCATAACCGCTTCGTGGCGGTTTGTCTTCGTCCAGCACTCTGAGCGAGGGTATGTAGGCCATCACATCGTTACAGTAGCCGGCAACCCATATTTCATCACCGTACAGCTGCTTAAACCCAAGGGCATAATCGACCACGACTTCTCCACCAATTGCAATCCACAGTTGTTTCCGGCCCAGCTGCCATACCTGCACAGGACACGGATACGTCCGTTCCAGCGGAATACCACTTTCCACATCCTTCAGCAGACGAGCAGCCCACCGGTTCCGCAGGGATTTGCCGGCGGCAGCCAGTGTCGTTAGTTCGTCACGAGTGGGTTCTATGCCAAGATTCAGCGTCACCAACTCAAGGTGAGTCTGAAGATCTGGTTCCAGCTTCCGCATCGGTCCCGCGAGGACCCGTTCCACCGCTTCAGCCAGCCGGAGCCCGTACCCGTGAGCCAGCTCAACAGTCCGTCTGGGCAACGGATTCTGATCAGCCCCACAACCCATATAAAACATAGCAACAGCATTCGGATGCACGTCTTCCAGAGCGTACTGTGCAAATCCCGCGTAGTCACCGGACCACTGATAGAAACTCAGATTCGTGTTGTGACACGCGTATCCGAACACGACGGCAATCAATTCATCTGTGGTGGACCGTACGGCCAATACCGAAACTGAGTGATCAGCAGGTCCTTTGAGCGCGGCTGCACGGCGAAGTTTCAGAACTTCGCGTTCCGAATTGTTACGACGATTTACTGCAAACGTCGCATATCCCTGACCGCCCGAAATCTTCGCTGGTGCCAATTTTGCGATCGCCTCTGCAACAGTGGCGACAATCCTTTCTTCAAGCTGTTCTGAATACTCTTCAATCATGCACAATTGTTCGTCGTCCAGGGGATACACGTCATACAGTGCGTCACGGAGTACCGGACCGGTGTGTGTATGCGAACAGTGGAGCATGATCTGGTCGGGATTCAGACCGAACTGGTTCTTAAGTGACTCGCACGTGTTGTTGTAAATCGACTTCGAGATCCCAAGAGTATCGCTGCAAAGGACGATGCCAACGTGACCATCGGCATCCTGCAGGGCCAAAACACGAATCCACAATTCGTGAAGTGTTCCTTCGGCGGGCCGATCACGACCGCCGTAGCCTGCCATCCACATCGGCTTCGCAGGTGTGATAATCGTCTTCGCCACTCCTGCCTTCCAGCCAGGCCCCTGAGCCGGGCTGACACCGCACAGCAGGCTGAGGACAACAAACGCGAGTCGTCGTTTCATTTTCCGGACATTTCTTTAATGATACACTAACCCAAACAACAAGCTTACTGATCAGGATGGTCGATTCCCAGGAGTTCATCTGATTCCGGACAGTCCATACGAGTGCGGAATGTTCATACAGTTGTTTGCTCTTTGCATCGGTTCAGTTTTAATACCCGGTCGGATTGTCGCTTTGATTTGAAGATCATCCGATGAATGTGATGCGTTCATTGGGTGACAGTTCGAGAATCGGCACGGCAGATTACAATACAATACGCATGACCCTCTGAGATTTGGGCCGGTGAGATCCGTCTGCATATTTTTCCTGGCAACTCTTCTTTCTCCGTTCGCCACAGGAGAGACATTCGACGATATCAGGCACGCGAGAATTTGCGTTACCGGTTCAGATCACAATCGCCCGGATCCGTTTCCCGGGGCGGGAGATTTCATCGGCTGGCCCGGTGGAGTTGAGCGTATGCCAAATGGTGACCTGCTGCTTGTACATTCGGCAGGCTACTGGCATGTCTCGTTCGCTGAACCGCGAATGATTGAGCCTGCTTTGAGAAAAGACTGGCTGTCTGACGGATGGCCACTCGACTTCAAGGCTCCACGTGGCGGGCGTACAATGGCCTGTCGGTCAATCGACGGTGGCAGGACCTGGTCAAAACCGACCACGATTCTCGACCACCGTCTGGATGACGGCGCGCATGCCATCTTTACGTGTCCCGACGGAATCGTACTCTGTTTCGGCACCGTTCAGGCATCATGGTATGGATACCGAAAAGCCCCACCCGCCTTTAAACACGACATTGACGGGCTCAATACCAAGCAATTCGTTTTACGTTCGACCGACAGCGGCCAGACATGGTCGGAACCGATCTGGATGGACAGTCCTGGTGATTTCTATGAACGAGCTCACGGTGGGCGTCCGATTCAGCTGAAGGATGGATCCATCCTGTGGGCAACATACTATCAGGTCGTCGGAGAGAAGTATCTGCGAGGAGCAATCCGTCGATCAAACGACTCGGGAAGAACATGGAGTGTCATTTCACGGCTGAACCGTGCCGAACAGAATGTGGATGAACCGGCAATCGCAGAATTGAAGGACGGACGGCTGATTCTGGTGACGCGACCCGACGGAGCCGTATTTCATTCATCCGATCAGGGCGTGACATGGACCAAATCCGGAACACGCGTCGTCCCGGACGGCAGGCCCAAATTCAAGGCTCCACAACTGATCGTCCTCAACGACGGTACGGTTTTGGCAGTCGCTACGTGTGGAAACCTTCGAGCGTGGATCAGTCGCGATCACGGGAAAACCTGGTCCGACGACATTCCACTGGATACGTCGTGCTACGGATACCCTGGCTCGTGGATCCTGGATGAGACAGACGAATCAATTCTCCTGCCGTACTGTGCAAGTGGTAGGGCACCCAATCGAGTGTATCTTGTGCGCTTCCGTCTGAATTCGAAGCGAAACGGCATCGAGTTACTGCCCGTGAGAGCGAATTAGGTTGTCACCCAGGCTGTCAAAAACGGCTAATCCGTCATCCTCGGGAACAGAAACCGCCATACTTTGGTGACCAAGTTCCCTGTCGTTGTAGACGCAGAGCCAATCGCGGTCAGCAGGATTGACCAGTTCCGGATCTGAACCTGGATTTCCCGGTTGCGGAGAGTCAGATACGATGCTCCACGTCCTTCGCGGTCTGCAAACTCCGGGACCAGAACGAGTTTCGCTTCAGCACCATTTTCGCACAAGCTGCTCACAAAAAACGTCGGGCTGGCAAAACCGGTCAATGACCGTATTTCCTAAGTAATAATCACGAGCCAGCATGCTCACTATCCTGCTGGTATGTCAATTTCTGAGAATCCGAGCGTCCTGCGGGAATAACAGATGATCACAACAATCGGGCACCCGGTCGGGATTTATCCGAAGGCGACCGTTCCAGGAGCAATCAATCCGGATGGCGCCGATTTGTCGTGTTGCACGATTCCATCTACAATTCACAGGGTGTGCCACGACAGATCTCTGACGTCCGCAAGACGCACGGTTACGCGTGCCTGTTCCCAGAATATCCCGCAGGGTCCGATTGAGCCTGCATGACCCCATTCAACTCAGGCTACTTTTGAACGCCTGGGCCACGGAAGTGACAATTGATGGTCAATCAGACAGTCGTTGACACCAGTCCTGATGCCAAATCAGGAATTGATCCGGATGAAATGCAGGAATGGTTCGACTCACTGGATGATATCCTGCATCGATACGGATCCAATAAACTGGAAGAGTTGCTGATCCAGCTCCAGGAACGAGCTTACCAGCAGGGAGTCAAGCTCCCGTTTAGTGCAAATACACCGTATATCAACACGATTCATCACTCGGAGCAGCCGCGTTTTCCTGGCGATCTGGAAATTGAACGTCGCATCAAGAGCATTGTGCGATGGAATGCGATGGCAATGGTCCATCGAGCCAATAAACATTTCCACGGAATCGGAGGACACATTTCAACGTTTGCATCCTCCGCAACGTTATACGAAGTCGCTCAGAATCATTTCTTCCGCGGGAAGACAGACAAACACCCCGGTGACATGGTCTACTTTCAGGGACACGCTTCTCCAGGCATGTATGCTCGCGCATTTCTGGAAGGACGTATCAATGAATCGCACCTGGAACACTTTCGCAGAGAGCTGCCTGCCGGCGAAGGCCTGTCCAGTTACCCACACCCGTGGCTTATGCCCAATTTCTGGCAATTCCCGACAGTATCGATGGGACTCGGCCCAATCTGTTCGATCTACCAGGCAAGGTTCCTGCGATACATGGAACATCGGGGACAGATGGATACATCAATGTCACGTGTGTGGGCATTCCTGGGCGACGGAGAATGCGATGAGCCCGAATCACTGGGTGCACTCACACTTGCATCACGCGAAAAGCTGGACAACCTCACGTGGGTCATCAACTGTAACCTGCAGCGGCTTGACGGGCCGGTTCGCGGCAACGGAAAAATCATCCAGGAACTGGAGGCTGCGTTCCGGGGTGCCGGATGGAATGTGATTAAAGTCATCTGGGGAGGTGACTGGGATCCACTGCTGGACGCCGACGTCGACGGAAAACTCGTCAAACGTATGGGAGAAGTCGTTGATGGCGAGTACCAGAAGTACACCGTGTCATCCGGTGAATACATTCGTAGCCATTTCTTTGGTGCAGATCCGGACGTCCTGAAGATGGTCGACCATCTCAATGACGAAGTGATGCAGAAGATTCGTCGTGGCGGACACGATCCGGAGAAAGTCTACGCAGCATACCAGGCAGCCGTGAACCACAAGGGGGCACCCACGGTCATACTGGCAAAAACGGTCAAAGGCTACGGACTTGGGGAGGCGGGTGAAGGGCGCAATGTGGCGCACAATCAAAAGGAAATTAATGAACAGGAACTTCGTAATTTCCGAACAAGATTCTCCATTCCGATCAGCGACGACGATGTCGACAACGTGCCCTTTTACAAACCGGCGGACGACAGTCCGGAAATGGTTTATCTTCGAAAACAACGCCAAACTCTCGGCGGTTTCGTGCCGGAGCGAAATCCTACTGAGGAACGACTCGAAGTGCCGGCACTCGATGACAAAGTGTTTCAGGCGAAAGGCCTCCTGCCGGGCAGTTCCGGTGATGAAGGTTCCACGACCGGAACGCTCGGTGCAATTATACGGGGTCTGGTTCGTCACAAAGGTGTGAAAGATCGAATCGTACCCATCATTCCTGATGAGGCTCGGACATTCGGAATGGAGGGTCTCTTCAAAATGATCGGGATCTACTCCAGCAAAGGCCAGCTGTACGAACCGGTCGACAAGATCTCGATCTCCGCCATGTTCTACAAGGAATCCCGGGATGGTCAGTTGCTGGAAGAGGGCATCAATGAAGCCGGTGCCATGGGATCATTCATTGCCGCCGGATCAGCACATGCGGATCTTGGGAGAAACATGATTCCGTTCTACGTGTACTACTCAATGTTTGGCTTCCAGCGAGTCGGAGATTTGATCTGGTGCGCAGCGGATTCCCGCTGTAAGGGCTTCCTGTGCGGAGGCACCTCGGGTCGCACGACTCTCAATGGAGAAGGATTGCAGCACGAGGACGGGCACAGTCAGTTAATGGCCACCACGGTCCCCACACTGCGGGCCTACGACCCGGCCTGGGGCTACGAACTGGCAGTCATCGTGCAGGAAGGTCTGCGTCGGATGTATGGTGAAGGTGAAGAAATTTTCTATTATTTGAGTGTATACAACGAAGCGTACGCTCAGCCAAAGATGCCGGAGATTAACGATCTCACAAACGGCATCATCAACGGAATGTACCGTTACTGCAGTACTGACAGCGCCGATGGACAACAGCACAGACCTCAACTGCTTGGCAGCGGTCCGATTCTTCGGAGTGCCATCAGAGCACAGCAGATTCTGGCGGATCAATTTGGAATCGGCTCAGATGTCTGGAGCGTCACGAGCTACAGCGAACTGCGTCGGCAGGCAATGGAATGTCGACACTGGAATGATCTGCACCCCGCTGAGACCCGTCGAGTCAGTTATCTGGAATCGGCCTTTGACGGCATCAGCGGACCGTTTGTATCGACAAGTGACAACGTACGGCTCGTTGCTGATCAGATTCGCGAATGGATACCCGGACAATACATTGTTCTGGGGACAGACGGATTTGGCCGCAGTGAAACCCGCGACGAGTTACGTCGTCACTTCCGCATCGATGCAGAATCGACTGCATATGCCGCGCTCCAGGGGCTTGCCCGGATGGGCACAATCGGAGTGGAACAGCTCCAGCAGGCGATCCGACAGCTGGATCTTGATCCGGATGCGATTTTTCCCATCAACGCATAGGCTGATTTGACATCCCGGTATGAAATTACAGATCTCAACTTCCCGCTGAGCTAAATGATGACGATTGTATTCAAACTGCCCGAAGTCTCTGAAGGTGTCGAATCGGTCGATATCGCGGAAATTACAGTTGCGCCGGGAGACGTCATTGAAGCGGGAACCATCATTTGTGAAGTCGAGACGGATAAGGCCGCTACCGATATCGAGTGCCCTTATGCCGGTACAGTGAAAGAAATTCTGATCACTGCGGGTGATTCTGTCGCGATCGATGCCCCACTGCTTGTTATTGAAGAATCAGGGGCCACAAATGTAGAAACACCTGCTCCTTCTGCCGCGCCGCAAGCTGCCTCCGAAGGTTCAGTGCCCGCGCAGGACACTGCTGAGACTTCGCCGAAAGCTCCTGCAGATACCGGAACACCTGCCGAACTTGAATTTTCTCTGCAGGAAGTCTCTGAAGGGGTCACTGCTGTTGATATCGCTGAGGTCATGGTGTCAACGGGAGATATCATCAAATCAGGAACCATCATCTGCGAGGTGGAAACAGACAAGGCTGTCGCGGAAATCGAATGCCCTCATCCCGGAACGATCACTGCCGTGCATGTTGCCAGTGGTGATAATGTCGAAGTTGGCGCACCGCTCATAACGATCGAAACCATCGCGAGCGGCACTGCGGATTCCAAAGTTTCCGCTGGACCAGCTCCACCTGAGGCAACTGAACCACCACCGTCGGATGATGTTCCCGAAGCACCGAAATCAGAAATGTCACCAAAATCTTCGGTACCGGTGAACGATGGACAACCACCTCCGCCGGCGGGCCCCGCCACTCGCCGACTTGCCCGGAAACTGGGCGTCGATCTTGCGCAGGTCACCGGAACAGCTCGTGGGGGCCGCATCACGATCGAAGATGTGGAGGGATTTGTTCGAGCCAAACTGACGGAACCGGCAGCGGGAGCCACGTCACTGAGTCCTGGAATGATTCAGGCGGCTGCGTTACCGGACTTCAGCCAGTTCGGACCTGTCGAACGCGAACCACTCAACAAAATCTATCGTTCGGCTGCGAGTAATCTCCATGCCTCATGGCTGACAATTCCGCACGTGACTCAACATGATCTGGCCGACATCACAGAGCTTGAAATTGCTCGCAAACGTTACGTACAGTCAAATCCACAGTCGCCAAAGATCACGATGACAGCGATCACGATCAAGGCGGTCGTTGGAGCTCTGAGAGCCTTCCCGCACTTCAATTCCAGTCTGGACATGGAAACGGGAGAATGGGTACTCAAACGCTACTATCATATCGGTGTTGCCGTTGACACGCCCAAAGGACTGGTTGTCCCGGTTATTCGAAACTGCGATCAAAAGAACGTACTTCAGGTCGCCGCCGAGTTGGCGGACCTGGCAGAACGTGCACGTGAAAGAAAACTCAAATCAGCTGAAATGCGAGGCGCTTCATTTACGATCACAAACCTGGGCGGCATCGGCGGTACGTGTTTTACACCCATCGTAAACCATCCCGAAGTTGCCATCCTTGGCCTGTCCAGAAGTCAAAAGCATCTGAAGCTTGAAGACGGCAAGGTTGTTGAACGTGTCATGCTTCCATTATCTATGTCTTATGATCATCGGGCAGTCAACGGCGCTGACGCGGCACGATTCATCGTGAAGCTGTCCGGCAGTCTGACGAATCTGTTTGAACTGTTTTAAACACGATGTGAATCGGCCGCTCCGGACAATTTGAACAGAGTTGTTTAACGCCCAGCCGGAAGGCAACGGCAAAGGGAATGCCGGAAACATGTAACAACACACACTGCGTCGACGTGCAACGAAGCCACTGAATATCTTCCAAAGTCGGGATCTGCGGATCATGTCAAACAATCATACTCAGCTTGTCGTTCTCGGTGGAGGTCCGGGCGGATACCCGGCCGCTTTCGCTGCAGCCGATCACGGCCTGCAGGTCATGCTCATCGACGAAGGAGCCAGTCCGGGAGGCGTCTGTCTCAACCGAGGTTGCATTCCGTCCAAAGCCCTGCTGCACGTCGCCAAACTCATCAACGAAACACGGGAATCCGGGGAATGGGGCATTACGTTTGCACCTCCCGAGATCGATGTCGACAAGCTGCGACGATTCAAGGAAAACGTCGTCGGTTCACTGACCGGAGGTATCGAACAGTTGTGTCAGGCGCGTGGAGTCGAACTCATTAAAGCTCGCGGCACATTCGTAGATTCCTCCACGTTGTCTCTCGCTCATTCGAATGGCACATCATCAACCGTCACCTTCGATCACTGTATTATCGCCACGGGTTCACTTCCGGCGATGCCCCCGATTTTTGATATCGGTGACGACCGCGTGATCGATTCAACGGGCGCACTTGCGCTACCCGATATTCCCAAACGCCTGCTCGTGATCGGCGGGGGATATATTGGACTTGAAATGGGTTCCGTTTACGCGGCACTCGGAACCGAAATCGTAATCGTTGAAATGACCGACGGTCTGCTGCCTGGTGCCGATCGGGATCTCGTCCGACCACTGCAGAGGCGACTCAGCCGGCAGTTCTCAGCCATTCATTTAAATACCAAAGTCGAAAGCCTGACCGCCAACAACGATGGCATCATCGCGGCACTTCTGGGAGACGGCGTGGAGCCGCAACAGAAATTCGATCGAGTCCTCGTGTCAGTGGGTCGCCAACCTAACAATCGAAGTGTCGGCCTGGAAAAGACGAAAGCGGAACTGGATAATCACGGCTTCATAACAGTCGACCGTCAGCAGCGCACCACCGATCCAACGCTGCTGGCGATCGGAGATGTTGCCGGCGAACCCATGCTCGCTCATAAGGCAACCCGGGAAGCCCACGTGGCAATCGAAACGCTGTTGAATGAGCCTGGTGAATTCGACAATGTGGCAATTCCGGCAGTCGTGTTTACCGATCCGGAACTGGCGTGGTGCGGCATGACAGAGAATGAGGCAAAACAGCAGGGCACAGACGTCGTCGTCACACGGTTTCCCTGGGCTGCATCCGGACGTGCGCAAAGTCTGGCCCGCACCGAAGGCCTCACAAAGCTAATTGTGGAACCGAAGAAGCAACGCATTCTCGGCGTCGGTATTGTTGGACCAGGAGCCGGAGAAATGATTGGTGAAGCTGTACTGGCAATCGAAATGGGTGCGACGGCACGAGACCTCGCAGAATCGATCCATGCTCACCCCACGCTTTCAGAAACTCTCATGGAAGCCGCCGAAGCTGTCATCGGTCAGCCAACTCATCAATACAAACCGACGCGTCGTAAGTAATGGAACAACGACTTCAATAGATGTCGGGCTCATCTGCCTGCGAACCATCTGACTGCAGGAATCGAAAATCGCAACCGTCACACGCCTGCGTAATCTCATTCTCCAGCAGGTGTCCGTAACCTCGAGTGTAGCGTTTCGGCGGCTGAACCCATTCGCTGCGACGCCGCGAAAATTCCTCTTCATCGATGTCAACGGAAAGCGATCTTTCAGCAACATCAAGCGTAATTCTGTCTCCGTCCCGAACAAATGCCAGGGGACCTCCCGCTGCAGATTCCGGCGCCACATGCAGAACACATGTTCCATAACTGGTTCCACTCATTCGAGCGTCACTGATCCGCACCATGTCACGAACACCCTGCTTCAACAGTGCTTTCGGTATCGGTAACATGCCCCATTCCGGAATCCCTGGCCCTCCCACGGGACCCGCATTCTGCAGAACAATGACATGATCAGCCGTCATCCCCAGCTCCGGGTCGTCGATGCGTGCCTTGAGGTCGGCGTAGTCCGCAAAGACAACTGCGGGACCGGTGTGGTACAGAAGGTCTGGATCGGCAGCTGACGGTTTAATGATTGCACCGTCAGGACACAGGTTGCCCCGCAAAACAGCCAGACTGCTGCCGGCACAAACCGGATTGTCTGCCGTACGGATCACGTCATCATTATAGATTTCCGCATCGCAAATCGACTCACCCAAAGTGATCCCCGCCACAGTGGGTGCTTCTGTGTTCAACAGGTGTGAAATTCGCGACATGAGGCCACGCAGTCCTCCGGCATCAAAAAAATCCGCCATCACGAATTCACCAGCGGGCCGCAAATTGGCAATAACCGGTGTTGTTTTTGACAGTTCATCAAATCGTTCCAGTTTCAACCGTACCCGGGCACGGCCCGCCAGCGCCATCAAATGCACGATGGCATTCGTGGACCCTCCGATGGCCATCAGCGTCACGATCCCGTTGTCAAAGGCTTCGTGCGTCATCAACTGCCGTGGACGCAAATCATACCATGCCAGCTCAACTGCCTGGCGGCCCGTCATCGCCGCCATACGCGAATGCGACGCGTGGGTTGCAGGAATTGATGCGGATCCGGGCAGACACATTCCCATCGCTTCAGCAACTGACGTCATTGTCGACGCCGTCCCCATCGTCATACAGTGCCCGGCAGATGGGGCGATGTAGTCTTCCAGTTCGCACCACGCTTCACAGGACAGCCGTCCCGCACCACGTTCAGCCCAGTACCTCCAGACGTCACTGCCACTACCGAGCGATTCTCCTCGCCATTGTGTCCGACTCATCGGACCTCCCGGCATCACGATACTGGGCACGTCTGCACTGAGTGCACCCAGAAGCAGAGCCGGAATCGTCTTGTCACACCCCCCCATGAGCACGGCAGCGTCAATCGGATGGGCACGCAGAACTTCTTCAGCCTCCATCGCCAGCAGATTGCGATAAAACATCGAGGTGGGTTTCATGAACGATTCTGACAGCCCCATCACCGGCACTTCCACGGGAAATCCTCCCGCCTGCCACACTCCTCGTTTGATATCGTCAACACGCTGGCGAAAATGAGCATGACAGCTGATAAGGTCATTACCGGTATTCAGCAGCGCGATAACCGGCTTTCCTTCAAATTCTTCGGTGGCATATCCAGATTGTTTTTGACGAGATCGATGCCCGAAGGAGCGAAGATCGTCCGGACCAAAGAAACGAAAGCTTCTGAGTTGTTCCGGCTGACGACGACGTTTTGAAAACATGAGCAACCACGCAATTCTGACGAGTGACGGACAGGTTGGAGTCAGATTTGTATGCCCCGGATGCCACGACCTCAAGCGGATGCTGCAACCAGCGTTGGAATGTTGGGTGACTTCTACTGGTAAATTGACAACTGTCCGCAGATTAGGGCACGGTTTACGGGGGTTCATGCCACCGACCGCAACTGACTGTCAGTGCCCGTGAACGGCCCCGGTTGACATGCGACAGCCTGATTTCATTGCTCTGGACGAATGATGCAGGTTGCAACGATTTCACCTGCTGCGAATAATGGCTATCTGGTGCCAACAACAGAGGTCGCCTTACTGCCTGCTCCATCAGATCCTAAAATGGAGTTGGTACGTTTCATGAACCTGTGTGTTACTGGTTTCAATGGATTTGCTTCTTCGGGTCAATCTGACGTGTTTCCTGCTCAGTTATCTGGTAGCGCTGATTGCTGAGGTCGCTCAGTTTGTCCGAACTCGCACGCGCACCCTGCAAACAGTCGTCTTTGCAGCTGCACTGGCCGGACTGGTCGCTCACACGGCATACCTGATCGCGAGGTTTCGGTCTTCCGGACTACCACCACTTATTGGCAGCAGCCACGACTGGCTCCTAGTTCTGGCCTGGCTGGGTGTCACACTCCTGTTGCTGCTCACGTTTCAAACCAAGTCGTCTCAGGGAATTTTTCTTTTACCGGTCGTGGTCTTCCTTGTGCTGCTCGCGATCTGCGTCGATTCAGGACCGGCAAACGTTGAACGCTCCGGCCCTGGTCGCTGGTGGACGATACTGCATGCGGCCTCACTTGCGATCGGCATTGGTCTTGTCGCTGCCGCAAGCGGTTCAGCTCTGATGTATCTGCTGCAGTACCGCAAACTACAGGGCCGAATCACCTGGGTACGCCGGTTGAGACTGCCAAGTCTGGAACGTCTCACGGCAATCAACTACTGGCTTGTTCTGGCATGTTTTCCTCTCCTCACTGCTGGCTTGTCAACTGGGTTTATTCTCACCAGCGCGGCATCAGACAGTGGTAAATCTATTTGGCAAGACCCGATTGTGTGGGGGACGATCATCGTGTGGATCGCGATGACTTACAACCTGTCACTGCTCGTTCGCACAAAAGCTCAGACAGGGCGAACAGTCGCACGCAGAACTTTACTGGCCGGCGCTTTTCTACTGGTCACGATTTTCGGTCTTACCTTCGTCACGGGTGGAATTCACAGCGGTGACAGTACGGCCAAATCACACCTCATCAGGGATCTGCAACAAGCCGAATTGTCTTCCGAATGAATGTTGTTGTCCTAAGCTGCAATCATCATAACGCGGGTCTCGATATTCGCGAGAAGCTCGCGTTTTCGAACGAAGAGCAGTTGCATGCGGCCTATGCGCACTGGCAGCAGCGACATCCAAATTCTGAACTGGTCGTTCTCTCCACCTGCAATCGAGTAGAAATCTATGCGGCCGAAGGTGATGCAGATCATTCACTGTTTCCGGAACGTCTCACGACATTCGTTTCCGAATTTCACGACATTCCTTCCGACGGTCTCACCGACAGCGTCCTGTTCCATCACGGTCGCGATGCCGTTTCTCATCTCTTCGAAGTCGTATGCAGCCTGGACAGTATGGTTCTGGGGGAACCGCAAATCGTCACACAGGTCAAAAATGCCTATCGAATCGCGGGTGAACAAAATTCCTGCGGCCCACTGACAAATCACCTTTTTCAGCATGCATTGAAAGTCTCCTCCCGTGTGCGCACAGAAACAAGGCTCTCCGAAGGGCGTGTCTCGATCGCCAGTGTCGCAGTCGGTGAATTTGCACGCTCGATCTTTAACCGATTCGACAACAAACTCGTCCTCGTCATTGGTGCCGGCGAAATGGCGGAAGAAACACTAAGGTACATTCATGACGGTGGTGGCCGTAATTTCGTAATTGTCAATCGAAGTGCCGAGCGTGCTGATGTCCTGTCGCAGCAGTTTAATGCACGTACCGACTCGCTTGAAAATCTCGACTACTGGATGGCGAGGGCTGATCTCATCGTCAGTACGACCGGTTCCGGTACCGCGATTGTTGATCGAGGCCGGTTCGCTTCGATTCGTGACGAAGGAGATCGGCACCCCGTACTGATTCTGGACCTCGGTGCCCCCAGGGACTTTGATCCGAACGTCACGTTCGTCGACGACAATGTATTTCTTTACGACATCGACGCACTCGAAGCCGCCTGTGAAATCAATCGACAGGCCCGACAGTCGGAAGTAAAACAGGCCAGGCAGATCATCGAAGAACAGACCGACCGGTTTCTGCATGAAGTCTATCACCGCGCCACTGGCCCCGTGATCCAGCGTCTGCGCGAAAACCTGGATCAGATCAGTCAGGCAGAGCTGGCCGTTCTGTATCGAAAGCTGTCTGATCTTTCCGACGAAGATCGCGCAGCGATTGATAAAACAGTACATCGGATCGTCAACAAACTCCTGCATCCACCGCTGGAAACACTGCGAGACGAAGCGAGATCCGGAACGCCGCATGGAATGCTGGATGCGCTGCGTAAACTGTTTCACCTGGGCAAACGTGATGAGTGACGTCCCTGCGTGGAAATGCGTCCCTGCGTCAGCAGCAGAGAGAGGTACTGATCAGCGATCGCTGTGACCTCAGAACGTCCTGGTGCTGTCCAGCAATAATGTAACCGGGCCGTCGTTGCACAGATTCACTTCCATGTGAGCCTGAAACTGACCGGTTTCCACCGTCAGACCGTGTCCACGCAACTCCGCAACAAAACTCTGATACAAACTGCTGGCTATTTCCGGTGGTGCGGCGGTCACAAAGCCTGGGCGACGCCCCTTGCGACAATCCCCCAGCAACGTAAACTGGCTAACGACCAGGACAGAACCACCAACGTCCTGCAGCGCCAGATTCATTCGACCTTCGTCGTCTTCGAACGCACGCAAACCATCGACTTTACCTGCCATCCAGATGACATCATCCTGGGTATCATCGGTGGCCACTCCAAGTAACACGACAAAACCAGGACCAATGCGGCCGATCACGTCACCATCGACAGTGACTGCAGCCTGGGATACTCGCTGAATCACGGCACGCATTTCACTTGCATCCGCAGCTAGGAATCGAAACCCAGAACGTCGGTCATTGAATACATGCCTGCTCCCCTGCCATAGAGAAATCTGGCAGCCTGCAGGGCCCCATACGCATAGCTGTCGCGAGTATGGCCGCGCACGGTCAAATCGATCGTTTCCCCCATCATTCCAAATACAATCGTATGTTCCCCAACGTTATCTCCGGTCCTCAGGGCATGGTACCCGATTTGATTCTGAGGACGCAGACCGGGGCGGCCTTCGCGGCCGTGGACATGCTGAGTCTGCCCCATGTTCTCAGCTACGATTTTCCCAAATTGAAGGGCAGTTCCACTCGGTGCGTCCTCTTTGAAACGATGATGGCGTTCTATGATCTCGACATCGACACCAGCAGTGTTGTGACTTAGCACGGAAGCTGCATCAGCAACCAGTTTCATCACCAGATTGACTGCAAGACTCATATTGGGAGCCATTACGATCGGTATCGACTGAGCAGCTGTATCGACAACAGAGCGTTGATCCTTCGACAGACCGGTGGTGGCAAGCACCAATGGAATCCGACGATCCTCACACGTGCCGACGATCGATTCGACACCTTCCGGTGTCGAGAAGTCGATTACAACATCAACCCTGTGTTCCAGCACAGATTCAATAGTGACGCCGCATGGTCCGTGACCACAGACGAGTCCCGCGTCATTTCCAAGGTCCGGATGATTTACGAATTCCAGAGCTGCTGCAAGCTGGAGCTCTTCATCCTGCAACGTCAGCGCAGTGATTTGTCGGCCCATTCGGCCGGCCGCCCCGTTAACGGCGATTTTTATCGGCGGATCGGACATGTTGTGTAACCTCCGTCAGAGATCAAACACGGCACCTACGTGAAACCATCATTGAATCCACGACTGCGTAACACCAAAAACATGACGAATACGTTCAATATTCGTCCCGCTCGTCACCTGAAGGACACCAGCATTATGCCGCCGTCTGCCTGAAACGATCCTGGTCAACGTACAGCAATCGAGGCGACCTGAGCGAAGTGCCTAACCGCGACCGGCAAGTGGCTCGTATTTTCGCTCATTTGGCCCCGTATAAATCTGCCTAGGTCGATAGATACGTGCCGACTCATCTTCTCTGAGTTCTTTCCAGTGCGCGAGCCAGCCGGGAAGACGTCCAATAGCAAACATCACCGTGAACATATTCGTTGGAATTCCCATAGCTCGGTACAGAATGCCACTGTAGAAATCCACATTTGGATACAGGTTACGTTCCACGAAATAGGAATCTTCCAAAGCAACACGCTCAAGATTCTTCGCAATTTCCAAAAGAGGATCTTCCATACCAAGTTCTTCAAGGACCTCGCCGGTCATTTTTCGCAGGATAGTCGCTCGGGGATCAAAGTTCTTGTACACACGATGGCCGAAACCCATTAAGCGAAATTCATCATTTTTGTCCTTCGCCTTGTCGATCCATTTTTGATATCCACCGCCGTCTTTCTCCATGACTTCCAGCATCTCCAGAACCTTCTGGTTGGCCCCACCATGCAGCGGTCCCCATAAAGCACAGATACCCGAAGAGATTGCTGCAAAGATATTGGCCCGACTGCTGCCGACCATCCGAACGGTCGCCGTACTGCAGTTCTGTTCGTGATCCGCATGAAGGATCAGCAGCATGTTGAGTGCTTTGACCATCACCGGATTGACCTGATATTCCTCTGCCGGAACAGCGAACATCATATGCAGAAAATTCTCGCCGTAGGACAGATCATTCCTGGGATAGATGGTGGGCTGTCCAATCGACTTCTTGTAAGCATAAGCGGCAAGTGTCCGAATCTTCGCAATGAGACGCACGAAGTTGGCGTCCCGACTCTCTTTTTCAGTGCCCGGGTAGTAGGTTGACAGGGACGCCACCATTGCTGAGAGAATCGCCATTGGATGAGCATTGGGAGGAAATCCTTCGAAGAATTTCTTCATGTCTTCGTGGATCATGCTGTGATACGTCAGGTCTGCTCGAAAGGCAGCTGATTGCTCGGCATTCGGCAGTTCACCGTACAGCAACAGATAGGCAACCTCTGCAAAGTCTGATTCTTCTGCTAACTGCTCAATTGGGTAGCCACGATACCTCAAAATCCCGTTTGCGCCATCGATGTACGTAATCGAGCTGGTACAGGCTCCAGTGCTCGTGAAACCGGAATCCAGTGTGATTGCACCGGTCTGGGAACGTAACTGTCCGATTTCAATCCCGACCTCATCCTCAGTCCCGTGAATGACAGGAAATTCGTGGATCTGCCCGTCCAGATGCAATCTGGCTGATGTCATGAAAGTTGTCCTTGCAGCATAACTATGTGTCGACGACCTGAGGGAAGGACGCTGCACAGCACCGTTCGGTACTCCCGACACCAATTCTCAGGCGGCCTGCCAGAATGTAATCCTGGTAACGTCGGAACACTCGGTCTGCACATATTATGGGTGCGCACTCGGCGGGCGACAAATGAACAGTCGCCTGACGGCGACGACAGGCAGGACCTACGGTACCAGTACGGCCCAAAAAGTAAACTCATCAAGCCCTGGATCGACCGCGAATTCACGGGTGCTGTGAATAATGCAAAGGCTCACTCATCGAACGAGTCGTTTATTGTCGTACAGGGCGTTTTACGGCTCACACGTCGCAACAGCCCCTTCAATACTTTGCCTGGTCCAATTTCATAGAATTCAGTGCATCCGGCATCCAGTAATGCACGCATCGATTCTTCCCAGCGCACCGGATTTACCACCTGCCGAACAAGCTTGTCACTGATCTCAGCCGGCGCAGTGTGCGGCTCCATATCAACATTCGAAATCACCGGCAAATCGGGGGATTTCAGAGTCACATCGGCAATCGCTTCCGCCAGGACCACATCCGCAGGTTTCATGATTTCTGTATGGAAAGCGCCCGCAACAGCCAGGGGTACGGCCCGGCCTCCGGTCGCTTCGGCAAGCTCAGCCGCACGCTCGCAGGCCGCATTCACACCACTCACAACCAGGTTTCCGGGACACAGATAGTTCGCTATTTGAATAACGCCGTGGCCGGCAGCCTCCCTGCAGATTTCCTGCACCTGATCGACACCCAGCAAAAGAATACTGACCATACCAGATGGTGTTGCGTCAGCAGCTGCCTGCATTGCCTGGCCTCGACGCTGCACCAGACGCAATCCATCCTCGAACGACAGAGCTCCGGCAAAAACAAGTGCGGTATATTCGCCCAGACTCAGTCCAGCCACAATTTCGCATCCAAGAACAACTTCCGGACTTTCCGCCCGAAGCTTTTCGAGCGCAGCAAGACTGCTGACAAAGATTGCGGGCTGACTGATAATCGTTGAATCGAGCCGGTCCGCCGGGCCCTCAAAACAAAGCTTAGCCAGGTCATAGCCAAGCACATCAGCAGCACTATCGTAAAGATCCCTCGCACGAGGATACTGCTGCGCCAGACGCTGTCCCATGCCAACATGCTGTGCCCCCTGACCGGGAAACAGAAACGCAATTTTTGACATGACAGTTCCCTGTAGCAACATCAGTGGACAGACGACTCAGCCACAAATAATCCTGGGCAAAGTCATGCTCATCACACATTTGCCGCCTGCATCGCCAGTTGTTCGACAATCTGAGAGTTAATATTGTGCGCGTCCATATCAACTGCCATAAGCAGTGCATTTCCAACCGAATCCGCGTCGCTCGACCCATGGCAAATGATACACGTACCATCAATACCCAGCAGTGGTGCTCCACCAGCTTCCTGATAACGATAACGCCGACCCAACTCGCTCAGAACCGCACCGGCTCGCTCGCGTTCATCACTCAACTCTGTCATCAGCGATTCGCCGAGGGACTGCATCATGAACGACGCAATTCCTTCGCTGACTTTAAGGATGATATTCCCGACGAAACCTTCACACAGCAAAACGTCCGCTTCCCCCTGATACAACCCTCGTCCTTCGACGTTGCCGACGTAGCGGTCACGCAATCGGGAAACTGACAATCGCTGATGAGTTTCGCGGTAGAGGTCGTTACCCTTGCCGTCTTCACTTCCGATGTTCATAAGACCAACAAGAGGTTCGCCAGAACCGAGAAACTCACGAGCATAAATGCTTCCCATCACTCCATACTGCAACAGGTGCTCGGGCCTCGCGTCGGGATTCGCACCGACATCCAGCAACACGCTTGCCCCTTTACGTGTCGGCAGCGTTACAGCAATTCCTGGACGTTTGACACCCTTCAGGAACAATCGCGTGCGTAGTCCGGCCGCCACAACTGCACCCGTATTCCCCGCGCTTACGACAGCATCTGCGTCGCCCCCCGCCATCAACTTCCAGCAGCGAGCGATTGAACAATCCGGCTTTTCCCTCAACGCCACCGTCGGCTTCTCGTCCATGCCCACGACACCGTCCGATCCGACAATGGAAATCCGATCAGACTTCAGTCCCTCCGAATCCAGATGTGATTCCAGTGCCCTCTGGTCGCCCACCAGAATCACTGTCAGATCGTCATTCTGACCGACTGCCTGAACCGCACCCTGAACGTTGGGGATTGGGGCAAAATCACCCCCCATCGCGTCAAGCGCGATCCGCATCAGCCTAATCCTCGTCTGCTTCAATCATTGTTCGTCCCTGATAATAACCGCAGGTTGGACAAACGACATGAGTTGGAAGGGAGGTTCCACATTGTGGGCAGCGCGCCAGTTGTATCGGCTTCACGGCGTTGTGGCTGCGACGTTTGCGGGAACGAGACTTGGACTGTCTTCTCTTGGGTACGGCCATGACCAAAGACCTAACTGAGTCACGCACTTTTTGGTGCACAAATGTAATTACTGAATCCGGAGCGTCTGCCGGTCAATCAATTCCCTGGCAAATTGTAAACAGACATGCCCACGGGGCACGAAACTCACTGGTCGACGCAACTAGAGTGTCAGACACACATACGAACAACGGCACTGAACAGATGTACGAAGAACAGTTCCGGCGTCAGAACAACCGAATGATTACGAACAGAAAATCCCTTCGCATTCAGCAACCATAACAAAGCCAGAAACGACTGAAGCTGGCAACAGATCACACTCCTGGGTGTGGAAATCTGCCTTCTCAGCAATTCAACTTACGACCACTGCTGGACTGCGTGATATTGGTTTCCCCCATCCCGGTGCCGGTCATTTTGGCCATGGCATCCTGTCAGGATCCTGCACTGATGTCAAGGACGAGCCTGATCTTGGCATTGTCTTTCCCGCGAAGCGAAACTCTGTTGCCTCAAGCTGTGTTTCCCAACATATCGCGTCCAGTCTTGCCGCACCATTGTACCGATATCCGGAATAACAGCTCTATGACCAGTCGTCACCCGTGACCGAAGATAAATCGTCGGTCGTCGCATCTGACTCTCGCCTATCGCTGAACAACACGGGCAGTCGGCGTGATGAGTTCTTCAATCGCGTCCGACGAATACGTCAAAAGCGTCTGAGGCCCCTGAACTCCGTGCACGCTGCCACTATTCCGGATTACTCGTTTCGTAATCTGACCCGCCTCCAGATCCATCAGACAGTAACCTCGAGGCATCGCACTAACCAACTGAGCTTTCTCAGTTACGGACTTAAGCCGACCCATTGCCGACGTTGAAAACTTAATCCGTGCAATGCCGTCCGCGACCGACACCAACCGACATGTTGTCAGGAGCCGAACTTCCCGAGCAAGCTCAGTGGTAACCCGTACCTTCACGCAGGTGATGTATCTCCAGGTATCCCCCACTGCCAGCGGGGATTCCGGCAGTGGCAGCATAAACCGAGTCTCCGGCAGGTCTTTGTTTTCCGCCAGATCTTCAGGATCGGGCAATATGATCCTGTCGTCCTCATCTCGAGGGACACCAGTCGGCATCACAGAAAATTTTGGAGCTTTCCCTCGCAGCTTGTCCGCAAATCCGACAAACAATTTCGGGATTTCGGACCGCTTCATGTCGTTACGGAAAACAACAGGTTCATCATCGTCAACCTGTCTCGACATAAATACGGATTCATACTGCATCACGAGACTGGCCTGGCCCGTGTCTTCAAGACCGCGGACTTGAAACCGTCGGACTTGTTCCACTCGAGTGCGATCGGTTTTCTTGTATCCAGCCACTGTGAGACATTGCTCGGCAACTTTCTCCGATCGGTATCGAATCATGTCGCCTTCGGCAAATTTGTAACGAAGCACATATTTGGTGACATCTGCTTTGGTTTTGTCAGTCCTCTCCGTCGGCGCTGCAGCTTCCGAACCACTGTCGCTCGCCACTGACTCATCCGAACTGATTCTCTCATTGTCAACACTTTTCGCTGCGGGCAGCAAAACCAGGTTCAGTACGACTCCTGCCACGAATGCGCCTCTTGCAGACTTCTTTCGCATGGTTAGTGACTTCCCGTTGAATGACTGCGTGTACCGGTCCGAACACCTGTCGCAGAACGCAGGACGGAATGGGCTCATGATTTGATGCGTCAATTGCAGGGTAGTGTCATCGATCATGAATGATCGAGCCCACATTCCGTCATCGAGCATTGGGAAACCTCTGCGTATCGATGGGAATCAGCAATTCCCGCCGCTACCATAGCCTGGCCAATATCTGAGCGGCAGTTTCTGCTGCACTCACGGTACCGCCGGAAACGGCGTCAGTGTCTGATCCGGCCGCTTCATGGACATTAGTACAGACGATTTGAAAGCCCCGCCCCTCATGACCAGTTACTTCCCGGAAGTCAGCAAAATCGAATACGAGGGTCCTGAGTCAAAGAATCCTCTCGCATTTCATCACTACAACGCATCTGAAATAGTTGAAGGCCGGTCAATGAGTGACTGGCTGCGATTCAGTGTGTGCTACTGGCATACGTTTCGCTCAACCGGCGTCGACCCGTTTGGAGCTCCAACTCTCGTGCGACCTTGGGACGACGGTACAGAATCCGTGGACAATGCTTTACGCAGAGTCGACGTGGCATTCGAGTTCATTACAAAACTTGGAGTCCCTTTCTACTGTTTTCATGATCGGGATGTAGCTCCTGAAGGATCAACGCTGAGTGAAACGAATGCAAATCTGGATACGGTTGTCGAACGACTGAAGGAAGCTCAAAAAGAAACCGGGGTAAAACTGCTTTGGGGAACCGCCAATCTGTTTTCGAACCCACGGTTTGCGCACGGCGCAGCCACCAGTCCGAATGCAGATGTTTATGCCTATGCAGCCGCTCAGGTGAAAAAGGCGATCGAAGTCACCCATGAACTTGGAGGAGAAAACTATGTGTTCTGGGGCGGTCGTGAAGGCTACATGAATCTCTACAACACCGACATGAAGCGTGAACTTGATCATCTTGCCCGATTTATGCATATGGCAAAAGATCACGCCCGATCGATTGGATTCAACGGTCAGTTTCTGTTTGAGCCCAAACCGAAGGAACCGACAAAGCATCAGTATGATTTCGATGCTGCAGCCTGTTTGAATTTCATTCGCCAGTACGGACTGCTCGACTTCGTCCAGCTCAATATCGAAACAAATCACGCGACGCTGGCGGGTCACACGATGATGCACGAGTTGGAATACGCATCCATTCAGGGCGCTCTTGGAAGTATCGATGCCAACACCGGTGACCTGCTGCTGGGCTGGGATACTGACCAGTTTCCCACTGACATCTACGTGGCCACACAAGTCATGCTGGTCATCCTTAAACAGAATGGCCTTGCTCCAGGCGGTACCAATTTCGATGCAAAGGTCCGGCGCGAAAGCACCGAACCAATCGATCTTTTTCATGCCCATATCGGCGGGATGGATACGTTCGCTCGAGGATTGAAAACAGCAGCAGCGATTCGAAAAGACAATGCTCTGTCGGACTTCATCAAAGAACGATACAGCAGTTTTGACTCCGGAATCGGTGGACGTGTGGAACAGGGTCAAACGTCTTTCGAGGAACTTGAGGCATATATGCTGGAAAAGGGTGAAGCCGACACCAGTGTCAGCGGACGCCAGGAAATGCTGGAAAACATCATTAACCGGTACATCTGAGTACAGTGAAGATTGCAGCCGCTCCGGGGTGAGCACTTCACGGTCCGTATGCTCAGGACACAGACTTACGGACCGCCACGTTAATCAGGCTACATTCCGGAAGAATCCAGCGTTCACGCTATGCTATTTCGCATCACCGGCATAAGAACCCCGGTCGAACAGTCCGAAACAGAACTTCCGACTGTGGTTGCCGGTGCCCTGCAGCTTCCCGTCGACGAAATGCGACAGCTGCGGATCCTCCGCAGGAGTCTCGATGCACGGCAGCGTTCAGGTCTGCGATTCGAGTACTCCGTCGTCGTAGAGCTTGACGACACACCAAATACCATGCCGGGAATCCGAATTGAGTCCTGGGAACGTCAGGAATTCTACGATCCGGATCCTGGCACACTTCCCATGGAACAACGACCAGTGGTCGTGGGCTCGGGACCAGCCGGACTTCTTGCCGGCTATTACCTGGCACTTCGAGGATTTCAGCCGCTGATCATTGAACGGGGACATCCGGTTAAAGATCGCGTACGCGCAAACCGTAAATTTGATCAAGGTGCAGACCACCAGTCGGAAAACAACTACCTGTTTGGTGAAGGGGGCGCCGGGTGTTTTAGTGATGGCAAACTCACCTGTCGTATCACCGGATCCGACGTCGACTGGGTTCTCCGGAGTTTTGTCGACTGCGGCGGTCGAGCGTCACTAACCTGGGAGCATCGTCCGCATTTGGGCAGCAACAAACTTCCACTAATCTGCCGCAACTTTCGTCGTCGCATCGAAAAACTCGGGGGCGAATACCAGTTCAACTGCCGCCTTGAAGGCTTCAATATCCGAGATGGCCAACTGACCGCCCTAAACACATCCTCCGGAACCATCGAAACAAGTCACTGTATTCTGGGAATTGGTCACAGTGCCCGTGACACGTATGAGATGCTGCATCATGCAGGTCTGCCGATGACACCAAAAGCGTTCCAGACCGGGCTGCGGATTGAACACCCGCAGGAAGCTGTCAACGACCATAAATACGGCAGACCTGAATACCTGGACATCCTGGGCGCGGCTGACTATTCACTGATTGCCAGGGGAAGCCGTGATCTGTTCACGTTTTGCATGTGTGCCGGTGGCGTCATTATTCCAAGTGTGTCTGAACCCGGGATGTTCTGCTCCAACGGAATGAGCAACTCACGTCACGACACAACGTTCGCAAACAGTGGACTTGTTGTCACACTCTCTCCGGATCTCTTCGGCAGCACGCACCCACTGGCAGGCGTCGAACTGCAGCGCAAATATGAACACGCTGCCTTTGTTGCAACGGGCGGCGAATACCTCGCGCCAGTTCAGCGCGTGGTTGATTTCCTGGATGATCGTTCTCCTTCATCAACCGACCACGTTGTGTCCTCTTACGCGCGCGGAACAAAACCGCATTCACTTGCACAATTCCTGCCTCCGGCAGTTCTGAAAACCGTGAAACGGGGTCTGCCGGTTATGAATCAAAAATGGCGGGGCGGGTACCTGGATGATGCGGTGCTCACCGGCCCGGAAATGCGAGGAAGTTCTCCGGTGCGTATCCAGCGAGATGGTCGTACCGGCCAGGCTCCAGGTTTCGACGGTGTCTACCCTGTGGGCGAAGGAGCCGGCTACGCTGGTGGAATCGTCACCGCCGCCGTCGATGGATTGCGGGCTGCCCGATTAGTCGTCCAGGAATTCGCAGCACCAGGATAGAAATTGTTTGACTCCATCGACTATTGACTCTGTACCTCGAAGTATTGTGCAAACCACTGAATGACTGCCGACCTGAATCACATTTCCACATGGCAATACAACCTGCCGCAGGAACTGATCGCGTTACGACCATCCCAAAAACGGGATGACGCCCGATTGATGGTCATTGACCGTGCATCACAATCGATCGGGCACTACACAATCCGGGATCTGCCCGATTTTCTGGATCCTGAGGACCGGCTGATCTTCAACGATACAAAGGTGCTTCCCGCCCGCCTGTTCGGATATCGCACGGCAACAAACGGACGTTGGGAAGGTTTGTATCTCAACGAATCGCAGAATGGTCTCTGGAGAATCACTGGTCAGACACGCGGCAGACTCCATGCGGGTGAAAGCCTCACAATTCATCCACCGGACCAACGGACTCCTGAATTGTGTCTGACACTGGAAAAACAGATGGAAGACGGCAGCTGGATTGCGCGACCTGAATACCAGTGTGATCCGCTGGAACTGCTCAATCAGTTTGGATCGCTGCCGTTACCTCCGTACATTGGCAGGTCGATTGCGGACGAAAACGACCGGGATCGATATCAAACCGTTTTCGCAGATCGGCCCGGAGCTATTGCTGCCCCGACAGCCGGTCTTCACTTCACCGAGTCCCTGCTGGATACAATGAGAGACCGGGGTATACACCGGTCACACGTCACGCTGCACGTGGGCATCGGTACCTTTCGCCCGGTCAGTACAAAACAACTGTCGGAACACACAATGCACTCTGAATGGTGCGAAGTCTCCGCAGAAACAGCGACAGACATTGCAGCAACAAAGGCAGAAGGTTCACGAATCGTGGCCGTGGGGACGACCAGCGTACGTACACTGGAGTCGGCAGTCAGGTCTGGAAGAGTGGGGGAATTCCGTGGAACAACGAATCTGTTTATACAGGCAGGATTCAGATTTCAGGTGGTCGACCAGTTACTGACCAACTTCCATCTTCCAGGCTCGACACTCATCGTCCTTGTTGGAGCGTTTGCGGGCCATGAACTGACGATGAAGGCCTATCGCATGGCCGTCGAAAAACGCTACCGGTTCTACAGCTACGGAGATGCGATGCTGATTCGGTGAGTTCGGAGTGCAGGGACCGTTGCAATGTAACGACCCGATGCGATATTCATCGGCGGAACCGTATCCGAACGACGCTTGGAAGGCTCCTGACTGCAATTTATTTATGCCGAATTGGTTTGTTTCCTCCCTCGGCTTGCAACAGTCTCACCCTCGTCACTCTCTTTCCGACTGAGACAACCTGCCTCTTCTAATTCTGACGTCGTACAGAAAAATGTACGATCGATTCCAGCAGCCGACGATTTTCCGAATCGGGCAGTTGGGCCAATCGACGTATGCAACTGGAGACCAGATGCCGTGCTGTTTTCTTTGCTGAACTAATCCCTCGCTGCATTGCGGGATGACCGGATGCTGAATTTCGGTGTCCTGTAAACTGGGTTCCTGGTTTGCATACGCCATTTCTGTTCAACAGGTCCCTGAGTTCGTCGCGCTCGGTCGACGTCGCTGTCTGCAGAGCTCTCAACACGGGAAGCGTGAGCCGCTGGTTCACCAGATCGTTACCTGAGTCCTTGCCGGTTTGAGTTTCCTCACCAGTCAGATCCAGTACATCATCGGCAATTTGAAAGGCCATGCCTGCTTCAATACCGGCAATGTGAATTTGGCGCTGAAGATGCCGCGAGGCAGTCGCGGTGCGGGCTCCAAGCAGACAGCTGAGCCCAAACAACTGTCCCGTCTTGCCTCGGATGATTCTAAAATAGTCACGTTCGGATTCCGATCGGTGCTCACGAGCAGCAATCTGATGCAGTTCACCCGCACAGGTAAGGTCTGTAGCCCGGCCGATCAATTCACAAGCACTGGCATCACCGGTGGATGCTGCCAGACGAAAGGCTCGGGAAAACAGATAGTCACCAAGCAGAACACTGGTTTCAGTATTCCAGTGATGATTGACTGTAGGAATGTGGCGACGACTTAATGCATTGTCCAAAACGTCGTCGTGGACAAGAGTAGCTGTGTGAATCATTTCAACGACTGCAGCAAGCGTAACAACGGAATCTTCGATGTGCCCGCTGATCGATTTTCGGCACAGCAGCAGCAGGACCGGACGAATCTGTTTACCTCGCAAACAGCCCGCATGCTGCAGAACGTCCGTAATGTACGGGTGGGGATTCTGAAACTGTTTCTTAAGAATCTGATTTACGCGAGTCAGGTCGTCACCGATCAATGACTGAATCCGTTTCCGCAGTTCAACAGCTGAGTCTGCTCTGCCAGACACCGGTATCTGTTCCGGTTCGGTACCCTGAGTCCGTGAAATCACTGCATGACATTCGGCAGCGACCCTCTTCATGACTCACCTTCAGCAGGCTGTCGCAGGTAATGTCCACTCCTTCCCCCCTCTTTTTCCAATAATCGAATATCCTGAATCTCCATCGCTCGATCAATGGCCTTGCACATGTCGTAAATAGTCAGCGCAGCAATGCTGACTGCCGCTAACGCTTCCATTTCGACACCTGTACGGCCTGAGGACCGAATCTCCGCTTCGATCCTCAATCGATTATCGTCGGGAAACGAAAATTCGACACGGGCGGAGTCCAGACCCAGAGAATGGCACAGCGGAATCAGTTCATCCGTTCGTTTGGTCGCCATGATCCCCGCCAGTCGGGCCACTTCCAGAACGTCGCCTTTCGAAATCTCCTTCTGTTGCACAGTCCTCAAAGTCTCCACCTGCATTAACACAAAACCTTCAGCCTTTGCTCGACGATCGCTGACTGCTTTTCCGCTGACATCGACCATACGGCTGGCTCCCTTTTCGTCAAAATGACTTAGTTCATTCATCGATCATTGCCAGACAGAAGAAGTGCAAACGTCCGGATGAGGGGCTTTGTTTCACCCGCATCGTTTCGCTATTCTGATTTCGCTGGATCAAATCACAGGTCTCCTGATCAAATCAACAGGTAAATCAGGTCTATGAAGACACATACAAACCCATTGACGGGCCTCAAATTTCGTGGAGGATCTGCCTCGCCGCTCAAAAAGGCGGCACGCCGTGGACAGACGACCGAGTTTCAACAGGCGATGACGAAACAACATCGTACCGCGCGAAAACGCCTTGAAAAATCAATATCCTCGGGAGAGTCGTCAATTCTCTGGTCTGCCGAAGAATTAGCGTCCTCCCCGGCGGACCACAAATTGAAACGGTTGCTTCGGGGCACCGGAAGAGAGCGACGAGCCGCTCGGTCTTCGGCAGCAGAGGCACTTACAGCGGGCGAATTTCGCCCGCTGGTGATTCTGACCGGTATCGACACACTTGTTCGTCACGGACGTGATATGAACAAATCCGATTATGCTGCGTTGTACACTGCATTAAGCCATGTGGAGGAAATCAGTCCCGACTCAAACGCAGGAGACGAGCATCAGCAGTTGATTCAGACATTGATTTGCGACGGTGAACTTCCTCTGTTACTCAGTCTGGTACTTGGCGACCTTCAGGGACAGACAGCTCGATTTAAAGTGGCAGTCAAGGTACTCAGACAGGGTCTCGATGCCGGGACAGATTCTGACGGCATGCTGCATGCCACACTGATATCATCCGCAGACACCTGGCTGGCGCCACTGGTTCGATCTTCACACTGGGGATCCGCATTCCGAAGAACATGGTTGAGATCCAAAGACACACACAGGCTCGCCGATACGGTGAGGGCATGTACCACACTACTTGTGCAGACAGGCCTGGTGAGCAGACCACCACGAGAATTGAGTAACGTGGATCGTTCAGCTGCAGACATTGTGGAACATGGCATTCGGGCAGTGGGAATACGTGAATCGTCACCATTCGCGTCACTTGTTCGTTCACATCTTCAGGGCAAACGTCGAAGGAGTTCTGCGAAGAAACGGAAACGACAGCTGACAACGAGCAATCAGTCTGACTGGGCGGAATCCGCCATCATGCGATCCGGGCTGCAAATCGATTCTGATGTTTGCATCGTGAACTGGGATCGACCGGAACCTTCTATTCATCTGGCTGTGCTGAGCACTCCTCTGCTGTCGGGTGTCTGGTCAAGCGAGCTGACAGTGGATGATGATATCATGGGACCAATTGAAGGCTGGAAATGTAGTTGTTGGTTCAGTGACGAAGAAGCGGCATTCGTCGAACTGGAAGCAGACCCATCTGACTCAGTACACGTCGTGCGGCATGTGATGCTGGCACTGCGGGATCGAATCGGCGTCGTATGCGAAAGCGTGACTACGGATCACGCAGAGTCGACAGTCCGGCTAAAGAATCAATTGCCCCTGGCTTCCAGTCCTCTTGCCGTCACGAATTCGATCACCCGGGAAATCGCGGTGCATGCGGACTGTGTCTCAACCCGAGTAATCCCTGCCTGGCTCGAAGACGACAAAGTGCAGCACACGGTCGGTCGCTGCGAAACAACAGACGGGATGCTGCTGGCCGAAACGGAGGGTCTCGGCGGTGCAACGATGCCACTGATTCTGGACTGGCATCCCGAACGACAGGCACTCGATGCTGACTGGAACCGCCTGACTGTGACCGAAGCTCGAACCGTTCTCCACGATCGGAATGCTGCCGGTTTTCGTGTGCGGATCGGTAAACAGCAGTTATTGATTTACCGAAGTCTCCGCGCCGGAGACGGACCACGAGCCGTGATGGGACTGCACACGATGAACGAAACAGTTTACGGACGTGTGCGAAAGTCGGGCGAAGTCGCCCCGCTGGTACTCGTGGAAAGCGACTAGAGCATCAGTGCCCGAGTCCATTGTGAGATTGCGCGTCTGCGTGCCCTGCATTCACCAACCCATGACCGAGTCTTTCAGGATTCGTTTTATGACCATCGACAATGCAACATCGCTGCTATCTCCGATGCCGTTTGCGTGCGTTTTCCGTTAACCGAATTTTTCGCAGTCGAATGACCTGTGGCGTGATTTCTACGTATTCATCCCACTCAATGTATTCCAACGCAGCTTCGAGGGACATGACTCGTGGTGGCTTAAGCACAATCGCATCATCAGCTCCCGATGATCGCACATTGGTCAGTTTTTTTTCACGTACCGGATTGACAACCATGTCATTATCACGGCTGTTTTCCCCGACAATCATGCCTTCATAGACGTCGTCGCCCGGGTTAACGAACATCTCCGCGCGTTCCTGAAGTTTCCATAACGCATATCCTACAGCGGTGCCGGGCACCTGCGAAACCAGTACACCGTTCTGACGACCCGGAATATCACAGTCGACGGGCCGATAGTCATGAAACCGGTGATGTATGACGGCTTCACCGCGTGTCGCATTCAGGAGACGTGTCCTGAGACCAATCAGTCCCCGCGCCGGAATCAGAAACTCCAGATGAGTCAACCCGGTTCCGGTCGCGTTCATTTCGGTCGGCTGACCACGACGTCCACCAACCAGTTCCATCACAGGACCCACATCACCGGTCGGCACATCGATAACCAGCGATTCCCAGGGCTCACATTTTCTACCCTCGATTTCCCGAACAATCACTTCCGGTTTTCCAACCGACAGTTCATAGCCTTCGCGTCGCATTGTCTCTATGAGTACGGACAGATGCAGGATACCTCGTCCAGCAACACGAAATGAATCCTTGTCACTGGTTTCTTCTATTCTCAGCGCGACATTGGATCGCAGCTCACGCTGAAGCCGTTCGCGCAGATTACGGCTGGTCACGTACTTACCATGCTGACCTGCCAACGGTGAACTGTTGATAGTGAATGTCATGGACAGCGTTGGTTCATCGACCTCAATACGACTGAGCGCAACCGGATTTTCACGATGAGCGACCGTATCACCAATTTCCGGATCCGGCAGCCCGATCAGCGCAACGATATCCCCGGCAGACGCACTTTCTGCGTCTGCACGACCAAGATTGTTGAACAGCTGTACCTGATCAAGCTTTGCCTGTTCAATGGAACCATCCGCTCGAATCAGTGCGATCTGCTGACCAGTACGTACGGTGCCGGCAACAATACGTCCGGTGGCAATTCTGCCTACGTATTCCGACCAGTCGAGCGATGTTACCATCAGCTGAAAATCATCGTTCGGACGCACAATCGGTCCCGGAATCTTTGCGAGTACCATATCCAGTAATGGCCGAATATCGCCCTCGCGTTTTGCAGGATCCAGCACGGCGTAGCCTGCCCGGGCGCTGGTAAAGATATATGGAAAATCAAGCGTTTCGTCGTCAGCACCCAATTCAACGAGTAGATCAAATGTTTCTGACAGGACTTCTTCCGGACGGCAATCGGGACGGTCAATCTTGTTGATGACTACCATCAGCTGCAGACCGCGTTCCAGCGCTTTCCCCAATACATAGCGGGTCTGAGGCCGGGGTCCTTCAAAGGCATCGACGAGCAGCAGGGCGCCATCTGCCATCTGGAGCACACGTTCGACTTCGCCACCGAAGTCGGCGTGTCCTGGTGTGTCAATAATGTTGACTCGTACGCCTTCATACATCATTGCGATATTCTTGGCGAGAATAGTGATGCCACGTTCACGCTCAAGTTCATTCGAATCCAGAATGCATTCCTGCTGCTTTTGATTGTCTCGGAACATTCCGCTTTGATGGATCAGGCAGTCGACGAGTGAAGTCTTGCCATGGTCCACGTGCGCGATTATTGCGATATTTCGAATGTCATCCCGACGAGTTGTCGAAGAATGTGAAGACACAGCTGTCTTTGGAGAAACGGACATAACGATGAATGTCGTTGAAATGCAGGCGGGTGAATCCCGAGATTATCCCAGGCAGATGCTGAGTTCGGAAGGTGCGGGATCCTACCAGAGATATCGTGACGTGGTGCAGAAGGGTTTTCGATTTCAGTCTGGATTCCCAACGATTGCACAGAACATATCCATGAACCGGCATGTGATGACGTCCGAGCCGTGTCATCGGTCCGGACCGCAGTTGCTTGAAATCGAAGACCGAGACGACAAGACTTGTGCCGCAAACGAAACATTCCGTCATAAACGTGTTCAGGAACTCTCAGAGGCAAGTACTGCCAATTCGGCACAGCATGGAAACGAATGTTTGGTGCCGTTTCCGACACCCCATTAGTTAGATGCCGAGACCCACTTGGGGCAGTCAGCTGCCTCAATTTTCCATAGAAAACAGATCAATGGAACGCGACGAAGTCCTTAAAGTTGCTTCGCTGGCCAGACTTTCGCTAAATGATCAGGAAATCGGCGAATTCGGCAGACAGCTGACCGAGATTCTGAGTTACGTGGCAACACTGGAAGAATTGGATCTTGAGGGGACGGAACCAATGCCTCACGCTGTCGACGCCTCCAATGTCTTTCGAGAGGACACTCAGGGCGAATCGCTGACACGCGACGCGGCCCTTGCAAACGCCCCACAAACGGATGGCCGGTTCTTTATGGTCCCACAGATCCTTGACCAGAAAGACGCCTGACCCATCCGGTCGTTCGTGACGGACAATCATCCCATGGTCACAAGTCCTGTTTTATCCCACTCGACAACAGAGTTACTGAGCAGCCTCAGTAACGGCGATCTGACGTCTCGTCGTCTGGTCGAATCATGCCTGGAGCAGATTCATCTGCAAAACCCGACATTGAATGCCTTTGTAAGCGTCGATGAGGGATACGCTCTTGAGCTCGCTGATCAAATTGATACTCGGCGCGCCGCTGGTGAGCCTTTAGGGCTGCTGGCTGGTCTGCCATTGGGCATCAAAGACAATATGTGCCGCACCGGGAAGCCCACGACATGCGGCAGCCGGATGCTGGCAAACTATCGACCACCGTACGATGCCCATGTGGTGGAACGAATCAAAGCTGAAGATGGTATCATTGTCGGTACGACCAATATGGATGAATTTGCCATGGGGTCATCGACGGAAACGTCGATCTATGGCCCTTCGCGAAATCCGGCGAATCCCGATCACAGCGCCGGAGGATCCAGTGGAGGGTCGGCAGTCGCCGTAGCGTCAGGTATGGTTCCTTTGACACTCGGCTCGGATACGGGAGGTTCCATCCGCCAACCCGCAGCGTTCTGCGGCTGCGTCGGCTTAAAGCCGACTTACGGTCGTGTCTCCCGTTTCGGACTGGTAGCGTTTGCAAGCTCGCTGGATCAGATCGGTCCGTTTGCAAGAGACGCGGCCGGAGCATCGCTCGTGCTTCAGGCAATTGCGGGACATGACACCCGGGATTCGACATCGCTGCAGCGGGATATTCCTGCGTATTCGGAAAACTTCAGGGCATCAATTCAGGGAATGCGGATTGGAATCGTCGACGAACATTTTGGAAAAGGGTTGAATTCCGATGTCGCAAATTCTGTAACGTCAACGATTGATGCGCTGCAGGAGCTGGGCGCCACCGTCCACAGGGTCACACTACCGCACGCTAAGTACAGTGTCGCCACCTACTATCTCATTGCACCAAGTGAAGCATCCAGTAACCTGGCACGGTACGACGGAATTCACTACGGACATCGATCCGAACAGTACGACGATCTGGTTGACGTCTATTGTCGCAGCAGAGGTGAAGGCTTTGGACCAGAGGTTAAACGACGAATTATGCTCGGCACGTACGCATTGTCGGCCGGCTACTACGATGCATATTATCTCAAGGCACTCAGGGTCCGTCGCCGCATTCGTGAAGACTATGATCAAGCATTCGACAACGTTGACGTCATTGCCGGTCCTGTGAGTCCAACTCCGGCATTTCCGATTGGAGATAAAGCGAACGACCCGCTGGCTATGTACCTGAACGACATTTACACGATCAGTGCCAACCTGTCGGGTATCCCCGGGATTTCTGTCCCGACAGGTGTTTCCCCATCGGGCCTGCCGCTTGCAATTCAGTTTCAGGCACCGTTGTTTGACGAATTACGTTTGCTGCAACTCGCAGCCGCCGTGGAATCCCTTCGTTGACCCGGTCAGGTACGGCGTCAAATCTGACGGTGGGACGAAAGCATGTGTCGCGATACCTTGGTTGGGCATCCGCAATTTACGATAGCGAAAACAGGCAACGCTCAGTCGAATTCAGAGCATCGTGTGCCAACTGAGCAACAATCTCTCTAACGTCTAATGAAGTGCTCTCACGGGGTCCCATTGAGCCACCTGGCCCCCCGAAGGTACTAGGTACAGTTCAACCCGACGATTCCGCTGTCGTGCACCCTCATCGGTAGAAGCTTCCAGTGGCTGAAACCTGCTGTAACCCATGGCTGCCATGCGTTGTTCATCAACGCCCAGCCGGATCAGCTGCATGATGACTGCGTCCGCCCGATTTGTTGACAAATGCCAGTTGGTGGCATGCTTCGATGCGGTCGCACCCCTCGCTATGCGCAAATCATCGGTATGGCCGACGATGAGAATTCGATTACCTTCCGCACCGGAGCTGTTCACTGCAGCCACGAATTCGTTCAGAACAGGCATCATTTCAGGCCGAAGAATCGCTTTGCCAAGATCGAACTGAACGTCGCTGATGAATTTGTAGAGCCCGGTAACTGGGTCGAATTCAAATCCAGGGACCTCACTGCTGAATTGCGTGAGAATCGATTCATCATGCGGGGACTGCATGGAATCGGCGTAACGATCAATGAGTTCAGCTCTTTCCGTCAACAAATTCTCAACACGTTCATTGGCAGTGCTGAGTCTCTGATTTAGCGCCTGTTGTTCGGAGTGCAGTCCTGAGATCATTTCACGGGCGTTTGCCTGTGCGGCCAGCAGTTCCTGCGTTTGCGCAAAGAGTTCGTGGGATTTGAGTTGACACATTGCCAGCTCTTCAGCGGGCACATAGAGGTGCGGAAGAGCACATCCGGAAACGCTTAGCAGAGCAGGGATGGTCAGGACATTAAGAAATCGACAGAGCATGGAGGTGACTCGGATACCTGGGATCGGTCGAATTCGATTCGATTTGCGATCGTGAACAGAGCGCGAGTCGAACCAGGAAGGTCACGGCTTATAAATCGCCGAGACGTGCGTACAAACACGCATTTGAGTCAAATCGGCGATCCCGCACACGATTCCATGAAGTTCGATCGAACCACACGACCAACAACTGCAGAAGCTGCCGAATCATCATTCTCAAATGCCGGTTCCCGTCGTTCGGCCTGGTGAGAATTCAGCGGATTTCGCCGAATCGAGTGTGACGGAACAGAGCAGACGTTTCTGTCTCTGTTTGCATCCTGTTGGTCGCTCCGCAATGATGCTTGCTGAGCTCACCACCCGAATTCTACACGGACAACATGATGACGGCAGACGCCACACACGATTTGCCTGAGCCTCTGGACGTAATCGCCGTTGGTGCTCATCCGGATGACGTGGAGATTGCCTGCGGAGGCACGCTGGCCCGAATGGTCAGGCAGGGACTGCGTGTCGGAATCGTAGATCTCACCGATGGCGAACCAACTCCCCTCAGTCCGGGACCCGCCGTCCGACTTCAGGAGGCGGCCGCGGCGGCGAAGGTACTGGGAGTCCAGGTGCGAGAGACCCTGCCGCTCGCCAATCGCCGACTGTTCGATTCATTCGAATCTCGTGTGGAACTGGCAAAGGTGTTTCGTCGATTCCGGCCCCAGCTGGTTTTGGGAATCGCCGACAAAACTCCAATGGCATCTCCGGATCATTGGCAGGCCATGCAGATAACGGATGCTGCTGTATTCTATTCGCGGCTGACAAAATGGGATGAGACCTTTGAACACCTGCCGGTTCATCGAATTCAGCGGCAGGTTTGGTATCCTTTGGGATTGCAGAATTTCAGCCTGCCGGACGGTGGGGGTCAGTTCGTGTCAGATATTTCAGACACACTCGACAGCAAACTCGAAGCAATCCGCTGCTACAAAACTCAATTTCCACCCGAAAAAGATCGGGTGTTTCGACTCGTGGAAAGCCAAAATCGATTGTGTGGTACATCAGCAGGATTCGACGCAGGTGAAATGCTGATTTGTGCGACAACTCTTGGGCTGACAGATGTGTTTGGTACGCTTTGCGGACATCGAGCCGGCAACCCGCTGTGATGTGTGCAACTCTTCGCACCAGTTGAAACCACAGCGAATCAAAGCAATGTTGTTTCGTTTCGAAAGATATCTTCCCGGCTCAGATCGCTGTACAGGCACTCACATGGTTTCTATCCGGTCCGGACATGTCAGTATCACCGGCAACTTCCGTGAGAATAATGAAGACAGCGTCGTTGTGGACGAGTCGTCGCGATACTTCATTATTGCCGACGGTATGGGTGGCCAAAATGCCGGGGAAAAGGCCAGTCAACTCGCAATCGAACTGATTTCCCAGCAACTGGAGAACAGACTGAGCTTTGACACCGGGAAGTCGAGCACGATCGTTGAGTCAATCGACGCAGCCATCGACTATGCCAATTCAGAAATCATGGCCCTCAGTGAACTCGACCCGTCGGTACGCAACATGGGAACCACAGTGGTCTTTGTGATTTGCGTGGGAGGTCAGTTTTACATCGGTGGTGTCGGAGACAGTCGGGTCTATCAACTGCATAGCGACAAACTCATTCAGCAGACAACCGATCATTCACTCACGCAGGCACTGCTTGATGCTGGTACGATCACTCCGGAAGAGGCTGAACATCATCGGTACAAGAATGTTCTGTACCGATACCTTGGCACGAGAGACGGTGCGGCCGGAACAGATGCACAGCGGGTCACACCAGTGTCTGGTGACCGTTTTTTATTGTGTAGTGACGGCGTGACCGACGGAATCAAAGACGCCAGGATTCAAACTCTGCTCAATTCATCGGACGACCCGCAGGAAGTGGCCGGCACAATAGTGGACGCGGCACTCGAAGGAGGATCTCGAGACAACATCACTTGCGTCGTTCTGATCGTCGATTGAATTTCGACTTTGACGTTCGTAAACGTCAAAGCGGTGGTCCGGATTTCGTATCAAAAAAATGAATGCCGCCAGGACATTTTGCGACTGTGCTCGTTTTCTTCAGCCTGTGCAGTCGGTCCGTGACCGGGGTGAATCAATCAGGACCGCAGACAACCGAGTCAGTCAATCGGGAATTCTCGTGTTTCAGCTCCGGATTTGGCCGCCTTTTCGTGTGCGGGATTCTGACGAGGTCGAATCCTGACGTGAATTGGTGTCTGTGACTGCGGTAACCAGGTCCTGACAGTCTCAGCGGTGATCGAATTGTGGTTGTACGGTACTGCTCGAGTTCGACCGCCTCGCCAAAGTGGGGGCTCGACGATTTCATTCTGAATGCTGAGTTCGGTCCGGAAGTAAGCACCTGACACCCTCTGGGCTGAAATTCCGACCAACGGTGCCAGTACGGCTGGCTGTGGCGAAGCCGAAATGTGATCAGATGCCTCGGGTACATTTGGTTGAATCGCAGGCTGTCCCTGTGTCTCATCCAGTAATGAATAGTCCAGAATTTCGGTCGGACTTTGCTGTTGTGCACAGACATCTTCATTACCACCACACACAACTCGGTCTGTACATCCATCAACAGTGGACGTGCAACTGTTGTCACACGCAGAATCTTGGTCACAACAATCGTCTTTTGTCTTACAACACTGATTGCTTACACACACATCGTCCGTACACGAAACTTCACCGCAATCAGACTGGTGATCTGTGCGTGAAAAGAGTCGGCAACACTTGAGTCTACTGACCCAGCCAGGCAGATTCCGTTTCAGGAAAGGGAGGCGTGGTTCTGCACAGGCTTCGTTTGAATTGCCAATGTCGCGACGGAAACCGATGCTCTTCGTGTAAGAAACTCCATACGCCGCTGGAACCGGCGGTGGTGGAACGTTGGTATCCGATGATTCTGAATTCTCTAAACTGTCGCGGTTACGCTGAGGTGACGACACTTCCGCAGTCGTGCGAAATGGTTGAAACACACGCGCGGTGCTGCATCCAGCCAATGGTACAACAACAAAGAAAACCAACGTCAATCGATGTAGAGGTCGCATCATGACATCCCTTTTGCGACTCGAAGCACACTGTTTCACAGCCGAACAACGTTCGGCGAAACGTGAGCAGGCCATCCTGCCACTTCCTGTTTCGGCACAAAAACTGAGATGTCAACCTGGGATTCGGCACAAACAGCGATTCGAAGACCAAACCTCGCTCATTCTGACCGCAGTAGCAGAAGCTCTCCTCAGTGAAAAATTACCGATCAGGCAAACAGAAGTGACTGTGGCCGTCCGTGACAGTTGAGTCCAGCCTGCGATTACCAGCTGTCCGGGGGGTCCGGCTGCTGCCAGATGCTCATCCCGCCGTCCACAAAGAGCATTTGTCCGTGAACATGAGCAGCCGCATCACTCAGAAGAAATACAGCTGCACCAGCACAGGAGTCTGGCCCAGGAACGGATCCGTTGGGCGTATGTAACTCCATCCATCGGCGATTTGTCTCCTGATCCAGCGCCGGAGACGTCAGCGGTGTCTGGATCAGACCCGGCGCAACTCCGTTGACTCGGATTCCATGAGGAGCCAGTGAAACACTCATCGATCGCACCATTGCCTCAACAGCTCCCTTCGAGGTGTCATAGGCCACGTGAACCGGCTCGGAAAGTCGCCCGTTGATTGATCCAGTGAGTACAACCCGGCCCGCAATATTGTGTTTGACCCAGTGTCGTGCGAACTCCTGAACGAGAACAAACTGGCACGCAACATTCAGTTGCATCGTTGCCTCAAACGTGGCGAACGGCATTTCCAGAAACGGACGGTCTATGTAAGTGCCGGCATTACAGACGAGCAGATTGGTGCGAGGTTCCTGAGTCAGTGCAGCGGCTGCGAGACTGCGGGCTGAATCCGGCAGCCCAATGCTTAGATCCGACCGGAGGATTCGGCATGAAACATCTGCTCCATCCACCGAATCTTCGGGAAGACCATGGCGAATGACAGCAGCGCCTGCTGTTTCCATAGCCGCGGCCATCGATGCCCCGATTCCCTGTGTGCTGCCCGTCACCAGGCCGAAGCAGTTCTTCAGGCAGTCCGACACAGCATGTCTCCCGAGATCGCCTTCCGCAGGAAGCCGGTTCTTCAATAAAACCAGACTTCCACATATTCAAAGCATTTTCCTCCAGGGCCTATTGCAGCTCAACATACAGCCAGCCGTCCTGACTGCTGAGCGCTATGGTCTGGAGACGAATTGTCTTGGTACTGGATGCTGTAATGTCAACTCCACCGTCCAATTTGCGTTCCGGCAGTCTGGCTCTGATAATCCGGCGAATCTGATTGGCCGTTCCAGCTCTGCGGATTGCGCTCACGCGTTCCATTGCGGTGGTCCGTATATCGGTCAATTTGTCCGGCGGCAACAATACGATCTCAGAGCCGGTAATGCCCAGTCCGATGGGCACTTCGATTCTGTGTTTCGGAAGACTATCTTTCCCTTCCTGTTCGATCCCAAGTTGCAGCACCAGAACGATCACATTCTTCTCGATTCGAACACGGACCGGGTTTTCCTCGTCGAAAATGAAAGTTGCGGGATTTTCTGTGTCAGACCCCGCAGATTCATCAGTCGTAACTTCAGAGACTTCCCCCGCATCATCGAGCTTAATATCTCGCTGAAATAACTCGCTCAGTGAACTGGACAGTTCATCCATAAATTCGTCTTCACGAATTGCCCGACCTCCCAGTTCCAACCCGTCAATCAGATTATTGATCGCCGTTTCATGCACCTGAATTGCAACTCCCAGCGCTGGCAACGGAGCGAAAGGCTGGCCGGTTCCACCCAGTCGAGCTGTCCCCATCATACGGGAACTGACAGCGAGATGTGATTCACTTGAACGCGACGAGATCGAATCCGGTCCAACCCCTTTGGCGCGGAGTCCGGCAAACAACTCATCCTGGATCGAGGAATTGGCTTCGGAAAATCGTTCGTTGATTTCAGTGTTGAATTCCGGCAATGCCCGACTGGCAATCTTCTTCGCAGCAATGAATTCAGACTGACCACGCTTTTCCTGAGCTTTCTGTCGTGCAATCTTGCGCGCTAAGGGCCCCAGAATTGGCCATCCGTCATAATCCGTTTTTACACGAACCGTACGATTGTTTGTGTTGACATCAATTTTAGCCTCTCCGGTACGGAGAGACTCACCGTCAAAATAAACCGGGGCGTTGATCTGGAATGTGTGATTTCCACGAGTGAAAATCGTTGCTGGTCTTTTTCGTCCCTGGGTGTTCGACGATGTTTGACCATCCAACCTCAGCAAAAAATGCCCTTTTTCTGTTGAACGCCTGATGTCCGCAGAAACACTGGCACTGGTCACCTGCGATCCAGTTACCCAGGCACCAAGGATACACTCTGCAATCGATCCGTTGCGTGTCCGATAGTCACTGACAAAACGAGACAGCATTGGTTCCGACAGGGTCACATGGAAGTTGTGGTTGAAATAGTGCGTCATGAACACCGGACGCAGAATTTCCATCACACTGGTATTGAGACTCAATTGCTGCCATGCAACCCGCACGGCATCTGCGTCCGTTGCATTGCATGTCTCCTCGAAACGATTGGCCGCTGTCAGAATCGAGTTGACGGCATCCAGGTCTTGTGTTGAAAGCGATTCAATCGCTGCTGCGTCAAGACCGGCCGTAATCAAATCCACACGACGGCCCACCGACGATCGAAGATCCTTCAACACTTCATCACGAAGCATTGTTCGCACTTGCTCTCCTGCGGCCAGACGCTCATCGACTCCCAACTCTGCATTGTAAAGTCCCAGAAGAGCGGCCGAAAGTTTTTCAGCCGTCGCCACAGGTACTGTCTTGCCCAGTGACCGCGACTGAAATTCCTGAGGTGGTACCAGCGATTGATCCACCGGTTCGATCGCACTGACAATTTGGATCTCCCCTGCCCAAATTGTGAAAACGACAGCCAGGAAAGAACTGAAGTGTTTCAGGTCACAGCGTCCGAACATGTGAACTCCCATCTGACAATGCTCCGTGTTATTCATCGGACGATACAAACGATGAGGCTGCGTGAATCAGGCCATCGGTCAGAATTCACGCACACTGTGCAAACCGCGCACCCCCATTCATCGTCTTCTGCAGCCCGTACCGTACGCATCTTTTATATTCACTTCAAACGACACAGACTGTGCATGGTCATTCATGACGGTTGGGACGGATTCAAAATGGCGAGGATTTGCTTTACGGAGACGCCTTGAATTCAGATTTCCACTATCTGAGGTTACGAATCTGACTTCGATTCCAATGCACTTCACGTAGCCCCAGCTCAACTCTGCCTGACGATGCTACCAGAAAAAAACAGGGGCAGGACGAATTCAAGACGACGCAACATGCCTGTGAAACACAGGCTGCTGTGCTCAAAACCTGAGAATCAGGAGCGTCTGTGGAGGTCATCGCACTGCTGGCGATCTGTTGTTGATTCGATGTCGAATCGGCGATTTCTGCGGGTGCACTGGCTGTGATCTGGTTTGATCTTCAATGTTCCTTCACAACTCGTCGAATACCTGTCACCCATATCTGAGAAAGACGAAAACATGATCAACGCATGATCTTCGTCATTTCCTGCGTGAGTAGGCGAAGTCCTTTCAACCCGGCGGTCTGAGAGTATCAACGGAAAAGTTCGGCCTCGTTGGGACAAACCGTCCGGGGAGATACCTGAATGGATCTCTTTTTGGCCTTCATTCTGATTACGCTCACATCGATGTGGGCAATGATTGCGGGACTCAGGCTGGGACAACTTGCTCCCAACAAATCACGGCTGATCAAACAGATCGTGGTTGTCGCAGCATCAGCACTGTATTTATCTTTCATCTGGAACCGGCCATTTGTCACTTATTTACTGCCACACACGGCGCTGATCGTTCTCGCAAACTGGCTTCCGGTGATAGCCAGTTTTTTCACGGGGATGTACTGGTCCTCCCGTGAGATTGACCGGACTCGGCGGGTGACCCTTGGATCAACGACACTCCTGCTGGCGGGTTACTCACTTGTTGCACCGATTATTGGACGGGCTCCAGTTTGCGACCCGGCGTCCCCCGACAGTCTGTTAATTTCGCAGTCAACTCCACACACATGCTCACCAGCGGTTGCTGCTTCGCTACTGCGGCTTCACGGGATTGCGACTTCGGAATCCGAAATGGCCCATCTGTGTCTCACCCGACACGGCACTCACTGGATGGGCTTGTATCGCGGGCTGAAATTGATGACTCAAAAAACGTCCTGGGACGTCGTTGCCCGCCCTTATAGCTGTGATGCGGTGATGAATCTTAACGGATCACCCGCTCTGCTATCTATCAATGTTAACCCGGATCAGATCGACTCCACCCATGATCACGGGTTTCGCAGCAACAGAGGCCATTCCGTACTTGCGTTGAAATCGCGAAATCATCGCGAAGTCGTGGTGTTTGATCCTTCACCGTCGTACGGCATCGAATGCTGGGATCATGAAATGCTGTCGTGGGTATCCGATGGTGTCATCCTGTGCCTGGTGCCTCGAGATGGACATGAACAGGACGGCACGGTCCGAACACGGATTAACAGAGCCACGCTAAAACTCGACCACTTGGCTTACGTCAGTTGGCATCCTCCTTTGTAGGTGACGCCCGGATGGACCATCCTTCGGCTGAATTCTCTTCTGTGTGCTGTTACTCTCACAGAACGTACGTGACTTTCTAAAGACTCAGGAATCCTGAACTCAGTCTAGAACCCCGCTGCCCGACCATGTTTGCGAAGGTCACTGGCACCACGCAGTTCACCATCTCGAGCAGAGACGGACTGATTGATACCAGCCGCAGAAATCAGTTCCAGGCGATGCCCCTTGTGTCTCAATGATTCGTGAACAATCCTGCGAATGCCCGATTCCATAAAGAGCACATTCGGATGCCACTGGTGATGAAATCGACGTGCTGCCACTGCCTGGATGGGTGACATATCGAACACAAAAGGATTCAGTGTCGCCTGCAATGTCGCGGAAACGAAATCCGTATCTGCAAGAAATCGGGATCGGTCAGCAAAAGTATGCTTCATCGCTTCGGCGACATATCCACGATAAAAGGCACTGGGGCCGTCCGCTGCAATGAGCTCCAGTACCGATAACAGTGGTGAGCAAAAGTGATCGCCGGATTTCCATAAAATCCCGTTGTTAAGATACAGTTCCAGCAACGGTGCATACGTTTCACGGTATCAGCTGTTGACAGGGAATAATTTCAGCACACGTCGCCGTACATGTCTTTCGTGGGCATCAATGTCGACTCCGTCACGTGCAAGTCGAATGGCGGGCGCCAGAACGGTCTTCAGCGGAAGTGAACCACAGCGATCGGAGGCGTAACACAAACCGGACACCGTACCGGGTACACCAACAGCAAGGCCACCCCGAACGCTGTCAGATTCCTGCCCCCTTTGTGTGTGTTTGAACATATCACGTGTCGCAGCGGATGGAGCCACCTCTCAGTAGTCCAGCGCGACAGTTTTCTGGCTCTGCGCGTCCCAAATGAGCATAAAGCCGCCGCCAATTCCGCAGCTGGATGGACGACAGACCGACAGAGCAAACGACGAAGCGATGGCAGCATCCACGACGCTGCCATCCTCTCTGAGAATCGCCAGACCAGCTTTGCTCGCTGCCGGATGGTCCGTGGCAACGACCACGTGTGTATACACGTCATCAGCCGATGTACGTTCTATCGCACTCCACAGAACACCAGCGCAGACCAAGACGAAATTGACGAATTTCGGGCCTGTAACCAAACGCGACGGTTCTCGAAAGTGAACACGTCTTCGTCCTGAAAACAGTGCCATGCTGGCGTCCCCCCTACTTAAGGGGCTGCACCCAGATGTTTCGAAATCGAACCTGATTGCTGTGATCCTGCAGGTAGATCGGACCATCCTCCGGACCTTCCGCCACCGTATATGCTGTAGTGGCATGACCGAGTTCCTGACGGTCATGGATTTTAACGCCATTGTGTAGAACCGTGATCCAGGCATTTTTCGTTTTTTGACCCGCTGAGTCATAAATTGCCGCGTGAAATTCCACGTCATACGTCTGCCATGACAATGGCGGGAAGCACATGTTGACTGCTGGTGAAGCAATCTTGTAAATCCCGCCGCACTCATGATCGACACCCTCCAGACCAAATGAGTCCAGAATCTGGACTTCATAGCGTCCCTGGTGATAGCAACCACTGTTTGAGCGACGCTGGCCACGTGCTTTCGGCGAGTAAGACAGAAGGAATTCCATGTGCAGGTTGTAGCTGCCGAATTTTTGCCTGCTGGTAGCTCCCTGCTTCAGCAGATTGTTTTCCAGAAGACCATCTTCAACGAAGTTGTCAGCGTTGGTTCCATCGAACAGCACAACAGCACATTTCGGGGCTTTCGCACCCAGTGTGGGACTCTCTCTCTTTACCTTTTTAAGTTTCCCCAGTTCTTTCCCATCCGACAACAACTTCAGAATGCCGTTTTTGATCTCACCGCGTCCCTCTCCGTTGTTCGCTTTGAGCAAACACACTCCGTCAATGACTTCAGCAGATCCAGGGACTTTGGTTTGGTCCGAACCATCCCATCCATTGCCTGGCAAACCGCCAGAGTATTCAACGGAACGAAATTTTCCGGCGCCATCTGCAATGATCTGAACACCAAATTTTACCTCGTTGCCATTGACTTCGATTGTGCCCGAGTACTCTCCCTGGATCGCAAAGTCTGCATCTGCATGCTCAACATCAAGTATTTCCGCTGATTGATCATGAGCCTGACAGTTTGCACCTGTGACACCTGATAGAATCAGGCACCCACATAAAATTGTTGTTCTCATTTGATGACTCGGTTGGGTTTTCAGAAACAGGAAGAATCGGAGCTCAGCAGGGCTCCGGATGGTGAACCATAATGAATGACGTCCCGCATGAAGTCCAACGTTCGTTTGAGACAAACGTTATTGAGCTACATCTGCATTCTGAGTATTGTTGTTGAAATCCTCTCCGCGAGCCCGGTTATCGTAAGCTGGCTTCCCTGATCTACCTGACCGAACGGTCGTTGACAGTAATTCACAACGCCAAAAACTGAATTGAAACTTCTCCGCAATCTCAGTATCGTGCTGAGCTTTCACAAAATCATGGATACAGCCTGCGGGTCACCGCAATCATCTGCTGTGAAAACTGCAGCCCGGGACAGAATTTAGGTCATGAGTACACTCAAAAAAAACAAGCGAATCAAACGGGCGAAGCAGCTTGAGTTGTACGGTGATCTGAAGCCAGGGCGAGGGAACAGCCTCAGCCAGCGTGGAAAACCGAAGTATCTGGGTGGAAACGGCCGCAAGACCACGGGCATTACGCGGCGAAAATTTAAGCGAAATATCCGGAAGATTCAGATCATCGAAGACGGCCAAATCGTCCGGCGGCGAGTTCCAGTAAGTCTCATCCGATCGGGTCGGATCGAAAAACCGCTGGTCACTGATCCATTCGCTTTGCCAGCGGAATGACGCCCATTGGCCAGTGAAACTGGTGCAGACCAGTCCCGGCGCAGTCAATTCTGACCATTAGTGGGTCCAGCATTCACTTTCCAAGTTTTTGAGCTGTTGCCATGCTGGATGCAGTGTGCCATCTGCACTGATGAGTCCGACGTGTGTCCCGTCATCCTGCCAGGTGTCACAATAAACTCCGGCGACACGTTCTTTGGCCAGACACATCAACATGGTCTGTCGGAGCCACTGCGCCTGAATGCTGTCGATCTCGGGACTACGCGGAACATCCGAAAAAAACACTGGCAGACTCAATACGATATTCAGTGGAACCTGCAGCAATGACCACTGATCCAGCAGCTGCGAAATGCCCAACAGGTCACGCGGAAGACTCTGCAGAGCCCCCGTGCCAAAACGAACATCCAGATTGACTTCTGCTATGGGGACTCCGGTTCTCCGCAGCGTATCAATAAACTGGATGGGGGCGAGTCGATTTCCGCTGTCGCTCAGGTATTCACCCCAGGGCTGAATGACGCGGAGACTCATCTGAATCTGCCCGTCAATCTGTCGTGCGGCTTCCACAGAACGAATAACGAG
>JAKVAY010000079.1 GCA_022447185.1 Fuerstiella sp. | reverse complement strand
TTCACTGCGATCGCCGGTGAACTGATCAGGACGCTGTCCTGCCACAACAATGAATTCTTCAGCGTGCTTCGGGTCAATTGCCCATGGTACATCGACGGCCACATGCACGTAGTGATCAACATTAATGTATTCGCCGCGGTACGTCAGGGGCCACAACTCTGATTGAAATTCGAATGGCAGTCGCAGGTTCTCACCGGCCTGCAGCGGTTGCGAATGGCACAGCTGAATCTCGTGCTTTGTACCGGTGTCTTTGTTCCCACGTCCGTGAGTGCCCCAGTAATGCCGGAGCACGATGCCATTGCAACTGATGTCCTGGTTAACGCGGACCATGACCTCGCCGGATACGACGTCGCCTCCTGCATAGGTGCGATCAGATCGGTCAAACTGAATTGCAATATCGCATTTCGACATTGCAGGCTCCGTTTGCTGGTGGTGTGATCAGCGGATTCATCGATGTTGCAAATCCTGGAAAAATTGACATTCCTGTCTACAGCTCAGCAATGCAGTCCAGACGTTGAATCCGGCCATAGAGTACGTGAAGGATCCGACGGATGTCGGGACCAAATTCATTGAGCAGTTTTTGAGCAGTGGCATGGGACACGGTTGGGGTCTCTCCAGGTGAGCGGCGTGCTGCATCGATGCGTGCATTCAGTATTCGGTGCAGTCGCTCCGAATTGGTGCGGTCTTCGACCTCAATGGTGGTTACTTCGCGACCGGCACCCCGTAATGCACGGCTGAAGTCCGAGTGTGTTGCCAGCACGAGGGGCACAAGTGGGCGGAAAATTCGAATACGTTGCCACCGGGTCAATCGCTGGGCTTCATCAATCAGAACTGGCCAGCCTGCGGGAATTGAACGGCTTTCTCCTTCCGGAATGTGGACATAGCTGGCTGATTCAAATTGCGAGCGGATAGCCAGCAGGTGAGTGGTCTTACCGTAGCCTTTTCCTCCGATGAACTGGATCACGCTTCGCGGTACAGAGAGTAACTGGAGCAACGGTACCACATCCACATCAGCCAGCGCCGTCCATTCTTCGGTCGTGAGTTCACCGAAGGGATTGCGTCTGAGATTCAGATGAGAAAACGGAAGCATGGGAATGGTTGAAATTGCCATGGTGTCATCGGAGCGAATCAGGCGTCTGTGGTCAATTGTGGGACACAGGATTTGGTGCAAATCGCAGCTCTTCTGTTCCATCGCTGGATTTCGGGGGGTACATTCCTTCGGCAGGACGCAAGTCTGAGTAAAGACTCACATTTGCATCGTTCCTGGACACCGAACTGTGAACACGGTTTGATCAGTCAGTGGCATGCGACCTGCAAATCTCCGGATCGGTAGATCCTGGAAAAATCCGTCTACGGTTGAGAAACCACATTTTCGATATCACGGACGGAGTGGTTCTCCGGTTTGATTCGGTAACTGTTTGTGGAAATTCATCATAGTGGAACGATGCTGAATGTGGCGATTGATTGCACTGTCGATTGCGGCTCCACGACGGGCACTGGTCGTCGTATTGGTTATTGCCAGTGCCGTGTCCACGGGTGCACTGCATCTGCATTTTGACTTCTCACCACAACAGGTCTACGGAGGTCAGCATGAAGCGGTTGCCTTCAGCGAAGAACACAAACGGCTGTTTCGCTATGAAGACAGCATTGCGTTCATCGTACTTGAATCGGTAGACGACAGGTCGCTGATTCGGGCCGAGGTCCTGCACTGGATGAAGAAGCTGAGTGACCATGCTTCCCGACTTGCCGGAGTGATGGATGTTACATCGCTGGTCACACTGGAAGCGCCGCGACTCAATCTGCGACAGAGGGAATTGCAGTGGACGCCGCTGGTGCCGGAACGTCGATTCGACGATGGAGTATGGCTGCAGCGGCGGCTGAAGCACATGCCGTTGCTCAATGATCTGCTGATCAGTGAAGATCGGTCACTGGCATTGACGCTGGTATCGCTTGATCCCACCGGTCGCGACATTGATACGACTCGACAAAGGATTAATGCACTTCGTGATGTACTGAATCGACTGGGCGCACCGGAAGGTGCTCGTGTGGTTCTGTCCGGAGTTCCCGCCATTCGGGTGGACGTGGTTCGTAGTCTGGTCAGTGATCAGTTGATTATGACGCCGCTGTCAGCAGCCCTGTTCATTGGGATCACGCTGCTGATGTACCGGAGCTGGAGAGTCACCGCAGTCGCTCTGATGTCAGTAGTTGCTGCGACGGGTCTGACACTGGGAATTATGGGATGGTGTGACCTGACATTCTCAATTCTCAGTAACGTTGTTCCTGTACTCGTGATGATTATCGGTGCTGCCAACTGTGTGCACATCATCGGTCGTCTGCAGACCATGTTGGTCGTGACAAAATTGCCTGTTGACGAATGTGTGCGGCGGGTCATGAAGGAAATGTCGCGCACCTGTTTCCTCACACTGGCCACAACGGCCATCGGCTTCGGGAGTCTGTTGATGGCCCGATCCGAAATGCTGCAGCTGCTTGCGGTGCAGTCGGTCATTGGAATGATGTGCAACTACGTGTGTCTGATGCTGGTTTTGGCACCAGGGCTGACATTGACAGTTGACCATTCTGTGCGGACGGACCGCACCAGTGATGCTTCGAAAAACGAAACGCGTCCGACATGGTTTTGGGACAGGACGGCACGATTTGTGTGCAACCATGCCGGTGTGATTGTTGCCGTGCATCTGATGGCAGCCGCGGCTGCCGTTGCTTCAGCAATGAACCTGCGTGTTAATTCATACATGTTCGAAACCTACGAACCCGATCATCCGGTCGTCGAGGTGGCTCAATCACTGAATGAAAAAATGTCTGGTTTGATCTCACTTGAGGTGCAGCTCCTGGCAGATCAGCAGGATCGCTGGTTTTCGGCGGATATGGTCGCTTCCTGTGACCGTATTCGCAGGGAATTGCGGCAGGACAACCGGATTACATTCACACGAGACTATGTGGAATTGTTGTCAGCTTTCGATGAGCGAGTCCTGGCTGATGATCGGCAGATCGTCGAATCAGGGCTTCGGCGAGTTCAGCGAAATCTGTCACGGATCGACCGACCGGAAATCATGTCAGCGTTCCTGGCAAACGAACAGCCAAAAGCCCGGATCATGCTGCGGGTACGGGACATTGGCAGCAGCAGGTTTCAGGAACTGTTTGCGCGCGTAGAGGAAGTGCTGCAGCATGAACTTCCGGATGACGTCGAATTTCAACTCACCGGTGACGCGTGGCTTCACACGGTTTGTATGGACCAGTTCGTGCGAGATTTGTTCTATTCGCTGCTGGCCGCTTCCGGAATCATTTTCGTTATGATTGGCCTGTTGTTTCGATCCGTCGGAACCGGACTGGTTTCAGCGGCACCGAATCTGTTTCCCCTGATAATGACGCTGGGATACATGTACCTGCGTGACTATGAACTCACGGCAGGCAACGTGATTGTATTTGCCATCAGTCTGGGAATTGCTGTGGACGATACGATTCACTTCCTTGCCCGCTATCATGAAGAGTCGAAGCGCGATACCGTGACGCCGATCGTCATTGCCGAAGCTCTGCGATCGAGTGGCCGGGCAATTTTTCTCACCAGTCTGCTGGTTGTGTCAGGTTTGAGTGTCCTTGTGTTTTCTGATTTTCTGCCGACACGCAGGTTTGGTGAACTGACGGCAATAACGATGCTGGCTGCATTGCCAGGTGATGTTATTCTTCTCCCGGCGCTGCTGTCTTTGCGTCGAGTACGTCGCTCGACTTGAGTCCTGCCGGGAAAATCTGAGCGCAGGTTGTCATGATCCTGCGACAGCGTTCCGATTGGTCTGATCCTGTGATTCGCCGGTATCCTGTCGGCTGTACGCTGGCAGAACGGAATTGCAAAACTCCACATATCAACTCGACGATGTATGGTTTGTCCGGTATCCGTCAAACTCAGCCCTGTTCGCCTCTTCAATGATGCTTCGCTGGATTGTGCATCAATTAAGACCGATAGATCTCGACTCCATGGTTGCTACTGCTTCTCCGGCTCAGTGTTCTGCTGCAGCTGATATTCACTCTTTGGATCAATTGCGGGAATTTGTGCATCTGATGCTCTGTCGCCGCGAGAATCTGCTTGAGTTTCATTTTCCCATGTCTGAAGTCGAACTGAAGAAAAATGGAACGTTATGCGGAATTCAGTTTGTGCTGCATGGACCTCGGCGAGTCAAACTGACGGCCGTATGGGCCGCCGATCGTAATGAGATTCTGATGTACACGGCGAGCGGCCGACGGTTCAGTCGATTTCGACTGCCAAACCCGGTTGCATGAATCACCGGTGATGTTCCATTCGCAGTTTCTAAGGATGTGACGGTTCAGTCATTTACGCGGACTTGTCCACAGGGTGGCGTGGATTCGAGTCGCTGTGTACGCAACTCTGAACCTGCGGAAGTACGCCGGATTCATTCATCGATGAAACTGTGATACTGCTCCGCGTCGGCGACTATCCATGCATTTCCACCCTGAACGAGTGTGATCGACGGGCGACAGCACAAATTCTGCCGGCAGGCCCGGTTTGGTCTCTCAAGGTCGGGTGCCCCCCTATGCTGGTATTCATCCGGATATGGTTTTCAGGGTTCGCGGCGTTACACGTAAAACCTGTGAATGGAATCCGGTCATTCCTTGCCAACGGTTTCCAGTTGTCGTTGTCGAGTCGTCTAATGCGGGATTTGTCAACGAAACCAGTGGCGACCTCTGCCGCCCTGGAATACGACCGGGAGCCAGGATCGGCTGCCGTCTGGCGAAGAAGAGTGATCGCAGAATACGGGTCTCTGGTCCGATCACCAGAGATTCATTCCTGGTTATTTTCTGCCGTTGTTTCCAGTCAACACTATTTCGGTTGAGTTGATGGTATCGCACGTTGTGCATTCGGCCTGAGTCATACCCCTCCGTTGTCTGCAGACAAACCATCACTGGTCATGTGAAATAAAAATTTCATGCAGTCCTGAAAAGACGTTGAGTGGTTTAGCAGCGTGACTGGCGTGATTAAGGAAGTGTAGCGGGCAGTAATACCATGTGGGGAATACTACTCATTCGGGAGCTTTTACGATCTTTCGGAAAGGATCAGCCGGAGCAGAAACGGAAAGAATGCGAACGGAGAAATCCAGCTTGCGTCAAAATGCTGTGCTGACCGGTTAGTAGTACCAGCGAATGCATCGGTGGCCCGAAGACATCCAGTCGTTGGCGTTTCGAGGTTCTGTTCGGATGATGCGGATTTGGGTATCCGAATGATATTGAGTGTGAAGTTCCGGGCTACCTGTTACTGGTGTTCGGTTTGGGACATCGACTGTCTGTTCGAATTCGGAAACAAGGTATTCTCAGTTAATAACAGCCGAAAGTCGGGCCTGCGGTTTCCATCGATGACTCTGAGAATGCGTTGGATTCTGTCGGCTGAAGGAATCGAGTGGTGAGGAAGTAGCAGCAGCGGTTCGATCAGTGACGCTGTACCAACTGCACCGTATGAGCCACATGATCGGGCTCACAGACAGGGTTGTTGTTGCAGTCGTCGCCGCAGTCGCAGGCGTTAGTCAAAGCAGGTCTGTTAAGAAGGTTAAAGTCGGCCCTCAGGAAGTGACGAAAGAAAACGCAGGCGATTGTTGTTCTGTTGTGGCAGCGGGTTACCGATACCTGCTGCAGGGGAGGCCAGGATCACGATGGGCTCACTCGCCAGGGGGAAGATTTGATTCGATGTTGGTTTGCAGAAATGCAACCAGCCACCTGCTCACGCAGTCACGGTGCATCGATTTCTGATTGGACTCCGCCAATGTGTCTTGTGAAGACACGGGCTGTGCCGCACACAGCCAATAAGGACCCTAGTCACGACCCCAAACCCGCAATCTGCCGTGGTTCACGACCATGGGCTCAGTGAGCCGACCATGTCGCAGACCAGGGGCACAATCATGCGAATTCAGGACGAATTCACGGGTTGTGAAGTGAGACAAGTTTGGAGAGCCCGCCCATGAAAACGATCTTCACTACTGGACAGGTAGCCAAGATCTGTAAAGTTGCGCCGCGTACTGTTTCGAAGTGGTTCGATTCCGGACGGCTTCGAGGTTACCGGATTCCCGGATCTCAGGACCGTCGTATTCCTCGCGAACACCTGATTCGCTTCCTGAAGGAACACGGCATGCCTTTGGGAGAACTGGAAGACGAGGCACTTGGCAAAATTCTTCTTGTAGGCTCCGACGGAATGACCCGTTCGAGTCTTGATGAGATGATGGCCAATGATGACTTTAAGATCGAGATTGCCGCCAGCGGGTTTGAAGCTGGAATCCAGGCAGAGTCCATCCACCCCGACTGTGTTGTGGTTGACTTTGTAATGGGCCGAGAAGAAGCGTTGATGATCGCTCAAAACCTTCGCAGGAACAGCGAGTACAATGAGACTGTTCTGATTGGTTTGCTCAGCGACGAAGACAATTCTTCCGGTTTCGACCGTACGATCTTCAACGAGACTTTCCGTAAGCCGTTCGACGCAGCATTGCTGGCAGAACGAATTCGGACGCTCGTCAATCGTCGAAAGCAGCTTGTCTGAATCGATACACGCGATCTTCGGAACGCAGTTGTTCAGACAGTAAAATAAAAAACAGCCAGAAGGTAGGCTGATGTGTGGTTCTCACACACCAGGTTACCTCTGGCTTTTTTCGTTAGTGTGTCAGGTTGTTGGTTTTCCATGGTTCAGCCTTCAACGAACCATCGGACAGATTGCAGTTGTCACGGTCATCGATCGCTGTAGGATTCAGCGTTTTGTGCGCTGGTCTTAAGGGCTGGCGGTCCACTGCCTTCTGAAAACTGAGCAACTGAAGACTGAGCAATGTACTCGCAGGACGACGTCAACCGATTTCAGCGACGCCTGGCGTTTTCATGGTTTGTCATGGCTGCCCTGGCTGTCCTTCTGCTGATGCCGCAAATCAGACGGTGGATGGGTGTCGGTATTACCGGTGATCCGCGCCCCGTGACCGCGCGCGGTGATCTGGCAGAGTTCGAAAAAACCAGTATCAACGTCTTCCAGTCAGCCGGTGCGTCGGTTGTCTACATCAACACGAGGCAGCGACGATTTGCGAGCCGTTTCACACGACAGACGATAGAAATCGAGTCCGGGACCGGGAGTGGATTTGTCTGGGATGAACATGGTCATATCGTGACCAACTATCACGTCATCAAAGACGCGTCTTCGGCAGAAGTCATTTTTGCCGACCAGTCGGCGTTTGAAGCTACTCTTGTCGGCAAATCACCGAATCATGATCTGGCTGTCCTGAAAGTAAACGCGTCAACCGACCTGCTGCGGCCTGTCATGATTGGTGAAAGTCATGATTTACAGGAGGGCCAGTCTGTTTTTGCGATCGGACGCCCGTTCGGACTGGCACAATCGTACTCCGCAGGCATTGTTTCCAATCGCAGTCGCTCTTTAAAAATTCCGGGGGGCAGCGGTCGGGAAATCGAAGACGTGATTCAGACAGATGCGGCCATCAACCCCGGCAATTCCGGGGGACCGCTGTTGGATACTGCGGCGCGGTTGATTGGGGTCAATACGGCGATTTACAGTCCGTCCGGTGGCTCAGCTGGAGTCGGATTTGCTATTCCCGTCGATACCGTCAACCGTGTGGTTCCGGAACTGATTGCAAACGGTGAATACAAACCACCAAGTCTTGGGATCGTGGTTGATTCGTATATTAACTCTCTGGCGGCAACTCAGGCGGGCGTGAGTGGAATTGTGGTTGTGTCTGTGCAGCCCGGAGGCCCGGCGGATAAGGCCGGACTGCAGGGTGTGACGGAAACGACCAGTCGGATGATTCTCGGTGACGTGATCACAGTGGTCAGTGGCAAACAGGTGGAAACGCTGAACGATCTGTTTGCGATTCTGGAAAAACACAGCGTTGGCGATCAGGTGACATTGACGATTCTTCGCGAAGGCGTTGAACAGAATGTGGAATTGACGCTGCAGGAACGTCCTGGGATACAGTGATCAAGCGGATCTGTCGAGTCCGGCAGCAGGCATTGCAGGGCCACCAGCGTGATTTACCATGCCAACCCAAAGGTGTGCGATATTGACTCGCGCATTCATTTATTCAACGTGGCGTTGAGTTCAGTACGGTCACAGGGACCATCCAGCTGACGAAATCCGTTGACATCGCCTCAACGATGTGACCGTCACGTCCGCCATTCCCTGTGACGGGGATTCTCGCTCATTCGCACAGGCAGTTTGAATCGACTGCATGTGAGCCGTAGAATAAAGATTTCTGCGAAGATCCGGGCAATTCGATGAGTGTCTCCGGGAATCATATTTCTCAAATTGATCTGACTCTGGCTGCTGGCGCGACACCTCCGGAAGCGAGAACCATTGATCAGCCGCGCATCGAAGCTGCGGTTCGCGAGATTCTTGCTGCAATCGGAGAGGATGCAGATCGAGACGGGCTCCAGGACACACCGGCTCGCGTGGCGAGGATGTATGCCGAGATGTTTGGCGGGCTGCACATGGAACCCGGTCGGCATCTGCGCCGTGTCTTCGATGAACAATACGATGAAATGGTTCTGGTCCGGGACATCACATTTCACAGCATGTGCGAACATCATTTGTTACCGTTTATCGGGCAGGCACATGTTGGTTACATCCCTCGTGGTCGTGTTACCGGCCTCAGCAAGCTGGCCCGTGTGGTGGACGAAGTCGCCCGTCGACCACAGGTTCAGGAGCGGATGACTCATACGATTGCTGATCTGATCGAATCCGATCTCAATGCGAAAGGTGTGATTGTGGTGCTGGAAGCAGAACATACCTGCATGACAATTCGAGGTGTTCGCAAACCTGGAGCACTGACGTTGACGAGTGCTGTGCGTGGCTTACTCAAGGAAAACCAGTCCAGTCGCGCGGAAGCGATGGCACTGATCACCGGCAAATGATTGCTCTGTTTGTGCTCAAACTCTCAGCCGGCATAACGCTGATGTGGTGCCTGATGCCGCGCCGGGAAGTAACAGATGGATTCTTTCGGATTCAAATGCGAGTTGTCCTGGGGCTTGCCGTGCTGTCAACACTGCTTCTGGCAGACAGGGGGACCTGGGAAATCCGTCAGAGTACTGTGATCGTCGAAAAAGATGCACGACCTGATCTTGTCATTTCGACTGGTGAAGATGCCATCGACTCTGCTGCTGCCGTTTGGAGATGGCTGCAGCGTATCCAGATCGGGGTCGCGTGTATTGCTTATGTCGGCTCTGTTTTTTGGACGCTGGGCCGCCGCAGACCGGGCCGCATCTGCATTTATCTCATGACAACGGGCTGTTGTGGAAGCTTATTGTTTCATTCTGTTCAGGTACCGACTTTATCTGTCTGGCTGCAGCTGCTTTCTGATTTTTCATCGGCCGCTGTGTGCGGCAGTATTCTCACCGGGATGTTGCTCGGGCACTGGTATTTGACAACTCCGGCAATGAGTACCAGACCTCTGCAATGGTTCATTGCAGCGATCGTCATTGCCGCGTGCCTGCGTCTGGTCTGTTCGGCCACCGTATTGATCACGGCAGGAATACAGATCCCTGGCACAACGCATGGGATTTGGCTGGCGATACGCTGGTTTGGAACGGTGTTTGTTCCACTGCTCGTGGCGATCCTGGTATGGCGAATTCTCCGCTACCAGAATACCCAGTCCGCGACAGGAGTGCTGTTTGCGGGCCTCATTCTTGTCCTGATGGGTGAAATGTCGGGTGCGCTGCTGGAACGCGATCTGAACATACCGTACTGACAGCGTATCGTACCTCTCATCCTGTTTCTGCCTTCGGTGACCTTCTCCGATGCAAATCATCTTTCATTGTCCACGGTGCGAAGCCAATTCAGACTGTCGACCTCATCCGGACGACGCACCTGTTGAGTGCTCACGGTGTGACTGGTGCCGCGATGCCGGATCCGGAGACTTTGACAGGATCAATCCGGCGATCGTAACCCGTTGCCGGGTATGTGGCTGTGATGATTTGTGGCGTCAAAAAGATTTCCCACCGGTGCTGGGGTGGTTGATTGTCGCGACGGGGATTCTGTTAAGTTCATTTGCCTGGGCATGGCACTATCCGGAATGGGCAATTGGAACGCTCATGCTGTTTGCTCTTGCGGACATGATCCTTTACATCTTCATGCGTGATATGCTTGTATGCTATCGATGCAGGGCGCGTCATCGAAAGACGGTAATGCACGATGATTACCAGGTGTTCAGTCATGAACTCAGCGAGCGTTACATTCAGATGAAGAAACGACAGGACGAAGAATCGGCGTTGCGCTGATTCTGTTTGATGCGTATGTGCTGTACTGGGAGCCGATGGCGGTGGAGGACGTTCACCGGAGAATTTTTGAAGAACTGCCGGATCTGCTAGAAGGTGAGATCTGCACGGATCCCGTGACGACTGCGCTGTACTCTACGGACGCCAGCCTCCACCAGATCGAACCTGTCGCGGTTGCGTTTCCACAATCGGCTGCCGATGTCGAGACACTGGCCATCTGGGCCTCGGATAACAGCGTACCTCTGATTCCTCGTGGAGCCGGGACGGGCCTCGCGGGAGGTGCTCTCGGCCGCGGAATCGTGATTGATTTCTCACGTCACATGACACGTGTCCTTGAAGTTGGCAGTCATTCGGTTCGTGTTCAACCGGGGGTCATTCATGCTGATTTGAATGCGTTACTGCGTCCACATGGCTGCTGTTTTGCACCTTCATCCAGCCGTTCGGCCTATTCGACGATCGGCGGAATGCTGGCGGTGGACGCCGCAGGTGCTCAGGCAATTCGTGTGGGGTCGGTACGCGATCATGTGATGGAAGTCGACTGTGTGCTGATCGGCGGTCAGCGGGTCACGTTTTCAGACAAGGAACCGATTGACCGACGATTTGCGATTCGGCAGCCGGTAAGTCCTCGAATGACAGAGGATACGCTTCGCGAATCCGGGGAACTGTTTCTTCCGCCAGTACACAATGAAACGCTGTCATTGACCAGGTTACTGCCGTTGAGTCGTCGATCCGACATCCTGGAGCGGCTCGTGGCCGTTCTCGACGAATCAGCTGATCAAATTGAATCCCTGCAACCCGTGATGCTCCGGAATTCCTGCGGTTACATGCTGCGGGGAGTTCGTCGATCAAATTCACTTGACGTGACGCGACTGCTGGCCGGATCCGAGGGGACTCTGGGTATCTTCACCGAGGCCACACTGCATCTGATGCCCATTCCGAAACATCGTGCTCTTGCAGCAATTATGTTTGGAACGACCGACGATGCGTTGAGAGCCATGCAGTTGCTGCTGGACCTGAGTCCGAGTGCGTGTGATCTGCTGGACCGTCGGTTGTTAAGTGTTGCGCGGGAATCCAGATCCAACTGGGCTTCTGTTGTCCACCAGGAAGCGGAAGCTGGTCTGTTTCTTGAATTTACCGCCAGCGGGCCAGGTGAGATCCGTCAACGTGTGGCTGAGTCGGAGTCACGCCTCAGGGACGCAGGAATCAGTCACATCGTTACACAGATTGCCAGGACCGAAAGTGATGTGGACAACCTGTGGCAGCTTCCGCTTCAGGCCGGATCGTTGCTGGCGCGGTTGAAGGGTGCTTCACTGCCTCTGCCGTTCGTCGAAGATATTGCAGTGCCTCCGGCAGAAATTTCGCAATTTCTGACACTCGCGCAAAAAACCTTTCAGAGGCATGAAGTGACCGCAACGATGTCGGCCCACGCTGCGTCCGGACAACTACACTTAAGACCAATGCTGCCGTTTCCGGATTCGGAGACCGCGTCTCGAATTGAGGCACTGGCTCGCGATTTGTATCACCACGTACGCGCAGTCGGTGGAACGATTTCGGGACAGAACGGTGACGGACTTTCACGCACCGCATTCATTCGTTCACAGTACGGAGGACTCTACCGCGTTTTTCAGCAGGTGAAAGATATCTTCGATCCGCAGCGGTTGCTGAACCCGGACAAGGTCATCAGCGATGATGGTCAGTTGACGATACGTCATCTGCGAAAAACGCGAGTATCGTCGGCAGCCACCAGTAACGATCAATCCGTCGTACAGTTGCCTGTACTCAATCTGACTTGGAGTGCGGAACAGGCAATGCAAACGGCAAATCACTGTGATGGGTGTGGTGAGTGCCGGAGTACTGCGGCTTCACTGCGGATGTGTCCATTCTTCCACCAGCAGTCGTCGGAGATTGCGAGCCCGCGCAGCAAGGCCACACTCATTCGGACAGCTTTGGCAACCGGCACCTCCGAAGAGCTGTTAACCAATGAGGTCGTGCAGGAGCTTGCGGACTCCTGTTTTAACTGCCGTCAGTGCCAGCTGGAGTGTCCGTCCGGCGTTGACATACCTCATTTGGTCCTGGAGACGCGTGCTCAGTTCGTCAGTGCGAATGGACTGTCACGTACCGACTGGCTGTTGTCACAATTTCACAGGTATGCTCGATTTGCCTCCAGATTTACAAGACTCACTAACCGTCTGCTGCGTCACCGCATCTTTCGACGGGTGCTGCAAAAAACACTGGGAATTGCAGAAAAACGCCGTTTGCCTCGGTACGCCCGGAGAACATTTTTGAATTCGGCTGTTGCCCGCCGTGAGTGCAGCGACGGTCGACCTGGAGACGCTCGCCGTACCGTCGTCTATTTTGTCGATTACTTTGCGAATCACCACGATCCGGAACTCGCGACCGCCTTTGTGCGGATTCTCCAGTACCATGGGTTTCGGGTGTACGTGCCGCCGGGTCAGACTGTATCCGGAATGGCAATGGTGAGCGTTGGAGATATTGATTCAGCTCGTGAAGTTGCCGAAACGAATGTACGGGAACTTGGCGAACCGGCGCGTGAAGGCTTTCCGATTCTGTGTACGGAACCTTCAGCGGCCTTATGTTTGAAGCAGGAATACCCCCTGCTTGTGGATCATCCGGATACAGGGGCTGTTGCAGAGCAGACGCAGGACGCAGGATCATTTCTTCTGGATCTGCATGTTCAGGGACGGCTGCGGACAAATTTCCAGGAAATTCCGCTCAGGCTGATCTATCATACTCCCTGTCACCTGAAGGCGGTCAGTGACCAGCGCGGTCTGATGGATCTGATGCGGCTGATCCCAGGTGTAGAAGTCAGCACGATCGATCAAGGTTGTACCGGGATGGCGGGAACATTTGGAATTGCCGCCGAACATTTCGAACAGTCGCTGCAGATCGGTGATCCGCTGCTTCAGAGTTTGAAGACGGTCAATGTTTCGGCCGGGTTGACCGAATGCAGCAGTTGTCGTATGCAGATGGAACAAACCGTCAATTTTCCGACACTCCACCCGATCAAGATTCTCGCTCTGGCATGGGGCCTCATGCCGGGTAAGAAGGATCGTTTGCTGAACTCTCGTCCGTCCGGACTTCTGATGTCATGATTATCGACGTTCTGCTGTTTGCCGCCGCTCGCGATCTTGCGGGCCAGTCAGTCTGTACCGTACAGATCGCTGAAGAAGCGACGGTTTCCGATCTGAGGTATGAATTGATCCGAACCTGCCCAAACCTGAAATCGATGGCTAAGGTCCTGTTAGTCGCAGTCAACAACCGGTACGCTGGAGATTCCCAGGTGTTGTGTGAAGGTGACAGTGTCGCGTGTTTTCCTCCGGTGAGTGGAGGATAGCGGCTTTGTGGAAGTGTTGGGTGTTCCGTCTCACAAGTGTGGCAGGAAGACTGACCTTATAAGTAACGTGTCTGCCATCCCTGCGGCCCCAGCTGCCCTGTGAAACCGGCAGCGAACAGTCGAAAACGGAAATCATTCGTGCTCTCAATTACACCAGACCCGATCGACATCAACCGAGTGACGAACGCCGTGCGTAATCATCGTGCAGGCGCCGTGGTCCTGTTTCTCGGAACAGTGCGGGAGTTTACGGGGGATTTGCAGACGTCCTCACTGAATTACGAAGCATTTGAAGAAATGGCGCTGGCATCGCTGGAGCAGATTACTTTCGAAGCAAGGGCCCGCTGGTCACTGGTTGAGTCCGCCGTCATTCACCGTATTGGTCCACTGGAATTGGGTGACATTGCTGTTGCTGTAGCGGTGAGTTCCGCTCATCGCGGACCTGCGTTCGATGCGGGACAGTGGATTATGGATACGATCAAGCAGCAGACTCCGATCTGGAAGAAGGAATTCTATGCCGATGGTCGTGCAGAATGGGTTCATCCGGTACACGCAGTACCGACACCTGATTCGAGTCGTTCCACGTCAGTCATCACATCGAACGAAAGTGACGACTGATGAGTTCTGAATCCAAATTTACGGTCGACAAACGGCTTATCGATTCATTCGGACGTTTACACAACAATCTGCGCGTCAGCGTGACCGATCGCTGCAATCTGCGCTGTTTCTACTGCATGCCGGAACATGATCCGGAATTCATGCCCAAATCGGAGTTGTTGACATTTGAAGAAACTGAACGGGTCGTGCGTGTCGGAACCGGTCTTGGAATTGACCGAGTGCGATTGACCGGCGGTGAGCCGCTTGTCCGACGCGAGCTGCACAAACTGATTGAGTCGATTGTTAGTTTGCCCGGGATTCGCGATGTCGGCCTGACTACCAATGGGATCTTTCTGTCGGAGCAGGCTCATTTGCTGCGTGATGCAGGATTAAAGAGGCTCAACATCAGTCTGGACGCGCTCGATCCGGAAACATTTCGTAAAATGACTCGGCGCGACGGATTTGACAGAGTATTGGCAGGCATTCAGGCGGCGAAAGATGCCGGGTTTAAGCCGATCAAACTGAATGCCGTTTCGGTCCGTGGACTGACAGAGGATCAAATCATTCCATTTGGTGAGCTGGCGCGTGAGGGCGACATTGATGTCCGTTTTATTGAGTTCATGCCGCTGGATGCAGAGAATGAGTGGGAGCGAGGAAAAGTCCTGTTTGCGCATGAGATTATCGGGATTCTTGAATCAGAATTTGGGGCGCTGGATCCACAGCCGGTTTCAGATCATCGGGCGCCAGCCAGCCAGTATCGTTTTCGGGATGGTTGTGGCACGATCGGACTGATCGCATCTGTGAGCCGACCGTTTTGTGCCGGCTGCAATCGATTTCGTCTCACTGCGGACGGAAAATTACGCAATTGTCTGTTCAGCCTTGAAGAGACTGATGTTCGCGGTCTGCTCCGCAGCGGCGGTTCAGATTCTGAAATTGCACAGGCAATGCAGAACTGTATTGCCGCTAAGAAAGAAGGACACGAGATCAATACCGCGCGCTTCGTCCAGCCGGAACGACCTATGCATTCGATCGGTGGATAGGATTTCTGCTGATCCGCAGTTCCGTTGATTTCGTGGAATCGTACGATCTCAGCGTTTGTTTCTGCGGACCGAACAAACGTTGACCGGATTGAGCCTTTCAGACGTGTCCAGCTTCTCAGGTCCGTCGTCAGTGATCAGTCTATTCAGTAGTTGCTGATTGTTCCATACGAATGGCATGTGCTCTGGCCATAGCGTCTTCAGCTTCCATAATCAGCCCACATCGTTGCATCACTACGGAAAGTTGTACGTAGGAAAACGCGTCCTGCGGCTCAAGCTGCGTGACTTTGGAAGCATGTGCTACAGCAGCCTCATTTTGCCCAAGCTTTTGCAGGTGGACTCCGAGTGCCAGGTGAGATTGTACGTGGTTGGGAAAGTCGGCCACGATTTTCTGAAGTGCTTCCACAGCGTCTTCGAGATTTCCGTCTTCCTTCAACCGGTTTGCAGCATCATACAGGTCGTCGGGATCGGGCATACTGTCTGTCATAAGGCTGGCTTCGTTAGAGGCGTCGAGTGAGTCTGGTCTGAGTGCCGTTCACGGGAATCAGATAGATTACGTATCATAAGCGGTGACCGCGGATACTCAAGAATCCGCCGTGCAATCTGCGGCCAGTCAGCTAGTCTTCCCGTGGCTGAGATTGGCGCAGGTCGGTTTCACGTGAAACCACAAACCAAGAATCAGGGATCATGAATCAGAGACTGTCAACCTCGGAATTCGTGCTTGTTGCCTGCGCCGCAGCACTGGGATGTTTTCTCCGGTTTACTGCCATTGACCAGTTAGCTGTTGAGCACTTTGACGAGGGAGTCTACAGCTCGACAGTATGGTATCCGCAGCTGCGGGGCGAAGTTTACCCGTCGCGTCATTTGTACGCGCCCCCGGCGCTGCCTGTGATGATTGCCGTGGCCAGTACTCTGGCAGGAGCAAACCTGGCACCCTTCATTCCTGGATTGCTGACGGGAACTGTAACGATTCTTGTTGTTTGGGGTTTTACGCGTGCAGCATTCGGAACGGTCGCCGGACTGATCGTCATACTGCTGGCTGCTCTGAGTGATTTCCACATCCTGTATTCCAGAATGGCATTAACGGATGTGCCAGCGTTGATGTGGATCGTACTGGCGGTGTGGCTCGGAGTGACCGGGATCGATCGACGAAGCCCAGGAACAATGCTGGCAGCCGGGATCGTCTGTGGTTGTGCCTGGTGGACTAAATACACCGGCTGGCTTCCAATCGCGATCATCACCAGCGGCTCACTTTTCTGGTGGTTTATCGGAGGCTGTCGCAGGTGTCCGTTTTGGCGTCTGGTCCGACTGATTGGACTCATGACCCTGTCTGCATGTGTGGTGTGGAGTCCGTGGCTGATTACTCTGCGTGATGTCGGTGGATACACAGCTGTGGCGGCAAACCACAGCGCTTACCGCGTCGCTTTTAATTCATGGACGCAGAACCTGGGGACGCAGATTACCTGGTATTCATTGACCGACAGCTGGATGGCATCACTGGCCGTCGGTTTAGGGATGACATTTGCCGGCGGCCACAGATGGTTTGAAGCACGTCGTTCCACGTGGAACCGTTCAAGCCCCCCCGGAACCGGGATCACTTCCGCATTGCTGGTCCGATTCATCGGAGCAGCGGGTGTGATGTCTATTGCGACACTCACGATTGGTTCATTTGGTGTGCTGACAGCATTGGCAGCTGGTGGCATTACCGGAATTCTTCTCTGTCCGGCTTTCAATGTTCCGAAGGCTGAGTTGCACAACGACTACGCGGGAAGGTCTCAATCGTTGACCGGTTATCAGCCGATCGACCTGTTTGATCTTCGTGCAGCACCTGTTCTGGATTCCAGGCTTGCGGCTTGCGTCGTGACCGCGTGGTTCTTCGGGCTGTTGCTCAGTCTGCCGACGTATACTCCATTTCCACGACTGCTTCTGCCGTTGCTTATGGCCATTTGGATTGCTGCATCAGCCGGAATCGGCTGGTGGGTTGAAGGGTGTATCTGCGTCGTCCGCCGAAACGCATCGTCAGGTACTCGGCCGCAGCGGTCACTACTGAAGATGGTCGTGGCAGGTTTGGTCCTGTCTTCAGTCGGACTGGGATTGTGGAAGCTCGGCAGCACCAGTATCCCTCGATCCCGGATCCATGATTCCCGGATTGGACTAAGGAATGCCTCATTTGAAATCGCTTCGATGTGTCTGACTGAGGCTGGTCAGTCAGTCAACGTAACAGATGATTCGGTTACTGAGGACAGTCCGCAGTGCATTGTCTACGCATTTGGTGAGCCTGCGGTGCTGTATCATATCAGCCAGACCGGGATACCGGGTGTACCCGTTCAGGATCTGCGTTTCAGGGCGGCAACATTTCACGGAAAGCGTCTGCCGACGTTCCTGGTGTTTGGACCAAATGCATTGCGAACCCCGCGATTCATGCATGACTGGATCGATATCGAACAGCGGTTTGAACACCTAGGCGATGTGTGGTTCACACCCAGTCCTATCGTTTTGTACAATCTCTTCAGCCCGCGCTGGATTCTCCAGCACTTTGGAGAAGAACGCGAACAGCGACTTGAAGTGTACCGTTTGCGGACCGGAGATCAGAAGGACAAGCGGTGAAGGTTGTTGTCGGGAAACGTCTGCAGGACACGTGCTCCCGTTACGCTCACCTGGTGACCTGTGTTCCTTCGTCGTCTTCTCTGGCCTCTGAGTCTTCCTCGTTCATTCCTGATTCTCAATCCTCATCGAATCACTGTCAACCGCCTCCGACGCCCAGTCGATCTGTTGCGCATCAGCCCATAATTGTTCGAGGTCATAAAGTGCTCGGCCTTCGGCTGTGAAAACATGCACGACGACATCACCGTAGTCGGTGAGCAGCCAGTTGCCTTCAGTTCGATAGCCTTCGATATTCAGACGTGCGTTACCGCGGTCGCGTTTCAGCAGTCGGTTCACATCATCTGCGATCGCGTGCATTTGCCTCTGACTTGTTGCCGTGACAATCACAAAGAAGTCGACAATCGACGTCAGGGAAGTGAGATCCAGTACCACAATGTCGTGGCCCCGCAGTTCGTCGGCGCATCTGGCGGCGTTGACTGCGTTGTCGAAGCTTGTTGCATAGACTCTGCTGTCGCGAGGAGCCAGTGTTGACTTCGTATCGAAATCGGGGTTCGTGTCCAGGGGAGAGTTCTCTGATGGTTCATCGGACATAAGCAGACTGCTGCAAAACGACTGCCGGAAAGCCGGCGAGAAAAACGGAATACCTGCGGGCAGAACCGGCCCAGCAAAGGGCTTACAGTGATGTACCGCTCATTTAGAATCTTGAATGCGAGTGTCCTGGTGTTTTTCGGATTTACTCTTCTTGCGGCGTGCTAACACCGATTGGGACACTTTGACCAGTCGTGCTTCTGCTTCACGAAACTGAGTCACCATTTCTTCAATGGTCTGCCAGCGATCATCAGGGTTTCGTTCCAGTCCCTTCATAATCACTTCAGCAATCTGCCTGTCGATCTTCGGTACAGCAGTGGTGATTTCAAGCGGTGGCTGATTGATGTGCTGGACGACTGCATCCAGGGTCATTGCCGCCTGCCAGGGATGCCGTTTGGTATACAACTCGAAACAGGTAACTGCATACGCAAACACGTCGATTCGTTGATCGGTCGGGCGCCGCTGAATCAGCTCGGGGGCCATATAATTTGCGGTTCCGGTGCGATTGCCAGGCTTGCGAAATATGGGTTGATCGGGAACAACAAGGCCAAAATCAATGAGTTTGATTTCGTTTTCTTCAGTAACCAGAACATTTCGCGGACACAGGTCACGATGAATCCAGCCCTGTCGGTGAAAATACGAAAGTGCATCGCCAATCTGAACGATGAATCGCAGCCGGTACTGCTTCATCAGGTCTCCCTGCAGATCAAGAAGCAGACTCAACCCGGATCCATCAACATAGTCCATGACGAGAAAAATTTCGTCGTTGATCGTCATTCCCACATGGTGTGTACGCACGATGTTGGGGTGAACCAGGGACAGTGCGATCTCGCCTTCAGTCGGTTTATTGAGTCCCTCAAAGCGTTGTTCGAATCGGCGGGTCTTTTCCTTGTCCAGCACTTTGATGGCAACGCGTTTCCGCGACGTAATGTCTTCTGCTTTCCAGACCTTTGACATACTGCCCTGACCAACGCGACCCATCAGATTGAAGTTTTTTCTGATGTCGACACGTTCCAGGGGCTTTTGCTTTTTTTGTTTTTTGTCAAACAGGCTCATTCATCCCTCGGGAATGTTTGTGGCTGCTGTACGTCCTGCTGTTCAGCGTGAACAATAGTCAATGATACGAGCAACTTCTGATCTCAGTTGGCGTCGGTGGACGATGCGGTCGACGAAACCGTGTGCCAGCAGGAACTCACTTGTTTGAAACCCATCCGGCAGATCGATATTGCATGTCGCCTGGACGACCCGTGGTCCTGCGAAGCCAACCAGGGCACGTGGTTCAGCCAGGACAACGTCTCCAAGCGAGGCGAAGCTCGCGGCTACGCCACCCATCGTTGGATTGGTCAGTACAGAAATATACAGGCCGCGAGCCTTGCGAAATCGAGCAAGCGCCGCTGAAACCTTACCCATCTGCATCAGTGAGAGGATGCCCTCGTGCATTCGTGCTCCACCACCGGAACCACTGACCACAACCAGTGGTAACTTCATTTCCGTAGCCTGTTCAACGGCTCTGGTGAGTTTCTCACCGACAACTGAACCCATGCTTCCCATGATGAAAGACGAATCGGTCATTCCAAACACCAGTGGACGGCCACGCATGTATCCCCGACCTACAGTGCAGGCGTCCTTCATTCCTGTTTTTTTTTGCTCGTGCGACAGGCGGTCTCGGTAGCTGATTCTATCCGTGAATCCCAGAGGATCGACAGGACTTAGCTCGGAATACCATTCCTCGAACGTGTCCGGGTCAAGCAGTTGCCGCAAACGCGACGCGGTGGGGACGTGGAAGTGATGATCACACTCCGGACATATGTTCAGGTTTTCTTCAACCTGATTTCGAAAGACTGTTGCCGAACAGGCGTCACACCGAAGCCAAAGTCCTTCGGGGACTCCACGTTTCGGGCGTTTCAAATAGTGCAGCCAGGACTTTTGACTGCGTTTACGTGCCGTGCTCATTAATGCCTCCCCGGACCGGCAGCGCCGGTGGTTGCTTCGATAGTATCCGGGACACACTCAAAGTTAACGAAAGCTCCAGGATCAAACTCTGACGCTTCAAAACATTCCACCAGCTTACGATCTTCTCCACACAAACACGATGCCAAAGTGGGGCCCCGTTGCTGCAGAGTGCAGCGAATTACCGTTGCAATCGGTTCAACTGCGACAATTCCAAAGACTTCATACTTACGGATTGCCCTATTGAGAACCCGCGCCACCCTTTCGCAGGCCTCGGAGAGGCTTTCGCCTTCCGGAGCACAAATCGCCTGTGGCTTTTCGCGGCACGAACGAAACAGCCTGGGATATCTCTTTCGAACCTGGGATTCCGGCAGACCCTGCCAAAGTCCCTGATCGACGTTTCTCAGCTCGTCCAGCTGACGAATTCTGAGACCATCCAGCTGCTCAGAGATTGCCCGGGCTGTTCCGAACGCCGGATCACCCGGTGTGGTAAACAGGGCCTCAAGTTTGAGATCACTGGCACTGATCTGCGCAAGTACCTGCTGGACTTCCAGTAATCCTGCCTGGTTGATCGGCATTTCAAGCATACCGAGTAACCGGGAGTCTGCAGCGTAATCTGTTTGACCAGGGCGTATCAACACGATCCGACTCATATCGACTCCTCGGCCAGACTCGGTGTGTCGCGAGCAAGTGCAGCCAGTTGTTTCCCGGCTGCTCCGTAGTCCTCTGTGTCAAAGACAGAACTGCCGGCGACAAAGAGGTCAGCTCCCGCATCGGAACACTTCTCAATTGTCCCGTCGGCGATACCACCATCGATGGAGATTATGAGGCGATCATTTGCAATTTCTCTTGCACGCCGGACTTTTTGGAGAACTTCAGGCATGAACGTCTGTCCGCCAAATCCAGGTTGGACACTCATGACGAGTAATAAATCGCACATTTCAAGCCACGGTTCGGCCAGTTCAAAGGGGGTATTCGGATTGATTGCCAGTCCGGCCACTGCGTCTCGCCTTCGAATTTCTGACAGCAGATCTGAAGGGTCCGGAACCGCTTCAAGGTGAAATGTGATCGCTTCGCACCCGGAATCGAGATATTCATTCAGATAGCGCGCCGGATCCGAGATCATCAGGTGAGCGTCAAACGGAGTGTCTGTCAGTTTTCTCAATGAACGAATGACCATCGGGCCATACGAAAGGTTGGGCACAAAGTGTCCATCCATGACGTCCAAATGCAGCACTGAAAACCCAGACCGATCCAGTAACTTCACTTCCTTGTGGAGATTGCCGAAGTCACATTTGAGCAGAGACGGAGCAATCACCGGAGCGTTCGTCCGAAGATGCGTCAACATCGCATGGCGTTTTAACATCAAGTCTGCTGTGCAACTGGGCAGAGGAACGCAGGGCGAACAAATCTGCCCAGATCGCGGCACTACGACTTCTGCAGCGGTCGTTCCCTAAAGGAAGGCGGGATTCTCATGTCAGCTGCAGGACAAGTCCAGCCGAAGCCCGGGAATCACGCAAAAACAGTTGATTCTGAGACTGTTATACGAGCTGGAGTTCCGTAAATCGACGTAAGTCATATTATAATAACATGTTATGGGTTATCCCTGTAATTAGGACATGATGTTTGTAATGTTGTGTAAACCTCTTTGATAAAAGAGGTTAAGTCTAAAAGGAGATTTCAGTATCGCCCTTCCATGGCCTTTGATCAGGGACGCTATACAGCGCTCATTTGCCGGTTAAATCGTATCACTGTCGGAAATCGGTCGATAAATCAGTCCGTTTCGTCCATCAGCAATATGCTTTCACAGGGTCGCCTGAGATTCAAACGGATCGGACCGTATCACAGGTGGCGACGAATTTACGGTCACGTTTCAGACAGAGTTGTTGAGTTCATAAGAGGAAATTCCCGGGTTCGGGCGTCTGGTATCAGGACTTGCTTCTGGTCATCACAGCAACACGTTATTCAACGTTTAGGAAGAAACCCATTTCAACTGTACGATGATGAGGAATCAGGGATCTGCATCGACGGGGAGGCGTGTTGGTTGGTGCCAATATTAGTTGTATTACTCTGAGTGCTGCCTTGTCTGCTGATCATGTCAAATTCATCGGTGTGTCTGAGATTCACATCGATTTCGCATTTTCACCACACTTGCGTATTGGACAGGATGACCTGCCAAACCGGGTGTGAGTGCACGAGCAGGTTATGACTGGCAGAACGTCAAATGGAGCAGACGGGTTTGCATTGACGCGCGACGTGAACGTGAAGACGGTTATCAGCGACGATGATTGTTGTCCGGACGTGGAAGCGTGGCGAACCAGACGGGACACACAGAGACGGACACTGTTGATTCGGGAGCAATGTGCGGAAATGGGTTATCTCGAAACGGTCCACAGTGCCCCGAAGAATTTCACGAATTGCTGACCGACTTTCGAGCACAGGCAGTCAAGCTGGAGTCTCAACTGCAAGTGCCAGCTCAAGTACGACCTCAACGAGCGATTTCATCGTGCTTGGTACCGGCACTCTGCCAAACTGTTTCGTTGAGCGGGACTGGAAAATCCACAGAAATAAATACAACCAGGAACGATCAAGCCGTCAGTCATAGCATGGCCATTAGCTCTGCCACGTATGGGAGCTCTGTTTGCGGAACCCATCCAGTCGAATCGTCCCGTCGGCAAAAACAGAGGCGATGCTGAATCCATTACTCGCTTCAAAGGAGCCCTCGACCATTGCCATCAGCGTGCAGTAGTGAATGTCGCCGATCAACTGGTGCTCATTTTCATGGCTATGGCCCTGGAACACGGCAAGCACTTTACCGGAATCTTCCAGTATCTTGCGGACCTGGTTGGCATTCTTGATGCCGTACGGCCCTGCGACATCCAGGCGTTGATGAACCAGTACGATCGTCTTCTTGTGGGTGCTGGCCAGATCCTGTTTCAACCATTCGACTTCTCGTTCCTCGATATTGGGATCAGTCCAGTCAAAATTTTTCCGTTGATAAGCGACCCCGTCACTGCGGAAACAGGCATCCAGAACGACGAAATGAATTCCTTTTCTGTCAAAGGAGTAATACGACTTTGACTGTCCTGTCCCGGCGAGGAACTCTCCTTTGGTGAGCGTATCGACACAGTGATTTCCCAGTACGTAATGCTTGGGTAGCTTGATTTTGTCCATCTCGCGGGTAATTCGCTTCAGGTAACCGAGTTCCGTCTCGACTTCCTCCGCCGCATCAATCAGGTCTCCCAGGGTCGCCAGAAAATCCGGTTTCTCGGTCTGGAACTGCTTGGCTGCCTGTGCGAGCTTGGCGATTGTCTCACGGTAATGACGTGTACCAGCCCTGTCTTTGTCCGCGTAATGCAGATCGGTGATCATTGCAAAACGCACAACAGGATTTTCAGTGGAAACCGTTTCCCGTTGATCGCTGAGACCGGGGCCAGCTACTCCGGAAAGCAGCAACAAACTTCCATTACGCAAAAAGAGTCGTCGATGCATTGAGTGGAATCTCTCCAGAACCATACTGTCCTTCCAGCCACCATCGCATTGTATCCATTCCGGATCCTGAAGGACCCGGCGTTTCAGAAATGACCCGGATCACCGGTACTGAACGATTCGTGGAGAGTGCACCCGAGGCCACCGGTGGTTTCGTGACCAAATCCGAATATGTCTATTCGCCGCCTAAACTGCGATTTAGTTTCTTGAGAGCTTCACCTTCGATTTGACGAACGCGTTCACGAGTCAGTCCCAGTGTTTCTCCGATTTCCTTCAGCGTGCGGGGTTCGCTGTTATCCAGGCCGAACCGCATTCGGAGAATGGTGGCTTCGCGCGAATCCATATCATCCAGGAGTTGGAAGACATGTTGCAGATTGTCGCTGTTGATCAGTTCATCTTCCGGCCCGCGCGTTCGTTCGTCAGGGACGATGTCGCCCAGTGTCATACCCGCTTCGTCCTGATCTGACTGAGGCGTTGCGTTGTAAAGTACAATTGCTTTCTTGACGATTCGAAGGCTCTTCTTCGGGATCTCGAGTTCTTTCGCAATATCTTCGGGTGTCGGTGTGCAGTTTAGTTCTTCCGTGAGTTTTGCCGCTGCACGTCGCCATTTGGACAGCAATTCGACCATGTAGGCCGGGATTCGAATTGTCTTGGCTGAATTGACCAGAGCACGTTTGATTGATTGTTTGATCCAGTAACTGGCGTAGGTACTGAATCGTGTGTTCATATCCGGGTCGAAGCCTTCGACAGCTCTCAACAACCCAAGATTGCCCTCTTCAATCAGGTCGGGCAGCGGTAGCCCCTTACCGTTGTAACCCCTGGCGATATTGACAACCAGGCGTAGATTGGCTCGCACCATTCGGTCTCGTGCGGCTCCATCACCTGCTGAGATGCGGCGTGACAACATCTTTTCTTCATCTGCAGTCAGCAGGGCCGTTTCGTTGATTTCGCGAAGATACGTTTCCAGCGGCGTTTGCAGGCGGGACGAGGAACGTGACTTGGTGACAGTCTGAGGCATATTGGCGGGTTCCGGCTGGACGATCCATAACGAAAAATTGGTTTCGTATGAGATATCGTCCCGTCGTCAGCTCATGCATCAGTCTCAAATACGCAGAATCTGCCGAAGCTGTGATCGTGGTGGCAACAAATGAAAGATTTGCTTTGATCTCTGGATCGGGCGAGACTGAATTCTTCGTCACAGAGCGGACAACTCGTACTCAGGCATGGAACTCCGGGTCGGTCAGCACGGAGACCGGCGATTATGCCGCCTGCGGCATTAGTTCAGTTGCGGCTTCATGCACCAGGGTCGCGTCAATCGGTCCGGGTTGCATTGACGTTACGACGTGTACAATCTCACAAATCCGCAGCAGTTGCGCGGGCAGTCCGCCGCCCAAATGAGCGATTGCACGCCAGCCAGTGTCGGTGACACCGTCCACCGGGCATTCAAGATGCGCCAGTCGACGCACTACAAATTCAATGGCTTCCTGTTCCGACAGAGGATCCAGTCGCACGTTAAGCGACGTGTGTTTCTGCAGGGAAAAGGCCATTGGTTGCTCTGCAGATGCGATGACGCTCAGTCTGCCGGCCGAAGATTCAGCGATGGAGGTGAGCAGATGCAGTACGCTGCCGATATCCTCCTGGGCAAAATCAGCATCATCCAGCAGAACAACTGTCTGGTGATGGCAACTTGCGCGGGCAAGCAACTCATCCCGAATCATCATCATGAGCGCTGATGTGTCCGTATCGGTATGGCTGAACACCGACAGTGCACCGCAAAGATGCCACAGACTGGCTCGACAGTCCAGTGATGTCATATTTTGCCGTACCACCTGCCGGCCGAGACTGGCAAGTTCGTGAGCGGTTTGCTGCATGACGGTGGATTTTCCAGTGCCATAGCTGCCTTTGAGCAGAGCAAAACCTTCACCGTTTTCCACGACGTACAGCAGTCGATTAACGGCCTCTGTCTGGCCTTCGGCGTCGAATTTCCAGTCTTTTTCCTTTGCTGCTCTGCCAAACATCACGCCGCTCCCGTGTCGCCAGTGCATTCACTATAATTCGTGATATCGGCACGAATTGATTGGATCAGCCAGCGAATCGCGAGCGATTCCTGCCGAAGACGCGAATCAAACATGGGAATATCATGACAGGATTGGACTACCGGTCAGCAGGAGTTGACCTGGATGTGTACGAACAGGCAATGAAGCGGCTTCCTGCACTGATGGATGCGACCCGGACGCCAGGAGTTATAGGGCTTCCTGGTGGCTTCGCGGGGCTGTTTCATCTGGGATCGGTGCGAGACTGGAAGGACCCGGTTCTGGTCTCCGGTGCCGACGGTGTGGGAACGAAGCTGCGAGTCGCCATTGACGCAAGGTCGTATTCGACGGTTGGAATAGATCTCGTGGCCATGTGTGTCAACGACTGCCTGTGCCTTGGCGCATCACCGTTGTTTTTTCTCGACTACATCGCGATGGATGCGGACAATCCCGAGTTGCTTGAGCAGGTCGTCCGTGGGATCACTGATGGATGTTGCGAATCAGGAGCTGCGCTTCTGGGTGGCGAAACAGCGATCATGCCGGACATGTACGCGTCCGGTGATTTCGATCTGTCCGGGTTCTGTATCGGAGCTGCGGAACGGTCCGAAATCATCGATGGTCGTGAACGTATTGAAGCTGGTGATGTCGTGATTGGTATCCCGTCGTCAGGTTTTCATTCCAACGGATACAGTCTGATTCGCAAAGCCGTGTTCGAACATGCCGGATTCAGAGCCGCGGATCGGCTGGATCAGTTTGATGGCAGAACCGTGGGTGAAGTTCTGCTGACACCTACACGTATCTATGCCAAACAGGTGGCTGCTCTCGTGGAAGCTGTCGGCAACGCCAATGTTCACGGGATCGCTCATGTGACAGGCGGAGGAATTGCTGAAAATTTAAAACGTATCCTTCCGTCAGGTGTCGAAGTTGCAATCGATCGAAACAGCTGGAAACTGCCGATGGTGTTCGACTGGGTCCGCAACCTTGCCGAGATCGATTCTGCAGAAATGTATCGTGTCTTCAACATGGGTATTGGTCTGGTGGTGTTTGCCCCCGAACCATTGGCTGATGCCGTGTTAACGGCGGTATCCACGGATGATTATCCGGCAACCGTCATTGGAAAGGTGCTGGACTCCACATCGGATTCTCCCGGAAACGTCCAGCTGAACGGCTGAACAGGGTAACCGACTCACAGGACCACTCTCAGCATGTATCATGCCCGCGTGTTGTTCACGTTCCTGCGCAATGGCGTAATCCGTGAAACGATGTTTCAGGCAAATTTCCTGATTCAGGTTCTCACGCGCGGATTTTGGTTTTTCGCACAGATCGCACTGTTTCGCATCATCTATGCAAGTGTACCGGAAATTAACGGGTGGAGCGAAGATCAGTATTTCGTCTTCATGGCGACCGGGATGCTGGTGAATGGCATTGTGGAAACCTTCTTCATGCCTAACTGTGCCATCTTCAGCGAACAGATTCGGACGGGCCGACTCGACTTCGCTCTGTTGAAGCCGATCGATTCACAGTTTCTGGTTTCGCTGGAGCGAATCAATCTCGCGATGGTCAGTCAGATTCTGCTGGCGCAGGCACTGCTGTTGATGTCGCTTTGGAACATTGGAGAAGCTGTTTCTCTGTTCCAGGTTGTGATTTACATTGCTTATGTAATTGCAGGAGTGGCATTTTTCTATTCTCTGATGATCACGATGGCCTGCAGCAGCATCCTGCTTGGACGCAACCAGGGTCTCTATGACTTTTGGTTTTACATCACTGCATTTGCCCGGTACCCGCGATCAATTTACGAAGGTCATGATGATTCCCGAACCGAGGGTGGGGAAGTGTTGCAGTTTGCGTTTTCTTATCTGATGCCGATTCTGCTGGTCATCACGGTGCCGGCGAGGGTGATTCTGGATACACTGAACGAACCGCACTGGGCTTTCGTCGCGGCGGCGGCAGCGGCGGGCGGGTTGCTGATCTCACGTGTGGTATTCCACTGGTCACTCAAATTCTACCGCAGTGCCAGCAGTTAGATCAGCCGTACAGGGCTCTCGTCGGAGCGGCAGCGCATCACGGAATCGCGCAGTTCTGTCCCGGATCCGTATCGGAACCATCGGCTGTGAACGGCAGATCAAACGAAGTCTTCGTCGTCGTCGAAGTCTTCAAAATCGACTTCGGATTCGTCGCCGGACTGAAAATCATCGTCGTCGTCGAAATCATCCATGTCGTCAGATGAAGCAACTTCCATTTCTACGGCGTCATCGTCGTCCTGAACTTCGAAATCGCCATCTTCCGCAAGTCCACCGGCGTTCGCGAACCCATCGGCCTGCAGATTGGAATCAGAATCCTGAGTTTCTTCGCCAGCTGCCGATTCCTGTTCACCTGCCTCTGTCCCAACCGTTGCATCTTCGGCGTCTGCCGCTCCCGGAATCAGCAGAAAAGCCACGACAGGAGAGGCCAGAGCGCCAATTGAAAGCAGTAGTGTTGCTCCAAACAGTCCCCACATTCCTGGACTGCCAGCTGTGCCTCCGACGGCACCCAGCACCAGCGAGGCAATCAGTCCGACCGCAGGGACTACGGCCAGAGAACTGGTGAGAATCAGTTGGTTTTTCGACATCCGAGTGTCTCCGCTGGACCGCGTATGAGGGTCAGGGATCAGGTATTAACGGTAAATCCGGTTGTGGAAGTGCACGTCCTGCCTAGATGTTATCGACATCGTACGCCTGTGGGTTCAGCCCCTGCAACAATGAGTCTGCGACTTTAGCAGTTTCACCTGGATAACTGCACCGGTTGATCGGTCTCGGGAATAGTTACAGGCACCCTGCAGTCATTGTCAATCAGGACAGCAGGCCCCCGGGGTACGTGACTCAAGTTACTCTGCCGACATGACCCGGAGAACGTTGAGGGCTTCCTCTGGTTGCTGAACACGTCTCCCGGGGACGCGTCCATCTCGGTCGTGAGCGGCCAGTGCATCGAGTTCGTCCCATGATTCGGATGTGGCCAGGCGACGTCGAGCCCGACTTCCGAGTGTTCCCTCAAACATACGATGCGCGGACGGGAGATTGTCAATCAGCCACCGTGTTCGTTCCGTAATGAAGCCGCTGAGTGCCGTGAGGCCAGCCTGATGACTGTCCCGATGGTCAATTCCTTTTCCGACATCGTGCATTAATGCGGCCGTGAGCAGCTCTTCGTCCCATGGGTGGGTCGCACGCGTCAGTTCGAAGACTTGCAGGCTGTGATAGAGCACGTCGCCTTCCGGATGCAGATCCGCGGACTGCATCACTCGGTCCAGCGGCAGCAGCAGGGCCAGATAGTGATCAAACCGATCTTCGGGCAGGTCCGAATCTTCCGGTGTCCCTGGGCCGGGCAACGTGGCAGGAAAAGTACCCAAAGAACCCATCAACTGCTGCAGGTGAACTCGTATTTCCACATCAGTAGGCAGACATTCAGCCGGTAGAAAACTGCCGGTGATCGTCCGAGCCGCCTGCCAGCGGGCGTCGTGATAGTTACCCACACGACGTCCGTGTAACAGCCGGGCTGCATCAAAACTGATACGTTGACGTAATTGAACGCGATCCATTGGTGGCGCCGGATTGCACCGGAAGATTTTATGACGATTTGTCAGGGACAATTTACTCAATGGTGAGTGCCCAATGGCACTCACTTTACCGTGTTCGCGGACTCTGTCATTCTTGGTGGAATGACGAACAGGTGCAAGGATTGTAATGTCCGAAAAAATGAACGGATTGCGCGAATACAGACGGAATATAATAAGTCCGGCCTCTGTTCAGTCGTCAGTCAACAGTTGTTAATCCTGTCCGCTGGATTGCGGATCATTTCGCTGGAGCTGACCATCCGCGATCGAACACGATGGCTGAGATCCAGTCACGACGAGGGGCCCGAGGATCGTCCGATGTTGAACTTTACTGCGAGCGCAGCGAATCGGGAATCCGGTCCTTCTGTTTGAACTCATAGAGAGAGACCGTCTTGACGGTTTGAATTGGGTACACTGATTTACAGATTGACACCCAAATTCTGCCGACCAGACAATCAATCACAGCTTCTGACAGGAATCCCGTTGAGGCCATGTCACAAAACGAATCGCAGTCAGTTGTGATCAGATTCATCGTTCTGGTCGGTGTCCTGGCCATGGGTTGCTTTGGCTACAGGAGTTTTGGGGACTCACTCAAACTGGAGAGTCTGGTCACTCACGAACAGCAACTGAAGAATTACCATGACGCGTTTCCAGTCTTTGTGTTTGTTGCTGCATTCGTGATTTATGTTGTGGTGACTGGTCTGTCGCTTCCCGGTGCAGCAGGTATGACACTGGCGTATGGTTGGTTCTTTGGATTTGTTCCAACCGTGATCCTTGTCAGCTTCGCGTCCACCACCGGAGCCTCGATAGCGTTTCTGCTGAGCCGCTATGTTTTTGGGACATCGATTCAGGAAAGATTCAGGGACAGTCTGGCCACGTTCAACGTGGCACTTGAGACGGACGGTCCGTTTTACCTTCTCACTTTGCGTCTGATTCCCCTGGTGCCATTCTTCGTGATTAACGTGGTGATGGGACTAACACGGCTCCGGTTACGTACGTTCTGGCTGGTTAGTCAGGTCGGGATGCTTCCGGGAACCATGGCTTATGTTTACGCTGGATCCAGCGTCCCGGACCTGCATACGTTCCAGGTTCAGGGATTCGGTAACATCGTTTCTCCGCAACTGCTGAGTGCCTTTGTGATTCTGGGACTCCTGCCCTTGGTACTAAAAAAGGCCGTGGATTTCTTTGGGAGATCCCGGAAGCGGACGCAATCTGTGGCGGATACCGAAGTTGATTCCGATGTGTCATTGGGACATTAATCAAACATCGATCGTCCGAACGAGCTGTTCCGATGCATCCGGCGACTCGTCGTTTGCCGGACGTATAATCGTGGTTTCTGCCTCTGGACTCCGTCATGATTGATGCGTTGCGATGACCGGTCAGACGCGGTAAAACGAAGTTATTGATGCATTTGTGTTTTCCGGAAGATCACTCGTTACGCACCGTCAACAGCCGGGATTGATTCTTCGGGTTGTCAGGATCACTGTTGAACAGGCGCTGAGATCTCTATGCCTGCATTGCCGCCAGCCTCATCTGATGATTTTGTCGCGAGACCTTTGCCATCTGCACTGGGCGCAGAAATCAGGGGCGTGAATCTTGCGGCAGGCGTTACCGATGATCTGTTTCAGAAGATCTACGACGCATTTTTGAAGTATCAGGTACTCGTTTTCCGCGACCAGCATCTTACTTCGCAGCAACAGCTGCGGTTCGGACAGCGTTTCGGTGAGCCGCAGGTCCATGTCCTGAATCAGTTCCACGATCAGCAGTATCCGGAATTGTATCTGCTGACCAATCTCAACGAGGATGGACAGCCGGACGGCAGGCATCCGGACCCTGGAACATTGCACTGGCACACGGACGGATCGTGGACTCAGCGTCGTACTATCGCCACGATGCTGTACTGTCTGGACGCACCGTGCAAAGGTGGTGAAACGGAACTGGCCGACATGTACGGAGCGTACGAAGCGCTGAGCGAAGCGATGAGACGGCGTGTTGAATCGTTGAGTGCTGTCCACCACCTCAATTTCCATAAAAAGCGGCGTGATCCCAGTCCGTTAACCGCTGAGCAGGTGCGGAATTCTCCTCCTGTCGAACACTCAATTGTGAGAATTCACCCGGAAACCGGACGACCGACAGTCTA
>JAKVAY010000078.1 GCA_022447185.1 Fuerstiella sp. | reverse complement strand
AACTGCGTCGCGAATATGGTATCAGTGACTCAGCAGTTCCCGCATATGGAGGCCCTGAATTGTTGAAGCAGTTTCTGGTTGCGCGGCGTCTGGTCCAGTCCGGTTGCCGCTGTGTCACTCTGGCATTTAGCCGATGGCCAATGGATCGAGGCAGTCGCGGAGGTTTTAACTGGGATTTTCACAAAGATAATTTCCAGGGATGTCGGGAATTTATGCCGATGCTGGATGCCGGTCTGTCGGCACTGATCGGCGATCTTGAGAATCACGATCTGCTGGACAACACGTCCATCGTGATGTGGGGTGAATTCGGACGCACCCCGCGGATCAACACTCAGGCAGGCCGCGACCACTGGCCTCAGGCCTCTTCAGTCCTGCTGGCAGGCGGAGGCATGAAAACCGGACAAACGATTGGTTCAACGAATCGTTACGGCGAAGAACCAGAAGATCGGCCGGTGCATTATCGGGATGTCTTTGCCTCACTCTATCGCAACATCGGCATCAACGCGGCACATACGCAGCTGACCGACTTAAGCGGTCGCCCGCATCCCCTTGTCGATGGACGAAAGCCGATTCACGAACTGTATTCCTGAATCACTTGTGCATCGGCCCCGTTTGTCCCATCGAGTTTTCGCGACGCCGGTTCACACAGCCATGCGGCAACCGGACCGGAAGACGACACTCAATCCCGACAGGGCAGGACGACGGACGAACGTCCACGATCGCCTGTTGAATCGTTTCAATCGACTGATTCAGTACGTTCATTAAAAACAAACCTTCCTGTTTTTGCATGAGAACTTCACGGTTTTTTAGTACGACTTCAAGAATCTTCACTGCAATCGACATAACACCTACAAATATCCTTCACCTCGCATCGAGGGAATGAAGACGTCGGTCTGAGTTGCACTAAGATCGATGACCACGCCACAGGTTTTCTCGTTCAATGAAGCATTGAGCCTGTAGAACACGTGTTTTCCACCGTTGGTGTTGAACAGCATTCTTAACGGTCAAGCAGTGGCTTTCCTGTCCGTAAGCGGCAAACGGCAGCAGGGTGGTCAGCAGTAGATGGTGACACTCTCAACGTAGCAGTAGCCTCTGCATGTGCCGTGTTGAATCTGTTGAAATGGGAATCCTGATTAACCATGGTCCTAATGAGTTTGAAAGTGTTTTGAATTGCATCCGAATGACTGAATATAAATGTCCGAAATAACTGCTTACCACGAGGCCGGCCACGCGTTCGCCGCTGTCTACTTTGGTGCGAGAGTCTGTTCGGTCACCATTGAACCTGACTGGGACGACGGTCCCGACCGGTTTGGCGACACTCGGATAGAATGGGATCACTCCCAATTCACGCAACGAGAACTGCATCAAAAAATGATCTTCGTGGCACTCGCCGGACCGGCTGCCGAAATGGTGCACAGCGGAGATCCTTACCATCCAGGGCTGGTCGCTGAATGGAAGACAGACTGGGACTTGGCGTGGGAAGCCGCTGTTCCGCTGGAAGTGGACCAGCAAAAGCGTCTTGCTCTGCTGGAACAAGTTTCCATAGAACTGTACCGGTTATTTTCACGTGACAACATCTGGCCCGGTTTGGCGGCAGTCGTGGACCATCTGTTGGCCTGTGAAACTCTCGAAGGCGATGCCGTGCACGAGATTGTTTCTGTATGGATTTCGTGACGACATGGAAACAGGGTTTTGTCTCGCCTTAGCGCCACAGGTTGAACCGGCGTTGTCTGTCGCGTTGTCTAGGATTTTCCGCACCGACAACGATGAACAACATCAATGTAGCTCAGGCTGTCGACGTCCATTATATGAAATCCGGTTCTGACAAAGCCTGGAAAATCTGATAAGAATCCGCCACAGATACAACGCCGGAAATTGAATTCAGTCCGGATGAGATGATCGTGTTTGTTATTCAGTTGCATGCGGAACGGACGACCGCACACGAACCGATTGTGGAACACGGACAGTAGACCGAGCAAGGCAGGAAACAGCCTGTCCGGCACGGTCCTGATCAGGAATCTTCTCTGAAGGCAATGGAACGACGACGCGAAACGTGCAAACAGACCTGCGAAAGCAACGGAAGCGATGTCAAAGCTAATGGAAACGGAATCACTTAGCGTCTCGCCTGTTCTGATGAGGGTCCAAGGGCTGTTCACCGTGCGTCTGGCAGCATCATTCGCTGTATGCAGAAAATTCGCAACCTGCAATGACGCTGTGAAAGAGACATCGTCGAGACTAACATGCTTAAATTATTGACTGTTTTTCGCAGAGCCCGTTATTACAGAGTCATGGCAGAGTAATCGCATGGTTGACAGCATCTCAGAGGTATTGCAGCGGCGCTGGATCGAGGATGGATACCTCAAAGTGGATAGTTTCCTCAGTGAGCAGGAAGTTGCCGATGCTCGCGAATGGGTTGAGGAAATCTCCTCCTGGCCGATCAACGACGACAAATGGATACATCATCAGGAACAAACCGCCAAAGGCGATGTGCGATTATCGCGCACGGAGAATTTTGTCCCGTTCCACACTGGAATGAAGCATTTGCTCACCGAGGGCAAACTGTTAACTGCCCTCGGACAACTCATGGGAGAGCCTGCCGTTCTGTACAAGGAAAAAATTAATTACAAATACCCGGGTGGTGGTGGGTATGCGGCTCACCAGGATGCTCCGGCTTACGAATTCATTAAACACCACGTGACTTGTCTGGTGACAATCGATCCGATGCGCGAGGACAATGGCTGTTTGTTCTTTTCTCCTGGTCGTCATCAGGAAGGATTCATTGCGCTGGACGACCGCGGGTGCATCCATCCCGAAACGGCTGCGAGCCTGGAGTGGGTATCGGTGCCAACCGAACCGGGTGACGTGCTGCTATTCAGTTCGTATGCACCACATAAGAGTCCACCGAATGGTACCAATGAACCGCGACGAGCCATCTACCTGACCTACAACGCCTTAGCAGAAGGTGATTTCCGTCAGCAGTATTACGAAGACAAACGCAGAGCGTTCGCAATGTATAAGTCGAGTGGTTCGGACAAAGCGCAGCAAATCAGTAAAATTGGACATTTTCAAGGTAAGACGGTGACCCAATGACGACGCACATACTTGACCAGTCCCTGGCTCATCAAATGCAGGGCGCCACGAAGGAGGAAAAAGTTGACGCGCTGTTTGCCTACATGGAGAAAAAGGGCGGAACGAATTACGACGATCAGGTCACGCAATTGGAACACGCGTTGCAGACTGCGGCACTGGCGAAATCCGCCGGGGGTACGCACGCCCAGGTGACAAGCGCGCTGCTGCACGATTTGGGACACCTGCTTGTGTGCGAACACAATACGGAGAACGACTTCCTTACAGAGGATCTTGAACACGAAGTGGTTGGCGCAAAATACCTCGAACCATTCTTTCCGCGTGAGGTAACAGTTCCTATCGGCCTGCATGTGCCATCGAAACGATACCTCTGCACCGTGGATGCAAATTACCATGATGGCCTGTCCAGCGCTTCGAAGCATAGTTTTGAAGTTCAGGGCGGAAAAATGAGCGATGCCGAACGAGTTGAATTTGAAAAGACTCCACACCTGGAGTTTGCTGTGCAGCTCCGTCGGTGGGACGACGGCGGCAAAGTCGGTGGCTGTAAAGTTCCTGGACTGGAAGCCTATCGGGACGACGTGCTGGCTTGCCTGGTTTGAGACGAAGCCGGGCACGGCGTGGGCCGATTACTGTCAACGTTGCAGAAAAGTGGAAAGGCGGAAAACACACTCGTACTGTTCCTGTCGGACAACGGGGCGGCTTTCGCCGGCGGTCTTCAGCCGTCAAATGACGGTTTTCATTTCAAATCCGACGGGGATGATCCTGCATTTCGGCGGGACGGTGTCAGGATCCAAGGTGGCAGCGGACCGGACAATCTGCCTGGGCAACTCTAAGTAATATGCCGCGGCGCGATGTCAAAATTACCGCGTACGAAGGCGGAATTCGCACACCATTGATCGCACGCTGGCTATCGGTCATTCGGGACCATGGAAAGATGACGTCACAACCGGGACACGTGATCGATTTCATGGCAACCTTTCTGGACATCGCAGGAGTGGAATACCCCGTGAATTCCAAAGCCGAAAACCGCAACCGCTGGAAGGCAAAAGCCTGACACCGGTCTTCTGCGGTCAGCAAAGAGAAGGACACGATATTCTCTGCTTCAGCGTGCCGCGAAATGAGGCTATTCGCAAAGGGCAATGGAAGCTTGTGAATGCGGAACGTGGGAGCTCTGTGATATGAAAGCCGATCCCGCCGAGATCACGAATGTTGCTGAACTGTTTCCCGAGAAAGTTGCGCACATGGTGACTTCTTTCGAACGCTGGTAATCGCGAGTTGGCGACAATTAGCTGACATGCATTCACTGGCCTGGCAGGTGTGATTGGAGTTGTGATGCCGCAAAATCTGCAAGTGCGAGGTCAAACGTCACCACCGGCGGTGATGGATTTGTTCATGTCGAGATCCTCGCTTTGGACGCCATTCGTCGAAGTGGTTTACTCTGTGGTCTCGAATTCCCCTGAAATCGAAGCCGTCGGTGACTGCTGAAGAAGCCAGTCTTCAAGATTGATATGCCGAACGAGCGGCGCCCGTAAAAGTGTGGCGCGACTAGGCAACAATGACGCCATCCACGGGTGCCGAACCATTCGACCAACTGTGCGCACAGGCCATGACTGCATTTGTCCTGCCACGTTGTCCGAAACACGGCGAAACGTTCCCGGGATGATTTCCGGAGACGGTCCAATGTGGATGACTGTTTCTATGTTGTTGGTAAGCATGTGTTCAATCGCCGGCCACAACAGGATCGGGTGGTCGATCCAGCGGCACAGCAAATCGCGGGCGTTATAGTCGTTGTAACTCAGTTCGCCGGTCACAAGCGACAGCACAGGCGGGACCGGTTCACAAAACCCTCCTTCCATTGTGTGCATCAGACGGCCGGCACGATCGGCGACATTGCGTTCCCACAGGATTGGAGTATGGATCGGCGGCCAACGACGCGAGTCACGATGCAGACGAGTTGATTTTGGCAGTGTTTTCGGTATTTCGATTTTAAACCGATCCAGTGTGTCGTGCTGACCGATTAGTAGAAACGTGTTCGGTGTGAGTTGAGCGGAAATGCCAATCACACCACGGCCTTCGGCGTTGATCAGACAGCAAAGTCGCTGTACATCTCCGAACGGCAGTTCATGGGTTTGTGAAAACAGGACCCCGAGCGAAACTTCATGGGACAGGTCCACGCAATCGTCGGAAAGCAGCAACGGAATGCGCAGAGCCTCGGCCAGGTCAAACACGCCGCCAGTCACCAAAGCTGCCAGTTCGCCGAGACTGTAGCCACAGCTCAATTGTGACTTCGTCCAGTCGACACCAAACAATTCTTTCAAAATTTTCAGCTGGGCTACTTCGACAGCCATGACAAACGACAATGCTGCGGAGTAATTTTCAACCTCAGGATTACGTTCTTGGCGCACAAATTCTACCAGGTCAATAGTTCGTTCGGCGACCTCCGAACACACGTGCGACGCCGTATTCAGCGCGGTTTCCAGAACGACACGGTATTCATCCCGAGCCCACAGTTCTGCTGTACGGCCAAGATTGGAGACGCCGAAGCCACGAAAAGCCAGAGCCGTTTTTGACCAGTCCAGTGAGTAGAGATCAGGTTCAGGATTCGTCATCATTTACCTGCTGTTGTACAGTCTCACGAAGTTATATCTGCGTAGTGCGCATGCCAGATAACGGTAAGGCTACATCAGTCCTGGGCACAGGTTTTTTCGGAAATTTACCTTCAGCAATCTGCCCGTGACTTTCAATCTGTATCGTCCGGAACGGTACAAAACAACAGACCACATCGTCAGAATGACGTCGTGGTGCAGCGTTTGTCCTGCCCGCGTTCGTCGACGTAGCAAACCTGATACGTCGATTCTTTCACCGCCTGCTGCGGACTGACGATAATCGACTGCTGGCAGTTGGCGGGGCAAACATGAGCATCGGCAAGTTTGAAGAAATCGATGTGATTGACGTGAGGGACTTCGAATAGTTTTTCATGGAGTCATCAGGGATAGTCGCGACATCAATTGTTCGTTTATCCCTGTTTCGCCATTTCGCAGCTGACAGGAATCACCGTGTCCAGAACAACATCAATCATCCTGACTCTTCTCTGTTTCCGTCCAGTAAGCGTCAATGCGGCCGATAGCTGGCCTTCGTTCCAGAACGGCGGACGCGTTTCGCAGACTGCGGATCGACCGCTGCGGCTGGGTGACATTTCGTGGGACGTTGAACTTCGAGGTTACGGCCAGTCGTCGCCCGTTGTCTGGGATGAACACATCTATGTCACAACGGTCGAAGGCGCAAACAAAGACAACTATCACATTACCGCGTTCGCCCTGGGAGACGGGAGTCGGTTGTGGCAGCAGTCGGTTGCCAATCCATCGCCGCAGGAAAATAACAACTATGTCAGTCGGTCGGCTCCATCGCCCGTCACTGACGAATCAGGTGTCGTTTGCTTCTTTGAAGGCGGGATCGTCGTGGCGTTCGATCACGAGGGTAACGAACGGTGGAAGCGTGATTTGGTCGCCGATTACGGAAGCGTAGCGGCTCGTCACGGTCTTTCTTCCTCACTTGAGCAGGACACGGATTCCGTATTCGTGTGGGTTGAGCGGTCCGAAGAACCGTACGTGCTGCGATTGAAGAAGGCAGACGGCGAAACGATGTGGAAAGCCATTGGGGTGGGAGCGACCAGCTGGGCCAGTCCGAGACTCATTCCTGTGGAAGACGGCATTCAGCTGGTTCTGAGTGCCATTGGTTCACTCGCGGGTCTGGATGTGGAAACCGGCAGGCAGCTGTGGAAGTTTGAAGACATCAGCGGAAATTCAACTCCGACTCCAATGCCACTGGGCGACGGTCGGTTTCTGATTGGTGCAACAATCGGTCGTGGTCAATCGGGTGGCGGTAAAGCTGCGGAAAGCAATGGCGTCCTTCAGATTCAACGTAGTGCAGACGGTCAGTGGCTGGTCGACTACGCATGGCAGGCCAAACGAGCGACCAGTTCGTTCGGTTCGCCGATCGTTCACAACAATACGGCCTTCTTTGTCAATCGGGAAGGAGTGCTCTACGGACTGAACGCGAAAAGTGGCAAAGAACAGTTCGCTCGCCGGTTGAAGAGCAGTTCGTGGGCGACACCTGTGGGCTGCGGTACTCAGATGTTCTTCTTTGGAAAGGACGGCAAAGTCGATTCGCTGTCGGAAATGACGGCGTCGGGGACACTCACAACCTGGGACGAACTTCCGAAACTTCCACCAACTCCGGTTGCCGAAGGTGGCCGTCCCTCGTTTTTTTCGGGACCCGTTCTTTATGCAGCCGTGTGGTGCGGAGATTCCCTGTTGCTGCGTCGCGGTGATCATCTGTTCAACGTTGAATTGGAATCGGTCAATGAGTGACACTCAGGAATTGGAGATGTGGCGTCAGGCAGCCCGCGGAGCCTGCAAACGCGGGTTCGTTGATACGGCCACGGATTAGCCGGGTCAATGTCTGGATCTTTGTCCGGGCGATTCGAAAACTCTTGAATTCCTGGTGTCCCGGTCATTGGTCCCTGCAGTGAGCACGGCAATCAATCGGCATCATTTCGGCCAGGGTGTTATCACTATTTTTGGAGTGTGGCGACGTATACGCTGGAGACCGAGAGGTGTCGCAGCTGATTTGTTTGGTTACGGCAATTCACAGAATCGCGGGTTCTGGTTGAATCCATTCTGTTTAGGGTTCATATTTCAGTCGACTTATTCGCATTGAGTCAAACTGATGGAGCAATCGGTAGGAATATTTTTCGGCAGTTGCTCACAGTGTCTGAGGCAGAGACTCATTCAAGGACTTGTGGTACGGCGATCAATCCTGTTGCGAGAAACTGAGTAACACGTATCAGTTTTCTCCTGAAGAAAGAGTTGTTAATCATGTCTCTGTCCGCGGTGACCGGTCGACGCTGCTTTCTTCAGGAATCTGTACTCGGCCTGGGGAGCGTTGCACTTGCTTCTCTGATGGATCGTCGCAGCGCGACGGGAGCACGAGCCGTCGAAGCGAATCGCTCCCTGACAGCACGTGCGTCACAATTTGCACCCCGTGCAAAAAACGTAATCTTTTTGTTCATGGCAGGCGGACCGAGCCAGCTGGAACTTTTCGATAACAAACCCTCGCTTCGAAAATACGCGGGCCAGCGTGTCCCAAATTCGGTACTCGGTAACCAGGAACTTCCATTTATCGAACGCGACGCGACGCTGATGCCGTCTCCGCTCCGCTTTTCACGACATGGAGAATCCGGTGCTGAACTTTCTGAGGCGCTGCCGCGACTGGCTGAAGTTGTGGATGATATTGCCATTGTCAGAAGTATGCACACCGATGCATTTAATCATGCGCCAGCACAGATTTTTTTGCATACGGGACATCTTCAACTCGGCAAGCCAAGTATGGGCAGCTGGATTTCGTACGGTCTCGGAAGTGAATGTTCGGACCTGCCTGCATTCGTGGTTCTCACAACAGGACAGGGCGTCAGTGGCGGTGCATCCTGCTACGGCAATGGCTTCCTGCCCTCTGTCCATCAGGGAGTGACACTGCGGTCTGAGGGAGATCCCATTCTGTTTCTGGGCGACCCGAAAGGAATCGATCGATCCATCCAGCGAGACACAATTGATGCACTGGGCCACCTGAATCGTCATCGCGTCGACATCGTCGGTGATCCGGAAATCGAGACGCGCATCGCTGCCTATGAAATGGCATTCCGGATGCAGACCAGTGCTCCCGATCTGATTGATGTCGGGCAGGAAAGTAAAACAACACTCGAACTCTACGGAGTGACACCGGGTGAGCCTTCGTTTGCCGGGACTTGTCTGCTTGCTCGCCGACTGGTTGAACGCGGTACCCGATTTGTGGAACTCATGTATAAAGGCTGGGATCACCACTCCGATGTGGAGGGGGGAGTCAAAAAGATATGCGGAAGAGCTGACCAGCCTGTCGCAGCATTGATCAAAGACCTGCGACAGCGCGGATTGCTGGATGAAACACTGGTGGTCTGGGGAGGCGAGTTCGGTCGGACACCAATGGTCGAAGACAATCCGGCGCTTGGCCGGACCCGTGGTCGTGACCACCATCCCAACGCTTACACGATGTGGATGGCCGGTGGTGGAATCAATCCCGGTCAGACAATCGGAAAGACGGATGAATTAGGATATCACGTCACTGAAGATCCGGTACACATTCACGATTTGCAGGCAACGATCCTGCATCTACTTGGTATCGAACATACAGAGCTGACGTTTCAGCATCAGGGACGTGATTTTCGACTGACCGACGTGGAAGGAGAAATCGTTGAGAAATTGCTGGGATGATTCGAGAAAAATTGCCGTACGCTGGCATGAGTTCTCTGCGACAATATTGGACCAAAATATCCATTAGTACCGGTCCGGAGATCCCATGATGTCTATTTTTCGATTCGGATTCGCAAACAGCCAGGTTCTGTTGTTTCAAGGTGTGTCAAAATGAATATCCGATACACGATTCCCGGCAGAAGACTGGTTCTGTCGTGGCTGTTGCTACCCTTCATAGCCGTGCTGGTGGCGAAAGCTGACGAGCACTGGGCTTTTCAGCCGCCCGTCCGCCCTGAATTACCCGTGATTGTCAACGAGAAATGGCACCGAAATCCGATCGATCGCTTCGTCGTTGCCCGCCTGCAGGACGAAGGTCTCAAGCCGTCTCCTCGCGCGGAAAAGGCGACACTGCTCCGCCGGCTGAGTCTCGACCTGACAGGTCTGCCACCGATGAAAGAGGATATGGATGCGTTCACGGCTGACAATGAGCCTGGCGCCTGGGAACGCCTCGTTGAGCAGCTTCTGAAGTCGCCTCATTACGGTGAACGCTGGGCTGTATGGTGGCTCGACGGTGCACGTTATGCGGACACAAATGGCTATGAAGTCGATCGCCCGCGCATGATCTGGGCCTGGCGCGACTGGGTCATACGCTCCCTTAACAACGACATGCCCTTTGATCAGTTCACCATTGAACAGATGGCCGGAGACCTGTTGCCGGGCGCCACAATACAGCAAAGGATAGCCACCGGTTTCCACCGTAATACATTCATGAACGAAGAAGGTGCGCACGACTGGGAGCAATTCCGTTACGAATCAATTGTCGATCGAGTCCACACAACCGCAACGGTCTTCATGGGACTCACTCTCGCCTGTGCACAGTGTCATGACCACAAGTATGATCCGTTCACTCAGGAAGAGTATTTTCAGTTTTTCGCAATGCTGAATAACGCTGACGAACCGGAGCTTGAAGTTCCGGTCGAAGACATTCTCACCCGCCAGGCAGAAATCGATGCGAGGATCGCGCACATGGAAGCGGACAGACCACAGCACTTCCCGCTGGACAGTGAACTTCCGAACGCAAACGGTCTGGCGACTGATTCAGAACAAAAACAGCGTCGCAAACATCTGCAGCGGCGGTTTACCGAATGGGTCGAGCGTGAATCCGAAACTGCTGTCCGCTGGCACCTGCTTCGCCCCCGTCATGCGGTGTCGACGAACAACGCCACCATGACAGTCCTTGAAGATGGTTCTCTGCTGGTCACAGGAGACAGACCTGAGCTCGATACGTATGAAATCGTTTGCGATACCGATTTGCAGCAGATCACCGGTTTTCGTCTGGAAGCAATTCCGGATCCACGACTTCCGAACCATGGTCCGGGTCGCGGCAGCGTCATGAGTGATGGCACATTTGTTGTCACAGAGTTTGACGTTGATGCACAGCCACTCGTTGCTTCTGAACAACATGAATCGGCGTTTGAAATCCAATCCTTCAATTTTGTGCGAGCCGATGCAACATATCAAAACGAGAGGCGCACAGTCGACAAAGCAATCGACAACAATCGTCTGACGAGCTGGCATACAAACAATGCAGCACGGCGACGACACGTCGCTGTGTTTCAAAACGATGAACCGTACGCCGCCGGAGGCATGACAAAACTCACAATCACAATTCTGCAGAATTTTCTTCACCAGCAGACATTGGGACGATTTCGGCTTTTTGTTACCGATCACGAACAAACTCTCAGTGCAAGTCTCCGTGATCCGGTAATTGATTCAATTCTGCTTGCGGACGCTGCGGAACGCAGCGAGCAGGACATTGAGCAACTGAAAGAGCACTACCTGTCGGTTGCGGAAGAACTAACCGAGTACAACAAGGCGATCGCAGAACTTCGTACGAACCGGCCACAACTGCCCACAACGATGGTCCTGTCGGAGCGATCCGTGCAGCGGCCCACACACCTGCACGAGCGCGGCGAGTACCGCCGCCCCGCCGCTATCGTATCAGCCGGTGTTCCGGATGCGCTGCATCCGCTGACGGGCAACGAAATACCATCACGTTTGTCTCTGGCAAAGTGGATCGTCGACCGTCGCAATCCTCTGACGGCACGAGTCATCGTCAACCGAATCTGGCAACAGTACTTTGGACAAGGACTGGTAAACACGCCGGAGGACTTTGGTTCTCAGGGCATGTTGCCTTCACATCCGGAGTTACTGGACTGGCTGGCTGTGGAATTTATGGAGCAGAACTGGAGCCTGAAATCGCTCCATCGATTGATCGTAAATTCAGCCACGTGGCAACAGTCATCACAGACAACGCTCCAGCAGCAAAATCGTGATCCGGAAAATATTCTGCTGGGTCGGGGACCACGACATCGAGTGAGTGCCGAAATGGTACGCGACATCCTGCTGGCGACAAGCGGACTGCTCAACCGCAGGATTGGTGGCCCAAGCGTGTTTCCCGCTCAGCCCGCCGGAGCCCTTGCCGGTTTTGGCGGCTTCAAGTGGTCCACCAGCGAGGGAGGTGACCAGTATCGCCGCAGCCTCTATACATTTCGTCAGCGTGCGGCACCGTTTGCGATGTCTTCACTGTTCGATGCACCACCCGGACTAACATGTACGGTCAAGCGGCGCCGTTCGACGACGCCGCTTCAGTCGCTCGCCCTGCTGAATGACAGCTTGACGATTGAAGCATCCCGCGCACTGGCAGAAAAGATTCTGGGTGAACGAGGAACATCACAGGACGAAAAACTGATACTCGCATTCGAAACATGCACCACTCGATCTCCCGATTTGCACGAACTGCAGACAATCCGGGACTTTCATGAGGAACAAAAACTTCACCTGACAGATCGGCCTCATGTTGCAGCTGCATTGACCGGATCGGAACAGCCGGCCGATGCTGTTGCCTCTGCGGAATCTGCAGCCTGGACCGTCACTGTACGACTTTTGCTCAATCTGCATGAGGTGATTGTCAAGCAATAGTCATGGACACTGTCCTCATCACCTTCAAATTCTGATCCAATTTTCTGTTTTTCAAGTGGAAACCCCGATGTTACGAAACCAATTCAACCGTCGTCAGGCGATTCGTTCAATGCTCATTGGTCCTTCTGCACTGCTCAGTCTGGACGCGTTTAACGCACAGCGTACGGAAGCCGCAGCAATCGATCCCGGGGATCAGATCAAAGTCACGGCGATTGACACGTTCGTTCTGAAAAACTCATGGGTCTTCGTCAGAATCACCACCGATGCGGGAATCACAGGGTGGGGCGAGATGCTCAAGGACGATGCAAAAGCCTGCGCTGCGGGAGCCCTCGAGGTTGGCAATTATCTGATCGGTAAGGATCCTCGCCCGGTCGTTCACCACTGGCAGGCCATTCATCGGGGTGCCTTTTACCGTGGTGGTCCCATCAAAACAGCAATTTCATCCGGGATTGACCAGGCGCTTTGGGACATCACAGGAAAATGCTATGGCGTTCCTGTGTACAAACTGCTGGGCGGTCCGACTCGTGATCGAATTCGCGTCTACGGTCACGTCAGCGAAAAAACCGGCGTGACGGCCATGAAAGTTGGCCCCGGTACCACTCGCACACCCTTTAAGTATGTCGAAGGACAAAAGTTCGTGGATGAAGTTGCTGAACGTTTCCGCGCTCTGCGAGACAAATATGGCTCAGGTGTTGATATCGGTATCGATTTTCATGGAGCTGTACAGCCTCCAACTGCCATGCTGCTGATAAAGGCTCTTGAACCGTATCATCCCTGGTTCTACGAGGAGATTGTCCAGGCACTCAACGTGGACGTGATGGCTGAGCTTGCCAGGAAAACCCACATTCCTATTGCCACGGGTGAACGAATCTTTACGAAATGGGGTTTCCGGGAGGTTCTGGAGAAGCGTGCTGCTGTCATCCTGCAGCCGGATGTTTGCTACGCGGGCGGCATCACTGAACTAAAGATTATCGCCGGCATGGCTGAAGCATACTACACACCCCTGGCACCACATAATCCACAGGGCCCGTGTTCACTTGCCGCCAGTCTTCAGATCGCCGCATCCATCCCCAATTTCATGGTGCAGGAACGCGGCGATAACGAATACGCCGAGATCCTTGCCAGCCCACTGCCCCCAGTACGTAATGGTCATCGTCCGATTCCCACCGAGCCTGGTCTCGGGATCACAGTTGACGAGGATAAGCTCATGGCACTGGTCGGCGAACCGCGACCTTACCAGACCCAATACGACCCGGACGACAACTCGGTTGTCGATTGGTAGTTCAGTCGCCGCCACCCACCATGACTGCATCCGGTTTTCGTCGATCAAAGGACACTTCAATTGACAGGGGTCAGGCAATTGCTTCGAACACAGGCGAACCTCCATGCGCAATGTGTACAGGACGACCACCCAGATCATTGACCGTCATGCGCGAGTCAATCCCAAGCAAATGGTAGATTGTGGCCACCATGTCTCCTGCTGAGACAGGCCTTTCTGTGGGATAGGCGGCATGCTTGTCGGTCTTTCCCACGACAACTCCTCGCCGGCTACCGCCACCGAACAGGAGCGAGAAACCACATTGAGGCCAGTGATCGCGACCCGCTGCTTTGTTGATGGTCGGAGTGCGTCCCATTTCACCCATGACCACGAATAGGGTTGAGTCCAGCAAATTGCGCTGTTCGAGGTCCACTACAAACGCAGCAATCAACTGATCCAGGTTTGGACACTGGGTTTTTAACATTTCAAAACAGTTGCCGTGCAGATCCCAGTGATTCTTGCCTTTGGATTCCCAGTGAACCGTAATAAAGGTTGACCCGGCTTCTACCAAACGGCGGGCCATCAGGAGACTTGACCCCCAAAGATTCCGGCCATAATGATCGCGCATTGAATCTGTTTCGCTGGTAATGTCGAACGCCCTGCGAGTTCCGGAAGAGCTCAGCAGGTTGAAGGCCTGCTGCCTGAACTCATCGAGTCGGGAAATCGCGCCACTGTTCTCCAGCCGCGCCAGATCGGCATCAAGCTGATTCAGTAAGGAACCTCGACCGGAAAATCGATTGGCTGTAATACCGGGCAGCGCGTCAAGTGAAGGCAGCGTGGGATGGCCCATTGGAACGACTGCGTCGTAGTCATGCTTTGGTTCCCGCGCAATTTGCGGATCGCAAACAGTGAACAGCGGATCGTACCGGCTGCCAAGATAGCCACCATATGGCCCCGCTCGACGAAGGGCCTGCGTATAACCGGGAGATGCCGGCATCATGACGTATTGAGGTACATCCTTCGCACCGATGTCGAGGTACTGACAGATCGATCCTATGCCCGGATGATCCGTCACTTTGGCGAAATAATTATCACTGTCCTTTCCGCCGTCAAAACCTGTGAGCACATTGTACGGATTGTGACTGTTGTATTTGTGAGAGTAAGTGCGGATGAGTGTTGCCCGGTCCATCAGTCCGGCTGTTTTGGGCAGCAGTTCGGATATCTGTAAGCCAGGAACAGAGGTTGCAATGGGATTAAACTCGCCGCGCACACTGTCCGGCGCGTTCGGCTTGAGATCGAACATATCCATGTGAGGCGGCCCGCCGAACAAATTCAGCAGAACCACAGACCTCGCTGACCCCTCTGAGAATGCCTGCGATCCTTCCGCGCGAAGGAGGTTCGTCTGCGTCAGCCCCCGGAACAGGGAGAGGCCGCCAACCGTGAGTAATTCACGTCGATTCAGTCCATCACAGGCTGCTGTTGGTGGTCCAGAAATGCGTAGCATATCCGCGTGAGTCCAACGTATGGTTAACTCGATAATTTGCGATTGCCGGAAAGAGCGAACGTATCAGGCCAGGTCAAACGGTTCAACACAATTTGGATTTGAGTCATGCTCAACTATCTCGGTGTCCCTCGACAGTCTCTGCTGCTCGTCTGTTCAGCGATATGAATTCTCTCTGAAAATACGAAAACGGATTGATCGGGTTTTATTCAGTCGAACCTGTTTCACTGTGGTATTTTTCTGAACATAATCTGAATCTGCACAGTCCCAACCAACTCGATGATGATATCTGTTCCGGTCCTGTGTCTGATAAAACACTGGTATCCTGGTTTACGATCGTGGCATGTTTTCGCAAACGGCGCCAGCGACTCTGTACAGCACGCATGCGGATGGATCCTTATTACATGGAGTACAGGTTGCAGCCTGAGCATTTTGTAAACATCGCCAGACCTTACAACACAACATCTCACATAACGGAACAATTTGAATGCTGCTGAAACATCCAGTTCGTGTAATCGCCCTGACGATCATCATTTCTGCAGTTCAGATGGCAACTCATACTGAAGCCACAGAACTTCCCAAGGTGTTTTCGGAAGACTTCGAACGTGGCAGTGATCGCTGGGAAATCCTGGATCCAAAAACATGGAAGGTGAGTAGTCGCGATAACAATAAAACATTTGAGATTACAGCACGCAAAAGTGAGTACACACCAGCAGTCCGAAGTCCGCGTCACGTTGCTCTGATCAAAGACGTTGCCGTTTCAGACTTTGAATTAACATTCAGAGTTCGCAGCACCAAAGACACCGGTGTTCATCGTGACTGCTGCATCTTCTTCGGCTGGCAGGACAAGACGCATTTTTACTACGCCCACCTTGGTGCCAGACCGGATCCGGCAAGCGGACAAATTATGATCGTGAACGATGCCCCGCGCAGACCATTGACCAAAAACGAAAAACTCACACCGTGGAACGACGAATGGCATCGGGTGAAGCTGATCCGTTCGACAAAGAGCGGGATCATTGCCGTTTACTTTGACGATATGGAGAAGCCTCACATGCAGGTAAAAGACCGGACGTATGGAAAGGGGCGTGTCGGAATTGGTTCATTCGATGATATGAATGAGTTCGACGACATGGTGCTGCGTGGTGAATAAATCGCACGTTTTCAGTTCGGACAAAGTCGTGTCGCATCTCACGGTTATTTTATGATCCTGGTGAATAGTATGGATCGAATTGTTGTTCTGCTGTTGATGATGACGGTTCTTCCCTCTGGGTTCGGAGCAGATCCCATTGACGTGTGGCCAGGGCTGGCTCCGGGAGAAACAACTCACAATGTCGGTGAAATTCTGCCGTTTCGGCCGACTGAGCAACCACCCGTCACCCGAGTTGTCAAAATTACCCGACCAACGTTTACAGTTCATCTGGCAGAGGATCCAAATGGTTCGGCTGCCGTCATCCTTCCCGGAGGAGGCTTTGGAAAAGTTGTTCCCGATAAGGAAGGAACGGAAGCCGCCGACTGGCTGAACAGGTACGGAGTGTCAGCATTCGTACTCAGCTATCGAACAAAAGAGGGGTCGACAGGTCCGGCGTGGGTTGAACCGCTGCAGGATGCACAAAGAACTCTGTCGCGTGTCCGTAATGATGCCGGGCGCTGGGGACTGAAAGAGGATCAGATCGGACTCGTTGCATTTTCAGCCGGAGGACAGGTTGCGGCCAGGCTGCTCAGCAAACCAGTGAAACGATCGTATCAACGTATCGATCCCATTGATGACGTTCCGTTTCGGCCGGATTTCGCAATTCTGGTTTACCCCTGGAATATCTACGATGCGGTCAATGACGAACTGGTTCCAGGAATCAATGTCACTGAACAGTGCCCCCCCGTGTTTCTGGTTCACACCGACGATGATCGATCCTCCTCAGTTGGTCCAGCATTGTATTACGCAGGACTTCGGAGACTTCAGATTCCGGCAGAATTGCACATCTACGGCAACGGCGGGCATGGCTATGGGCTGCGGCACGTCAACGGTTCACAGATTTCGTCCTGGCCCGATCACGCGATTCACTGGCTGGCAACACAGAAAATACTGAATCACTGACCTGCGGAATGACACATGCACAAGCCTGGTTGTTTGAATTTCGTAATGACTCTCGCAATTGCATTATGTGTGCCGTCCCATGCGCTGAGTATTGCCGCCGAATCTCCGACGTTCAGTCGCGATATTCAACCACTGTTTGCAAAGCACTGCGTCGTTTGTCACGGTCCGAATAAGGCAGAAGGGGGCCTGCGACTCGATATTTCTGAACAGGCCCGTGCGGAACTTGAGTCGGGGTCACGCTCGATCATTCCCGGCGATCCGCAATCAAGTGAGTTGATGCGCCGAATCACAGCAGACGATACGTCTGATCGGATGCCGCCGGAGGGTGATCCACTTTCTGTCGATGATATCGAAAAGCTGCGCCAGTGGATTCGGGATGGAGCCGGATTTGAACAACACTGGGCCTATCAACCCGTCAAATTGACGGCACCTCCTGAAGTAACGCAGCAGGACTGGGTTCGAAATCCAATTGACCAGTTCGTTCTTGCCAGACTGGAAGCCGAGGGCATGACACCGTCGCCCGCAGCGGATCGGGCGACTTTGATCAAGCGATTGTATTATGACCTCAATGGGCTTCCGCCAACACCGGAGGAAGTTGATGCGTTTTTGACAGATGAAGCGTCGGACGCGTGGGAGATACTGCTTAACCGACTGCTGGAGTCCGACCATTTTGGTGAGCGCTGGGGACGACACTGGCTGGACAAAGCCCGGTACGCAGACTCAGACGGTTATGAAAAAGATCGTTCCCGACCCAATGCCTGGCGATACCGTGACTGGGTAATCGATGCCATCAATCAAGATATGCCGTTTGATCAGTTTACTATTGAGCAACTTGCCGGTGACCTCCTGCCAAATGCAACTCCGATGCAGAAACTGGCAACCGCATTTCACCGACAGACTCTAACCAATACTGAAGGAGGAACCGACCAGGAACAGTTTCGCGTCGAAGCAACATTTGACCGTACAGAAACCACCAGTACGGTCTGGATGGCACTGACAATGACCTGCGCACGCTGCCACACACACAAATACGATCAAATCACGCAGCGAGAGTATTATGAGCTGTTTGCGTTTTTCAACAACGCCGACGAAGCCAGCATTCATGTCGCCCGCAGCCATTCTGACATGGCGAAATATCGCCGAGACAAATCAGCATACGACCATGAAATGTCTGCGTTAATGAAGCAGTACGAAAACGCAAAAGGATCTCTGCAAACACAAATCGCAAAATGGACGGACGAAATATCTGCCCAAATCAAAGTGGAATCGCCTGACACGCCGACCTATCACCACCTGCATCTTGTGGAGGCCCAAACTTCCAGCAGGACACAACTGGCGCTGCAGGAAAATGGTTCCCTTCTGGCATCCGGATCGGTACCGGACAAAGACAGTTATACGCTCATATTTGAACTTCCGGCGAACCCCATTGCCGGCATTCGAATCGAAACGCTGGTCCATGAGTCGCTCCCCGGGAAGGGGCCTGGCAGAGCCACCAACGGAAATTTTGTATTGAGTCAACTCCGGGCTTACATCAGTACAGAGAAGGATTTCAGCAGTCGGACTGTACTGAAGTTGGCAACGGCGGATTCCGATTTTTCTGAGGAGGGGTTCTCAGCAGAGTTTTCAGTTTCGTCGGCTGAGAAATCGGGATGGGCCATCTCTCCACAAACGGGCAGCGCGCATCAGATCACCGCGTACACCGCACAACCGGTTCCGGTTGAGAATGCCAGGTACCTGCAGATCGTACTGGATCAGCAATACGGCGGTCAGCACGTGATCGGATGTCTTCGAGTCAGCACGGTCTCAGAATTCGATCCTGTTCGTGCTTTGCCGACCGCCGTTGCTGATGCCATTCGGACAAAATCAGCATACAGAACAGAGAAACAGCGGGAGATCATCGCGGCACACGTCGCATCGATTTCCCCGGTCACAACGAAAATTGCTGATTCAATTGCGGAGCTGAAAGAACGAACTCCACAGGCGCCTCTGTTGCCGGTACGTGTGATTGCGCCAGCTGAACGTGTGACGAAAACTCTGCATCGCGGTGACTTCCTCCAGCCTGTCAATGAGGTGACGACAAACACGTTGTCGATCATCAGCGGCAACCATTTGCTTCAGCCACGCAAACCTGACGATTCCGCTGACCGGCTTGACCTGGCTCTGTGGCTTGTCAGTCCCGACCATCCGCTGACCGCTCGCGTAACCGTCAATCAGATCTGGGCTCATCTGTTCGGTCGTGGCATCGTACCGTCACAAAATGATTTTGGAGTTCGTGGTGAGTTGCCAACACATCCAAAACTACTTGATTGGCTGGCATGGCAATTCTCGCGTGACATGAACTGGAGTCGCAAGACACTGATCAGGACGATATTGATGAGTTCGACATGGCGACAATCATCTCATCATCGACAGGAACTTCGAAACACCGATCCTGCAAACCAACTTCTGGCACGACAAAACCGATTTCGCGTGGAGGCTGAGATCGTTCGTGATCTGCATCTCGCTGTGAGTGGTCTGTTGAATCCTCGAATTGGTGGTCCCAGTGTCTTTCCGCCGCTGCCGCCCGGTGTGGCCGAACTGAGTTATGCCAATAAATTCAAATGGAAGACCAGTGAAGGTAACGACGGCTATCGCCGCGGAATGTATACATTCTTCAAACGCACGGCCCCGCACCCGACTCTGATCAGTTTCGATTGTCCGGATTCCAACACCAGCCGCCTGCAACGTGAATCCAGCAATACACCTCTCCAGGCACTGGTCACCCTCAACAATGAAGTTTATGCCGAAGCAGCCCAGGCATTTGTTCGGCGAATTTTCGCGGAGACAGGGGACGGTGACCGCCAACTACTGATTCGAGCAATGCGATTGTGCGTCGCACGCATGCCGGAAGACTCTGAACTGGACCGATTCGCAGAATTTCTGTCGATGTCCCGTGAGTATTATTACCTTCATCCCGATGATGCGAAGTTGTTGATCCAAAAACATCCCACAAAGCAACTTGCCCCTGAAGAAAATGCCGCCTGGGTGGCGACCGTACGATTGATTTTGAACCTGGACGAATTCATTGTCAGAGACTGATCTGTCAGACGTTGTTCTTCTTCAGATTTACAGCCTTGCCTGTCCCTGCACCATGTTTCATACGCAATCGACAAAAACATCCATGACGATGCAACAACAATCCAGTCTCGCCAAATACGTGGACCGAACCCGTCGCGAATTTCTGAATACCACAGCCAGTGGTCTGGGGATGGCCGCACTGGGATCCATGCTGTCTCAGGATGGCCTGATGCCGGCTGCCGGTGCGGCGGAGGGCGGAAATCCTCTGGCACCGGTGGAGCCTCATTTCGACGCGAAAGCCAAAGCCTGCATTTTCATTTTTATGGCCGGCGCACCATCTCAAATTGACCTGTTCGACGACAAACCTTTGTTGCGAAAGCGTCACGCACAACCGCTGCCGGATTCCTTTCTTGAGAAAGTCCGTTTTGCGTTCATTAAGAAAAAGACCGCACTGTTGCAGGGATCACCTTACCGATTTCATCGACACGGTGAATGTGGAATGTCACTGAGCGAACTGCTCCCCAATCTTGGGTCCGTCGCGGATGACCTGCTGCTGATTCGTTCACTGCATACAGATGAATTCAATCACCATCCCGGCCAGCTGATGATGCAGTGTGGTCGAGGTACTTTCGGCCTGCCGTCAATGGGTTCCTGGCTGACTTATGGTCTTGGCAGTGAATCACAGAACCTGCCGGGTTATGTCGTACTGAACAGTGGCAGGGGGTCTTCTGGTGGAGCCACGCTTTGGCAATCAGGATTCCTGCCTTCTTCATATGCGGGAGTACTGTTTCGTAATCAGGGTGAGCCGATTCTCAACCTGTCCAGTCCTGCCGGTATCCCGTCTCAGTTGCAAAGACAGGGGATCGAGACACTGCGGGCCGTCAATGAACAGAGATTTGCCGAGGTTCAGGATCCGGACATTTCAGCGAGAATCGCATCCTACGAACTGGCGTACCGTATGCAGACGGCTGCGCCGGAATTGATCAATCTCACCGGTGAATCCAAAGCAACAATTGATGCATACGGCCTGAATCGCCCCGAACAGGAAGGTCTGAAAGTTCGAGGTAAACAGGGAAATACCTATCAGAGTTTTGCTCGAAACTGTCTACTGGCGCGCCGACTGGTCGAGCGCGGCGTTCGCTTCATCAATATTATCTATGCTTCATGGGACCACCACAGCAACATTCCCAAAGAACTTCCGTACAATGCGGGCTGCGTTGACCAGCCCATTGCAGCACTGATCAGTGACCTGAAGCAGCGAGGCATGCTCGATTCCACGATGGTCGTCTGGGGATCAGAATTCGGTCGCACGCCACTGGGTGAAAACCGCAAAGGTAAGCGTGAAGTGGGCACGGGCCGGGATCATCATCCTTATTCCTTCAGTATGCTGATGGCCGGAGGTGGAATTCAGGGTGGTCAGGTGTATGGAGCGTCGGATGATATTGGCTGGCACGCCACCGAAAACAGAGTCCATATCAACGATCTGCACGCAACAATGCTGCACCAGTTCGGACTGGATCATTTAAAGCTCACACATCGCTTTCAGGGCCGTGACTTTCGGCTGACGGATGTTGGCGGAAACGTTGTTCAGGACTGGCTCGCGTAAGGTTGTTTCAAAAACAACAATCCAATGTATGCCCGTCACTCGGACGGGTCCGGGCCCCTTTCCAGTCCGTTCATGGCCACCTCTGACGATCGACCTGAAACGTACGGTTCGACACGTTTGAGGAATCCACAGAAGCGCCACCACGACAGTGTCAACCAGGTTCAAGCTGTGAAAGAACCGCTAGCAGCAACACAGCGCTTCAGGACTACGAGCGCCGTTTCTTTTTTATAGATGCTTTCTTCAGTTTTCGGGTTGATGCAGATCTGCCGCCCGAGACAGACTTCGCGGCAGCCGATTGTTTGGCAGCTGTTTTCTTTTTGGCAGATTTTTTCGAAGCGCTTTTTTTTCCCGTCGTCTTTTTGACAGGTCGTTTCGTTGCCGATTTCTTCTTTGTGGCGTTGCTGGCTGCGGCCTGCTTCTTCTTTGCTGTCGCCTTCTTCCGCGAACGAGACGATTTTTTCTTTCCTGTCGTGGCCTTCCCATCGGAGAAAATTTGATCCCAGCCGGTAACAAATTTTTTGGAGGCCCCGGTGTGAACGGTGTAGCCAGTCATTCTTTATGTTTCCTTTTATTCCTGAGAAGACGGGGACGGTATCCACTCAAATGGCCGATTCAAGTGCACATCACAACCACGGCCAAATTTTTTTAATTCCGGAACCATTGAGTGGTCCGAAGAATCAGCACTACATGCTTGAATCTTTCGCCCCTTACCGGCCTGAAGAACACCATCTAACCAGTGTGCGGCTAAAGTGAACTTTGCGTACGAATCAGGGCCGTTAAGTCATGTAACTGCCTCCGGAACCTTTCGGCTCGTGGACAATTGGCAGGAGGAAACGGAAGGAAAGTCATTGCGGGATCCGACAGGCTTGTGTTCCGACGTTTTGCCTTTTACACTTCGCTGCCTGTTGATCGTCGAATGGAGGTAGTCGTCCGACGTTCTTCACCGATTACTGGTGAACTGTAAATCGAGATGACATATCGAGTGTGGTTGCACTCAATTGATCCTCACGAGGACATCAGCAAACCTGTGCTGTTGAAGCACCTGGGGCCGTAGCTCAATTGGTTAGAGTCCCGGACTGTCGATCCGGTGGTTGCGGGTTCGAGTCCCGTCGGCCTCGATTTGAACGATCAGTGCCCGACTGAGGTCGGGGAAGTTAGAAGAACAGAGCCCCGTGGTTCCGCTCAGTATTTGCCCTTGCTGGTGATCTCCGCACGTCGTTCATTTCGATTTAACACTCAAAACAGTCGCCACCTGGGTAACCGGCGGCGGCTGTTTTGAGTTCTATGTCGCTGCACGATGAACTTCGACCGAGTCCCGTTGTATGAATCTGTATTGATAATGTCCCCTCAGATGTGCTCAGGGCGTTGCTTCCTGAGTGGTTCAGGTCAGGGTGACTGCTCGAATGAAGTTCATACGGACAGACCGGGCCGGCAGCCGGAACGGTGAATAGACGTTGGAAAGCTTGCATGATCATATGCAACCGACACAACACTCAGCATGTCGACCGTACATTCGAGGAATACCTGTTTGCACCAGGGATTTCGACATGATGGTCTGGTTCGAAGGGAGTTCGACTTCGTGAAGACAGACAGGCTTATCTCAGGTGACTGTGTCAAAACACTGAACAGCATGGACGCGGGCTGGGCAGATCTGGCGGTTGCAGATCCGCCATACAACATCGGCTACAAATACGACGTTTACGTCGATCGGCTTGAAGATGACAAGTACCTCGAGTGGACGAAGGCCTGGATTTCGGCAACGGTTCGTTCATTGAAGCCGGATGGCACGTTCTGGATTGCCATCGGCGACGAATATGCAGCGGAGGTGAAACGTGTTGCCGAAAGTTGCGGGCTGCACATGCGCAACTGGGTGATCTGGTATTACACGTTCGGCGTTCACTGCACAACGAAGTTCACTCGCTCCCACACACACCTTCTGTATTTCGTGAAAGATCCGAAACGGTTCACATTCAATGTTGATGAGATCCGCGTTCCGTCTGCTCGACAGCTTGTCTACAACGATAAGCGTGCCAACAGTGTTGGTCGAGTTCCCGACAATACCTGGGTGCTGCGTCCACAGGACATTGGCGATGGCGGGTTCCTGCCGGACCATGACACCATGTATGTGCCTCGAATCGCAGGAACGTTCAAGGAACGCGCTCAGTTTCACGGCTGCCAGCTTCCAGAGCAGCTTTTGGGGAGAATTGTCCGCGCCTGTTCGGATCCGGAAGGGACTGTCGTCGACCCGTTTTCCGGGACGGGCAGCACACTGGTCACTGCGAAGAAACTGGGACGGCACTGGATGGGTATCGAATTATCAGAGGATTACATCCAGTTCTCAAATGATCGATTAAGTGAGGTCCGTACAGGTGACCCGTTGACCGGTGGTGAGGAACCAAAAACAAGTGCACCGCGAACAACAATCGATCGTCAAAAAAACCTCAGACGTCCGCAAGGCATCGATGAAACTGCGTTGATTGATGCATTCGCAAATCTGAAGGGCAGTCCAACCATTGACCACATGGTCGCGGATCCATTACTGAATGCGGAGTTCATTGACAACTGCAGCACCAGGCAGATTCCGGGCCGTCCCGCTGACTGGTGCCGCGTTCTGATGAATCTGCGCCGTAGCGGGAACTATCCGGAACTCAAAAGACAGGGAAGCTCCCGGGACCTCATGGACTGGAAGAATGCAGACTCCTTCGAATTTGCGTGTGAGATGGGACTGCGAAGGATGCTCGATGAGGGTTTTCGGAGTCTGGATGACGTTTTGTGTGATCCGGAAGCGGCCATGAGATTTGATCGATACTGCCGGGCCGTCTGTCCAGGTCAAACATCATTTGAGTACCGTTGGGTTGCTCTGAAGCTGCGGAAATCTGTCGACAAATGGTCCAGGACGTCGATCGGTCGGAGCAGGCTTGGTCAGGCAAAGCCTCTTGACAAAATCCGTTGCAGTCCGGATCCCTGTGTGTACATCGTGCTTGCCCAGAACGAGTTGCCTGCATTTGTCGGGTTCACTCACAATATGGAAGAGCGTCTCGAGGCAACAAAGCTGGCGCTAGATGGAATTCGCGACTGGGTTCCGAACACGGGAGAATGGATGATCAGAACATCCAAAGTTCGACTCGACACAGGACGTGGCAAACAGAGAGCCTTTGTGGACGATCTTCAACCACGACTGAATTTGCTCGTCACAAATTCCTCATCATGAATTTTGGCACAATTGACGCACAAGTTTCTGTGATAACCCGCACATCCGTGTGCGGAGGATGAAAAGACATTCGATCCGCTGTCTGCATGTACCGGAGCGGCGATTCGGTTGATCGGTGTGTCATGTGACTCGATCCGCGAACCAGACTGATCAACAGCGACCGTCGCGGTTGTGTTGTCCGGGCTGTGTGATTTCGACGGTGACACCCGCTCGCAATACGTGAAGCTTGCTGCTTGAATCACGTTCGCAACTCACGTTAGCATCATTCGCAGAAGAGAATTCGACAACTGGTGAAGAGGGTTTCCTATGACGAATAGTGTGAGAGTCGCTGCGGCAGGATTGTTGCTATTCTGTACTGCTATGCCACGTTCAATTGCTCAGACCGAAATTCCCGTCATTTCCATGAAAACGACAGCGACGCCCCCGGAATGGGCGTTGTTGCAGCAGCACGTCATGGACCAACTTGAACCGGCAGCGTTGGAGTTTGTCAACAAATACACCAATGATGATCACACGCTCAAATGGCGAAAGGAATGGCCAGGCTTTGACGGGTCAGATGACGGATACGAAAGTTTTTACAATTTCCCACTGTACTACGCGATCGGTGGACCGCCTTCAATTGATCGGCTGTCACGCGATCTGTGGGAGGGTGTCACACGACAGTTTACTCAGTATGGACAGATTCACGATGAATTCGATGCGAACTACGACTGGATGCATCATGGTGAGTCCTACACCAACTTCTATTTCTTTGGTCTCTCTGATCCGACAAATCAGGCGTTCCGTGAGCGGACGGTCAGGTTTGCTTCGCTGTACCTTGGAGACAATCCGGACGCTCCGAATTATGATCCGGTACGCAAACTGATTCGTTCTCCGATCAATGGCAGTCGTGGCCCTCGTTTTGTGAATACGGCGGAGGACTGGGTCACTCATCGGCCGATTCTGGCCCACTATCCACTGCCGTTCGATGACATACCGAACGTGACGTCCGGTGATGCCTGGAATGATGACGTACTGTTTCAAAATATCCTGAACGCTATCAATCAGCGCATGATGCGTGGCGACGTTCCGCTGAATTTGACATCGACCAGCCTGATGCTCCATGCCTACATGTCGACAGGCGAGGACCGATACAGGACCTGGATCCAGGAATATGTTAGCGCCTGGCTCCAGCGTGTGCGTGACAACAATGGCATCCTGCCTGACAACATCGGGCTTTCCGGTAAAATCGGAGAATACAATGACGGCAAGTGGTGGTCTGGATACTACGGATGGAACTGGCCGCATGGTCTTTACAATCAGGTCGAATCAACCGTTATTGGCGGCACCAATGCATACCTCCTCAGTGGCGACCCGGACTGTCTGGAATTACCCAGGTCGGTGATTGACCTGGTGACCAGTCTTGGCCGAGAGGAAAACGGCAAGCTGCTGGTGCCTCACCGGCATGGAAACAATGGGTGGCAGGCATTCGGCCGAATGGATGTCAGGCACCTGTTCCAGCTATGGTTTATTTCTCGTGCGGACGAAGACTGGGAGCGACTGGAACGACTGGCGGATCTTTCCGAATTCGATCAACTCAACTACAGCAAAGGCAAAGGGGATTCGAATCACACTGGTTCATGGGTCGCATTTGTCCTGGGACATAATGATGATTACCCGCTTCAGATTCTGAACGGCTGTTACGAAGAAACGCTGTCGCGACTAAGCAGAATTCGCAAAGATGAAACAACGCCCGATGAGCAAGACGTACATCACTGGCAGAAACTTAATCCGGTCATTCTCGAAGGTCTGGTGCAATTGATGCACGGAGCTCCGAACCATGTTTATCATGGTGGACTGCTTCATTCGAGCCTTCGATATTTTGATCCGGATCAGCAGCGATCGGGATTGCCGTCTCAGGTTGCTGCCATGGTGGATCGTCTGACGCCTGACGGAGTTCGGCTCAACCTGGTCAACCTCAGTTCTACAGAAGAAAAAGAGGTGCTGATTCAGGCGGGAATGTTCCGTGAACACAACATTTCCCGGATTCGTCAGCTTGAAGTCTATCCATTTCAGTTCAATACCATCAATGGACCTCACGTCACTGTACGGCTTGCACCAGCTACTGTGTGTCGCCTGCACATCGGGCTGGATCGATTCTCAAATCCGCCATCTTATCGGTTCCCGTGGAGTCAATAGAAAACACTGCGTGATGAAGCGACATGCCGACGGCTCACCCTGTTTCCTGCTGGATGCGAATAACGAACAGGGGAAGATACAAGCGTTCAGTAGGTTTTGAATCTGGATCAATCCAGACAGCGGTCTCCCTCGGATGTCACCGGTTTGTTAAAAGGGAAATTGATGGGATGCCTTCCGAATTCTCGCAGCGTTATTCATTTGGAAAGTATCACTTTGCTTCAATTGATCACAAAGACAGACGCCAATCGCCTGCGAGCGTGTTTGCTCTGATAAAGTCATGAACCGGCGTCTCGCACCTATTGTACCGAAAACGAATTGCTGTGCGGACAGGATTTCAATTTCAGTCGCTGTGAGGACCGTGCGAATACAATGTCGACATCGAAGTCACTGCCAACATTATTCCTGGGCGCCAGTGCGATGTTGTTCGCTGGCGCGGGGTTACAGATCGTATTTGACGGCGGCAAGCAGGTTTTCCTGCTGGCGGCATGGGTCGTCGGCGGCATGGGATGTCTGGCGATTGCCGCGAATCTGCACGCCAAGTTCCGCGGATTCGCCTTCAGTCTGTGGGTCATGACGCTGGTTGCGGCCGCGATGTTCCACCCGGAACTGTTTCAAGCATGGAATACGAAATGGGGCACGTTTGAACAGAAAAATCTCATCGTGCCGCTGATTCAGATTATTATGTTTGGAATGGGGGCAACACTGTGTATTGCCGATTTCACTCGGGTGCTGGCAGTTCCACGTGCGGTGGGTATCGGCGTGCTGCTTCAGTTTACCATTATGCCGCTTACGGGCGCCGGTCTTGCCATGTTGTTTGGGTTTCCACCCGAGGTTGCAGCAGGCGTCGTATTGATCGGTTCCTGCCCGGGTGGTGTGGCATCCAACGTCATGGCTTATCTTTCTCGTGGTGATGTTGCGCTTTCTGTGACCATGACGGCATGCTCCACACTGGTGTCTCCGGTGCTGACCCCGCTGGCGATGAAACTGCTGGCTGGCCAGTACATCGAGATCGAATTCGTAACCATGCTGGTGGCCATCCTTAAAATGATTATTGCACCAATCGTGTTTGGCCTGATTGCCAACAGGCTGCTGACTGATTATTCGCTTCTTGGACCAAAGATGGAACGAACGCTGTCGGTGATCGCCATGGTCTCAATCTGCTACATCATTGCGATTATTACATCTCTCTCGCGTGATCAGCTGATGACCGTTGGATTGTCACTGATTGTCGTGGCTGTGGCACACAATGCCATTGGATATCTTCTCGGCTACTGGTGTGCCTACTTCACCGGCCTGGACGAAACAACGCGCCGAACTGTGGCAATTGAGGTGGGGCTGCAAAATGGCGGCATGGCGTCAGGACTGGCCGTGAATGTACTTAAGAGCAGCAATGCCGCGCTGGCATCGGCAATCTTTGGCCCGTGGATGAATATATCGGGTTCCATTTTAGCATCCTGGTGGAGAGGTCGGTCGGTTAAAGACAACCATTCATCAGATGCAGAGAATGGCTGAACGGCTCAGTGTGCGTGTACAACGAGTGCGCGTTTGCCCGCTGAAAAAGACATTCCGGAGTCATAAAGCCAGGTAACGCATCAGAAATTGTTCAGGAACAGACTGCATCACAGGATGAACCGACTTTGCTGAAAACCACTCCCGCGTTAAATTTCTGTGATCCGCTCCGTAAAATCGTGCGTTAGAGATCTGTGGCCAAAGTCAGTTCCGATTGCTCCACGTAGCACCAAACGTACAGCCGGCTAAACTACACATGGCCGAAGCAAATTCCTGAATCAATCGAGGAGATTCATCAATGGGACTGTTTGACAAACTTCGTGCTGAATTGATTGATATCGTCGAATGGGTCGACGATTCGCGGCATACGCTGGTCTGGAGATTTCCTCGATATAACAACCAGATTAAGAATGGAGCGCAGCTGATTGTTCGTCCAGGACAGATCGCGGTTTTTGTGCATCGTGGCGAAATCGCGGATGTCTTCGAACCGGGACACTACGAACTCAGAACAGACAACCTGCCAATTCTGAGTACGCTGGCCGGCTGGAAGTATGGTTTTGACAGCCCTTTTAAAGCAGAGGTCTACTTTGTCAGTACCAAACAAATCACGGATCTTAAATGGGGTACACCCAACCCCATTATGCTGCGAGATCCTGAGTTTGGACCGATTCGAATTCGCGCATTTGGAACTTATGCGCTAAGAGCCGTTGATGCACGTGCACTCCTGAAAGAACTTGTTGGAACCGACAGCGCTGTTGACACGGACGAAGTCACCGAGTTGCTTCGATCCATGATCATCAGCACCTTCGCGGATACGATCGGATCCTCCAACGTGGCTGCGCTGGACCTGTCAAGTAAGTATCAGGAATTTGGTGAAACACTCCGCCAGGCCGTTCAGGAACAGGTCGATGACGAATATGGTCTGGAGATTCCTCAACTGTTCATCGTCAATATTTCTTTGCCGGAGGCAGTGGAAAAAGCACTGGATACACGAACGAGCATGGGGGTGATCGGCGACATGAATCAATTCCAGCAGTTCCAAATGGGCCAGGCCATGACGGCCGCCGCCGAAAATCCCTCGGGCGGCGGAGCCGCCGATGGGATGGGGCTGGGACTTGGATTTGCGATGGCTGGACGCATGATGCAGCCTGGAATGGGTGGTACTGCTCCCGGAACGGTCCCTCCTCCACTTCCGGTTGCAGCTGTCTGGCATGTCGCCGTCAATGGTCAGACTCGTGGGCCATTTTCCACACAGCAAATGGCAGCCGGAGTTTCGTCGGGGGAGGTGAATGCCGAAACGTTAGTCTGGTCAGATGGCATGACGGGGTGGCAACCGGCTGGAAACGTGCCACAGTTGTCAACTTCGTTCCAGGTTTCTCCGCCTCCTCCACCCGCAGACTCTTAGTGTAGCCGGCCGTTCCTGAATTCTCATGGCCAGGTTTGCTGGATCGAACGTGGTCACAGTGAATTCATGAGAACCTAACGATTGAAGACACTGAAGGTCCGGACGAATCGCTTGATCCGTGTCTAATTGACTCCTCGTCCGGCGACATTGGCAAGACCTTTGACACAGGTCTCGGCCGAATCTTTCCCTGTGAAGGCGGTAGGGCGAACGTGGTCCTTAAAAAACAGGATTTCGACTCAATGCTGTTTCGTATCAGAAAGTGGTGACAGCAAAAACAGGAATGCGAAGGCAGCCATGACAAGTCCGATGACACATCTGAAATTTGTGAATCGCCATGTGATTCCTGTGATGAAAATGTGAAATCCATCGGCACGCTGACCGGTACTCACTGTTCCCTATTGTGGTTCACCAGTTCCGGGAGAGCACGCTCACAAATGCCAGAACAATCGCGTTTCCGTGGACGACGTCCTGCCGTTTCAGATGGCCCGTGACCAGACCAGTAAAAACATTAAACAATCGATGGAATCCCGCCGGTTTGCGTCGAACAATTTTCGCAAACAGGGGGTCGAAGGCAAATTCAATCAAGTCGACCTGTCGCAGTTCACGTTCGGTGCGATAACGTTTACTGCGTACAGTGGGCAGCGCAGAGACATACTACTATGTGACGGTTGTGAGAGGAAAACATCAGAGGCAAACTCGCAAAATCCGGTGGCGATCTGCAAGCGGGCGTTTTCAGCGGTTCATCGACGATGTGCTCATCCTCGCCAACACAGGTCTGCATCGCGATTATGTGCGCAAGCTGGACCCATGGCCACTGAATCAGGCAGCCCCGTTCAATCAACCGATGCCGGCCGGGACTTGAATCAAATCGTTACCGCAGATCAGATAGTATACACAGGTCCGTCTTACACGGCCTGTCACCGGAGCCATAGCTGTTGTTACGGTTACCGATGCACCGGAACTTGAGGCACATCCGGTCGTAGCAGGACACGATCCACCCGGCCAAATCGATGGCCGATCGAACCCGGATTCAATACAGCAAACCCGAACCTGCCACAGCACCGTCTGGGAATTCCGGTCAGTTTACCCTGAAAATCTTCGGCCGATTGGTATAGCAGTCACTGTATCTCCAGGAACCCGGCACCGCACCCAATCACAACCGCGTTCACGCGGATCAGGATGGTGAATCTGGGATGGGCGTCAACTGGGTAGTGGAATTGTGTCAGCGGACCATGAATAATACGGTTCACAAGTCTGTCATTCGGTATGACATATGACTTGGTTACTGCACGAAACGTATTAATTGTTGCTTGTGTTAGAAAGCAACCTCGCTGGTTGTGCATTCGGACAATCTCCAACATTGAGCTGGAACCCACCCGGATCGATTTAGTTACCGGGTTACAACAGGATGTGTATAGCGATCCAACGAAATTCCTGGTTTCCGTGTCGACGGGTGACATGGAACGTCGACACAGCACGATCCGCGTAAAGAACAGGCAGAAGGTGCGAGCGACACTTCTGACTCTCAGCATTTTTTACCAACAATGTGACTCTTGGTACCGGTGATACATTGATGAACGAACAACAGACGTATGGTGATGGAGTCTGGTTCTGTAAGCCCGTGCTGTTTTCAGCCATGGCAGGCGGAATGGGCTGGGGGATTCGAGGTCAATACGGCCACGAAACGGGTGCCATGATTGCCGGCGTCCTCGTCAGTCTCTCAGTTTGTTTTATTCTCTGCCGCAAGATGCCAATTGATCAGCTGGTCCGGACTATTGCCCTTGCTATCGTCGCCATGGGTATCGGTGGCTCGATGACCTACGGTGAAACAGTCGGACTCACACACGATGGACCACTGCGTGGTAATGCGGAAGCGTGGCGCTGGGGCATGCTGGGACTGGCGATCAAAGGTGGAATCTGGATCGGATTCTTCGGTACGTTTCTGGGTATGGGCCTGAGTGGCCGTCTTTACACGTCGCGAAACATGATTGCATTGATGCTGGCAGCGCTCGGCGCTTATTTCATGGGCATCAACACGATCAACTATCCGTTCAGGCCATACGAAGTGGATGCGGAATTCACATATGGGAAAGACGGCACAGAGATGGTGCATGTCAACCGGTTTGCAGGAGGCAAAGGTAACCTGCAGGAGGCCAGTGAGAAGGCTTTGCCATTTCTGTATTTTTCTGACCACTGGGACTGGGAGCCATACGAAACGATCAGGCCTCGGTGGGAAAACTGGGGAGGTCAGCTTTTGGCGTTGCTTGTGGTGTTCATCTATGTGGGCTGGTGGTGTAACGATAAGCTAGCCCGCAACATGGCGATGTGGGGTGTCATCGCCGGAGCAATTGGGTTCCCCGCCGGGCAGTCTGTG
>JAKVAY010000077.1 GCA_022447185.1 Fuerstiella sp. | reverse complement strand
CCATCATGCTCTCGGACAACCGCATGATGATCGGGCTTTACTCGGACGTGTACTGCACTTCTTTGTCGTGCTTCACTGAAGACGGTGGCAAGACGTGGGAATATGGCGAGCCCATGGTTGACTACGGACTGATCCAGCCCGCATTCATCCGGAAAAAGGACGGTACGATCGTGGCCTACGGCCGCGATAAAGGCCCGCTTCGTTACATCCGTGCTGCGGAATCCACGGACGGCGGTCAGACCTGGGGCAACTTCCACGACCTGAAAATTCGCAATCCTGAGTCGAGTGTGTCGGTCACTAAGCTCCACAACGGTCACTGGATTCTTGTGTGCAACGATCTCGACGGACGGGACGGACGCCATGGACGCTCCCGGTTAACCGCTTACATCTCCGACAATGAGGGAGCCACGTGGAAATGGCACCGCAATATCGAAGACAATCACACGCCCCCGGATGACAATCCCCATGCCTCGTACCCCACCGTTATCCAGACTCGCGACGGTATGATCCACGTCACCTACACCTACACGCCTAAACCCAACGAGACCATCAAACACGTGTGGTTCAACGAAGAATGGGTCAGGGAAAGTCGGAAACAGCATTGAGGACTGATAACCGATCAACAAATTGCGACGCAGCATTTTGATCAGGTGATGAGCAAAAAATTACGGACGTGCCGGTATCGGGATGTTTGATTCGTTGCTGCACACGAAGACTTCGCTTTGATTTTAGAGGTGTCTCAATATTTCCAGTCCACGGATTTCAGGCGTGATGATGACCTGCAATATTCGCGAACCCGCAATTCGTGTCGGATGATTACTCGCCGCAGCAGGGGCAGATCTCCGGCACAAGAACAGTCAGCGTGGCAGAATACTTTGTACTTTCGTAGTTCTCGCCCGCTTCATCCGGCTCCTTGTGATGTGCCACGACAAGATAGGCGTTTCCGTCTCTGGGCGTAAAAGTTGCCAGACCCTCTATGTCCGTGTTTCGTTCGTAATCGGGATCAAAATCTTTCTTCAACTGGTGTCCGTGCGGGATAAAAGAAACGCGGGCATTGGCCATCGGTTTTCCGTTGTAAATCAATTGTATGCTGATGGGCTGACCGGGGCCCATCGGCGTCACCGGGCTGGTCACGGGGACAATCTCCAGTGAATGACCCAGTACCTGATCGAACCCTGGATTTTCCATTGAGACCCTGTCCAGAGACGGACTCACGACGAAAAATGTTTTTGCGCTCTTGATCGATCGGATGGGCGCGTAACTGACAACACGATCCAGCTGATGAGCGACCATATACAAGCCTGGGTGTGCAGGAACGAACTTCGCCGTCCAGTATCCTTCTTTGGGAGCGTAGCCGGTATCGAAGAGTTCCGTCTTGAGATCATAACTCTTTCCATCCGGGCTCAGGACATTGAGTGTGCAACCCTGTAAGCCAACTTTGCTGGCCAGTTTGAAATCACGATGGTCATTGCCATGGTTGCCAAGCTTTAGGTCGACGTAGACGGCATCACCGGTACGGATCAGGTTCGCGTTGGTTTCAACCCATGTATCATGGGCCAGCACTGATGAAGCAGACACCAGCAGAAGAATCAAACAGTTCCGAATCATTGGGTTTTCCCTTTTGGTGTTTACAGCACGTCACCACGATTTGCAGCAATGAAACGCCTGTTTCATCCCGCGAAACCGGTATGTCGGCAAACCGAAACGCGGATAAAAACAAGCAAACTGTGGCGGGAGTTCGGTCAGAATTCGCCGAGGATCTCCCCGCCACTGCGAGTTGCCAGAGCTCGCCAGTTGTCGAGGGCAATGTTCTCACCAATAAAGCGAACACTACCGTCACACAACAGTACGGTGACTCCACCGGAGTGGGCACTGCGTGCCGATGTCAGGCCATGAGTCCGAAATTGATTGTTACAGTCATATGTCAAATCGTTGGGACCGTAGAAATGATTGTAGAGAGCGTATCCGTACGATCCCTGCATCCAGCGGACGCCACGATTTGCCCACCAGGTTCCACCACCACCAGGCGTACAGGCTGCCTCAGTTGTGGGCGGACCGCCGGGAAGCAGCAGCAGTTCCCGTTGTGCGTCGTTCGGAGGATTACCCGATGGCGAAGCAATACCACTGCCCAGCAGCATTTCGCTGAATGCAACGGTATTTGAACTTCCATCCGTGAGGTCACGGAATCTTATCTTCGAACCTTCAAAGAAAACTCCGTCCGGAAGTGGGCCTGAGACTCCGAATGTTGTCAGACGACCATTGTCTACCAGTCCGCTGCCAACATTGCCCACATAGCTTGTTGCTCCAAACTCGGAACCCGGGACACCCTTCTGGTCACTTGGGCATGTGTAAACCGAAACCGATGTCCTTGCTGCTAACGCGTTGCCCCATGTTGGTGCGTCGGCACCAAAGAATTTCACATCATAGTCAATCAGATCCTCGAGGTTGCCCTGTTCCATGTACGGAAGCAGGTAGGCCTGAGGCGAATAGACATAGGGATAATCGAGCCTTCCTGGTGGAAATACATTCATCGCGGACTGGTAATTGTGCAGCGCCAAACCGATCTGTTTGAGATTGTTGCGGCACAGGATCCGGCGTGCCGCAGCACGAGCCTGCTGAACAGCCGGTAACAGCAGTGATATCAGGACCGCGATAATCGCGACGACCACAAGCAGCTCGATTAACGTGAAGCCACGCGCACCTCGGGCGCGACTATCTGACAGGGAACGCATCAGTGAAAATCCTCATCTGAGGGACTCAGAAAGTGCACATAACCGATACTGAGCAGGACGTTGTCCTGTCATTCGGTACGCTCAGTCGAATCAGCCGACTGATACTTCCGGAGGAGGAGTTTCAGGAGTGGTGATATGATGGGGATGGATTTCGCATTCGAATTCACATTTGCTCTGACAATCCATACCGGGAAGGACGTTCAAGCTGTCTCCCGGAAGTCGCGGATCGGCATTGCAGCAAAATCCGCCTTCAGCATCATTTCCACAGTTGCACGCATTAATAATGGCGGGGATGTCGAAATGACCTGCATTTGGCTGACATTCGCTGTCAGAACCTATGATCTGACTGTTCAGTGGCGTACCACGAACTCGACCGCCGGACTTACAACACGATCTGTTGTTCGTGGAGCGGGATTCGGCAATCTTCGACGAACAACAGGCATTTACTGCACGCTGATTCCTGGTATGAGATCTTGCCGCGTTTTGCTTAAAACTTGTTCGGCAGGTAACGACGGCCTGGTCCGTGCCATCGCTTTTGGGTACGACTAAAACCGTCGTGCTGCAGCAGCAGTCTGCTGTTTTGTTGACGTCCTGACTGCACCTGCACCCGGTATTCCGGCCGTCATGGTGACCTCCCATCGGCACGCCAGTTGCTGCAGCGGCATACGCAAGAAGCGTAAGCACACTACACGCGCTGCGACGCGTCAGTCCAGATCGAAGTAATTCGGAAAGTCGGTCCATAGTCAAGCATGCTATCGCCAGTTGTCCGAGGCCACCAGTGAATCCCGAAGTTTCCGATGTTTTGTGAGCGATGAGCAATGTGTGAACAAGATATTGACGAGTTCGTGCAAAGGGCCGAAGGAGGTTGGCACGAATATCTGTAATTGTTTGAAGCACATCTGAACAGGGCGCACATTGGTTCAAACAGCTCTGGTGCGACCCTGGTCCCCTTTCAGGAATCCTGATCCGGACCCGTATGTCAGATGATGTGGGAAGACGGTCAGCAATGACTGTCCTGCCCCGATTTATTTGACGTCTTGAAGTTCGGTTTCATCAACGCTGGTATTGTCCAGGTTGAAACGTTGTGCAAAAGCGACCGTAAATACGTAACCCACTGAAAGCACACCGAGACCAAGAGGCAGTTGAGAGAAAAGAGAATATCGTTCCCACCGTCGGGCGTTCCCTGCCGTTGCCGAAGCATCTTCATGTGGCAATTGAAATCCGAGAGAATCGACGGTCGCGTTCATAGCGTCGGACGTTACAAAACAAACCAAAGCGAATCCGGTCGTTACAGCAATTAATTGAACAATTGAAAAATGTGGAAGCCGTTTCAGGACATTCCGTGCCGCTGTCCATGTGCATGCAATGGTTAAGACAGTCACCGATAAATCGACTGCCAAAGATATTGAGTCGAAGCTGGACAAGTTGAATCGACCCCGACTACTGGTAGCGAAACAGACAGGCCAGCCGTAGACATACCAACTCGGGCGAATGGTTTGCAACACAGGAAAGTTGTCTGTTTGAATGCACCAGAAAGCAAGCGTTACGAAAAGAGCAGCAGGTATCGAATACTTCGCGCAACGATGGGCGGTACGAGTCTCAGTATTTGTGTCCATGCTGGCAATTGAAATGTTCCTGAGTCGAATACGACGAAGTTCACCGGGGGTGTCTCATTCATCACACCCAATGATGAGATCATCGTTGACAATTAAACCATCGATACCGAGCACATCGGATTACCACACGATGGAAGTATAGGAAAAAAATTCGCAACAGGCGCTCGGCAGAAGTGACCAATAAGTAGTCATCGTGGGTGTTATGAGTGCCCGAAATACGACCCAGTGAGATTTGCAGACCTTTTCGGCTGACATCAGCCACGTTCGAATCCCGTTAACTTGATCTACCAAATGCAAACGCAACAGACGTGGCGACCATTCCCATGATGGCGACAACGCGCGATCGAAATTCCGGAATCGTTGTGAGAGCAAACAGCATTGGTCAGCACAAATTCTCTGGATGAGTGACGACTGCAGTTACGTTTCGAGCGAGCATCATGCCGACGTTTCGGATAATCTGAAGGATTCATCGATCCTTTATTACAAGTTCTGGAGTCAGACAGATGTGGTTTGCACGCTGCGGAATTCTGGTCACCTGTCTGCTGAATACGACGGTTCCGGCCGTGACGGCCGACGGAAATCGGCTGACGTATCTTGACAGTGACAGTCCGTATTATGTCTCACACAAATTTCCAAAGCTCATTACACCGCAATGGGTCGGTGACGACGGAGTGGAAGCCGTGGTTGTACTGGCCATCGACGACATGCGTGATTCGGGCAAGGCCAATTCACCCAGGTACGAGAACTACCTGCGGCCCATCCTGCAGCGACTCAAGCAGATCGACGGCCGGGCACCAGTCAGCATTATGACCAACCGCGTTGTTCCCGACGACGATCTGCTGCCGCCCTGGCTGGACGAAGGGCTGACCATCGATGTGCACACGATCGACCATCCCTGCCCGCTGTTGCAGAAAAATGATTTTGCCAAAGCCAAATCAACCTATGACCGCTGCATCGACATGCTGGGCGCCATCCCCAACAACAACCCGGTTGCCTACCGTATGCCCTGCTGTGATTCTCTGAACACCGTTAGTCCGCGGTTTTTCTCCGAGATTTTCAACAACACCAGTGAAAAAGGTCACTTCTTACACATCGATTCGTCGGTGTTTAACATCTTCACTTCGAATGATCCCCAAATTCCCCGCGAACTGATTTTTGACGCCGACGGCGAAGAGAAATTTGGGAAGTACGTTCCCTATGACCGGTCGTTCGTCAACTCAATCGAGAATTATCCGTATCCGTACGTGATCAACCGACTTTGCTGGGAATTTCCCTGTGTGACGCCCAGCGACTGGTCCGCTCAGCATTATCACAAGGAAAAATGCTCACCGAAAACGGTCGGCGATCTGAAAGCAGCAATCGACATTACGGTGATCAAACAGGGAGTACTGAATCTGGTCTTTCATCCACACGGCTGGATCCGCAACGACCAGATCATCGAACTGATTAATCATACCGTGGAAAAACACGGCAGAAAGGTGAAGTTCCTTACGTTCGGCGAGGCACTGAACCGGCTGAACGAAAACCTGCTGGACGGTCAGCCTCTTCGCGACGAAACAGGTCGTGACAACGGCGTGCGTCTGCTGGATGTCAACCATGATGGTTTTCTGGATGTTGTCATCGGCAATCGTCGTGCAAAGAAGACCCGCGTTTGGTCACCGGAAAAACAGGGTTGGTCTTCATCGGATTTTCCCGCCCTGCTTGTGCAGCAGGAATCGAAGCACAGTCGATTTTTTGAAGTGCATTTTTCCGTTCTGCGTAACACCGCAAGGCCGACTGTTTGGCAAACACCGATGTCTGTTGACACGGGTGAACTGTCAGCGGAGAAATCAGTCGCTGCTGGTGGAGCATGGCATTTCAACGGCACAAAGTGGGTTTCGGATCCTCATCTTCCCTCACTGCTGGATGTCGATGCTGTTGCTGAACTTCCGGCAGGAATCAAAGCAGACTTCCGTGATCTGGATGGAGACGGAATCAATGAAGTCATTGTTTCTGCCAGGGATCACGACACAAATGTGATTCTGCAGTGGTCGATGACCGACAGTGGCTGGAAGCAACTTCCGTTTAAGCTGCCCGAAGGTACGACTTTGGGCACACCGTATACCAAAGACGGATCGTGGAAGTTTCGCGGGGCTGGAACCGACGCCGGTCTCCGCTTCGTCGACATCAACGAAGACGGATTCGATGACATCGTGTTTTCCAACGCTCAGCGCTATTCGATTCATCTGTTTGATTCGATGCAGACCGGCTGGAGCAGGAAAATCCTTTCCGGCAGACGCGGCGACAGAGATTCTCAGAAGGAGTTACCAATGATCGTCCGTGGAGACGGAACCAACAATGGCTTTTGGGTCCATTCCCGTCATCTGTGGTGGCAGAACGAAGACACCGCCACGTTGGATAATCTGGTCGATCGGCGTTCCTTCGATGACCTCCTTCAGGACGTTCCCCCCGGTCCCCGAACACCGCAGGCATCGCTCAAATCCATGGTGCCGCGTCCTGGTTTCAAAGTTGAACTGGTCGCTGCCGAACCAATGGTGCTGGACCCGGTCGCCTTTGACTGGGGGCCCGACGGACGTTTATGGGTTGTGGAGATGGCCGACTATCCTCTGGGCCTTGACGGACAGGGAAAGCCGGGGGGACGCGTGCGTGTTTTGGAAGACAGTGATGGTGATGGAACTTACGACAAATCAACCGTCTTCCTGGACAGGATTGGTTTTCCAAGCGGAGTGATGCCGTGGCGAAACGGTGTGTTGGTGACTGCTGCTCCGGACATATTCTATGCCGAAGACACAACCGGTGACGGACGTGCAGATCACCGCGAAATCCTGTTCACCGGGTTTGGGCAGGGAAACCAGCAGCACCGGCTCAACGGGTTCACCTGGGGACTGGACAACTGGGTCTACTGTGCCAATGGTGACAGCGGTGGACGGGTGAAATCGATCAGGACCGGGACGTCGATCAATCTGCTGAGACACGATATTCGCATTCTTCCCGACGTAGGTGAGATTGAAAAAGAACTGGGCAGCACGCAATTCGGACGCAGCCGAGACGACTGGGGCAACTGGTTTGGCAGCAACAACAGCCACCCGATGTGGCAGTACATGTTTCAGGACCGATATCTCCGCCGCAACCCGTACGTCGTGGCGCCGGAAGGTCGTCGGCAGGTCTCGGTCAAGCCGGGAGCGTCTCCCTGTTATCCCGTGAGTCGTACGCTGCCACGGTTTAATTTTCTGGACGGAGCAGACCATTTTACATCTGCCTGCAGCTCGATTGTGTACCGTGATCAGATTTTTGGTGAAGCGTTTGCCGGCAACTCATTCGTCAGTGAACCGGTGCACAACCTAATACATCGGGAGGTGATGTCCGCTGAAGGCGTCGTGTTTAACAGTCGCCGTACTGATGATGAGCAGCAATCTGAATTCCTCGCCTCGCGGGACAACTGGTTTCGCCCGACCATGATTAAAGTCGGACCCGACGGGGCGCTGTATATCGCTGACATGTACCGTGAGGTGATTGAACATACGCAGTATATTCCCAGGGAGTTACAGAAAGATCTGGCCGTCCGCGCCGGAGAGGATCGAGGACGCATCTATCGTGTCTATCCTGCCGACAAAACATTGCGCCGCATGCCTCGCTTCGACAGGATGAATACAGACGAGCTGGTGCAGATGCTGGAAAGTCCCAGTGGCTGGCAGCGCGATACGGTTCAACGCCTGCTGGTTCATCGGAAGGACGACGCGGCTGTTGCGCTGCTGGAAACCATGGTTGTGTCCGGAAAGCATCCTGAGGCGAGACTCCACGCTTTATGTACGCTGGACGGCCTCAAGACACTGAAAGCCGGTACAGTCCTGGTGGCTCTTGCCGATTCCCATCCTGGCGTGCGGCGGCATGCGGTGCGTCTCGCCGAAGGATTTGCGAATCAGTCGGAGGAAGTCGCTGTTGCCACGCAGGCACGAACGGCCGATACCGATTCCCATGTACGGTTACAGCTTGCCTATTCGCTGGGCCAATGGAACGACAAACGAGCTGGTCTGGCCCTGGCTGAGTTGGCACAGAACTGTGCTGACGATCAATACCTGTCCACCGCCATCATCAGTTCCCTGAACTCTGAAAACATCGGTGAGGTGCTTAAAGTTGTCCTCGATTTTCCGACAGCTTCTGTGCCACATCAGGAACTGATTGTTCGTTTGTTGCGTCAGGGATCCTTGCTGGGCGACCGAAAGGTTTTGAACAGGATCTTTGACAGAATTGCGGAGTCGCCGGCCGGCGAAAACACCAGCTGGAGAATGAACGCTCTGGCAGAGGTTTTGGAGGCACTCCACCATCGACGTCAACGTCAGTTGGAATCTTTCAGTCTGGAAATCGACGTTTTATTTCAGGAGACGTTCTCGCGTCTGTCCGGCCTGTTCGGGAAAGCGTCGCAAATTGCTGTCGACGAGAATGCCGATGAGACCGAACGCTTTGCCGCCATTCGACTGATGGCTCGTGAAGAAAAACGACTACAAAGTGACGTAGAGATTCTTGCGGGTTTGCTTCATCCTCGTCATGTGGGGCAAATCCAGTTGGCCGCTGTCCAGCGTTTGGGCGAACTGGACGATGAGCAAATTCCCGCGCTGCTGTTATCCGAATGGAACTCAATGGGGCCCGAGTTGCGTTCACAGGTTCTCGACGTGCTGTTCAGCCGAGCGGTCTGGTCAGCGGCGATTCTCGAGGCGGTGGAACATGAACAATTCGCCGTTGGCGAAATCAATGCGACTCATCGCGGGCAGTTGATCAATCATCCTGAGGAATCCATTCGACAGCGCGCGACAAACCTTTTTTCCGCTGTGGTTGACGCAGGTCGTCACCAGGTTGTGACAGAGTTCCGTTCCGCACTCACCCTGCCGCCGAATGTGGAACGCGGGAAAGAACTTTACCGTAAAATCTGCTCGACCTGTCACAAGCTTGACGGTTTCGGCCACCAGGTTGGTCCTGATCTGGCATCGCTCAAAGATAAGTCGCCTGAGTCTCTGTTGATCGCGGTGCTGGATCCCAACCGTAACGTTGAATCAAAGTATATCAATTACGTTGCGGTCACCGACGCGGGAAAAACTCACAGCGGAATCCTTGCGGAGGAAACCGGGGCGGGCATCACACTGCTGGCACCCAAAGGTGAACGCGTTTCGCTGCTGCGAAATGAACTGGAACTGCTCAGGAGTACCGCAAAATCAACAATGCCCGAAGGACTTGAGAAGGATCTGAAGACGCAGGATCTGGCTGACGTAATCGCATATGTGCGACAGGCCGGTGCACGAAAAGTTGAGCCCAATCAGCGCGGCTGGTTTGTACGGCGTGTCCGTCCCGGACAGGACAATTCCTTTTTGCTGCTGGCAACAGAATGTGAAGTTTATGGGGACACGCTGATGGTGGACAGGACGCACGACAGTCTCGGACACTGGCAAACCATGAACGACCGAGCTGTCTGGCCGATTTACGTCGCCCGTGGCGGACGTTACGAAGTGTGGGCTACGTGGGCATGTGACCGGGAAAACGCGGGAAATTCCATGGTGATCGAATGCAGCAGCAGCAGCCTGGTACACAAAGTTGCCGCGACCGGCAGTGGGGACACCTATCAACGGGAAAAATTTGGAATACTGGACCTTTCTGAGGGAGCTCAGCGACTTGCCGTACGTCCGCGTGACCGGATTACGGGTGTGATGATCGATTTGAAGTCGTTGCAGCTGGTGCCGATAAAAAGTCTTTGAACGTTTGATGCAGGGAATAGTGTCCAGAGGCGAAAGATGTCGCTGTTACCCCGAACATTTCGACCTGACCATCAGGACTGTTGAATGGCTGTCACTGATCCCACGGAAACCGCAGTGTGGGCTGGTTGACGTAACGCTGCATTTTCAGCTTCATTCGGTCGCCTGCACCGGGAGCGAGCTCGACTGAAAAATGTGAAGCATCGATGCTTTGTTCGCGTCCGCCGATTTCCACAGACATGAACTGGTGCTCCGCATAGCCACCAGCCTGCACCACGATTTTGCAGGAATCAATCGGACTGGTATTCACCAGAGTCACCACGACTTCATCGCTCGTCATTTTTTCAACCAGTGCAGCAACGTGCTCCGGAACACCGGCCCGCCGCCGAATTGGGTCGAAATAGCGCAACCGGCAATGCAAAACCATTCCTGTGCGGGCAGGATACATGCCACCCAGCATCAGTTCGGTCAGCGATCGAACGGCGGCCGGGGTGTATTTTAAAGGATCGTCAGAAAGTCGCGTGTCGGGAGTTGTCGTGTCGGAGCGCATTCCGGCGACCCGCCCCCGAATGTGCTCAAAGTCGCTCCTCAGTGCGTGCTCGGGGTATTGAGGATTCGTACCATGCAGATAATCGAACCACGGATTTGTGGCGACGCGTCGAAAATCCTCATCCTGCATTGACACGTAATAGATTCCTGTGGCTCCCGCGCTGTAAGGCTGAGGCTGAAAATTGTACCAGCCGTCATCGCCGTACTTGTGAGGATACAGCGTCGTGCCATTCACAACGCGTTTGTTGGAATTAACTGTGTCCATTTGTTTCCGCCAGGGATCGAGCAGGCTGCGATCGCCGGTCAACAGAACCGCATTCAGGAATCCCTGAAATCCTCGGTCAAACGTCTGTCGATGAGACGGACCGGAGGATTCGCCCACTCCTTCCACCGTGAATCCCCAGCCGTAGACTCCACCGTACCATTTGCCATCGGCAGCACCACCGATTTTGCCGTCCAGACCGATGTTGCTGGGAATCACGTTGCCGTTTTCGATCATTCGATCTCGCCAGGCCTCCACGTACTCCAGAACCCACGCTTTGTATATCGGTTCGTGATCAATCATGTAGGCATTGAGCGCCAGAGCAGTGGAGAGCAAATTTGCCGGATGGTCACCGGCGACATCGTTGTAGTCCCTGAAATGCGCGAGCACTTCTTCATAGCTCTGTTCACCATGACCAAGAACAAACCGGTTTTCGACTTCAATCGGATCACCGGCCCAGTCCAGCGCCGTTGCTTTGCGCAACATCGGACCACGGCTGCCATTGAACATACTGCGGATGATTTTGTATTTCGGGTCATAGTTCTGTGCCTGAGGATCGTCGCCCATATAAAACCCGGAGAAACGCCGTGCTCGCTTTTGGAATCGGTGATCGTATGGGTCGGACAGTCCCTGCAGGCAAAAGACAGTCAATCCTTCTGCGTGGTGCAGCCAATCGAACATGACGGGAAATTCTTTGTAGTACATTCCGTCACGGGCAAACGGGACTTCAACGGTTTTGGCCGCCGTGTACTGCCGCAGATGTCCCTCCCACGCTTTTTTGTACATCTCCAGAATTGAATCCGATGCGCCGACAGCGTGCAGAATTGGCCAATAGATCATATTCTCGATAGCGTCGTCAGGGCCGTCATCGGCCCCCCAGCGTTCGACGCAAAGTAGAAATCCACGCTCGTCAAAATATCGATCAAAAAACTCCCGACATGCCGTAGTATTCGCGCGCAGTAACTCACGCTCCAGAAGTGCCCAGTTCGGCGGCGACATCGGCTGATCAATCGTCACAGGGTGTCCGCCCAGACCGGAACTGGCGGTCTGAATGAGGCCAGAGATGCCGAACGCCAGTATGCACACGAATTGCCGCATTGAATCGTTACCACCGCATTTATGGAATCGTCTGAATCCGGAAGACTCCTCGCGCTACGTGTCCCCGTCCCGGATGATTCACACATTGGTCAAAACACTGCATGCAAAGAGACAGATTCACCGCGCATGTTGCAAATACTTATCAGTTGATCAAATTCGTCAGGCAGAAATACCTGACCGAACACGACACCCGGAGAATGACGTCACTTCGAGCAATACGGACTGCAGATTCTCCTTCGAATCAGACTCATTACAAATAAATGGGACCACAGAGAGAATCAAAATTCAATCGGACGAACAGGAATCGGCGGGCATGGCGCAGAGTTGATCTGCTGGAGTTGCAACGGAAATCACAGGCGGCACCACTTGGGTTTCTTCAGAGTCACCGGGATGATGTCAGGTTTCGGAGCCGCGTTTCAAAGTGCACACGCTTGCTGTCGACAATGTTCATCCCGGTCAACTTCCAGTAACGCATTGAGGAAGTTGCAGTCTTTTGCCGCACCGGAACAGGTTCTGCCAGAAAGCTGGCCTGAAACTGGTTGATGCGTTCATGGATGTGTCCCCAGTGCTCGACAGTGCCGGAAATGTTCCAGCGACAAAGGCAGGTGAAAGCATAGCCTGATGGCGGTGAGTCGCCTTTCGGTATCACGGCTTTCCTGTCCGTTTCGATGACGTCGACCTGCTTCACTCGCGCGACTGCACCACCCTGCTCTGTCATCCTGAGACTCTGCTGAATCTGCAGGTACAGATCCTGAAGTAAATCGCCGGAGGTACTGACGGCCAATGCATCGTAGACTTCGTCCTCACCTCGAAAGCGAAAGGCGTCGTAGACATTGGAGAGGAGCTTCGTAACGACTTGTCTGGCCTCGTCATCTGAAATTTCCTGTGGTGATCCCCATCGCATTGTCAAAGAGCCGGCGTCAAAGCCCCATACCACGGCTGCGCCACACATCAGGCACATGGTTATCCACATCGCTGTTCGGCTGAATAGACCGCGATACAGTCGAAGCACTGACGCCAGAACTGTCGCCAGCAGGATCAGCGTTAAGACGGGCAAACGAATCGTGGGGAGTTTGGGGAGTTCTGCAACGACCGGTGCCGGAACCCGTTCCTGTGTCACAGAGGAGTCATTCGGTGAATTCCATTCAAAGACATTGTTCGACCCGATTCGAGACAACGTCTTCCGAAAATCTGCGTCTTCTGAAAATACGACCATATTGATGGTCCACAGCGCTTTATTAAATCGATCCCATGTCAGTCTGATGTTTCGGGGAGCTGCCACAAGGGGATACGTTAAGATAATTCCCACTCGAGCGCTCGACATCGCCACTGGCTTTCGCTCTGTCAATTGAGCCAAATCGAGAAAGTCGACACCGTAGAAATCGCAGCGTTCGACGATCGGTGCCGGACGCACTCCGTCGACTTCGACCGGATTACCCAGTGCAAAGAATTTCTCAATCAGCGGTCGAAAAGTGTCCTGTTCGGAGACGGTCAGGAAATCAGTCTGTTCACGGTCCAGTGGCAGGCTCTGTTCCAGTGTCAGTAACGGAATCAGGATCTCATGGCGGACTTCATGATCCTCGATGTACAGAAACGAATAGACCGAACTGTAACTGGTAATTCCAAGAGTTGCTTCCTGTTGTTGTGTCGCCCACCGTTCGCGTTCCTGCTGAGACGCATCCTTCGACAACGGCGGACTGGTCCAGTCGAACCGAATTGTTTCGGGCGAGTGCGGGACCAAAGCCTTACTGATCGTTTCGTCTGCATTTTGCGGCCGGACCTGCAGCTGCATTTCAGACGGCAGTACTCCGTCTGCATCCGTAAATCTTTGTTCAAACGTCAGAAACTCCGGCGGCGCATCGAAGCTGTACTGCATTTCAAACGTCAGCTTGTGAGCCATCAGTTCCGCCAGAGATACTCCATCATCCGGAACGTCGGCAGTGACTTTCGGCGGGTTATCCGATTGCCGTATTAATCCTTCCGCGTCCTGAATCAGGAACCGTGTGGCGACAAACTCGCGATGCAGTTCCATTCCTCGTCGAATGGTTGCAGTGTCCAAATAATCAGTTTCGTCGGGCCTGAGATTATGAAACAGATACAGGTCTTCCAGAAAGACCTCGATCGTCACATCAACCCGGTCGTGAGCCACGTAGACGAGCGTTCGAGTAACCGACACGGGATGGGCTGCGAAGACACATGACGGGCTGCCGGAGAGAAGCAACATCAAGACAACGGACCACAGCACTGTGGCCATTCGCCGATGCCGGAATTCTCGTGTCGGTGACAACGGTGACACCCTGTCATGTCGCAGATTCATCACTGCACCGCGATTACGGCCTCTGCCCATTCGACAAATTCCATGCCGTCACTGGCAACGTCAGCGGTCAGCACAAACCGACCGCTCGCCGATGAAGCTGTCACCGGAATACTAACAGTCCCTGATAGTCGCGGTGGCAGATGCAGCGTGACAGTGGACTGAGCCAGTTTCCAGTCGTCCGGTACGTGCGGAGTCACGATGAAGGTTCGCTCAACCGGAGAATGATTCGTGATCCGCATTTCAAGGTTCAGTGTCTCTCCCGCAGCAATTGTGACACCATGTGGGTAAAGCACGGCCCACTGCTCGTCGATTCCGTAATTCGGATCATCCCAGGGAAACAATTCCCGCAGGATCGCGATCCGCTCGCGATATCGAGTTTCCAGGAAGTCCAGTTCATCATCCGTGAATGAAAATACGAACGGAATATGTTCGTTGACGAGCCAGTACGGTTCATCGATGGCTCGCAGTTTCTTCAGACATAACAGGTATCCCGAATCTTCATGCACCAGATTGCGATTGAGCACGCAATAGTCGTCCAGCCCGGAAGGCGCGAAAGAATCTCCGATAAAAAAAATCGGTTTCTGTTCAGCTTTTCTGGCAAACAGAGCACCGTGGTACCACGTCTGGCCAGGGTAGAAATGAAAGGTGAACTGGAACTCGTGCCATTTGAGCTGATGGCCGTCCTGCAGAATTTCGATATCCCTGATCGGATTGGCCGTCATCGCCGGAAGATGATACGCCTCCGGTTTCGCCAGCAGGTCCGCATATTCGCTCATGGCATAGACGGGACACTTCAGGGCTTCGGCGGCGACCTGGACCATGTCGGCATGGTCATCGTGAAAGTGCGTTACGAAAATACCTTCCACTTTTTTAATGATTCCCTGAGTGATCAGCTGTTTCACCTCATCGATGATTCGCTGATAACCGCAGTCCAGAAGAAATGCGTTGCCACTCTCAGAGATCAGAAGTCGGCTGGTCCCATTTTCGAAAACCCACGAGGGAGTCTGCTCGTGGTGAGAATACGGCATCAGTTCAACGTCCGCACCTTTTCCCAACACACGCTCACCACACAACCGCATACGGTCTTCCTTGAAGTACCAGTGCAGTGCGTTGGTGGAAAGATAATTGCGATATAACTCCTGGACTCTGTGGACCAGAACTTCGATGGCTTTCTGAGGGTTGTGAATGACGGGTCCGCGAGCGGGAATGATCTGGTCCGGCTTTTCGGCTGCAATTCGCTGTAAACTGGTCACCAGATCCGCCAGACGCGATCCATAGCCGTGGTAGCCCCGAATTTGAGCATCCGGGATCGCATCCTGAAAACTATACAGATCCAGGATCTGCCCGTCTCCATAAATCAGATCGCCCGTAAATGCGATCGTTCTGCCGTCTACTTCTGTCAGCCAGGAAACGGATCCCCGAGTGTACCCAGGCGTTTCAACCGCACGAAACGTGAGCCCCTGCCATTCGATTGTGTCACCGTCATTCACCCATCGGTCGACAGGAATGCCGGCAGGAAGAATTTTCGTGGACTGCTGAGCGTAATCGTGAAATCGACCGGTTGTGAATTCGTTCCAGAAATTCGCCGGTTTTTCCAGTCCGAAGCGTTCGCGGTTGGGAGCAGTCACCTTGGCGCCCGATTTGATCAGTGGCATTGCTTTCCAGACAACATCCCGACGCCCGTGTGCCAGCAGAAGATGATCGACACCGGAGGCGTCATCGGGCGCCCAGCCATACACTGCCAGTCGGTGACCATCTCTTTCGAGCAGAACTCCGTTCACCGGACCGTAATTCACCGAGATCGTCACTTCTGCTGATGCAGTCGACACGGACAATCCAAAAGCAAAAACGGCAGCAGACGTGAGAACAGCGATCACTTTCATGTTGAACCTCAAAGAGCACGGGCAGCGGGCAACGCCGGGTAGACCTGGCGAATGTGAGAGCAGTGTGACAGATGTGCATTCAAACCGCGACAAACCTGAAAGACAACGTCTTGCATCGGTCAGCCCCCGACGCGAAATACCACGTTCTGCCGTTCGTCTAAGAACAGTCACCGCTGGCTGCTAGGATCCGCCTGCATCCATGTTCATCGAGGGCGCCCCGGCGAGGCAACCACCGTCGCACAGGATTGACGATCCGGTCAGATAGTTCGCTTCGGTTGAGGCCAGAAACGTGACAACATTGGCCACGTCGTCCGGAGTCTGCATTCGGCCACGGGGTATGATCCTGTTGAACTTCTCACGAAACTCCGGGTGTTCTTCCATCTCCTGCCTGGACAACCCGGCATCCAGAATTCCTGGCGCCACGACATTGGCAGTGATCCCGTGTGGCGCCAGTTCGATCGCAATACAACGCGCCAGCATCCAGACGCCAGCCTTGGAGACACAATAAGGGGTGATCAGCTGATAAGGGACATCCTGCACCCACGACCCCATGAAGATGAACTTCCCTTGCCGTTTTTCTGCAATCCACCGCCGGGCGACAGTCTGACTGACGTGAAAATATCCATTCAGATTGATGTCGATATGCCGTTGCCATTCGTCGAGTGAAACATCCACGAACGGCAGATCGGTAGCCACTCCTGCATTGCACACGCAAACGTCCAGCCGATCGAACGTATCCCAGACCGTTGTCAGAGCGGTCTCGACCATGTGCCGATCTCTCACGTCGGCTTCAACGTACAGTACCTTCACTCCCTGATCTCGCAGCGGGCCGAGCCGCTCGTCGGCGATTTGTCTGGAAACCACATCAAGTACGGCAACATCGAATTCACAATCGGCCATTTGTTTGGCAACGGCAAGACCGATGTCACCCACACCGCCGGTGACCAAAACCACCTTCGAAGAGGTTTTATGATTCATCTGTTCAGCTCCGTATCCACTTGTTGCGTCGGATCGGCGCCAAGGATGTCTCCGACCGCATAGGGGAAAGCGTGCCGACCGAAACGCTCAGGTTTTTCATGTTTCGGCCAGCCGGCCTGATTGAAGCGGCGCGGCCGGTCGAGCAGGTAGTTTGCGTAGATCTTTTCCGAATAGGCCCTGTGCTCCGAAACCGCTTCGGCGCTGTACTGATAGCGTTTCAGACGTTCGGGATCGAGCGTCACACCATGTCCCGGACAGTCCGACAGCTGCAGGTGTCCACCGGTCCAGTCGAATGGTCCCCCGGTGATCACATCATCGCTGATCGTGATAGTTTCGTTGTCGATCGGATGGCAGCGGCGTGGTGTCGTTCCCAGATAGAGCCCCGCACTCTCCGTATCGTAGACCACCGCCGAGACCATCGCTGCGCGAAACGCCAGCTGCAGACAAAGCTCGAAATTGCTGTGCACGGTGATGTGCATCCCCATGAATCTGGTGAGTTCAGCGAGCCGCCACAGCCCCCATGGCCCGAGGCCGATGTCCGGCACCGACACATCGGCCGCTTCGTAACGTTCGAGCATGTACCAGTGCGGTTCCCATTGATTCGACATGACCGATGCACCAGGTGGATGCACGATGGGTGGCGTCCACCAATGACAGGACACCGGCGTCCGCAGACCATGGCGCAGCTCTGTCATTTTGCGGAAATAATATTCCGTCTGAAACCCTCCGGTGATCGCACTGACGGCCGGGGGCTGTTCGTCCGGAGGGAAGAATCGCCGGGGAAGTAGTGCGTTCACCGGTTGCTCGATGTATTCGAGCCCGCAATCCTCAAGCTGGGGAAGAATTCGGCGTGCCTCCTGGAAGTTCCACGTACCGTGTGCGTCAATACGGATCTCTGTGTCGGGACCCACCTTTTCCCGGATACGTTGAATCAGTTCAATGTAGCTGTCGGGATCGTATCCGGTCATGGAAACTTTAATCGACGGAAAACCCTTGTCGGCCCAGCCTGCTGCGTGGTCCGGCCAGCTGTCAAAGGTGACTTCTCCTTTGCCGCTGCTGTCTGGGAAACGCTGCCAGGTGTACGCCGCCATTGGTATCTTGCGAGGTGTCGTGAAACCACGTTCGAACAATTCGGCCCACAGGACATGCAAAGGTTTTTTCAGCACCTGGCCGACCAGATCCCACCACGCCATGAACAGTGGTTCCTCCAGGTCAAGATCAAGCAGGTTCGTACGTGGGCTTTGTTTGAGACGTTGGAGGCAGGACCGCGTGTCATCACCCAGATCGACGGACCATTCTCCGGTCCCTACTGGCCCCTCATTTGTGTGAATCTCGACAAACGCCCAAGACAGAGCCGGCAGAGCCTGCCAGCCCGGTGTGTAGACACCCACCGTCGGGATGAGCACTTTGTGAACCTTGATCTCGCGCACCGTCAGTCGGTGAGGCGCCAGCCACGCAGACAGCTTTTCCCGAAACCCGGCAATCCGGCGCATGAGCATGGCATTGAAGTCTCGTACATCATCTACGTTGATGTTCAGTTTTGTTCTCCTTTCAAATTCGCCAGGTATTCGGTTTCGCCCTGAAGGTCGACTGACTGACAGGACAGCAACCCTGAATTCTGTCTTCAGTTTACCGGGAAACATCCGGAATGGGCAGGTTGCAAACCTGTTTCCGTTTCAGCGACAGCGCGTTGACGCGAAAGAAGTGTCTGGCGGACACGTTTTCGCCCTTGAGCACTGGCTGGCAGGTGCAGGAAAGAACGAATGGACGACCGTTATCGATGCGAACCTCACCTACAGCATCGGGCAGTTCGATAATCGGAACACTTCCGGACGGAAGTCCTGCTGTTTCTCAGGATATTGGAAATGCCGTCATGCTCACCCGGGCATTCTATAAATCCGGGAACGGCGGACCGATGCCGGACGCTCAAGCTCGGTGAAGACGGTTTGATGGGCCGATTCATCAATGGGAACGGATTTTCACCTTCACCAGGTGTTTCGGAAATCGAACACTCCGACATCAAACCATTTGAGGACTTGCATCATCTGCAACCGTCACGACCGCAAATCATCTGGTAAGATAGGGATACGCACATCCCCCGACATTTTTTCAAAAGGGCACCTCATGGACCGCAGATCTTTCGTCCACACACTGGGAGCAGGAGTCGCGGGAGCATCCGCGATCGCACCGGCGCACGCCAGCAATAAAGAATCCAGTGCGTCTGCGCCCAACAAGGTCCGCATGCGGCTCGGAAGTCAGCGATCCCACCACGACCCGAACGGAAACATTATTTCGGACGAACTGCTGCAGTTTTGCGTTCGGCACGGGGTGGAGGGAATTTGCGGATTCCCCACGATCTCAGAGGACCGCCGCTGGGACCTGGACGAACTTCATTACATGCGAGACGCCTGCGAAGCGGCCGGTCTCAAACTGGAACTGCTCGGCGGGGCCCTCAGCTCCGGTACGCTTTATGGGCCGTTTCCTAACATCCTGCTGGGTAAAGATCCGGAGCGGGACCGGGAGATTGATCTGTTCTGCGACATGATTCGCACCGCGGCAAAGGCCGATATCCCCTGTGTCAAATACAACCTGAGCATCATGAAGGTCACCCGAACCAAACCAACACCGGGCCGGGGTGGCTCGGAATACAGTACCTGGGTGTATGCCGAGGCTCCCAAATTACCGCTCACACGTGCGGGTGAGGTTCCCGGTGACCTGTTCTGGGAACGAATCACTTATTTCCTCGAAAGGGTCGTGCCGGTTGCGACTGAGAACAAAGTCCGGCTGGCCCTACATCCGCACGATCCTGGTATGCCCCCACAAGGATACCGCGGCATCGACCGTGTGCTGGGCACTGTCGCCGGGATGAAGCGGTTTGTCGACATTGCCGAAAGCCCGTATCACGGCCTCAACCTGTGCATTGGCAGCACGGCGGAAATGCTGCTCCACCCTGCCAGAGACATCGTGGATGTGATTCGCTACTTCGGCGAACGAGACAAGATTTTTAACATCCACTTCCGGAACATCCGTGGCGTCCGCGACAATTTCGCAGAGGTCTACCCTGACGAGGGGGACATGAACATGGTCACAATCATGCAGGCCCTCCGTGACGTTGACTACCCGTACCTGGTCATGCCCGACCACATGCCCCACCACAAGGACGACCCACGAGCACGCCAGGCCTTTGCCTATGGCTTCGGCTACATCAAGGCTCTTATTCAGGCGGTGGGCAACGAAGCGTAGGAGATGTGATGCGAGGCTGCGCGACCAGACCAGCCCGCAACGATTGGCAACCATTCGTTCCCAAACTGCGTTTGGGAACGAATCAGGATGTTAAGACACGCGGCAGGCAGGAATTTGCCTCGTCAGATCAAAAATATCAGCCGGATCAGCGAAACAGTTACACCCGGTCCCTTTCACAAAAGAGACACAAGCAGTGAAATACTTTCGAAACATGTGATCCAGAGCCTTCCTGATCTCGTTCTTACTGTTCGACGGTGACCATTCCGCCGGACTCGACGGACTCCACCGATGGTTCTCTCAATCATACGGCGCAGATATTCGGAGAGTGTGGAATCGGAACGAAACAACGAGCCTGAATTAGGATGCCATCCTGAAACAATTAATTCATAAACAGGGCATGTGCCAGTCCGCTGGGTCCGGGGTGTTTTTTGCTTTTGGAGTTTTCCTCCTCTACCTTTGCGTCCTGCTGGGCAGACAGCTGCTTGGTATTCAGGTGCCGATGCACGGTGTGTGGTGGCTTGTTCTCGCAGCCGGATTGTTCATCCTGGGGTTCGCAGCATCCGAACTAAAACGGCAAGCTATCGCAAAGCGGCAAACCGGACTCGAGTCCATCGGATGCATTCGGTTGACTGCTGAAGAAAGCCAGAGGTTGTCCGACCAAATCTCGTGTTTGTTTCCTGTACACGTTAACGTTGACCCGCTGGCAAAGTGTGTTATCAGCGAGAGTGCTCAACTTTATTTTGCAGATGTCCAGGAGGTCGTTAGCCCCCCAACCGGAGATGACCCGGGTAAATATCGCTGGTCAACAGCCTGTCTTATTGAGAATCGTCGCTTTGCCCTGCCCGTGTTTGAGTTGAGTCCCGTCCGCAATCCACTGCGCGTGCTGGGGCGTCTGCTCAGATTCCGCTCGAAGGCTGGGGACTGTCGGAAATTTGGCAGTTTTTATGACGTTGATTTGGCAACCGACAAATCCCTCTCACAAACACTTTCCCTCCCGGTCAGGCAGTGGCTGGCTGATGTTTCTCACTGGGACCGTTACCCTGCCTGGACCTTGAGAGCAAATGGCAAACAAGTCCTGCTGTACCGGCATGGAAAAGTATTTTCTGTTCAGGATTTTAACAGACTGCTGGCAAAGATGCTGGTCATCGCAGACACCCTCGACGTCAAAGACCGAACGTCGCATGAATCGGAACACAGAGACGTTTACCTGGAGAAAACGGCTGAACGTTTTCCATTCGAGAACGAGCCTTTTCCTGCTGAGAGTTACGAGTCCGTACTGTCGCAATCGCCACCCCGTCAACTTCTCTCCGAATGGAAGAAGCTCACGAAAGTGCGTCCGTTTCTCATGGCCCTGTACCTTTTGTTTTCAGTGTCGGCAGCAGGGGTAGTGGGAGGGGAACTTCCGGTACCTGCTGCCGTATCCGCAGTTGCGTCCTTCGGTATTCTCATCCTGATCGGCGGCTCCGGATTTGTGTGGCATGTCCTTCACCCTTATCGTGCCCGACGGTTGCTCGAAATTGGCACTTTAGTCTACGGGCACATCACTCGGTTTGCCCCAACGGGAAATTACCACAATGACCAAATGAAATACGAAATCGAAGTTCGGTTTGAAAATGATAACAAGCAGCAAACCGCCCGGTGTCATGTGCTTCTCAGTTCCTCACACCTGGGTGCCGCCCATTTTCTGGCGAACTCGAACGCAGAAGTGGCGATCCTCTATGACCAATTTTCACCCGGTCGCATCATCCTGCCGCAGTTTCTTGCATTCAGTCATTAACCTCGATCATTGCCCCGATATTCGGAAGTTTTCGACGTGCGAAAAACCAACAGGACCTGGCACGTCTCGTGCGCCGCAGCTCTCACGGAATCGGAACGGTTTGTCCCACGCTTTGGCCGAGCAAAATTCTTCATAGGTCGCGGATAAAACGGCTCAGGCCCGTATTTCGTCAACGGTTCCCGTGCTGTCGGCGTACTTTTCCCGTTCGATGCCCAGTGCCTGCAGCTGGGTGAGCCAGAGGTTGGCAAGCGGGGTGCCGCGCTGACAGTGGACGTGTCGACCAAGCTTCAGGGTTCCGCCTCCTCCGCCCGCGACGACCAGTGGCAGGTCGTTGTACTGGTGCGTAGTGCCGTCCCCCATACCGGCACCAAGAGTAAAGATGGTGTTGTCCAGCAGGGTGGTGCCGTTGGCTTCCTCGATGCCATCCATGCGTTCAAGCAGCCTCGCAAAGGCCGAGACATGGAATCGGTCCAGCTTGAGTAATTGTTCCATGTGATCCTGAATGGAGTGGGTCATGGAATGATGGCTGTACGGCTTGTCCAGGATGCCTTCCCAGTTGGTGGCCGTGGTCCAGCGTTCGGGACCCGCCATCAACGTACCCACGTTGGTCAGACCACTCTGCAATGCAGTCACCATCAGGTCACCCATCAGGTGGATGTATTCATTGCGAGGCAGATATTCGGCCGGACGCTTAATATTGCCGGCGGTCAGCTCTGACTTCATGTTATCGATACGATCCATTCGCGTTTCAATCGTTCGAATCGCCTCAAAGTACTCGTCAAATTTTCTGCGATCAGCGGTACCCAGGCGCTTCTGGAACTGGCGGGCGCTTACAAGCGCAAGGTCGGTGATGTCGCGGGAACGCGCATGGGCCTGGGTACCGAACAGCCGGTCGTAGATCTTTCGCGGGTTTCTCATTGAAGGAGCGACATGTCCCGTTCCGTACCAGGACATGTTGTCGAAGTAGATCGATTCGATGTTGTTCTTATGGTCGTTGCAACTCAGTTCAAGGGTCGAGTAGGGAGTCGACCTGCCGATGCTGTCGGCGGCGATATGGTCCAGTGTCCGGGCGAGTGGATAAACGGAGTTCCTGACTTCGTAGGGCGCGACGCTGGTAAGGAAGCAGGACGCGCATTGGGCATGTGAATCGGTGCCATGCTGGAACTGGCGGTCCATCCCGGTAATCAGCGAGACTTTCTCCCGCATCTTGTGAAGCGGGAGAAGGGTCGGAGTGAGTGTCAGTGGATGGCTGCCAGGTGGGACGGTCTTGCCTTCAAAACGCCACACGTTGTTCTGCCCTGCGAACTGTGGCAGCGCCCGGTCACCTTCACCGGGAAAGAAGCCCCGACGTGTGATTCCATTGGGCAGGTAGAAAAACGCCAGCCGCTTCGCCGGGGTTTTTGCTTCGCGCCCCAGGGCGCCGGCACAGCTTTCGAACCACGGCAGGCTGAGGGTGGCGCCGCCGGCACACACCACGAAGTTGCGGCGAGAAACAGAACGGAGAGTTTTTTTGCGGCAGCTCATCTTGAAAATGTCCTTCGTTGTTTAATTTTAACGGAGGTCTTGAAATTGCCGAGGTGTCCATTCATTCGGATGTGTCCGGGCTTCTCTTTTCAGCAACATCCTCTGCAAGAATGTTCTTGTGAAGAAATGAATCGCTCATGGCAATGCTTTTGAGTACGACCCGCATCTGATCCTGGCCGGCCATCGCTCTGGAGACAAGATCGTCCACGATGGGCGAATCAGCGGGCTCCGGTTCCCTGCCCAGTGCGTAGGACAGCAGATGGGAGATGAATCCACGAATGAACCGTTGCTTCTCTTTCAGGATCAGCTGCTTGAATTCAATCAGTGTCTTGAATTCATGCTGATTGAACAGCACTCCGCTGACGTCGACCTCTCGACCGTTTTCATACTTGTCGCGCCAGACTCCCGTCGGACCGTAGTTTTCCAGCGCAAAGCCAAGGGGATCGATCTTGTTGTGACAGCCTGCGCAGTCCTCGCGATTTCGGTGAGCGGCCAGTCGTTCACGAATGGTGAGCTTCGCCAGTTCTTCCTTGCTGGCTTCAGACAGGGGGGGCACATCGGCCGGAGGTGGCTCGGGGGGATCATTGAAGATCACTGCGTTGACCCAGGCGCCCCGGGTAATCGGCTGGGTGCGTGTAGGGGTGGCGGTCATCGTCATGACGGCTGCGCAGGTAATGACGCCCCCACGACGTGGATCGCTCAGCGGTGTGCGACTGAACACCTGCGTCACAACATCGTGGCCCGCCTCGGAGTGGCCTTCGTAGTTCGCGCGGAGCATAGGGTTCTCCCAGGTGAACTTTGGATCCAGCAGCTCGATGATAGACCGATCCTCGACATAGACCGTCTCGAACAGAAGCAGCGGCTCCGAGATCATGTGCATGCTGATGCGATAGCCATCAGACAAATAGAAATACGGGAACTTCGCTGGATCCGGAACTGATGTAATCAGGCGATCCAGCTGTAACCACTGGGAGGGGAAATTGTCGCAAAACCGACCCGACCGCTGATCATTCAACATACGGTCAATCTGGGAACTGAGTATTTTCGGATGACTCAATTGTCCTGACTCAGCAAGATCGAGCAGTGTGTCGTCGGGGATGCTGCTCCAGAAGAACAGCGCCAGTCGCGACGCCAGTTCGAAATCACTGACTCGCTGACGCCCGCCACCTTTGTCGTCCAAATTTCCTGTGTCGGGCAGCTCATAAAAATAGAGGAAGTCGGGCATGCCGAGAATCGCTCCGACCACCGTCCGCATCGCCTGCTCAAATGTGGCCCCGGTGGCGAGTTGCGCCTCGGCGAACTTCGCGAAACGCTCTGCGGTGGCGGGTTCAACCGACCGTCGAAAGGCCCGCCTCAGTAATTTCTTGAGTCTGAAACGAATCGCATTTGCTGCAGCGGCCCTGGGATCAGCTTTCGATTCAGCCTCTTTTCCATCTTTTCCTGGTGTCGCAACTGGTGGCGCAAACAGCCAGTGCCAGCTGTCGCATTCCATGGAGTTCAGGTCCGGACTCTCGGTGATGGTCTGGCTGAGCGTAAGAAACGACTCCATCAGCAACGGAGAAAGCGTCAGGTGATCCGCACGGTTATCGAAACCATGCTCCGCCCGCTTGTCCTGGGGAAACGACGCGACTCCCTTGAACCCCTCGGGACGCTGGTTGTCGACGTCCTTGCTGAGTGGCCGGCTGGAAACACGCACCTGAGAGGGCATCTTCCTGGTCTCGGGTTTGAAGTAATCTTCCCGCCGTCGCATCAGTCGTTCATTGAGCCGGAAAATTTGTCGGTTCAACTCGAGGAGGTCCACCACCGAATTGTTGTACTGGAAGCGGTTCATTCGCCGGATCTGCGTGGGCGCGAAGGCTTGGGTTTTCAGAGCCTGTCGCAGCATTCCCTGGAGTCGTGCAACCAGATGCCTGCGCGCAGACGCCGGGGGCGCCGGGTTGTCCTTTGGCGGCATCGAGCGATTTTCCAGTACCTCGATAAGCGTCTCGAGCAGCTCCGGCCGGGCCAAAAGTTCTTTGTCTGATTTCAACGCCAGCAGGTTGACCCTGCCCTGAACCTTGTCACCCTGGCCGTGGCATTTTACGCAATACGTCGTGAAAGCTGATGGAAGTGACGCGGTAGAATCTTCCGCTGGCAGGGAGCTCGCAGGACCTGCGGAAGAAACGAATACGATCAGGGTCAGGAACGTGGTTTTCAGGATCTTCAGATCACTCTGCTTGAGATAAATAGAAACTCTCGCTTGAAAAATATCGTCGAATTGGAACAGCCCGACTGTTACGAGTCACGGCAGACTCACACTGGTTTTCTCAGGGCCCCCGATTTTTACCGGCCTGATGATACTCGACTATACGGCAGAACGAGCGCACCAAAGGAAATCTGGTCCGTTGTTTCAGCAATCCGACAGAAACTCAACGTGGTCTGTCCACCGCTCACAGGCAATCAGAGACCGGGACTTTGCAATACTGATCACGCTCACACGACCTGAGAGTCACATGGGACTCTCACGAAGCGTTTAGATGTCTCGAACCCCTTGACCGTGCAGCTCGATGGCACGCTAGTGTGTGCCCTGCGGAATTGTATTTCGAGTCCGTCCCTTTATCCATGAACTACGGCAATGCGGGGATGTCGGTAATGGCGCCACTCGTGGTGACAGAGGCCCCGTTGTTGTTGCCCGACAGATTGCCAAAGTCGACCACATTGAAAGTCGACGTGTCAGTCTGATTCAAATTGAAGTCGAAGAATCCGTCCGGACTGCTGAGTGTGTTGTTCGCAAAAATGATGGAACTGTTTGAGGTCTCGGAAGTTTCTCCATCGACCGCATCCGCCGCGATTGAAGTGATCGTGTTGTCGGTGAAGGTCGCAACACACTTACCCGTTTCTGTTGAGCCGAGACGGCCAATCGCTTCGCCTGTTTCACCGATAATCGTATTGCCAGTGAACGTGAACGTGCCGGTCCCGCGGTAAGCCACCGGATACCCGATGCCGCGATCGTAGCCCTGGATCAGGTTATTGGTAAAGGTCGCATGAAGCGTGGCACCGTCGTAGCTGCCGCAGAACAGATTATTGATGGCGTCATTACCCGTCGAGATAATGTCCACATTCTCGAAACTCACAGTCATCTTTGCAGAAGGTCCGTTGACGTACATATTATTGATTGCCTCACTAGTGCCGCCCAGGATCTGGCTGTCCGTAAAGCTGGCGATCATGGTTGTATCATCGCCCGCACGGAAATTACCAATACCACGTCTTCCCGAAATGACGACATTGTCAAAGGTTCCGATCAGCGTTGTGCCATCATTCGGTTCAAAGTATTCAATGACATCACCGTTCACAGAGGTCATCGTCGTACGAAGAAAATTCGCAGTGACAGTACCACTGCCATAGGTCTGTATGTCGACGCAATCACGGTCCGCTGTCAACAGACTGTCCGTCACGTTGATGTTTCCACTTGTTGGTGAAAGGTACAGAGCTTCGCTGGTATAGCTGGGGGCGCTTTCATTCGTAGTTGTACTCACTGTGGAATTTCTAATGGCCAGGTTGATGGCAGAGCCCTGCCCGAAGATACCCATTTCGGCGATATCGACGTCGTAGCCACTGGGCTGGGTCACATTGTCCGTGAGGCCATTGTCGACATTCGTGATATTGCTGTGCGAAATCTCGAAGTCACCCGCGCCGATCAAATTGACGGCTGCCGTTGTTCCCTGTCCGTTAATGTCCAGGCCGATCAAGCCGCCACCGCTGTTGACGACAAAGCTGTTGTTGATCGTCGGTCGTGTGCCGGGCGCAATGAAGTTTGCCATGGCGCCGGTATTGCAGCCAACCACTGTAACCCCTGAACCGCCGCCCAGGACCACCTGACCGATGTCCATGTCGACTGTGCCTGCAGGAATGATTGTCCCCGCGCTGCCTTCGGCAATCACCAGACTGTCGGCCCCCGCGCCCTCGATCACGCCTTCGGGATCCACGGTGTTACCGTCGATGGTGATCGCCTGCGAGATCGGCTGGCCAGTCAGGGCGAACTTGGCCGGTTCCTCCACGCCCTGACCGGTGTTCGTGATGATGTCGATGTCACGCACGATGGGCGTGACCATACGGCGGTCCATTGGTTTAAGCCGTCTGGTGCATCGACCTCTGCAGGGCCCAAACGGAATTCGCATCGTGAGCATGCCAGTACCCACACTGCCGCGCACGTCGTCGTGTTCGTACTGACCGCTGATCACTAACCGCGAGTCGTTGCCCAGAATTGGCAGGTCATACAGCCTTAACTCGGCTCGCAGACGCGGGCCCGTGATACTCTCGAAGTTGGCAGCGTCATTGTCAAAGTGAAACACTCCGGCAGCGGCCCAGATTTCGGCATCCAGGTTGTTGGGACTCCAGCCTGAACTGCCGGAAGCGGCGTCCCGGAACCACAACAGCCTCTCGGCCTCGAAGTCGACGCCCCCATAAGCGCGTTCCTGGACGGGACGCACGACAACATTGCCACCCTGCAGAAAAGCGCTGCTAAAAGGGGTCGCATTTGCCCCTTCGCCTGGAATGTAACCGTTGATGCGGAATCCCCGATCGACGCTCAACAGTTCCAGTCCGGCGGTTCCCTGAAAGTAATCGTTATTGAACCGGGAGTTCTGATAGTCCAGGAAGCCGTAGGCGCCCACGATCCACTGACTGGGAAGAATCTTACGATAGGCCAGCCCCCAGTTTCCTTCACTCGTCGAGTTATCCGTCCAGTGTCCGCGCAGATCTGCGAACAACATACTGTCACGATCCTGTATCAGAGGCACAAACAGGTTTCCCTGTCCAAGCCAGCGAAACGAATCGCCTCGTGCTTCCATATCGATGTAAGGTCGCCAGACCTGAGTTTGAATTTGAGCCTGGGCGATGTGCGAAGCACTCCCCAACAACAGGAAAACAATACCGATTAGGAAACTTTTGCGGCCCATGATTAGTCCCAAGTAATGACAACCAATGCGTTTACGCGCATAATCACACCATCTGTATCGGTAGGACTGATCAGGAAATGCAACCTGTGACGTTAGTTTGTGAAGCTCGTATCGGTTTCCGAACACCTGTGGTTGGACAGAAAGGTGACGGGCAACATCGATCAGCGATTACCTCGGCAGCGGCTCGGTGCATTGTGCAATCGTTGCCTGTGAGCGTGCAGAACAGTCATGTCCGTACATGTGGCCGTTTTCTCTCCAAAACATCAGCTGGCATGTTCGACGACCGTACTGCCTGCGACGGTACGCACGACAAACGGCTTCAAAACTTTCGGGACTGACGGCCTGGATCTCCGGACATGTCTGGCACACGGGATAAAAGGGTGGTGAAGAATGATGAAGAAGTACACAGCTGAGGCCATTGGAACATTCTGTCTGGTATTTGCCGGAACGGGGGCAATCGTCATCAACGATGTGTCTTCGCAAGCCATCACTCATGTGGGAATTGCACTGACGTTCGGACTTGTCGTGATGACCATGATTTATGCGATTGGCGACGTGTCCGGAGCACACATCAATCCTGCCGTTACGATCGCGTTCTGTCTCGCGAATCGATTTCGCGGGCGGGACGTTGCTCCGTACCTCATCGCTCAGTTGGTCGGAGCATTGGCCGCCAGTGGTCTGTTGAGATTGCTGTTTTCGGACCATCCACATCTGGGAGCGACGTTGCCTGCCGGAGTATGGTGGCAGTCTTTCGTCTTTGAAGTCGTGCTCACATTCATGCTGATGTTCGTGATCCTGAACGTGTCCACCGGAGCTAAAGAGAAAGGAATCATGGCCGGAGCAGCGATCGGAGGCGTCGTTGCATTCGAAGCCATGTTTGCAGGACCGATCTGCGGTGCCTCAATGAATCCCGCCCGGTCGATTGGTCCCGCGATCATCAGCGGCAATCTGAACCATCTCTGGATTTACATCGTCGCGCCGATTTTGGGTGCGGTGCTCGCCGTTCCCGGTTGCCGCTGTATTCAGCCTGGCGGTTGCTGTGACGGAGAGACGCCTGCCTGCGAAAACACTCCGGCAACCTGAAAATCTTCCGCGAAACGTGTCTTGATCTGCCGGAAAAGGCTGCGATCGCTGCGGATGGTTGTGAATGTGGAATTGGTACCTTCGTGAATGCCAATCGCCGGTCCGTTTCTGACGGGATCGTTGCCACATTCGGCGATTTTAAGTCGCCTCAGCACACCGCTCCGGGTGGCGGATTCTTACTCGTCGGTTCGGTCCGGAAGTTGTCCTGGAGCCAGGGACGTTCCATTCGTAACGCGCTGCGATTCGACACCATTCGGCACTTCAAATTGGTATTTCAATTCAGCATCGTCTGAAGGGCCGCTCCGTTTGAAGACAAAAAACGCCAAAGAGGCGACGACCGATAGGCTGCCGATGAACGTGATCGCATACGTCGTCTTTACGAAAAACTCAAGAGGAGACGTAACGCTTGCGCCAAAATTTTTCCACAACAGGATTGCCACGCTGCTGAGATAGCCCGTCGCGTCGGCAATGTAGATCAAATAACCCGCGTTGGCAGGACGTTGCATCATTGCGACAAGTCTCTCGAACAGAATGCTGTGGAACGGTACGTAGGCCAGATAAAGACCTGTGCCCACCAGGATGTACCACACAAATCCGTCCAGTATTCCGCAGCGAAAGAAAAATGTGCTTCCGCCCGCCAGCAGAAACCCAAAGATCAGACACCCATGCAGGACAATGACCGACGTCCTGTGACTGCGGATTAACATAATGGCTCCCAAAGGAACCAGGACCGCGATTGCCACAGGAATTTCAGAGGTGGCCAGATGCGTCGCATCTCCGACCCCGATATCGCTAAGAATCTCCACCGCGAATTTGTCTCGATAGTCACGCGCGGCCGTTAATGTCATGTGAGCCAGCACCAGCAGACTAATTCCCCAGAACATGTGGTGCAGGACAGCGCGGCGATGAGCTCGTTTCATCGGTACGCGAACGGTGCGGCTCAACTGGTCGCTCTGTGTGGGATGAGGAACCAGGCTAAGTAACTTCGCGAAGACCAGTAACGGAACGAAAAACAGAAGTCCGGTTGTGGCCGGCATCCAGAATTCCGGTACGCCCCAGACGTCCATGGTGTATTTGCCGACCGCTTTTACGACTCCCGAAGAGACGATGAAGCTCGCACTCAGTCCAGCCGCCAGGACTTCGGTCGTTTGCCTTCCCTCCAGAAAACTGAACACGAGTCCCCAGATCATTCCCAGGGGCAGTCCGTTGAGAAACATGAACAGAAAATTGTATGGCCAGGGAACCAAACCAAAGCCAACCAGAGCGATCTCGGCTGCAGCAATGAGCGCAACCAGCATGGCAATTCTGCCTTGCCGGGAAATCTCCGCAATGACTCGAATCCCAATGAACTTCGAGAGTGTATAGCCCGCGACCTGGGCAATCACGAGGATGATTTTGTAGTCCATCCCCCAAAGCGTCATGTCTGCATATTCGCCTGCCGCAAACGGCTTACGAAACGCGTACATGCAGAAATAGGTGCAAAAGGCGGCCAGAGTGGTGTAACAGGTAAACTGGAAACTGTTTGTCTGCTCAAGCCAGCGCCGAATCCTCATCCGAAACCCTTCCGCATCGCCACCGCACCGTGTTTCCGTTGCAGGACGCTGGATGCGACGTCGTGCAAATCTGCATTCATCTCAAATTAGCGGCAGCGTAACGTGGCGACAATGCAGCTGAGTCGCCAAATGAAGTTGTTCACCAAACCGTCACAATTCGACGTCGTCACAATTCGACGTCGTCACAAACGACGGGTCAGTCAGCAGGAAAGGACACAGGAGATACAAAGTATCCCTCATCGGAAGCTTTCGTTACCTGGTTTCGAACTTAACAACAGGTCAACTGAGGAAAACCCCGTTTATGGCAGTCGATGATGTCGATGATGAATGTGTAAAAGACATGTCTACGTCAGAATGTTGACTCTCACTCTGTAGAACAGCCTACGGAACTGAGTCAGGCAATGGCCCGTCGAATCGAGCCTCGTGCCGTGAAAAAACAAAGGCAAATCAAGGCAAGGCTGCATCGGAAGAGAACTGTCCGATACTCTCTCTAATTGGCCCGGACGATGTGGTATAGTATCATGAGATTGTTGTTTTTGTCCCAGTTACGGAAATCTGAAAGTTCACGGTTATGTTGACTATTCCCGACGCACCTGCTCGATATTGCGACGGTCTGAACCGACGTGGTTTTATGCGCATCGGTGGATTGGGTCTGGGAGGGGCATCGCTCACTGACATTCTGCGCGCCGAACAGGATCTGGGGCATTCTGAACCGCACAAGTCTGTCATCATGATTCTTTTGCCAGGTGGCCCGCCTCACCTGGACATGTTCGATATGAAGCCGAACGCACCGACCGAGATTCGCGGTGAGTTCTCACCCATTGCCACCAACGTTCCCGGCATTCAAATTACAGAGTTGATGCCGCGCACGGCCGCGATGATGGACAAGCTGGTGATTGTCCGGTCGCTGCATGGTGGATTTAATGACCACAACCTGCACATCAATCTGACCGGATGGGAAACACATGAACAGCAGGGAGATTCGGTGATGAAGCCGGGTTTCCCGTCTGGTGGATGGCCGTCGATGGGTGCTGTGATGTCTCGGTTGTACGGACCGGTTCAGCCAGGTATGCCGCCGTTCGTCAGTCTCGCACCGCCCAATGCAGAATCAACTACCCGTGCATCGCTGAACCAGCCGGGGTATCTGGGGATTGGCCACGCGGGTTTTGAACCCAATCGCAAGAAGCGTCATGACGTCGTCTACAAATCCAATGTTCCAAAATCACAGGTTGACAGTGATCAGGAACAAAATGCCGAGATCTCATTGCGGGACATGTCACTGGATCGTTTTAACGACCGTCGTGCGCTACTGCGATCCTTCGACCGTATGAGACGAGATCT
>JAKVAY010000076.1 GCA_022447185.1 Fuerstiella sp. | reverse complement strand
GCAGCCGGGGGTCCCAGCCGCCGCCTTCCCAGGATCCGGACTGCAGCGCGTTCAGAAACCGCTCGCCCCGCAGAGCCTCAACGGCCCGGATACCGGTCTCGCCTCCACGGCGGCGTTCGACAATTGACTGCATGGCTTCCAGTACGTGGATATCTCCCGCATCAATCCCCGCAGACCAGACGCCGATGGCTTCTTCGACTTCGGCACCCATGGGGAGATCCTGTGACGGCAATCGACGAGCCACCGGGAGCGATGATCCGGCCATGAATCCGAAGTCCATCTCTCGGGACGTGTCCACCATCTCTTTCGCCCATTCCCAGTTCCACGACAGATGTTTGTCGTTGAAGACCGGCGCCGTCCGACCACTATGTCGGTACACATCAACAATCTGCTGAAAATACTCATAACGAGGATAGAGCTTCTGTCCCTTTTCATTGTCCGGATACTTACCATGTTCACCAATGAGCAGCACACCATCAACGGCAAGCGTGCTGCCACCCAGCGTTAGAGCCTCAGCAATAGTCGGGTAGATCTTCATGTTTGGATGATAACGGGCCCGATCACGACTGAGGTCATTGTCCCCCACCTGCTCCACGTAGAGCGAAACAACGTCCATCGGCGGACGATGGTGACGACCTTCCCAGCCGTAGCCTTCCAGAAACCGGTCAACAATGTGCTGTGAATGTGAATACTTGTGATATATCGTGGTCAGCGCAGCGATCCGGGGTCGTCGTTTTTCAATGCCGTAAGCGGTTTGTACCAGCGGCAGAGTGCCTGCAACCCCTGCCAGAAAACTGCGCCGTGAAAGACTCATTGCAACCCTCTCGTTCAAACTGCGGACCGTGATATACGTACTGTTGACTATTACTTCATTACCTGGACTGCGACTGCTGTGAAATGAACTCACGGGCACGAGCGATCACTTCGTCAGTGATTCCCATGTGTCCTTTGTCCGGATAGCGATGGAATGTATGAGCAACTCCGGTTTTCTTAAGCGCATCGACCATCAGTAATGCGTTGTCGATGGGAACGGAACGGTCGTTGTCAGAATGCAGGATGCACAGTGGTTTCATATCCCTGGTCACATGGTTGACCGGTGATGCAAGTATCCTGGCCTCAACGGCATCGCCCTCTGATGGCTCCCAGATATCTCCCCAACTCAGTGTCGTGAGTTCGTAGTTGGCAGCAACACTGATCACTGCGCGAACGTCGTTGCTGGCATCTTCCCAGCCCCCGGTACGCTCAAAAGGACCATCACCAAGTGTCGCTGCCAGCGACACCATGTGCCCGCCTGCGGACTGACCCATCAGAAAAACACGGTCCGGATCGACATTGAGTTCATTCGCGTGAGCGTGGACGTAGCGAATCGCACACTGCAGATCCTGATAACAGGCTGGAGCGGGACTCGCCCTGACAAGTCGGTAGTCAATCGACATCGCGAAAAAACCAAACTTGGCCCACTGCTTGACCACGATGGTTGATGCGTCTTTCTTGTGACCACCATACCAGCGACCACCATGCACTGAGATAATGGCCGGGAGTGGCTCGTCGACGACAGGATACGCGACATCTGCCAACAATCCCGCCCCGTACACCCGACCGTAGACAATGTCCTCGCGAACCACAATCTCTGACGATCGGACTTCCTCAGCAACCGAAAACATCCCACTCAGGAACACCAAAGCAGGCACCAACGGAGAGATCAACAATCGAATCACTTGCAACTCCCTGAAATCATGGGTCCGTTTCCGGACACCGCTTTAGTGATTGCGGGCAGATTTTTCTGATTCCAGAAATGCCAGCAAGTCTACAAATTCGCGCCTCGTCAGTTTCTTTTCCAGCCCCTCCGGCATCGTACTCACCGCTTGAGTAACGATTTCTTGAATATCGACGCTGGCGATTTGATGAAGTTTCCCCTGATTGTCGCCAAGTACAAGCGCCTTGTCTGATTTCGAGACAGGAATACCCGTCATCACTTTACCATTGGTTAATACCACGATGACCGTGGCATAGCTGGGCGCCACGGTACGGCTGGGTTCCAGGATTGATTCGATCAGATGGACTCGTGAGAATCGGTTTCCAATACCCGTCAAATCAGGTCCGATGCGTCCACCTTCAGAACCGAGGCGATGACAGCGAATGCAGGAAGACTTCTCAGCATTTCTGAAGATCGCGCGCCCACGGTCCACGTCACCATCACTGGCCAGGGCATACGACATCAATTGTTCGTGCTCCGCTTTGGAACTGCGTCGCCGAAACCGCAAATGAAACTGCACCGGATTGTTTTCACCTGACTGCACTCGAGCAACCAGTCGGCTCGTTCCTGGATTGAGTCGGGTGGAAATACGATCGGAGTCCGGCTGGAATCGGGCTGGCTGTTCACGAATATAAATCTGATGACCGTCCAGCCACAGATTCAGATATCCGCTGGCGGATGTCATGATTTCGATTTTTTCAGCGTTCTCGGTGAGGACCGACGTCCACGCCAGCCAGACAGAGTCCGTTCGGGAAGAATTTTGCAAACTCACTGTCGCCGGTGAACCTTCGGCAATGACCAGCCGGGTGCTGGTATTTCCTGGTTGAGTCAGATTGCGATCATTCAGTTCTACGAGCAAACGCTCCGCTGCACCCTCAGAGAAAGGCCCGGCAAGGTTCCAGGCAAGTGGTTGACCGCTGTGGCCATGGATCGTGGCGATTGCACGCTGTACGTCGTTATGAGAATCCGGGAATCGGTTCTGCCAGGTAACAAGTGTCTGTACGACCCTGCTCTGAAAGTCAGACGCTGGATTGTGAGCTGCCGCTGCTGCAACGAAATCGATCCGATCTGGTGTTCCGAATTCATTCAGATATTCAATGCCGGCAAATTGTGTTTGATGGTGCTCCAATGCGTTTGAAGCGGCCGAGACCGCGCGACTGTCCCGCAGCTGCCGCAAAGAATTCAGACTGGCAGATGTCAGTTTGTCATTATCACCCGCTGCGAAGTCCAGTAACAGATCACTCATTCGAACAACACCGATCTGTCCGATGGCTTCCACTGCAGCCAGTCTGACAATTTCATCAGCGTCGTTAATCAGTCGCTCCACGTGTAAAGCTGCTTCTTTGCATCCACGTTTCCCAAGCGCTCGAATCGCTTCGGCACGGATTATCGATGACTTTGAATCCAGTTTTTTCAGCAACAGGTGATCAGCAGCAATGTCTGGCCGTATTCCGGTTTCACGAATTGTCGAGGCAAGCACGGAACCGTCTTCCAGTCGTTTCATAAGATGAATGAGTTCCTTCGAAATGTCTGCAGGGAATTCCACCAGCATCGATAAGGCTGCCAACCGACTGGAATCACTTAACTCCGTTCGCTGGATTACTTCCAGGAGAATCGGACTCGTCAGATCTGAATCTCTGTTTCGCAGCACCTCGAGAATCTCATTAACACGTCTGCTGCAGGTGTCCTCGCTGAGCCATCGGGCAAGAGATCGTATTTCAGGTTCAATCCCTTCGCGAATCATACGACCGAGTACGAAATTGCGCACGTCCAGGTCCGGGTCAGCGAGGACACCGTTGAGAGCCCGTTCAATTGCGGTGGTACTTTCCCAGTCAATTATCGCTGGCGGTCGCGCGGCTGGCCGGAACCCCCAGTATGTCCAGGGCGCCGTCTTTCGAACGATTCGTGTCAGAGCATCTGCGTACTCGCGGCGATGTTCAGGATTCTCTGCCTGTTCCACACGCTGGATGAGTTGTTCTGCCAGAAATCCAATTCGAAGTTCGGCAATTGCATGTAAGACAACTTTCCTGAAACGAGGCACGTCGTCCAGCAGACGCACGACTGCCGACCAGTTTGAACAGTTTCGGAGTGTCTGCTGTGAGGCATGCGCCACTGCCGGATCATCGATGGACAAATGGTCAGCCATCCATTCAGGTGCCGCTGCCCATGTCAATCTCCGCATAACAAGGAGGGCCTCAAGAATGATTCGCGGATCTGCATCATTCGCAATTTCGGCGACGCGCCGTGAGATGTCGGGATCACCATGTGCGCTATTGATGCGATTGTTGACCAGGACCGGGTCTGTCAGGTCACCAATGGCGCGAACGGCCTGGGCCCGCACCCGAGGATCAGAATCTGATGTTGCCAGATCGAACAGGAACTCCGTTGCAGAATCCTTCGATGATTGTGCAATGATCCAGATCGCATGAAGTCTCCCGTAAACGTCGAGTTCTCCAGCCTGCAGGCCGGAAATGACTTGTGCGATCGTTGCGGAGCCACGTCGTTGCAGTTCAAGTTGCGCACGGATGCGCTGCTGGTAACTGCGGCCATCCAGCTGTTTAATGAGGACAGACGATTCTGTCTCGTCAGGCCGAGAACCTGTGTGAGGCTGATGTGCATCGGAGTCAGCGAAGGAAATACGGTAGATCCGTCCACGGCCTCGTTTAGGTCGCTGACCATCACACCAGTCGGCAACCAGCATTGAACCGTCCCGGTCGACGACGAGATCGGTTGGTTTAAACCCATAGGGGTCATCCTTTGCACCGGTGGCAAAGTCCGTTTCCGTCATCAGCTCAAAACTACTGGCCTGGCGTGTTCGGTGATATCGCACAACTCCGCGACCCCATTCGCAGAAAAACAGACTGTCACGGTACTCAGCAGGAAACATCGTTTCTAGATAAGCAGTGCCGCCGGCGGAAGACCCGCGTCCCAGATCGGCCAGCGGCTGCATTGGTTCGTCCGGTCGTTCCAGGTAATGATACGGATAACCATGATCCGAACCGAAGAAACAATGACAGACACGAATCATGTAGTCACCGCCATCGTTCTCATTGTCGCGTACAAATACGTTGAGTTCCTCATCAAGTGCAACATCATAAATGTTGCGCAGACCGGTCGAAAACACATGCAGGTCGGAACCGTCAATGCGACACCGCAGGATTCCGCCCTGCTGGAACAGCAGGCGATCACCTTCCGGACGCTGTACGTCACAGCCACGATCTCCCAGCGCCAGGTAAAGCCAGCCGTCGTGCCCTGCGACAACGCCGTTGGCACAGTGCAACCGATTGTTGTTCTCTTCCGGTGGCAATCCAAGTCCCTGAATCAGGTCACGTCGTTCGTCGGCAATACCATCACCGTCCGTATCGCACAGTCGAGTCAGGAGAGGCGCGTGCATGACAAAGACACTGCCGTCGTGGAACGCCAGTCCCTGAATCGAATTGAATTCACCCGCATATACAGTTGAACGATCCGCGTAACCGTCTGCATCAGTGTCTTCAACCAGCCGGACTTCGTCACGTCGAACAATTTCGAGCCCCAGTCCGGTCATATAATCATGAGCGACAAACAGAGATCCGGCCTGCGGGCCGATTGCGATCACAGAGGGATATTCAATCAGCGGGTCACAGGCGAACAACGTTGCCTGGAAACCATCGGGAATAATGAGCGGTGGGAACCGTTGTTCTGTGTCCGGACCGGTCGCAACGTTGGTTTCGGAAATCCGCAAATCCTCCTGTGCTTGCGTTATTCCGGAAGTCGCCACAGAAGCAGACATGAGCAAAATTCCGGCGTAGAGCCATCGTCGCATCGTCGGGCTTTCGGATTGTTGTGCGGCAGAAAAACATGAGCGAATGATCCTGTCTGGGCTCCTGACAGATCACTCTTCCTCGAGGTCGTCATCACGAATCGTGAATCGACAATCGACAGGATAAGAAAATTCAGTACTGTTTACATCAAGCCTTCGGAAGTCTGGTCAAATGATTCGATCGTGATGCCTGTTTCAGTGTTACCTGTGCAGCAATCACTCAGCAATGTGAAACGGGACAGCCTGTCGCCCGACATGTCGAAAACGTGACGGGCAACGACGTAAATCGCACCTTCTTTGACGCACGTGCAATTGACTTTGCAGGTGTGCACAAGACAATCGAACTACCGTTCGTCGCAACTTTTTCCTTTTCAAAAACATTCCTGCCATGTACGAATACGCATCCGATCACCAAAATTCCCGGCGCCGCTTTCTTGGAACAACTGCGGCGGCGGCCGCTTTTGCACGGTTCTCATGGATTGCTGAGGGGACACCGACCGACTACAGAGAACTGCAATCGGACCGCTATCTCGGCGAAGTCCAGCTGCTGGCACAGATCCGGAACGACGTGGTCTTCACCGAGGGGCCTGCTGTGGACCGAGCGGGTAACGTATTTTTCACGAACGTGCCTGCCAGTCGGATTCTGAAGTGGGCCCCGCACAACAGGGAACTGTCTGTCTTTCGATCTGACTCGCACGGGTCAAACGGCCTCTATTTTGCGCCCGACGGAAGTTTACTGGCATGTGAAGGGGAGGCTGGACATGTCACGCGGACGAACGCAGCAACCGGAGAGATTGAAGTGCTCGCCAGCAGCTTTGGCGGAAAGCGGCTGGCTAAACCCAATGATCTTTGCATGGATGACAAAGGTCGCATCTATTTCACATCACGGTCAGCAGTCAGGGACCCTGAAGATGAAAATGTTAAAGCTGTTTACCGCATCGATAACGATGGTTCTATCGATCAAATCCTGGCGTGGCCGGACGTTCATATGCCAAACGGCATTGTCACGTCACCGGACAACCAGCAGCTGTACCTGATCGAAGCTCATCCGGATGCCAATCATCATCGTGATATTCGCGTCTATGATCTCAACGCAGACGGCACGGTAACAAACGGGCGTGTGTTGATTGATTTTTATCCCGGACGCAGTGGTGACGGGATGTGTATCGATGCCGAAGGAAATCTCTATGTCGCCGCCGGGCTCCATAACACGCGAAACACGAGTGAAACACTTGATACAAAGCCAGGAATTCACGTTATCTCGCCGACCGGTGAACTGCTTGCCTTTCGGGAGACACCGGAAGACACCGTCACAAACTGTACTTTTGGCGGAAATGATCTGAAGACGCTTTACGTCGCCTGCGGGTCACGTCTGGTGAGTCTCCGGACAGAGATTCCTGGTAAGGCAGATTATCGGCCAAATGCGTAGTATCCTCGACACGTCTCAGTGAATCATGGACTGATATCTTCTCACCGCATCCTGCGGCATTTAATTCGGGTAGTTGTGCAACCCGCAAAGCACACGTAAGTGTATTGTGATTCTGACATTGCCTCGCTGATGTCTCGTCATTTCCTGTTGACTATCGAATCAACAATCCATGACTTGATCAGACAGACAACGCCGCACCCGGAAACTGCGCGACACAACCAACCACATCTGAATCAGTCAATTCATGGCAGGAATTTCGATGACTGAGCGAAACACTCATGCACGATTCGACGTGGTGTCGCTCACTCTGCTGGTTGTGGCCAGTATGATTGGGGTCGGTATCTTTACCACGTCGGGGTATACCCTGGGGGCAGTCGCTTCCCCCGCTGGAGTGATACTTTGCTGGGTCCTCGGCGGCATTATCGCCCTGTGTGGCGCAACGGCCTACGGACGTCTGGCATCACTGATGCCGCAGTCCGGCGGTGAATATCTCTATCTCAGTCGTACCTTGCATCCATTGGCTGGGTTTCTTGCCGGCTGGATTTCGCTAACGGCTGGCTTTAGCGGCGCGATCGCCACCGCGGCGGTAGCATTTGAGCAATACGCAATGCCGGACACGTTGAGGCCGGTCGGAATGCCCGAGGACGCTTTGGCTGTGACAGTTGTCATTCTGTTTGGTCTGATTCACGGCCTGAAACCTGGATTCGGTAAGATTACTCAAAATGTGGTTGTGGCAGTCAAGATAGTGGCACTTACTACGTTTCTTGGGATCGCCGCCTCCAGAATCGGCATTCATGACTGGCATTTTTCTGCGGTAGAGAATTCACCCACGACAATACGCCAGTCGGCGACGGCAATTGCCAATTCTCTGGTTTGGATATCACTCAGCTACGCGGGATTCAATGCCGCAATTTATGTAGCAGGTGAATCGCGAGAAGCTGCACGCATGGTTCCCAGAGCGTTGTTACTGGGAACTGCAGCCGTGACTGTTTTGTACGTCCTGCTGAATCTTGTCTTTGTCACTGCGACACCAACATCAGCAATCGTCGGACAGGAACCGGTGGCAGCGATTGCAGCAAATGCCATTGGAGGACCCAATCTGGAACGACTGATTCGCATCGCCGTCTCACTGGGTCTGTTGTCTTCAATCTCCGGAATGATCATGACTGGTCCCAGAGTTTATTCACAAATGGCTTCTGATAATGTCTTCCCCACTGTCTTCTCCATAGATCGCAGCGGACCTCGCCTGGCCATTGGCCTGCAGACGGGGATTGCAGCCGGACTCATTCTCATACAGCACTTTCTTGTGAGTACGGGACTGCTGGAAAGTTCATTACTGGGATTGTTCATCTATCTTGGAACGACACTTTCAATATCCTCGGCATGCTGCGCCGCGACCGTATTCCTGCCCGGGGTCCGCAAGCAACTCAACTCATGCAGTCTTGCGGGCGACATCGCATGTTCCGTTTATGTCGTTGCGACACTGGTTTCAGTCCTTGTGATGGCATTGAGCCACCAAGTGGACGGAAAATCGCAGGGAGCCTGGCATTTGAGCGGAGCAGTTCTCACCCTCGTTACAGGCGGAATCGCCTGGAAAGTCTTCCGCAGTTACATCGCACAAAACGACCGGACATAGGAATTCCACGTCCGACAAACAATCAGAAGTGTTACGCAGCTTTTTTTGACATCCGTTTTTTGCTGCGAGGTTTAGACTTCCAGCGGCGATGAATCCAGAAATACTGTTCCGGCGCCCGACGAATGAGTTGCTCCAGCGCCGTGGTATAGGCCTGAGTCAGTTCCTGTAATGCATTTGCACTTTTGAAGTCACGACTGTCAATGACCGCCTGTGTCGCAAGTTCAAACGGAACCCAGTTGGTTCGAGTCAATTCAGTCCGCGGTCGTCTCAATCCTCCACCCACAACAATCATCGCATCATATTCAATCGCCAGCAGAGCAATCGATTTGAATGTGGACGCCGGACGGCCGAAGAAATCAACAAAGACACCGCGACCTCCGGCATCCTGATCACACAACAATGATGCCATGCCACAGGATTCCAGGGACCTGATCAGATCTGTGCCACCACCCTTCTTCGAGATGATCCAGTTTTCACTGGATTCACGAAAGTCCTGAAACCACTGATGAAGCCAGGGATTGTCCAGATCTCGAGCAATCACACCCATGGGAAAACCGAAATGACCAAAGGCGGTAACAGAGATCTCCCAGTTACCGAAGTGCCCGCCCAAAAAAATAACCTTGCGACCGGACAGGGCGGTGGAAACACATTTTTCCCGCTGGAAGAAATCGAGAATGAACATGGACGTTTCCTGCCGCAGCCGGCGCCGAATTTGAGTGATTTCAAACACCATCCGGAACAGGTGTTGCCACATTCCCAGAATCATGCTGTCAATTTGCCGGTCAGACAGATCTCCGAAAGACTGGCGAATGTTGTCAACTGCGACCTGGCGGCGATTGACCTTTCCGGGCAGTCGATGAATCAGCAAAGCAAACACGTCACTCACACGCTCAGCAGTTCGGAGCGGCAGCGACTGAATCACAAACACAATCGCACAGAAAAACGCATATTCCAGTCGGTGTCGTAATCGAAGGGCATCCATACAACGAAATTCCGGAGGGATGATTGCTGATTCAAACAGTTCTGGATGAGTTCCGAAGTGTGAAGTTCGAACCCTGAAATTCCACAGGGGCCATGCTGATGTACCGATCTCTGATTCTTTGTACTTCGAGAGTGTAAATAACTGAGTGACATGAGTTCCTGAGGATGGACCGACAAATTCTATTGATTTTATCCGGTCACTCACAGATGACTCCGTTTTGGAATCCCTGCATTTCTTCGAAGCTGCAATTCGTATGGCCCTGCAGCAACGATCGCGCCACAATACGGTCATGAATGTACTCTTCCAGCGAATCATCTGTACCACAGCGTTGGTTGTGGTTGCGTCCCCCGGATCCTGTCTGGAACCTCAGCAGGGCGACGTTATGTTTCCGGAGTCTCCGCAACTGAACGGTCGATACCGCCTCGAAATTCGGGTACTGGCCGGCAGGAGCGCGGCGGATCGATTACGAGACCGGGACTGGTCAAAGTCATTTCGGACCGCCGGCTATCGCGTCACCATTGCCACGGATGATGGCAGAGACAACCCAGGGATCCGTTACCGAACATCTGGTCGACGTGTCGTCGAGGTGATCGGACTGCTGAACCGTACAGGTGTATTGAATCTGGGAGACAGGAAGTTCCGACTGAATGATGCTCCTCAGCTGAAAACATTTCTTGACGAACTTGCCAAACACGGGCCGGAAGGTCCAACGCGACTGCGTCCAACCTGGGGGCTCTCTGTCTCTCAGTATGAAGAAGTACTTAAACTTCTTTCGGTGAAAATCACGAATGAGATCGAACTGTCATCTCCTGAGGCAGTCGTACAGGCGCTTAACCTGTCATCTGCGTTTACCGTTACCAGAACCGCCGAGTCACGCAGCGTTCTGTCGGTACATCATCAAAAAACACGGTCCATCGACTTGCGTCCTATCAGCAGCGGTACAGGATTAGCAATTGCTCTGGCACAGTTCGGCATGGGTTTTCGAGTCATGGAGCATCCACGCAAAGGGTTACTGCTTGAGATCGATGTGGGAGATGAATCCAGCAATTTGTGGCCAACTGGCTGGAAGAATCAGAAAAGTATGACAGCGGTCCTGCCCAGGATGTTTAAGCGTGTGACAGTGGATTTGCCAGACGAAAACGTCGCCGACATCATCGATCGCATTTCAGATCTTGTCGAGATCCCCTGCTTTTGCTCCTATCAGCAACTGGAAAATGCGGGTATTCAATTCAATCAGATCAGATATTCAGCGCCTGTCGAACGGAGATCTCCGGCCGGAGTGCTGCGTTCGATTGCCGGTCGACACAGAATGGGAATTGAACCGCGTACCGACGAAACGGGGCAATTGTTTCTTTGGTGTACGACAGCCGATGATCACAAAGCCTGGAAATCCAGATTTGCTCACATGGTACCAGGAAAAAATCAATAACAGGTCTGCTGCAGTCCTCGGTTTTACCTCAATCTGCAGACGGGCGCCATGTTTCCGACTCACGCGAATCGCTGTCCAATTACTTCTGCGACATCGAGTACGAACACGAAGTCGACAAGGTATTCAGAATACCACCGAGGTCTCCAATGCCCGCCATACGACAATTATTTCCAACTCTCTTTGTGCTTGCAGGCACGGTCGTGCTGGCCGATGATCCTGGCGTCATTTCAACTCAATTCCTGAACAGTAACAATCCGAGGCCCCCATCCTGTCATGCATCAACGATCGAGGAAACACCGAATGGCCTGATCGCTGCGTGGTTTGGAGGCACTCACGAAAAGAATCCCGATGTTGGTATCTGGGTTGTTCGGGAGATCAATGGACAATGGACCGCTCCGGTTGAGATTGCCAATGGCATTCAATACGCACGATCGGATGGGAGCGTTCATCGTCACCCTACATGGAATCCGGTACTCTTCCAGTATCCGGACGGACCTCTCATGCTGTTCTACAAGTGTGGCCCTTCGCCGCGCACGTGGTGGGGCATGGTGATGTCGTCTCCTGACTGCGGTGAAACATGGACAATCCCTGTTCGCCTTCCTGAACACATCGACGGTCCGGTTCGTAATAAACCAATCCTGATGAACGATGGAACACTGCTCTGCGGCAGCAGTACAGAATCTGACGGCTGGCGAGTCCACTTCGAATTGACGCAGGACCGCGGTGCGACCTGGAAACGAACTGCAGCCGTCCATTCCGAAAAACAAATCGGAGCGATTCAGCCGACATTTTTGCAGCACACAGAAGATCGTATTGAAGCACTCTGTCGAAACCGGAATGGCAATTCTCGAATCCTAACAACGTCCTCGACGGACAACGGGAAGACATGGACAAAACTCAAAGAAACGTCACTGCCTAATCCCAATTCCGGAATCGATGCGGTGACGTTGAAGGACGGCCGGCATTTGTTGATCTACAACCACACCAACAGGTCCGGAACAAAGCCTCGCGGTCGCGAAATGATTAACATCGGCATGAGTGACGACGGTGTGACCTGGAAAGCAGCTGCAATTCTTGACAAGGAACCGAGGTCTGAGTTTTCGTACCCGGCCGTAATTCAGTCGTCTGACGGAATGGTGCACGTCACATACACATGGAAGCGTCAGCTCATTCGTCATGTCAGAATCGATCCATCACGATTGGTATCGAAACCATATGACGGAGACCGATGGCCGTTTTGACGGGACTGTGATTCTGCTGATGTATCACGCTCCTTCAGGACACAGAACGGAAGTATCCCTGATGATCGGGTACAAAACACGAACTGTAATGCGATAAAGAATACCTGATAAAAAACTTCTGGCACCAGTTAAAATCCGATCGGTGCGATTTGCGAATTCCCGTCGTCCATTGAACCATCAGACGCCATTGGGAGGAACCTGGCCGTGACTCTGTTGTACATGGACGACATTTTCCTGCAGCACGACACCGGAGGTCATCCGGAAAGTATCGCGCGGCTGGAACATATTCATCGTCGTCTACACAAGAGTCGATTGCTCGAACGCGTGGTTCGTCAACCTGTGGTAGAAGCTTCCGATCATGATTTGCTGAACTGTCACAGCCTGGACCATCTGGAACGTCTGCGTACAACTGCAGCAGCCGGGGGAGGGCGGGTTGAGCGCGATACCGTGATGAGTCGTCTGTCGACTCAGTCCGCGAGAACCGCAGTCGGATCTGTTGTGGATGCTGTCGAGCGAACGGTTCAGGGGGAACACCAACAATCACTGTGTCTGGTACGTCCCCCCGGACATCATGCGCTCAGGGACGCTCCCATGGGGTTCTGCCTGCTGAATAATGTCGCCATCGCAGCCAAAGCAGCTGTGGAACGGCTGGGGCTGTCCCGTGTTCTGATTGTGGACTGGGATGTCCACCACGGAAACGGTACACAGGATGCCGTCTACGAAGACGGGCGTATCACGTTCTTTTCGGCCCACCGATTTCCGTTCTATCCCGGGACCGGTCGCAAATCAGAGACTGGTCGCGGTGCCGGACTGGGAACTGTATTTAATCTGCCTCTTAAGTTTGGCATTTCGCGATCTGACTATCTGTCTGCGTTTGAAACGGAGCTTTCCAAGGCAGCTGACCGCTGTCGGCCGGAACTGGTGATCATCAGTGCCGGTTTTGATGCCCACGCAGACGACCCGGTTGGCTCACTGGGTCTGGATTCCGAAGATTTCGCCCTGATGACGACACTGGTCTGCCAGGTTGCACAGACTCACGCATCGCGACGGCTGGTGAGCAGTCTGGAAGGCGGCTACAACGTCGAACGACTGGCAGAATGTGTAGAGTTGCACCTGAAAACGCTGCTGGATAACGAGTGAACACCGTATTCAGCCTGACGATCCCTGAACCTTCTGCCCAACACAATTTCGAATCAGCGTCACTTCGTTACCGATGCTGTTGAACTCCACAGAATCCATAACCAGATGCATCAACGGCAAGCCCCGACCACCTTCGCTGTCCAGGCTCAGTACATTCGGATCGATGGTCGACGTGTCAAATCCCTCCCCATCATCTTTGACGACAAACCTTGCACACAATCGGGAAATCTCTGCAGTGAGACGAATTCTCCGATCGCACCATGGTTTTTGATTCCAGCGTTTCCGGAATAACTCGTTCCTTCGGACTTGGTCCGGTCGAGGGACTTCCAGACCAGTGTCCATATTGCCGTGAAACAGTGCATTCGACAGCGCGGCTTCAACCGCCAGACCGACACGGATACGCTCGATTTCGTCTGCCAGTGGCAGACAACGCAGCATGCGCTGCAGATAAGTGACCACAGAAGCAACCTGCGACGGATCGTTGCTGAGTGTGAACAGAGAATTGGAGTATTCCATTCGGTGCATCAGCTGAGGTGGAACCATCGAGTCCTGTGTTGCAGCAGTGATACGTTTAACAGTACGAAGCAGGTCTTCGGGCAGCCGTCTTTTGGAAACGTAGTCGGTTGCTCCCACCTTCATGGCATTTGCTGCAACGTCTTCACTGCCCGGTGCCGTCAGCAGCACGACAGGAATCATCGGATAGTCTTCCTTAATCGACTGCAACAGCTCGAATCCGTCCATTCCAGCCATCTTCAGATCGGTTAGGACGATATCCGGCCTCCGCGCATCAATGTATTCGAGCGCCACCCTGGCATTTTCCGCTGTCTGCACTTCACATTTTAATTCCCCTGTCAGCAGTCCACTGATCAACCTTCTGTCCGTGAGCGCGTCGTCGACGACGATGATGTAGATCATTTCAGTCGCTCGATTCTGGAGAAAACGTTTGCAGCTGTTCCACGAGTAGTTACAGACGCCGATTCAACCCGTCAGCGATCGGCTGTACTCCGATGGTTCCTGGTTTTCCAGACGAACCACGGTTGCGGTTCACCGACGCCAAAGTTCGATTCCAGTCGACATTCGTAATGTGCTGACAAATTGTCGTTGTCAGTCACAGGCCGATACGGCCATTGCGTTGGAGTAGATGTAAGACAGATCCACATGAAGTAACAGGGACGCCTCCGAAAAAATCATCGCTGAAATTCGCCAGAGGAACTGTTCCGTGTGAAATCGCAAAGACTACGATTCGGTTTTGTTTATATCTGCGGTCGCAATAGCCTTCTTGATCATCGTAACCTCGTTGCCGCTTTCATTCCAGACGACTTCGTCCATGAACAGTTGCATAATCATCACTCCCCGTCCGTGGGGTTTTAGCAGGTTTTCCGGATCGGTTGGGTCCGGAAGCATTGTCGGATCAAAGCCACTTCCTTCGTCGCGAATTGTGACTCGTGCGTAGTCACGAGTCACTACCGCACGCACGTAGACGTACCGATCTTTCCAGGGCGAGACTTCGGAACGTTCATCTGCTAACGATTCGAACAGATCTCCGTCCTTTTCACGAAGAGCGGAGTCGAGTTCCAGGTTGCCGTGCAGACACGCATTCAGCAGCGCCTCTTCGATTGCGATCCCCAATCGCAAAAGTTCTTTATCGGGGCAGATTTCGGAGACCTGAATCCTTTGTCGCAGGAAACCGGCTGCCGCCGACATCAGCACACGCCGGCTGCGCAGTTTGAATTCGTATTCGTCAAGTTCCTGGTGGCGTAACAGAGCCCTGTAAGCCAGATCAGCAGCTCGCTCTGCCAGCAGTCGGTCTGCCATAGAACTCAGTTGTTCGGCCGACGACTTCCTGTTCAGATATCCGGATACACCCTGCTGAAATGCATTAACTACGAATTCTTCGCTGGCTTCTTTTGCGATCAGGATGACTGGAACCCGAGGAAATGCCTCCTGAAATTTTTCAAGGAAAACCAGGTCGTCCATCTTTCCGGTTTGCTGCCCTGCGATAACCAGATCGATGTTATCGGCCGCGACAATCTCGAATACCTCTTCGCCGCCGGCACATGTATGAACTCTGCGTGTACTGTCCACGGACAGTACACGGGCGAGTCTGGCCACCTCGGCTTCGGAATCATCAACAACAAGAATGGAAGCCACTTGGTCATTCCGTCTGGGGCTGGTGAGTGCTGACTACGGGATCTCGGCGCGCGGATTCCGTTCTTCACACCGCCCTGGACGGTGTGAGCTCTTTAGTGAGACCAATCCGATTGCCGCTGCTGTTGAATTCGATGCGATCCATGTTCCGACGCATTGTACGAAAGCCATTTCGCAGCTTTGATTCGTCGATTTCACCAACTGTACTGGTATCAAATCCTGAACCCTGATCTTTAATCATAAAACAGATACGTTCTTCAGAAATCGAAAACTCCACTTCAATTATCGAATCGGCTCGTACTCCCGTTTCTGCGCCGCCAAAGGAGCTGCCTGTCTCATAATTCCCGGAGCTGCTGTGGCCACCGTGAATGTGTGCGTTCATCAGAGCTTCGCGAACAGCGTCGGTCACCTCTCGCACCTCATCCTCCTGCAGGAACCTTAGAGTCTGGAGACGTTCACAAATCAGATGAAGCAGCGCACGGATCTGGTCCAGGTTACTATCAATCCGAAAAACAGTCTGACTTCGAACGATATTGGAAAACACATCACGAGCGAGTGCCGCCTCCCTTAGTGCTCTCAGAACATCATCCACAGCAGCAACAAGGTCGTCTGCAAGCCGTCGCTTAGGAATGTAATTGACAGCGCCCAGTTCGAAACTTCTCGCAGCGATTTCATCATTACCAAGAGAAGTGGTCAGAATCACCGGCACGCTCGGAAACCGCCGATGTACTTTTGCCATAAATTCTTCCCCTGACATTTCGGGCATGAAGACGTCGGTCACAACCACGGTGACGCTTTGCCTGGCGAGCACCTTCAGCCCTTCAGCAACTGTCGACGTTTCCACTACGTTCCAGTCCGGTCGTTCGACCGTCAGGAGACGAGCGACCAAGGTCCGATCTGTCGGAGAGTCGTCCACAACCAGGACCGTTGTACTGATCGTGTCAATCTCGTCTCGCATCACAGATTCCCGGTGATTGTGCAAAAACGATCTCGTTTCAACATCAAAACAGTATTGATGAACTCGTCGTCAACGCAAAAGATTCCAGGTCACAACATGCTGCACGGGAATCGTACGTCCCACGTTCTACAGCTGCGCCGACCGGAACCCGCTGCAATGCATAGTAAACTGCTCCGGATCGCAGGGTAGCAGTTGTTGAATTCCTCGCAATATCATCGAAGTCGCTCCTGTCTGTTCAGATCGAGAAAAACCGACGGACTGCAGTGTCTCACACACGATCACCCACGAAACAGGGCATACCACCCGTCTCCACCTGACCTGCGCGACCTAGTTGAGTGATTCTCTCTGTAAAATGTCTCTTTGGCCGGATGGACAACTGGAATGCTGCCTTCCGGATCTTTTTTGCGCCGCATCCCAAAATCCCGTATGACAAGATCTCCCTCCGTGATTGTTATCACTTCTTCCTGAAACTCAGCGCGCCGTCAAACCAATGAACGAACGGGGCAAGCCTGAGTATGAATCGAGTCCATGGCTGAGGCTCTGTGGCATCGAGCAACAAGCGAGCATCAGCAACAGTAATTCCGGTCATCAATCCGACAATCTCTGACGGGACCGTCTGGAACACCTCCACCATCATCTTCCGGGAAGTGTGTTCGGAACAAACGTCACCCGATGGACGGCACGTGGTCAGTCAGCAATGACTGAAAGTTTCCTGATCCCTGACGTTGTCAGACGCGTTCCACCCCAGACCGACGCCGACAACAGCCATCACAAACAGGATGCGCTTCGGCCGAAATCAACAGTCCTGTTCAACAGACTGCACAGATTGTCAGGTTCGTTTACCAAAGATAATAACAGACAACACAGGCACACTGCGGTGACAGCAGATAGCGATCAGGTTTCGATTGGTGCGGCCTGCGATTCAGTCTCCGCGTGAACTTTGTCCCAAAACGTCAGGAAGAACAGGATGGTGACGCCGGCCGCCAGGCCAGCAGGCATGAGCCAGAAATCACGGGCCCCGTCAGACCATCCTGCCTGGGTGGTGGGATCAAGTTGAATGTAATCGCCCCAGTAACCCAACACGTAATTGCCGACCAGCATTCCCGCACCATAGGTAAGCAGTCCCACAAGAGCCTGGGCGCTGGTGCGTGTTTCGAGGGGCGCAACCCGGTCGGTGTACAGCTGTCCCGTCACAAAGAAGAAGTCGTAGCAGATTCCATGCAGTACGATCCCCATGATCAGCATCACACTGGACGACGGGAACATAGCGAACAGGCCATAGCGAGCAGCCCACGCCAGCATGCCGACCAGCAACATTTTCTTGACACCCAGCCGGGCCAGGAAAAACGGAACGAGTGCCATGAACACGATTTCACTAACCTGTCCCAAAGCCATCACACCACCGGTACGGTCAGAAAAGGCCATCGCTCCTACGAATTCACCGGTCCGTGCATAGTAGAACGCCAGAGGAATGCAAATGAGAAACGAACAGACGGCGAAGACGAGATACGCAGGTTTCTTCATCAGCTTGAGCGCGTCGAATCCGAGGATTTTGATGATATCGACCGGCTGCCCGCGACCCTCCGGAGGTGAGGCCGGCAGCGTGAAGCTGTACAAACCGTAGATCAGACTGACGATGGAAGCGATCTGGAACTGTACATTCGAGCTCCCGGCTTCGCTGATTCCCGGCAAAATCGGAAGCGGAAACAGTCCAAAGAACGATTCAGAAATCACCAGGCCGGCGACAATCCAACCGATCGTGCCCCACAGTCGAATCGGCGGAAAGTCACGCTCCACATTGCTGACGTTCTGGAACGTGATGGTGTTGACCAGCGCCAGCGTCGGCATGTAGCAGATGAAGAAAGTAAGCAGGGTCCAGAACAACTGGTCCGGATGGTTCAGCGTGCTGACCCACCACAACAGTCCCGCGCCAATCAGGTGCAGAAAGCCGTTCAGTCGTTCCTTATTCATCAACCGGTCACCGAGGAAGCCAACGATCAGCGGAGCGAACAGAGCTGCCCAAGTCTGAGTTGCGTAGGTCCGACCCACAATGAGATTCAGATCCTCCCGATCTGCAAATTTATTGCTCAAATACGTTCCCATCGTGACGAAAAAGACTCCCCAGATGAAGAACTGGAGAAACATCATGATGTTGAGTCGCAGTCGGATGGCCATGGTTACCGCTTCCTGTCACGTCCGAAACACACCTTGCACCGGTGGTAACGGGAAATTTCCTTTGTCGGAAACAGACGGTCGTAAGGTCACCCACACGACTGTCACTGCTCGGTCGGTGGTGGTGCAGTCCTGAAAGCCGATGATACGGTTGCTGACATAAGACATTCCCCCGCTCGACCGCAGCCACCTGTCTGACGCTGTACGGAAATCATGACATCCAGTCCGTAGTCAGGCAAGCGACGCCGAAACCGAATAAGGAGTGGCGGAGCATTCAGGCCACAACACAAATATAACCCAAGGTGACGCGACCTTCTCTCTGAGACGCGGTGCTTCAGGTATAATCGTCACACGGTACAGCTGCAGACTATTTCACTCAGCGCTAAGTTGCGAACGGAATCACAAAAACTGCGTATCACCCCGATCTTTCAAAAGCTCAAGCAGTTCTTTGATGCGTTCCGAGTCGTCACGACGCGCAACAAGGGTTGCATCCCTGGTGTGCACAATGATGCAGTCTTCCATTCCAAGTGTCGCAACCAGATGATCGTCTGTGGTCCGAATGATGCAGTTCTTTGAATCGATCGAACGCACGAGCCCATCGGCTGCAGTTCCATCCTCGTCTGTACCCAGAAGACGAGGTACGGCCAGCCAGCTTCCGACGTCGTCCCAGCTGAAAGGAGCTTCGATCACGCATACCTGATCAGCACGTTCCAGTACGGCTCGATCGACAGCGATGCTGTTCATCTGTGGAAATTCAACATCGAGAGCGGCGTTGTAATCGTCTGTTCCAATAACTGCGGCGAGACGCATAAGCCGTGAATACGTGTCCGGCTCGTGCTGCTGAAGCTGGTCCAGAATGGTCTTTGCTTTCCAGCAGAAAATTCCACAATTCCAGTAGAAATGACCGGCATCAAGATATTGCTGCGCCGTCTCGACCGGCGGCTTTTCTCGAAACGATCTGACCCCGAACGCGTGTTCAGAGGCACCGAGTCTTGCACCACGTTCTATGTAACCGTAGCCGGTCGACGGAAACGACGGCGGAACACCAAACAGAACCAGACGCTGCGCATCTTCCTCGACCAGTCCGACCGCAGACCGGGCTGCGTTCTGAAAGTCTTCATCGGCCGAGATGACATGATCGGCCGGCATCACAAACATGATGCCGGATGGATCCTGCTGTGCCACATGGATTGCTGCCAGACCGACACAGGGAGCCGTATTACGTGCCGTGGGTTCTACCAGAACGTTGGCATCAGGAACATTCGGCAATTGTGTCCGAGTCTGTTGCACCTGCGAGTGATTCGTAACGACCCAGGACTGCCCCGGAGCAATCATTCCGTCACAACGATCCAGAGTCTGCTGGATCAGCGTTCGGTTACCGGACAACGTCAGCAACTGTTTGGGCATTTTAACACGACTTTGAGGCCAGAAGCGGGTTCCGCTGCCCCCGGCCATGATGACTGCATGAAGCATCGAATCTCCTGGGGCTTTTGGTGCGAACTCGGCCCGACCTGTCAAGCGGCCTGACACTGACTCAGGACTGCCACCGCGTTACCAGTGACCATGAAAAGCGCAAATCAGAATCGCTGGGTATGTTGTCATACTGTTCTAGTACTCGCGACGCTGACGGGAACTGGGAATCCCCATCTTTTTGCGGTATTTGGTAATTGTACGACGAGCCAGATTCAACCCCTTCCCTGCGAGCGCCTCGACCAGTGCGTCATCGCTGAGTGGCTTTTTCTTGTCTTCACTGTCAATTAATTCCTGGAGCCGGATCCCTATTGTTTCCCAGGCAATATCCTCGCCACTGGAAGTCTGAGTTCCGTGCTTGAAGAATCGCTTCAACGGAAACAGACCGCGCGGTGTCTGGATCCATTTCTCGTCAACAGCACGCGACACAGTTGTGACATGCACTCCTACTCGATCAGCGATTTGCTGCATCTTGAGCGGTGCGATATGTTCCGGACCGTTGTCAAGAAAGTCGATCTGATGATCGATAATTTCCTGCGCCACTTTTCGCAGAGTGCTGTACCGCTGTTCAATGGCCTCAATCAGCCATCGCGCTGATTCAACTTTCTTCTTGATCCATTCCTTCGTTTCCGCAGTCGGATTTGACTGCATCATCTTCTGATAGCGAGGACTGATTCGCAGTTCAGGGATGTATTCGTCCAGCAACTTAACGACGTACTTTCCCGTTTCGTCCTTTTCCAGGGACAGATCCGGCGTGACACGCTGCACGGGACGTTGTTCAAAACCTCGTCCTGGATATGGATTCAGTGTCTGAATCTGTTCAATCCCGACTTTAATCATGTCCAGACTAAAATCGGTTGCCTTTTGAATCAGTGGAAGTCGATTGTTGGCGATGTCTTCCAGGTGATCACGAATCAGGACTCGCATCACATCATGGAAGGGCATGTGGTCCCGCAGCTGCAGCAACAGCATTTCTTTGTAATCACGAGCACCGACACCAGGTGGATCGAGTTGTTGAATCATAACCAGAACAGATTCAGCCTGTTCCTGAGTCAACTCATGTCCCCAGGTTCTATTGAACTGCTGCGCAATCTCCGCCAGCAGACTCTGCAGTCGCCCATGACGGTCGAGATGCTGAATCAGAAATTCCCCGAACTGGCGTTCCGGCTCAGTCGCAGCCGCAAACGAGAACTGTTCCATCAAATATTCGTGCAGCGATTGTGGTCTGGCCGTCATGTTCACCATGGCGTGGTGCTGACGATCCACGCTGTCACTGATTTGATTGGATGACGGTCTGGAACCACCAAAGCCCACATTATCTTCCGGCCAGTCTGATGAAATCTCCAGCAACCGCTCAAAGTCAGATTCGTTATTGTTGTCCTTGCCGGCAACCAGTTCACGCTCTTCAACGTCCTTGGCAAGCTCGCGCTGTTCTGCCGGATCGTCAGACTTGATGACAACATCGGCTTCTGCCACCGGAGCATCCCGATCGCGGTCAACTACATCCAGAGTGACGTTTTCCACAAGCTCCTGTTCGATGCGCTCATTCAGACCCATCATATTCAGCTGCAGAATCTCCATTGACTGGATCATCCGTGGAGCCAGCTTCATCTGCTGACTCATTTTCATCTGCTGAGAAATATTCAGGTGCATCGTGGGTAAGCGTTACAAACGGTTGAATATCTGATTCGTGCGACGTTCGGTGCAGTGAGTCGAGTATGGTTCAAATGTGTGCCACGCGGGAATGCGAGAACCTAGTTCACACGCAAGATACCGAATGACAACGTTTTCAAATTCCTGATCGTTTCCCGAATTGTTTCATGGCCAGGAGTGTTCCCTGTCATCGATGAAGAACATGCGGTCTGCTGCCGACTGACATTAGAATTTCTGGCGCCCCCTGAGGGCATCCGCCAGCATCTCGCAATTGGCAAATTCCAGGACACTGCCCGACGCGATCCCCCGGGCAAGTCTTGTAATCGTTACATCATCGTTCTGCAGCAGATTTGTTATGAATAGCGCTGTTCCGTCACCATCGACCGTTGGGTTCGTGGCCATCACCAGTTCGGTGATTCCATCATTACGAATTCGACGCACCAGCTGATTGATCGTAAGATCCTCGGGCCCAATTCCTTCCAACGGAGCAATCCGACCGCCGAGGACATGATAGACCCCCTGAAATGCTCCACTTGATTCAAGGGCGACAACGTCCTTCGGCTGTTCGACAACGCACACGACATGACGGTCGCGCCGAGGGTCGCAGCAGAGGCGGCAGATGTCGCTCTCAGTCAGGTTGAAGCAGACAGTGCAGCGTTTGACGTTCGTTTTCACATCGCGAACAGCATCCGCAAAGCCGTTCGCGTCAGCACCGGAGCACGACAGAATGTAGTTTGCCAGACGTTCGGCCGATTTTCGGCCGATGCCCGGAAGGCGTGCGAACTCGTCGATCAATCGAGCGACACTTGGACCGTAGGGGTGATCTGACGTGGCTTGATTCCTGGCTGCCATCCGTATTTGTTCCGTTGATTTTCTGACGCCTCATCTTCGGCAGGTGGAACCGACATCACCCGCCCATCCCGAGTTTTGAAAGAGCCTCATTCAGATCCGGAATGTCCATTCCTGCTGCAACGTCCGACATCGCTGATGCTGCAGCGTCTTTTGCTTTTTGCAGCGCCTGATTGGTGGCCGCCGTCACCAGCTCTTCGACCATTTCGTGATCACCTGTTTCCATCAGTGATGACTCGATCGAAACGGACAGAATTTTCATGTCACCTGTCGCTTCGACCTTAACCATTTCACCTCCAGCGATTCCGATCACCCGGATTCCAGCCACTTTATCTTTAGCTTCGGCCAGGCGTCCCTGCATCTCTGACGCCTGCTTCATCATCGATGTAATGTTTCCAAGTCCCTTAAGCACGATATTTCCTCGATACCAGTCTGGTGGTTCCCCACGAATCTCAAATTCACTCAGCCCTCCGTTTGGTGGGCGCATTAATAACACGGTCGACCCTGGCCCCAAATACATCCGCCACTTCCTGAACAAATGCATCCATCCGCGGGTCAATGTCATTTCGGACCATTGGTGCCTCCGGTTGATCCGTCTCCGAACTTGCCGACCGATTCGACAGCGAACCACCAGTTTCAGATGGTGGCACCTTTGCAACAGAAGCTGCTACCTGAACGGATCGAATCGAAATGACGGCCTGAACCCCAGTGAATTGTTCAATCAGTTGTTGAATCGTTGATCGGTGTTCCGGCGTCTCCAGCACCTTCTTTTGAAACTCTAAGGATGAATTCACTATCAATTCTACCGTGTTTGGCTCAGAAATTGCTATACGTTCCGTTGCTTTGAGTGCCGCTGACACCGTAAATGGGGTAAAAGCAACTAGTTGCGACAATAACTCGTCGGAAGAATCGGTATGGAAGCGTACTTTGGGAGTCGATTTCTCCGGCGGTGATTGTTGTGACTCACTTGAACCGGACAAATCAGTCGTTTTTTTTTCAACGGAATCGCTGGTCTCGATACTGGACGCTGCCGGCAGTTCGGGCAGATTTCCCGAGAGAAGACGGCTAATCGCGCTGAGATCTTCCAGAAGCGAGATCTGAACCAGCGCCATTTCCAGCAACACTCTTGCAAACGTGCTGCGCATCATTCGACTTCTGGCTTCCGCAAGAATCTGAAACGCGGCCATCACGTTTTGTAATGTGGCTCGTCTGGCCTGTTCCGCAACAACCGTACGACTGTCATCTCGCACGCTGCACAGCGGCACGGTGGCCCCTCCACTGAGGATCACCATCATGTCACGCACATATCCGACACACTGATCCAGCATTTCACCGGGCTGCACGCCGGCCGTGAGCGCCTGTTCCAGAACGTTAAGAACTTCACCAGGCCGCTGATCCGTAACATTCTCAAACAACTGGATTAACAAGTCATCGCCAGCAGTCCCCAGCATGCGATGAACATCACTGACCTGAACCGTTCCTTCGCTAAAGGCAAGCAACTGATCAAAGAGTGACTGGCTGTCCCGCATCGATCCACGAGCACGCCGCGCGATCAACTCGATGGCATCATCTGCAACTTCAAATCCCTCGGAACGGGCAATTTCTTTCAGCCGCTCACCGATCGTATTGTCTTCAATCGTACCAAAGTCAAAGCGCTGACAGCGCGAAAGGATTGTGTCAGGAACCTTTTCCGGCTCCGTCGTACAAAAGACGAATTTCACATTCGGAGGAGGTTCTTCCAGCGTTTTTAACAGTGCATTAAATGCTTCGCGCGTGAGCATGTGCACTTCATCGATAATGTACACCTTGAAACGCGTTCGCATCGACCGCACACCAACGTTGGATCGAATACTGCGAATATCTTCGATGCGACGGTTCGAGGCACCGTCAATTTCCATGATATCCACATCGCTGCCAGCGCTAATTCCTTCGCAGATTTCGCAATTATTGCACGGCACACCATCCTGAACGTCGGGACAGTTGAGTGCTTTGGCCAGAATACGAGCGATGGAAGTCTTACCGACGCCACGGGCACCGGTGAATAAATACGCGTGCGCCACGCGTTCTGAACGGATGGCGTTCTGGAGCGCCCGTGAGACATGCTCCTGTCCCACCACGTCACTGAAGGTCTGGGGCCTGAATCGTCGCGCCAGAACGGTATAATGAGAACCACTACTCACGAAAGTGACCCAAGCTGACTGGGATTGTGCCGGTTATTCCACACGATCAATATTGTATTGTTGTCGATTTCCGATCGATCATCCACCGTTGGATGGTTACCGTTAAAGGGCCTCTCAGTCCTGCTGGATCAGGGACTGATTCTGATTTAGTTTTGCGAGATCAGCATGACTCGATCGATACCTTCATCATTGGCACCTCGTAACAAAACTGATTTTGTGGCACATAGGAAACCTGTCGGACCCGGTGCTGAAGGAAATCTGTGCACGAAAACCCAGCAAACTGACCCACGAATGGCCATCGATCAACTCCTGGATCTCAGCTGTCGCTTTCGGACTGAACGTTCATTGGCAGACCTGATCGAACCGGGAACTCCAATCGAAAGGTGTTCAGCGACGGACGGAATCACTAAACAGTGTCCGGGCTGCAAACCAGCCTTAAGTTTGAACGCTGTGCATGTAGTGCGATCGGTGGTTCGATCAAGATTCGTTGAGGGAATATCGCGGAACTCGAAAGGTCCACGTGTCAGTGATAATGGAGTTCGGTGACGAAAGACACTTCGCCGAACTGCTGTGGTCGCATTTTCAAACAAGGATGCCGTCGTCGCTCGGAGTCCGATCTGGACATCGCGTTTGCCGAATTTCAGTTTGAGGTTGGTGTGTTTCCGTGCACCGGTTTATAGACAATCAGACTCGATCGACAACGATTTCACCAAGGATTTCATCGTGATGAAAGAATTCACCGGTCGCGACCATGATTGGATTGATGTGACGCGAATCATCGGGCGTGAACGTACAATTCTGAATCGCAGGGCTGCCGTTGATCGACTGCGGCAAATTTGTGATCTTGCCAAAGACACCAGACCAGCCAAACGACTCGTAAAGATGATCCATGATTCGGACTGATACCATGACCGCACCGCTGCAACCCATGTTCACGGTGGAATCGTATCTCAGCGGTGTCCGGATCGATTCATTCCTGGCAAAACACCTGCGCAACTATACGACCTGGCGACTTGACCGGATGGTTGCAGCCGGTCTCGTACGAGTGAATGACTTACCGGCAATCCGAACCCAGAGAGTTTATCACGGTCAGACTGTGAGTGTTCGTCTCGTGGAACCTCCCGACAAGTTACTGGATCCTGATTGCGCAACGGTACGGTTTGTTTACGAAGATCCATGGCTGATCGTTGTGGATAAACCTGCGGGCATGGCCGCTCATCCGGTCGGTGAATTTCAAAGCGGTACTTTGACCAATGTGCTGCAAAATCACCTCGATCAGCTGACACCCGCACCGGGCCTGCTGCGCGCAGGCATTGTGCATCGACTGGATCGGATGACCAGTGGACTGATGATTGTGACCAAAGAACACCGTGTGCATCGACTGGTCTCAGAACAGTTCCAGGCCGGGAGACTGAAGAAATCCTATGTCGCACTGGTGGAAGGCCGAGTTCCGTTTGATGAACGCGTCATCGAATTAAAAATTGGTCAGCTTCCGACCGGCCGAAGTGTGCTGATGTCAGCAAAGCCGGATGCGATTCGCGCGCGCACCGCAAAAACGAAGGTAACAGTCCTGCAGCGTCGGCAGCATTTCTCAATCGTCGACTGCCAGCCCTATACCGGCCGCAATCATCAGATTCGGGTTCACATGGCCGAGATCGGTCATCCGGTGCTGGGTGATGAATTTTACGGTCGCTGGGGTGCAATCCGGACTGAAAAAAGCAGAGGACAAGGTCAACCGGCGCAACATCGCCACGCATTACACGCAGCGCGTCTCGTATTCCGGCATCCGGTTCTCAGAACCATTTTGACGTTCGTGTCGCAAACACCGCCGGATTTCCTGTCCTGTCTATAGAGATGAAGTCTGTCAGTTGGAACGTGGGTGTCATGACACTGGTGCAGATTCAATTCTCGATTGAACCTTAGTTATTCAGCACTTCGTACACCCGTTGCTGCAATGCCACACGATGAGGTTCTGTATTCGAAAACCGATCCACAATTCGAGGTCTTGGGATTTGAGAACCGATCCGTCGGTGGATCCGTTCAGCCTGAACAGACGGGTGCACAGTGCTGTCGGCTGAAAAGCCGACAACATCACCAATCCCGTACACTCCCCGGCACCAGGTCTCGAGTTCGCTTGAACACCACAGTTGGCCATTTTCGTCGGCTTCCACGTCGATCGACGACAGGTTGAGATGTTCGGTGAACCCAACTGCCCGGCGGCAGTCAACCACATCTGCATACGAATTGGCCAGAACACCATCTGACTGCGTCGAACGACAGAATCCGATTTCGACCCCGGCGGCATGAGCCAGTTCGAGCATTGCGGAGTCCTGACGGTCGTGTGCAACGTGACGAGCCTGAACTCCAAAAAGGCTGAACAGCGCCGCCATACCGCATCCGAAACTATTCCCTCCGAGCAGACAGATCGATCGAGGCAGGATGGTACCTTCGAACATCGATTCAGGACGATGCAGGGTAACGAGGCCGAGAGGTCGATGCATGGCTGTACGTCGTATGCCAGTACCAATGACAAAGTGGTGTGCGCTGAGACATGATCGATTGCATGTTTGTCCGTCCACAATGGATACGGAGTGCCGGTTGACAAACCTCGGCTGTCCCATGCGAATATGAATATTCAAATGATCCAGCATGCATACCAGGTCTTCAGTTTCTCTGACAATCGCACCTGCAACCAACTGGCGCAGCAGTCGTGGTGACCCGGTGCGAGCAAGCAACTGACGACGGCTGATACTTTGGTCGACCAGCAGATCGGAGATCAAACGTCTGAGCGCAAGGGCCACCAGCCACGCGGAATGGTTCGAATCCGGCAGCACCGCAGCCGTGCGTCTGCCGGATTCTGCGGCCAGACACATCATTTCCACGGCAGCTTCGTCGTTTCCGATGACAGCAATGTCGTATTGCATAGGAAATGCTCCCGCCCCTGAAAACGTAAATCGAAATTTCCTGCGCAGAGCGCATTGATGGGGCTGGAGAATCTGATCGGTACCTGAACGGTTGTTCCGGGAACTGAATTGCGGTGAATCAGACAAACGAGGCGGACTGTCAGCGATCCTGTCGGTAATGATGGATAGAATGATTTCGACGAATCTGTTGAGAAATGTGGTGCTTTGGTAAGTGAAAACCAGCGATCAGCATCCGAGTCCTGTATTGTTTAAGGATTAATTGATCTGCAGGTTTGGCGTTCGGATTAACACAAGCCAGAGTTACACGGAATGCGTACTCCGGGGACCAAGAGTCCGTACTCAGGAAAATCAGTCAGGATCTCAGGAGAAGTCGACTCATGTCTTCAGGCCAGTTCAAAATGGACATCCGTCCCGACGACGTAAAACGTAATATCGGCGCCGTCCTGATCGGCCTGGGGGCGGTGATTCTATTGCTGCTGCTTTCAAAATCGTGGTACACCGTTGAGGCCAATGAGAAAGCAGTCGTATTGCGATTCGGACGTCATGTCTCCACATCCGATCCTGGCCTGCATTTTTGTATTCCCTTTGTTGATACGGTGCTAAGCGCCGACATGCGTGAACGAACGATTCGAATGCCGTTTGGACTGTCCGACGATCGGCCGTCCGGTCGCACTAACGAAGAGGACGTCCTCATGCTCACCGGTGATCTGAATGCAGCCTCTGTTGAATGGACAGTGCAGTGGCAGGTCGCCGATCCGGAACAGTATCTGTTCACCTTCTACACCCACCTTGCTGAACAGGAACAATTTCTCCAGTACATCATTACCGTTGTGGGTCGAACGGTGATGAATCGATTGATCGGAGACTACTCGATCGATGAAGTCCTGACCGGTGCTCGCATGGAAATTCGACAGGAAGCCCGTGAGGCGACTCAGGAGATGCTCGATAATTACGAATGTGGAATTCGAATTACGGATCTGCAGCTTCAGCGAGTAACGCCGCCGGAACAGGTCAAACCCTCATTCGCAGCGGTTAATGAAGCAGTTCAAACCCGCGATAAACTTGAGAACGATGCGAACAAAGTGAAAAACACACTGCTTCCGAAAGCAAGAGCCGAACGAGACAGGTCAATTCGGAGTGCAGAAGGGTACGCAGCTCGGCGTCGTTCAGAAGTGAAGGGAGAAATTGACGCATTAATGGTGCAGTACGAGCAGTTTGCAAAGGCGCCGCAGGAAACCCGACAGCGGTTGTATCTTGAGTCAATGCAAAAGGTACTTGCCAATGTCCAAAACAAAACAATCATCGATTCTGATCTGAGGCAACTACTGCCACTGCTCAATCTTGGTGAAGGGAGCAAATGATGGCTGCGAACAATTCTATCAAGGGTCCGGTTGCAGTCCTCATCGCCATTCTGATGCTGACTGTCACCTACAGTTCAATCTTTACGGTCAACGAACGCGAACTTGCCGTGTTACTGGAATTCGGGAAACCGGTCAGCAATATCACGGAGCCTGGGCTGTACTATAAAATCCCTCTGATTCAGGAAGTTCGGCGTTTCCCTCGCACGCGCCAGTTTTGGGCGAGTGGTCGGAATGACGTCCTGGTAGATCTGCCGACGAAAGACGGCAAGAAGATCGAAATTGCAATCTGGGCCATTTGGCGAATTACCGATCCGGAAAAATTTCTGAGAGTCATGCGGACTGTCGGCAATGCAGAGCAACAGGTGCGCCAGCGAGTTCGGGCGGGCGTTCGAGACGTAATCACCTCCTATGATCTCGCTGAAGTTGTTCGCAGCTCAGACCGCGAATTGACATACTCGTTCGGACTGGAGGATCTTCCGGAGACAGAATCGGATGCTCTCAATCCCGTAGAAGATCTGGCAAAAGTTGGCGAGCAGGCAGACATTCTGTTCGGTCGTCAAAAAATCATGGGAGAGATTCGGCAGCGAATCAAATCTCAGCTGGCCGCAGGTGACGAGGACAATGACGGCGCCACCCTCGACCGTGGAATTGAACTGGTCGATGTCGGTGTCAGCAACATCGGTTTTGTGCAGTCCGTGCGTCAGGCAAGCTTTGAACGGCTCACCGCTTTTATGGAGGCGATCGCTGCCAAGTACCACAATGAAGGAGAGCAGCGCAAACAGGAAATCATCAATGAAACCAACGCTCTGGCAGAAGAAATTCTTGGGGAGGGCGAAGAACAGAATAAACGTCTTCGTGGTGAGGTCGAAGCTGAAATCATCGAATTGTACGCGGAAGCGATTCGCAAGACGGACGACTTCTATAATTTCCAGCGTACGCTTGAGGTTTACGAAACTGCACTCGACGCCAGCACGCGACTTATCCTGACTACCGACAGTGATTTATTCCGAATGTTAAAGCAGGTCAGTCCGGCACAGCCTGAACATGAAACGTCGGATGACTCCAGCCGTTAAGCAGCAGTCCATTTCAGAAGTACGGACACATCCGCCTGAAGAGAACACTTCCGCTGAACAACCAACAGGTGACCATACTGAATCGTATGGATGTCGATGTCACGAAACCGAGTGACAGCACCGGTGAACTTTTTGGTCTGCAGCACGATTCCCAGCATCTCCGGTTCACGACGAACAGTATCGGTGCCACGTCATCCTGTGTGCCTTGAATTACGAAATACGGTCACTGTAATCATCAAACCGTATGCGAGATTGGATATTTGGGAACGACTCCCTGATGATCCGTAACAAGGGCGAGGAATGGGTTTTATGCAACGGGTATGGTTGACTATTTCTACTTTCATTTCTGTGCCGATCGGCAGAGCACGGGAAGTTTTTTCCGAATACGCCGTTCACCACGCAGAATACAACCACAACCAAACAAGACTCGCAAACATTGTACCCGCGTACAAACGCCTGCTGCTCATCACCATCTGCATCAATTTTTCTGTTTACGGTCATGCTGAGGACTGGCCCCAGTGGCGAGGAACCAACAGAAATGCGGTTTCCAGTGAAACAAAATTACTGAGTTCGTGGGGTGATACATCTCCTGAACTCCTCTGGCGGGCGTCAGGTATCGGTGATGGCTATTCGAGCGTTGTCATTGCCGACGGACAGGTTTTTACCACTGGAAAAATAGACGACGCCGTACTGTGCTTTGCACTCGATCTTCAGTCCGGTCAACACAACTGGACGACCAAAATCGGTACAACATCACGCAATGTCATGGCCACTCCAACGTTTTACGATGGACTCGTCTATGTACTTGATCCGGACGGTGAACTCGTTTGTCTGGATGCAGACAACGGAACACAGCTGTGGCAGCGCAGCCTTACCGCGGATTTCGGTGGACAACTAATGTCAGGTCGTGGATACAGTGAATCTCCTCTCATTGACCGCCACAGGTTGATTTGTACGCCGGGAGGAGACGACGCAATGCTCGTTTCCCTGGACCGTCGCACAGGTAAAGTGATCTGGAAATCCCGCATGCCGAAGATCGGCGAGAAGGGGCGTGACGGCGCCGCATTTTCATCTGTCGTACTGTCCGAGGCGACAGGTGTTCGACAGTACATACAACTCACTGGCCGTGGGCTGGCAGGCTTTGAGGCAAAAACCGGAACTTTTCTTTGGGGCTACAACGATATCTCCAATGAGACGGCCAACATCCCGACTCCGATCGTTCATGACGACTTTGTTTTTTCCGCCAACGGTTACCACTCAGGTGCGGTTCTGCTTCGACTGGCGAGAATCAATGATGGAGATGGAATTGACGCTCAGGAAATCTATCGACTGCGAGGCAACAAATTTCAAAATCATCACGGCGGATTCGTGTTAATTGATGATCACATCTACGGTGGCCATGGAAGTAACAACGGTTTACCTACCTGCATTGAGTTCCATACAGGAAAGATCCTCTGGAAACGCCGTGGACCAGGCACCGGCTCAGCGTCGGTCACAGCGGCAGATGGACGGCTCTATTTCCATTATCAAAATGGAGTGATCGGTCTGATTGGTGCATCTAATCACGGATACCGTTTGCATGGAAAGTTCCGGATCCCGGCAGGTGGTGACAGCTGGGCGCATCCGGTTGTGGCCCACGGAAGGTTGTTTGTCCGGGAAAAAGATGATCTGTGGGTCCACGACCTGCGTCGGCTGGCGCCAGCTGTGGATTCGCACTCAACACCGGCGATGACAATGACTCGAAACACCGATGACGTAAGTGGATTGTACAGATTCGCCACCAAACCAAATGCCACCGATTCCTCGATTCCTATCCTCACGTTGACTGATACGGAACTGGATTCCGAAGGATTGATCGCGGACGACCAGCACCGTCAGCTTCGGGAACAGTCATCACCTTTCATCCTCGTGATCCCCGGAACACAGATCAGTAACTCAGGTTTGCGACAGATCTCCGAACTGGAAAACCTCGTGGGGTTGAATCTGGAATCGTGCCGGCGCATCACAGATCGTGGTTTCGCTTATCTCGGTCGCTCGAAACAACTGGCCGTACTGATTGCCACGGCAACATCGATCTCCGCGACTGGTCTCGATCACCTTGCACCCGCACCAGCACTCACGGCCATCAACCTGGAAGTCTGCGACGATGTGACCGATACCGGCTGCGAAGCACTCGGACGAATGACGGCACTTCGCGCGCTGGTGCTCAAAAAGACAGGCTTTGAACAGGACCGCATCTCCGACGCCGGCCTGAAACAACTGTCCGGGCTTAAGGATCTTGAACTGCTCAGCCTATCCGGCAATCTCGTCACAGATGACGGGCTGCGGCATCTCAAGCCGCTGTCAAAGTTAGACGAACTGGATTTAAGTTTGCTGCCAATTACCGACGACGCGATTCGTCACCTGGCCCCGTTGAAACAATTGCGTCAGCTGGAATTGCTCTATTCCGAAGGTTTTGCCGGTGCAAACGTCACAGATAAAGGCCTGGAAACACTCGGAGCATTCACTCAACTAACTCATTTAAATCTGGTCGGCGCAAAGATCTCCGACTCAGGATTGAAGCACATCCATCGACTCCGGAAACTCGTTCACCTCCGGCTGACAAATTCGACGGCGACCGAAGCAGACGTACGAAACTTGAAGAACGCGTTGCCCAACTGTGAGATCATCAGACATTAACAGCTTCCACAAGGGAGTTCACAAAACGAACCGACACCGATCACTCTGTCACAGTAAACCTTTGTCGGATCAACAACTCTGAACCGAGGCCAGGCCTGTTTCCCGAGGACAGCCTGAGACATCGCCAGACGAATCTCCACGTGACATCATCAGCGACTCACGTGGCTTCCCGTGTCAGACAGCAGTTACTTGAGATTCTCAAGCAACCTGTCCCCCATTTCCTT
>JAKVAY010000075.1 GCA_022447185.1 Fuerstiella sp. | reverse complement strand
AAATGAGTGTGGCAGTCGATGATGTCCAGATCGGGCTTTGTGTCGTCAGCCATCACGTGACCGTAGTTCCGGCCTGCCAGAACAATCATACAGGCAACAATCCATCTCCTGCGGTCCGGTCCTCGATTCATCGCGCTGCCTCCGCCTCGTGTGCTGTAGATGTTATTTGTTCGATGATGTTAACTCCCACACGCTGGCTCCACCGATCCAGCAAACGGTGAAGCATCGTACCAGGTTGACCGTTTCCAACAGGGATCCCGTTCACCTGTGTCACCGGAGCCAGACAGTACGGAGTGCTGGCAAGAAATGCTTCGCGTGCGTTGATGACATCATGGATCTGGAAATCACGTTCCACGAACGAAACATTCAGTTCCTGACACAACTCCGAGACCGTTTGTACACTGACTCCGCGCAGGACATTTCGGCGGCCTGGACTCACGATTTCATCGCCCGTATAGATCAGGAAATTGGACCCAGAGGTTTCGGTAACGTTTCCGTCAAGATCCAGACACAGGCTGACCGCATTCGGATCAACGAGGTGCGTTTCGCGATCTGCAAGCCACCAGTGCATGCGGCTTCGACATTTGATCTTTGGATCAACACACTGCGGGGGGACATGTCGAACCGATGGTGTCACAACATGCACGCCCTCAGTGAAGTAGTGCCGCCAAACCTGAAACGGCAGTGGAAACGTATGGATGCAGTAGGTTGGAGGCATCTCTCCCGCCCGACCTGCCGCCCCCGTATAGAGGCGTAATTCCCCCGGACTGATGAACTTCACCAAAGCCAGATCCTGGTGCGGCTCCAGGAGTTCAGAATTCCGACGGATCAGTTCCTCAGCGATCTCGGTCGTCTCTGCCGCTGTGACCTCCGGTGTGATTCGGGTGTACCGACAGGATCGATAGAATCTGGCGACGTGATCATCCAGTCGAAACGGAACCTTACCGAAGGTCCGAGTCATATCTGTGACTGTCGCGCCTAAGACAACTGAGGCGTCGTAAATCGCGATATGAGCCTGCGATGCCGGGATGAATTCTCCGTTGAGATAGACGAATGGTTCTGACATCAACATTTCCCATCTGGCCCAAAGCACAACCCGATATCTTGAGCCTCAATTTTTTGCGTGCGTCTGGATTACAGTACTCGTCCGTGGAACTTCGCACCGACGGTTTTCCGTTGAAGCATTTATGCAGCCCATAACTGATTCAAAGGGGCTGCTGTCACAAGGCTGTGATAGAAAGGACGCGACCAGGAAACCGTGGAGAACGAGGGGAGAATCTCGAGTGAAGAATCCAGGTAGATCGTGGCTTCCTGTTCCGAAGAGAAGTGACGTGTGCTGCCCAGTGTGCGATAGTAGGCAACAAATCGTGTAATTACCAATGCGGAAAACGGAAGTGAATGCCTGCTGCCTTCGCTCCTGCCGGTCCGGGAACATTCTTCCAGCCAGTTATTGTGAACAAGCTCTGTGATATGACGGATGAACCGGATTCTGCAAATACGAAATTCGCGTTTGGCAAAAATTGGGCCGGTTTTCTTGAGACGCTGAATGACAAGAAAATCAAAGCGGCTCAGGAGTCAATGCAGCGTCTTCTGGGGATAGACGATCTGCAGAACCGACGGTTCCTCGATGCTGGCAGTGGCAGCGGGCTTTTCAGTCTTTCCGCATATCGTCTGGGTGCCCAAGTGACATCATTCGACGTGGATCATGATTCCGTTGGCTGTGCTCAGGAATTGAGGGAACGATTTTGTGAAGACGAATCCAGATGGATCGTTCTGCACGGATCTCTGACAGACACCGACTTCCTAAAAGACATGGGCCGGTTTGACGTCGTCTACTGCTGGGGGGTGGCCCACCACACGGGACAAATGTGGAGCTCCATCGATCACCTGATCAGAAACGTTGATTCAGGTGGATTACTGGTGCTGGCGATCTACAACGATCAACTATACATCTCACGAGCGTGGTACCTCGTGAAGCGAATCTATCAACGACTTCCAGGGTGGTTGCGACCCGGATACGTGGTGGCTGTGGGATCGGTCACATTTCTCAAACGCCTGTCGATGACGCTGCTGGCCGGAATACTGCGTCTCGTGGCGTTTCGCAATCCACTGATTCCTTTCACCAACTGGATTCGACAAACGCAGGCCAGAGGCATGCACGGCTGGCATGACCTGGTGGACTGGGTGGGTGGCTGGCCATTCGAGGTCGCCAGACCCGAAGAGATATTTCGATTTATGCGGGATCGAGGATTTCAGCTTCAGGAATTAATAACCTCGACCGGTCACGGCTGCAACGAATTTGTTTTTGTGCGGACGAACGAAAGCACGCATCCTTTAAAGTCCGCGGAAGTTGTTTGACGTCTGCATTCTCTGTCAGAAATCTAACCTGAACCCTGCACACTCGTCCCGACATTTATTTTCAGAACTGATTCACGATGATCAGGCAGTCCCGTTTGCACGCAAAGACTGACAAATGAGAAGGCTGTTCCCCAGCGCTGCTGAAGCAGTGAAACTTCACTCGTTCAGCATCGTGGGACTGATCACTGTCACAATAAATGTCGGCACCCCTTTGGAGATATCTGCCGAAGAATTTTCGGTGGAAACGAATCACGACGGTCGGCTCCAGTCGATGCTCAGGATTCGATGGGAACCCGGATCAAATCTTCCTCAGGATTTTCAGGACAGAAATTGCGGGATCATTGACAGGCACCTGATCACTGCGGGTGGATTCTGCAGCGGTGGACTGAAAGCAGGAAGAACCCCTTTCGGAATACACAACAAATGAAGATTTCGCAGATCGAAGCCATCCCCGTTCGAATTCCACTCAAGCCCGACTATCGCATGGTTTCGGCTCTGGGACGTCATGATGTCTCAGAATTTGTTCTCGTCAGACTGCAAACGGACAACGGTATCACGGGAGCCGGTGAGGCCACGGTGACAGCGAACTGGAGTGGCGAAACCGTCTGGGGGGCAGCCGCGATCATCAGAAACACCTTTGCCGGTCTTGTTGAAGGATGTAGTCCGCGGGACATTTCCACCGTCATGGATCGCATGAATGCTGTCGCTGTGGGAAATTGGTTCGCAAAGTCCGCAATCGAAATGGCCTGCTGGGATGCAGTAGGCAAAGACGAAAACAAGCCGATCTATGAGTTGTTCGGCGGTAACGTTCGACCACTGACCATACGTAACCGGTTTTCTTTGGGAGCTTATTCACCGGAGATCGCAGCCGAACGAGCGACTCAACGGGTCAAGGCAGGATTTCAGACAATCAAAGTGAAAGTGGGCACCGGTGATGAACAGGACATCGCTCGAGTGCAGGCTGTCCGTCAGGTAATTGGTCCGGACATAGAACTCACAATTGATGCCAATGGTGGCTGGAGTGATCAGTCTGCGCGTGCATGTCTGGAACAGATGAGCAATTGCAACATCGCGATAGTTGAACAGCCGCTTTGTCGCGGTAACTACACACAGCTGAGCACTCTGCGTTCTGATCTGGGAATCAGGATTCTGGCCGATGAAAGCTGTTTTGACGAGGTGCAACTGCAGGAACTGATCCTGCACAACTGCTGTGATGCCGTGACGTTGTATCCGGGTAAACAGGGAGGCATTCAGCGCGCACATGAGATGGCTCGGCTGGCAGGCGAACATGAGATCCCCTGTACAATTGGTTCTAATCTGGAGTGGGATGTTGGTGCCGCCGCCATGATGCATTTTGTCGTCTCGACACCTAATGTGCAGATTGAATCAATCCCCGGCGATTGTCTGGGACCTTCGTATCACGAATTTTCAATTGTTCGAGAGCCGCTGTGCATCGACGGACCATTCACGACGCTGTCAGACAGGCCGGGACTGGGCATCGACGTGGACTGGGACCTCGCCCGGCAGCATCAGATTTCCTGAGACACGATCGTCTTGCGTAATCAGCAGGAACAACATTGTCTGCGTCCGAATACGGTGGCGACCTCTCGCATTCATTCGGTAGACTAAGTTTCCGGGTCCGGATGTTGTCTGTTCACTCAATTTGCAACCGTTCGATGAGAGTCATACTTCTCACATCAATGCGAACGGCAGGCGTGCTGACGCTCGCACTGCTGTTACCTGGTGTCGTTGCGGACGACGAAAAACGGCCGCTGACGTTCGAACAGGATGTTCTGCCAATCTTCCGGGCGAAGTGCATTCGATGCCATGCCGGTGTGGAACCCAAAGCAGGATTAAATCTCACAAGTCCGTCTTCACTGCTGACGGGTGGGATGTCGGGTGCCGCTCTGCGAATTCGTGCAGCGGAGTCCAGCCTGCTGTACGAAAAGATCAGCTCGGATGAGATGCCACCAATCGGTCAAAAACTGACTCCTCGGCAAAAAGGGATCATCCGGAGGTGGATTAATGATGGAGCACAGGGTGTGCACAACGCTGTGAGCATCGATCAGTCCGATGCGGTGACAGGAGTTGAGCATTGGTCGTTTCATCCACCCATTCGTGCTGCTGTTCCCACCGTATCGGAAAAGGATCGTGTCCGAAACCCTGTTGATGCATTCGCGCTCCGGCAGTTGCAGCGGCGCCAGCTCACGCTGGCACCCGGTGCAGACCGTCTGACCCTGCTGCGTCGCGCCTCCTTTGATTTGATCGGGCTTCCGCCTTCTCCTGACGAAGTCAAACAATTCATAAGCGATCAAAGGCCCGACGCTTATGAACGGTTGATCGATCGGTTGCTGAGCAGCGCTCACTACGGAGAACGCTGGGCAAGACACTGGCTGGATGTCGCCGGATTTGCGGAGACGGCCGGGATCCTCAACGAAGACCTTGGGCTCCCGCTTGCCTGGAAATATCGAGACTACGTCATCCGCGCATTTAACAGTGACAAACCTTACGACCGATTCCTGCAGGAGCAGATTGCCGGCGACGAACTCACCGACTACTGGACAGCATTCGAATCGATGGACACGCTGCATGACGACGTAGTCGAAGGGATCACAGCCACCGGATTCCTCCGAACAGCCGCAGATCCCAGTCGACCTGATTTTTCAGAAATCAAGAACGCCGCCTCACAGTACTTTTATCCGACTCTGTTCGACACTCTGCAGATCGTCTGTTCGTCAACAATGGGGCTCACCATACAGTGCGCCCGCTGCCACAGTCATAAATTTGATCCCATTCCGCAGGTCGACTACTACCGAATGCAGGCGGTGTTTATGTCGGCCTACCGACCTGATGACTGGATTCCTCAAATGGAACGCCGACTGCTCATCGCGTCGAAAAAAGAGAAACAGGCCGCCGAGCAAAGGAATGCTGAAGTCGACAAAAACGTCAGCGAACTCCAGTCAGATCTGGAGGAACTAAAAAAAACGTTTGCCAGTCGGCTGTTCGAAGATCGACTTGCCGAACTGCCGACTGAGGTCCGTGACGAGATCAGAGCTGCATTGGCCATAGCAACGGAAATACGTACCGACACACAACGGAAACTTGTGGCAAAGTATGAAGAACGTCTGCGGCCGCAGGACAGTGAACTGGACAGCGCGCTCGTCGAATATGATGGTTACAAATATCAACTGGACAGACTCAATACCCAACTGGCGGTCGAAAAACGTCGACGATGGAAGTTTGATGAAGTACGTGCCTTGTACGACATACCGGGCGAGTCAAAAACTCCCGTTCTTCTGCGAGGTGACGCACTGACTCCCGGCCCTTTGGTGAAACCGGGAGTGATTTCTTCACTTGAAACTCCGGAAGCATTTGAATGGACGGCACCGGACGCTGGCGCGAAGACCAGTGGCAGGAGACTGGCGTTTGCTCGATGGCTCACCCAGCCAGATCATCCGCTCACCGCACGAGTCATGGTCAACCGTATCTGGATGCACCATTTCGGAACCGGCCTGGTTGCTACGCCGGATGATTTCGGGGTTTCGGGGTCGCCACCCTCTCATCCGGAACTACTCGACTGGCTGGCAACGGAATTTGTACGTAGCGGCTGGAGCATCAAGAACCTGCATCGCCTGATCCTGACCTCTGCAACCTGGCAACAGAGCTCGCGAGTCAGCGCGCAACATCGACAAGCGGGTGAGCAGGCAGACCCTGACAATCGGTTGTACTGGCGACAGACAATGAAACGCCTTGACGCAGAGACTCTGCGTGACTCCGCGCTGACAGTTTCCGGAATACTCAACAGAGAATTGTACGGGGCCTCACAGGAGATTCCCCGACAGCAATACGGAAAATTGATTGTTCCAGTCGGAGAGAATCCGAATCGACGTTCGGTCTATGTAAAAAACCAACGCCTGTATCCGGATTCCATGCTGCAGGTCTTTGATCAGCCTACGATGTCCGTCAACTGTGTTCAGCGAAACACATCAACAGTATCAACACAGGCACTGACGCTGCTCAACGGTGAGATCCTGACACGCGCAGCGACTGCATTTGCCGACCGGGTTCTTGCGGAGTTCCCCGAAGATCCGACAGGGGGTGCATACCTGATTGCATACTCGCGTCGGCCTGGCAGCGACGAATACAGTTTTCTCACACAGTTCCTGAACGAGCTGACCATGCAATATCGGAGCGAGCAGGATCAAACAAAATCGCATACGGCAGATTTTCCAGATACCGCGCGACAGCAGGCATTCAGCGATCTTTGCCATATGCTGATGAGTTCCAGTGAATTCCTCTATGTGGATTAAAGATCCGCTGAATCGATGGTTGACAAGTGTCCCGACGGGACCGATATCGGCATAGTGGCATCGGAGCAATCAGAATACATAACCGCCGAAAGACCGGTATCTATGACACCGTTCAACCCGATATCACGACGAAATGCTCTGAGTCAATTCGGCTCCGGTTTCGGCGGACTGGCTCTGGGAACGCTGTTGAACGAAACGACCAGTACCGCCCACGCAATGTCTTCTGCGGCACCTCATTTCGAGGCACCCGCCAAAGCCGTGATTCAACTGTACATGCACGGTGGACCCAGTCATGTGGATCTGCTGGATCCAAAACCAGTACTCAATCGATTTGACGGAACAATTCCGCCAGATGAGGTCGCCGATGATGAGAAGCGCACCAAAAACCTGATGGGATCGCCGTTTCGGTTCCGACAGTATGGTCAGAGCGGCCTGGAGTTCTCGGAGATCCAGCCGTATGTCGCAAAGCACGCTGACGACATTGCTGTAGTTCGTTCAATGTTTACCGAACATCGGAATCATGAACAGGCAATCTGGATGGCACAAACCGGCATGATTATGCCAGGCCGCCCCACTCTGGGCGCTTGGACCGCATTCGGACTGGGAACCGAAAATCGCAACCTGCCGGCATTCGTCGCTTTGCCGGATCCCGACGGTAATTCCGTTGACGGAATTCGCAACTGGTCAAACGGCTGGCTGCCACCCCACTATCAGGGGACCGCATTCCGCGAGCAGGGAACACCGGTTGCGAATCTGCACCCGAATCAACCACGCTCCCGGGCCATTGAAGATGCCCGGATGCGACTGCTGCGCCGACTGAATGATCAGCACCTGGCAAGCCGGCCCGGAGAAGAGGAACTGGACGCCCGCATTGAGACCTTCGAACTCGCCGGACGTATGCAACTGGCCGCTACAGACGCCCTGGATCTTTCACAGGAAACCGCGTACACGCAGCGGCTGTACGGTCTGGATCATGAAACGACGAAGTCGTACGGGACGCGGTGCCTGATGGCCCGCAGACTGGTGGAACGCGGCGTGCGTTTCGTGTCCCTGTTTATGTTTCAACAACCGTGGGACACCCATTCCAATAATAATGAGCGCACCAAACAGTGCTGCCAGCGAACTGATCAGCCGGTCGGCGCTTTACTCACAGACCTTCGGCAGCGGGGACTTCTGGACTCCACACTCGTATTTTGGGGTGGAGAATTTGGCAGAACTCCGACAGCAGAACAGCAAAAACCTGGAGCGGTCTTTGGACGGGATCATCATCCGTATGGATTCAGCGTGTGGCTGGCAGGTGGAGGTATCAAAGGCGGTCAGCATTACGGAGCAACGGATGACTTTGGTCATCGTGCTGTGGAAAACAGAACGCAAACCGCCAATCTGCATGCGACGATTCTGCATCAGCTGGGCCTGGACCACGAAACGCTGACGTGGCACCACAATGGTCGCGACGAGCGACTTACTGACGTCTACGACGCCCGCCTCATCGAAAAACTGATAACGTGATTGGAGCAGCTTTCAATCCTGGGCGGACTGTCAGTCAACCGGACTGGGGCCGAGTTTCACATTGAATCGTGACAAATATCGAATTGTCGGTTAGAAATAGTCAGTCGGCAGCAATCAAACATCGAAGAACTCTGTCCGGTTGCAGCGTTTTCGAATCGGGCGGGACGTTGCAGGAAGCAAACGTATTGCTGTCCAAATGAGTCCGAAGCGGGTACAGAAGACCGACTTTTGTTCCTGATGCCCGTGAGAAAGGGACTTGCTGTGAGGCCAGAACAACCTGGTGCCTTTGAACACCTGAGTCGCCGTTATGCTCTCCAACTGGGTGCATTCGGACTGTCAACCCTCAACCCCGGCTTCACAACCGCCAATACCGAACAAAAAGCCGGTGCGGCGCGCGCTGATAACTGCATCCTGCTGTTCCTGAATGGCGGTCCGAGCCACCTGGACATGTGGGACATGAAACCCGAAGGGCCGCGTGAAGTCCGTGGGGAGTTTCAGCCTGTCGAATCATCACTGCCAGGGGTCCTGCTCAGCGAACATTTGCCTCGTTTAGCACAGCAGATGCATCACACGACGTTGATTCGATCGATGAATCACAGCGTGAATAATTCCCATGCCGCCGCTGTCTACGCCGCGTTGACAGGACATGATCGAGGAGAACTGGGTGGTGGTGCCAAACCCACGGATCGCCCGTCGCCTGGTTCCGTGCTGGCGTGGCTGCGTCCACCGGAAAATCGAACGCTTCCCTACGTGGCGTTACCGTACAAAACAAAGGAAGGGGCGAATGGTCCGTTGCAGCCAGGATTTCTGGCAGGGCTGATGGGGCAGACTTACGACCCGTTCTGGGTTTTGAACAACCCGAACAACAACGATTTCCACGTTGATAACCTGCAGCTTCCTGTGGGCGTGTCCCGCGAGCGAATGAAAAATCGATCACGATTGCTGCAGGGACTTGCCGGAGGTATCCCTATTCAAAATGAACGTTCTGTTTCGGCAATCGACGACTTCCGGAATCAGGTCTTCGAACTGTTGACATCAAATGCTGCCCAGCAGGCCTTCGACCTTGAACGCGAATCGACCGATACGAGAGCTCGCTATGGCCGCAACATCTACGGACAAAGTACTCTGTTAGCCAGACGTCTGATAGAAGCCGGGACGCGGTTTGTGACCCTGTCATGGGCCGAACATGCCAACGCAACCTGGGATACTCACAGCAACAACTTCACGAATCTTAAAAACAGACTCCTTCCCGAGTTCGATGCTGCGTGCAGCAGTCTGCTGCAGGATCTCGCTGATCGGGACCTGCTGGACCGTACATTGGTGGCAGTGCTCGGCGACTTTGGGCGATCTCCTAAGATCAACGACCGTGTCGGCAGAGACCACTGGAATTCCTGCTACACCGTCATGCTTGCCGGCGCAGGCATCCGGAAAGGATTCGTACTTGGGGCCAGTGATCGTTATGGGGCCACACCGACCGAGAATCCCGTGACTCCCGGTGATGTGATCACAACGATTTATCGACTACTGGGAGTTGACCCAACCACGCAGATTCTCGACACGCTGGGCCGGCCTCACGAGGTCGTTCCAAAGGGTCGAGTGATCCAGGAAATTCTGGCCTGACGCAAAAAAAGGAACGCACATCTTCAAGCCGAAAACGCTACTCTGCAAACTGACCACCACGCACATTCATTCGAAGGCTGTAGACCTTCTTACTGCAGGTCAGGTACAATGTTTTCCCGTCGTTTCCACCGAATGTTACGTTGGAACAGAACTCCTGAGTCGGAATGAGTCCCAGCGACTGGCCCTGCGGTCCGGCAACCCACACGCCACCCCGGCCCGTGAAGTATAAGTTGCCATCATCGTCGATCGACATTCCGTCAGGGGACGCTCGGTTTTCTGTGTCGGGGTCAAAGAAGACCTTTCCCGGACCCACAGTACCATCTGTGTGAATCGCATACGATCGCCACAATTTCAAATTGCTGTCGCCAACGTAAAGTGTTGTTCCGTCATTCGATGCAATCACACCGTTGGGGACCAGCATGTCTGTGACGACTTTGCTGAGTTCTCCACTGCGAGAGAATCTGTACACAACGCTGGTTTCCCGCTCATTAAAGTCGGGGTCGGTGAAATAAATGTCACCGTTCGGAGTCTGACAGACATCGTTCGGCTGGTGCCAGAGGTCGCTGGCAATCAACGTCTCCGCGTCCTCAGGACCTTCCGACCCAAAAGCGTATTTGACAACCCGGTGACCATGTGCCTGTGCTCCAAGGAAGTGACCGTCCACAGACAGATACGTTCCGTTGACCCCTTCAGACTGATCCATCCAGACAGTCACCTGTCCCGGTGCATCCAGACGCAGGATCTGTGCACTGCCATCAGCAAACGAGGTGAAATACAGACGCTGTCCGTTTTGGTCCCATGTTGGCCCTTCGAAAAACCGGTCGGCAGCGTAAACCTCTGTCAAACTTGCCCCCGCGGCGACGGTTTCGGGCATCTCAGGTTCCGCCGCAAGCAAACACGGAACACTGAACATAATGATCGAAGTCACAGAAAGAAAAGATACTCGGGTCATAGCTGTTCCACTCGTTTGAGAAAATCCCCTCAACCTCACGCGTTGCCGGTCACAGATCTGCGACGTGTATTCCGGTGTTCATGACGTGAATGATGAGAAATCGAATTCTGAGAACAAACCACCCTGACTGAGCGAGACAATCAGGTACCTGCGGCTGGATCCCCACCATAACCGAGCCATCATGTATTCGCTCGCTGCTTTCGCCAGAACTCTCTTAAATATTTTGTCGAATCACAGATCGCATCGCTTTCATCAGCATCAAAAATTCAGTGGAGACAGAGACGAACGAATATTGACACGAACCCGAAGATCCGCAGCATGATGGCTCTCTGGTGCTCAGCACGTTACTCGACGAACTGGAATGCGTAGACCTTGACTCGTTCGCCGATGAATCGAAGTCGGACCTTTTTACCCTCCAGCATTGACAACGTCGAATCCCCCTTCCAGGTAACAACCTTGCGCAGATCGTTCCGATCCAGACGATCGGCATCCACACGGCTGTACCCTGGAATCACACGTCCTGCTTCATCCAGAATCTCGACTCGAAGTCCACCCCGCGAACTCGCATCCATGTTCACCACCAGGTGGTTTCCCTGCAGACGGAAGGGGCGCGTCGTGAGTACGCCTCCTTCCGCAGGAGCATCCTGCGACACAAAACCGTCGCGCCGCACCTTCACACGGCCGATCGCCGATCGATAACTATCGACCCGGGCCTGATCGTGGAGCTGATCGTAACCACCGTAGTACATCCAGATTTCATCCCCGATGGGCAGCATTCCGACTCCCATATAGATCATGGAAGAGTCAAACGCTCCTTCGCGTCCAAGTCGAACAAAAGGTTCGTGCCAGCGGTGAAAATTCTTTCCATCACGACTCACTGCAAGCTGGATGTCCAGAGTATCGCTCGTGTGGTGGTACGCAGCGGTAAAAATGAAATAGACATTTGCGGCAAACGGGTACTTCATCGCGGCCGAATCATACAGGCCGCCACCCCAGAGGTCCTTATCCTCGGGATTGCTGAAATCGGGTTCCATGATCTTCTCGGGTGTCGGGAAATTTTCAAAGTCATCGCTCTCTGCGCGCGCGATGGCTCGGTAGTCGAATGAACCCTTCACAACACCATCCTCAACCCGAAAGTGTTCATTCCAGCGAACATACGCCACATACTTTCCTGTGCGGTCGTCCCGGAAGGCAACGTTTCGCGTGTCTGTATACCATGGCATGATCGGATTGCGACTGCACTCGGTCCAGTGAATGCCGTCGGGAGAATAAGCACCGGAGACTGCTGTGTAGTGCCACGTGGCAGGCGGCGGATCCTCATAGCGAAATCGTGCTCCACCGTCATACAAGTTCCTGTACTGATATTTTTCCCGCCAGCCACCGATCATTTTGAAATTCCGACCTGACGTGTCGGCAGAATCGAAGAAGACACTTCCGTAATGCGAAAAAACAATATTCGTTTCCCTGCTTCCTTTGTACTCGTGCAACCTGAGATCAGCTCGTTGCCACCGAATACCGTCTTCGGAAGTCGCGTAGCATAGTCGGGATTCATGGTCCTCTCCCGTCGCGCCGTACCACATATGATACGTGTCGTCGTGGGAAAGCACTGTCGGGGCAAAGCAGCCGTACCTCTCCCAATCTCGATGCGGTTCCAGGACCGGTTTGTCCATTCGGGTTGCGGGGTTCATTGTTGTCCGAAATCCCTGCTTTGATTCGATCAGGGCGTCGTCAAAGAGAAGCTGGTTTTCCAGTCCGACATCGATTTCAGAGTCATCCTTGTTTGCAGCCGTTACCACCTGAAAGTCCGCAGTAGCCACTGTCAGCACGAACAGAATGCAGGTGACACAAACCTGAGGAATGAACATCCGGGGCGCCGTTTCGCATCGGTTCATATCGATCTCCTTAGATTCTGCCTGAAGGGAAATGAGCCGGGTCAGTCCGCAGCAGGGATACCGTTCACAGTGAGCAACGGGACCCATTCAGCTTTCACTGCACACGCAAATTCGCCAGGCGTCTGCGCACTTCCATGATCACATCAAATTCTGCGTCATCCGAATCAAAACGTGACTGCAGATCATATGCAATTTCTTCGAGTGGACTTAACCGATAGCCGGCAGAAAGCAGTCCACTGGCATAGAGGTGAAAGAAACACTCGTCTCCCAGTATGTGCCACTGGACAACATGGATCAATTCATGGAAATGAGTGGACTCGTCGTCAACAGACTCATGTGTCACGAAATACATATCTCTCAGCGTAAAACCGGCGGCGTCCGAAGGTGAGGGCAGGGCATCGTCTCGGAGACCAAATTGTGTCAGCGGGACGGCAGGGCACTGTTTGCAGATGATGGCCCGGGAAGCACTCAGAAAACCCTGAGGGTAATACCCGTGGATCCGTTGCATGGTGAATTCGCTGACCGGTCGAGCAAAACGCAGGTTGGAATCGAGCACACTGTCGATCCAGCAAAGCAGGTCGTGGTAGTGCTCCGTAATCTCAATGGGAAGAGAGGATTTGGCTGCGTCAACAAGTCGACTGGAGATTTCTTTGTCATACAGATCAGTGTTTGCAGACAAATTGTTCATCAGTGCATCTCACCGGGAACAGTCGAAAGCTGACAATCGACCGAAAATTCAGATTGATTGCTCAAGACGAATCTGGCAGTTGAAGACCGGTCGACTGCAATCCCAAAACATACTGCTTCATCCGTCCGCCCCGCGCGTTTCTAATGGAACGAAGAGATCCACAGCCTCGTGGCGTTCTGGACAACCTGTTGACCACTCCCGCCAGTTACTGTGTGATCAGTATCGTGCCAGGTCATCAGCCGCGTTAAGACCCAGTGCCCTCACATCTCTATCAGCCTGTTCCACCATCATCCGCAATTCGCTCTTAATGGCCAGAAACTGCCAGCCTTCGCTGACTCGCTGTTCGACTTCCTCGACTGACCTCGTATGCAACCCCACCGGTGTCCCTGCTTTTTTTCCGGCCGACAGTACTTTCTGCAAAGCCGCTTCGAATTCGTCCGGTGTCGGCGAAGTTCCGTCAGCAGCTTTCATTTGCCAGAACAGATCGTTTGGTCCAACGAAAATTGCATCGACGCCTGGAAGAGAATAAATCTCATCCGCGTTGGAAATGCCCTCAGGAGATTCAGTCTGCAGCACCACAATCGTTTCATCGTTGGCTCGGTCATAATACTCACCGGCTGTGGCCTGATAGTTCAGCGCGGGGATTGTGCCTCCAATTGACCGGTTCCCGGTCGGCGGATATTTGGCCGCCGCGATGGCTGTTTTTGCCTGTTCGACGGTATCCACCATAGGAACGACAATCCCCATGGCACCTCCATCAAGAACCCGCTTGATCAGATCGTGGTCACCACGTGGAACACGTGCCAGGGGAACGCATCCCGCATCCGCAATTGCTGCAAACATCAAAGATGCCGTTTCCCAATTGGTGGGGCTGTGCTCAAGATCAACAGTGAGCCATGGAAACCCAACTCGGGCCATCAGGCGGGCTGAAAATACCGACGGCAATGACAACCAGGTGCCAATTTGCGGTTCACCATTGGCGAGAGCCGCCTTGACAGGATTTGATTTCATGGGAATGGGACTCAAAGAGTGACGGGACCAAAAACAAACTAACGATTCCCGCCGCGGCGAGACTCCCGTTGGTTGCTCAGATATTCGCGTGCATTGAACAAATTCAGGCTATTTGCCATACGGAGGGATCGTTGCTGTCAAAACAGATCTTTATGTCAAGATTGCAGCAGGTTGCTGATTCAGACGCAATTCGCCGGATGCCGGAAACGTTTTCATCCGCCCGATTCGTATGTAAATTCCCGGTTCGGACAATCAGAACGACACTTTTGTGACAGACGATGGTTTAAGATCAATAGAATGATGGCGAGCGGGATTCTGCGGTATTGTGTTTGGGTAAGAGACTGCCAATGTCACTCCTGAAACGACCTCGGCTGTCCCACTCTGTTTCATCACGATCAAATTTTCACATAATCTTTTCGAAGGTCCACTGACCCATTGAGGAGCCGGTGATGACTTTGACATCTGTAGTGGTAGCGGGATTACTCGCTGTGACGAGTCCAACTGAGATGAACGACGAATTGTTTGCGGTTCTCGACGCGAATCACGATGGTGTGATTGTCTCAAGCGAGGTGGCGGAGTCTCAGCGAGTCTGGTTCACGCGTGCCCTGCGCGTTGCAGACGACAACGGAGATGCACGTCTGACGTCGAAAGAACTCAGCCAGGCGCTGACGGATCCCAAACCTCGAAAGGCGCCTGCCCAACGACGTCGCGGTCAGCGACAACGGTTGGATCCCAAACGGCTGGACCGCAACAAGGACGGAATGATCACGCTGGATGAAGTCCGTGGCCCTGGAAAGAAGCGTTTTCAGCGACTTCTGGATCGGACCGGGAAGAAGGCAATCGCTGTCGAAGGTTTTTTTCGGATGATCGAACGTGGGCAGGATTCGAAAAGCATGCGGGAGTCTCGGAACGACAGCCGCGCCAGGGAATCCGAGATGAAGGACACTCGTCGACAGACCGACAAGTCGACGGATAATAAACGCCGAGGGGACAAACGGCGACCCGGTGCTTCCGAATTGTTTCGGCGTTTTGACAAAAACCAGGACAACCGCATCACACGAGACGAGGCACCAGACCGCCTTATATCCAGATTCGACCGGATCGATGCAAACGGTGACGGGGAACTGACACGACAGGAACTGGCAAGACTTTCGAAGCGCCGTAAGCAGAAGTCCAAGTCAAAGTAATAGCGGCGTGCACTGCCGGACAGGCCACTCTGCTGGTCCAAATCACGGCAACCTGACCGACCAAAGAAGAGAACGGCACTCCGTTGAGATCCCTAAGATTCTCGTCGAAGTGCCGTTACCCGACCCGTTACCGATGTTTTCGCAGTTGTTTCACATGTCGGTGAGCTGGTCGTTTGATTCAACCTGACAGAATTGCATTCCGATATACGGGTGAAAGAAACGGACTCGCTCGCTTCGCCGTATCCGATTCATTCCAGTCTGTTGCCTGTCTTAAACCGTATAAACGTATTCCTCACTGACGACGTCTGAGAGTGCTCTCTGGAAATCGTTCAGACACCGATCCATTCGCTTCATCGAGTTGTACCGATTAAAAGGTACCGCTCGGAGCCAGTCCCCTTTTTTCGAAAGATCAGAGAAAATCCGACTAATGGTGAATCCCGTCATCCGCAGTCTGACGCAGACCGGATGGAGCGTACTTTGGCGGGCTGGCAAGCAGCTCAAGTTGAACTCTGTGACCTTCATCCACAGTACCGACGAGACTCAGCAGTGAGCGGAGTTGTCCGTCGAATTCCTGGGGTTCGTCATTGGATACGGAATACCATTCCAGTCGATCAACGCTGTCGAATGATCCAATCAGCTGCTGGACATCCATTCGGAATCCGGCATGTTCAATTTGACCGTCTTTGGGGCCCCCGATAATCTCGGTCGTACCGAGGTACATGCGGATGAGCCAGCCGTATTCGTCCATTCTGCAGTCATATCCAACGCGAGCGACGTCTCGCAAAGGTTCAAACATCTCCGCAACCTGCTGAATGAAGTGTTTGAGCCATTTTGGCCGTCGATCTTTGCGCATTCTGCGCGACTCGTATTCTTCCAGTTGTTGCAACAGTTCTTCAGGCGACATGGGTTTCAACGAAGCAAAGCAATGAAAATGGGGAGTTTACGCTACCCTCCTGGACTTCAACCTGTCATGTCTTCCTTGTGAGAGGGTGACCGGATACGCAGCAAACGACCGATGCCCCGGTGCAGTCGTGAGATCGTCTCCACACCTCGGATGATGCCTGTTCTATCGGGATTGAATTCACGTGAGATCACACAAAGCCATGACACAGAAACAGTTGGATGAAGTGCTGTTCGTATCCTGCCTGCCACGTTTAGCGGCTCGCGTTAAACCAGACGTACCGGTTGGTCCGGCTGATCCGTCACCACCGGCTGCACCGTGCGGCTCGTGCCGGAGATTCCGTTTTTGGGGTGCAAAGGCAGACAAGGTTGTCTCGCATTCTCAACACTCTCCACATTGATTCACGACGTAATCGACTCTGCTGTACCAATGTGTTTGAATTGAATCCCACAGCATCCCTATGCACAATTGGTAACATGTCAATACATTAGACCTTCCATGGTATCTCCTTGAAATCAGCTCAACGAACATTTTCTCGCAAGTCCACAGCACTCGTATCCTGCTCTACGATGTGCTTTCTTGCGTGGATACTCCTGACAGAGTCCACCGAGGCCGCCGAAATCACGCACCATTCCGTTCCCGAGGAAATGCTGCACTACCTGAGCCGGCATTTGACCGAAGTGATGACCGGACTGTGGGTGTTTATCCTGGGATCCTGCGTTGGAAGTTTTCTGAATGTCGTGATCTACCGTATGCCGGCCGGAATGGATTTATCTCGTCCAGGTTCCCACTGTCCGTTCTGTGAGACAGAACTGTCCATCCGCGACAATATCCCGATTTTGGGCTGGCTGGCACTTCGAGGACGGTGTCGCTATTGCCACGTTCCCATTTCGTCCCGATATCCGCTGATTGAATTCGCAGTCGGTGTTCTGTTTCTCATGGTTCTTTTAGTGGAAACAGGCAGCAATGCAGTCAATCTGCCCCTGAGTGACGAGATCGGAAGCCGCTATGGTGCGCTTGATCTGATCATTCGCCAGGACCGTTGGGAGTTAATGGGCTGGTTTATCGCACATACGTTCTTTCTGACATCAGTACTGGCGCTGTGCATGATGGCCCTAGACGGACACTCACCTCCTGGTCGCCTTATCGCTCTGGGTACTGCTGGTGGGTTGATCGTCGGAATTTTCTGGCCGGAGCTGCGTCCTGTTCATCTTGTTGAACCTTTGCCTGAATCGATCGATCAGTTCCGGGGCATCGAGTGGACGCTGCCGAGTTGGCTGGGTGGATCGATACTGACGACAGGAATCAGTCTGTCTGGTTCACTCGATGGATTTTTCGGAGCAGCTTCAGGACTGATTACAGGGTGGCTTGCCGGCCGAACGATTTCACCAAACCGTTCACTCGCGCTGACTGTCAACAGTGTGTTTCTGCTCACCGGAGTTTTTTGCGGTTGGCAGATGACCTGGCCCCTGTTGGCAATCGTGCTCGTTCCAACCGGACTGCTGAAGTCATTCGCTCCATCGGCTCTGCAAAAATTCCTTCCGCTGCTGCTGTTCACCACATGCAGCATTTTGATCTTGTGCTGGGATCGGTTGCTGAACGGAATCATCCTGATCCGTTACGACGGCTGGCGCTGGACCGGTAAAGCTCCGTGGATCGACTGGACCGCCAGTGTTACCCTGTTGACTGTTGCGACCTTTCTCGTTTCGAGAATCGGCGACCATCAAGCAGACTCACAATCACAGCAACCGCAAATCCGACCGCCACGGTAATGACCAACGACCCGGTCTTTGGATCGGAAGCTTTGTCAAAGATTGCCTTGCCAGCCGCCGCGAATGCACCAAGAACCGAAATCCCCATCAACAGATTCCAGATCAGACGACTGAAACCCCGCGGCATCGCATCGCCGAGGACTTTTGGACTGTTCATCAACAGGAAAAATGTCACATACGCGATGGGCAACAACATCGATCCGAAACTGGACGCCACAATGCTCAGGTAGACTTTGCTCTGCCCGTCCCAAAACCACGGCCAGGAGGCTCCAACGATACCAGCAATCAGACATCCCGTAATGTACGGCCAGCCTCCCAGAGGCCGCCCGAGGATTTCGCAGAAGGCAAATCCATTGATCAACATCAGAATGATGATAGTTGAAAACCCCATGCCCAAAATTCCAAGTCCGAAGACATAACGCGAGGTACTCTTCCCCAACAGGGGTTCGAGTGCTTTCGAAAGATCAAAGGCTCCACGTTTCGTCAGTGACGATGCGATTCTCTTTTCGGCCTCAGTCAGAGCAGCCACCTGTACAAGTTCCTCGTCAGTCAGTGTCCTTTGGTCTGCCTTTGTCAGCTTGCTCCAGGCAGCTGTCCCGACCACACGTTCCTTCAGCACTGCTGTCGTCTTGCCGAACAGGTCACTTTGCTGCATAACCGCCGGATCACCACTCAAAAATTTCTCGTCCGCTTCGCCATGAAACTGAGTTGCGGCCGCAATCACAATGCAACTCGTAACGAGAACGTAGGGAACAGCCATTCCAGTCGCCAGGTCGAATCTCGACAGTCCGCGAAAAGTTCGATCCCAACCACGTTTGAGCAGGGAGTAGGGCATCAGAAACGTCATGTTAATTCCAACTGCCGTCGCGGCAGCTGCAATCATCACTCCACTTTGAGCACTGACTACTTTGGCTGTCCAGAACTTTTGCGCATCGGCAGACAGTTCGTCCATCAGACCTGCAATACTTCCGACCGGCTGATTCCATTGAGACAAATTGGGAACAAACCCCCTGACGATTTCTGACCAGTTGAGGCTGCCGCTCCGAGTTAGTTTGACAACCACACCCACAAAGCACAGCACAATCAGTCCGATCAGGCACTTTAGAAACATGTCGAAGACCTTTGCCGCTTTACCCCGTTGTCCGTTGAGATAAACAGCAATTCCTGCCATCACCAGAAACATGCCCGAAACCAAAAATTTGAACAGCTTTTTGTCCGGAATCCGATCACTCAATGCGCTGTTAGTGAGTGTTTCGAGTTGATCAGGAGTCATCTCACGTTTGAGATCTTCAACCTGATCTGCGTATAAACTGACAATGAAAGCATCAGTCTGACTGGATAACAGGTTGTTTTCGAGGGCAGTAAAACACAAGCTGAACTGTGGCATGCACCAGATGATATTGGCTGCGATTGTGGCCAGAACCCAACCCCAGGCAAGAACAGGATTAATATGATTGCGGATAGATTGAAACGGTCGTTCGCCCGTGGAAAGTGTCACGTAGCTGATGGCAGACAACATCACCACGCCCATCGTAATTGCCACAAGCTGCAACCATAGCAGGCTGGTCCCACCCAGAATTCCCAGGAAGAGCCCCCCGGCGAGCGAACCGCCACCCAGTGTAATCGCGCTCTGCAGCCATCCTGGTCCAGACAACCGAATAAAGGCTCTCAGCGTCGCCAGTGATCCTCGCGACTGAGCTTCTGACAAAACGCTGCGTTCCTGCTCAATTCTGTTTGTTTCGGACGACATTCAATAACTCCGTAAAAATCGGGCAGCAATGTTTCAGCAAGGCTACATGCCACGCCCTGACTTTTCAATCCGTACCCTGCACGCTGTTCCATACCTGATAATCACTATACAAAAGACCTGATGAGGTAAACGACTCAACACGCGGACGTGAGGGAAGTCAATCAAACTGCGACTGACTCGCTTCGAATCGTCTTAAAGTACTTTACTGGAAAGACCCTGAAACAATGCGTGTGGCCTGGCTGGAATGTGCGACCGGCATCAGTGGAGATATGACTCTGGCGGCTCTGATCGATGCCGGTGTCGATCGTACTGCAATCGAATCAGCAGTTCGGTCGCTTAATCTGCCCGATGTCCGTCTGCGCGTTGAAACCGTCGTTAAGGGAGGATTTCGTGCCACACAGGTGCTTGTGGATCATCCCGAGCAGCACGCGCACCGGCACATGTCCGACATTCACGGCATTCTGGACCAGGCAAGCCTCACAACACGCCAGCGACAAATCGCCGATCGTCTCTTTCTGAGAATCGCCGAAGCTGAAGCTCGCGTACACGGTTCCACTGTTGACAAGGTCCATTTCCACGAAGTGGGAGCCGTGGATTCAATCGTTGATATCGTCGGTGCAGCTGTAGGCTTTGATCTGTTAGGCGCTGACCAGATCGTTTGTCATCCGGTTCCGGTGGGTCGCGGGTTCGTACATATCGATCACGGAATCTGTCCCATTCCTGCGCCCGGCACTGCAGAAATTCTTAAGGGAATTCCGCTGGCGGATGTTGCCATTGAAGCTGAACTCACAACTCCCACCGGCGCTGCCATCGTGAGTTCACTGGTCGACCGATTTGGACCGATGCCCGCCATGACGATCGAACAAATCGGTTACGGCTCAGGAACCATGACGTTTAAACAGCGAGCCAATATTCTAAGGTTATTCGTGGGTGAGACGATTACCGCCGCAAAGACTGAACTGGTCTCGCTGCTGGAAACCAATCTGGACGACGTGACACCGGAAACCATCGGATACACGCGCGAACGCCTGATGCGCGCTGGCGCTCTTGATGTCTACGTGACAGCCGTACAGATGAAGAAAGATCGCCCTGGTGTCATCCTGAGCGTTCTGACGACTCACGGCAGTGAAGACTCTATGGAAACCATCCTGTTCCGTGAAACGGGTACTCTCGGGATCCGGCGACAGTTACTGGAACGCAGTACTCAGCACCGGGATATTGTCACAGTGACCACACCGTGGGGCGAGGTCCGCGGCAAGCGATCGTGGCAAACCGGCCGGCCGGCTCAGTTTGCGCCCGAATTCGAAGACTGTGCGAAAGTGGCTGCAGACAACGGAGTTCGGTTAAGGGATGTCTGTCGTTCAGCAGAGTCGGCCTTTCTGAAAGACGTGGAATCCGGCACACTACCGGAACTACGGGAGTCCGAAACGACGTCACCGGCAGATACTCATCCTCGTGATCACCATCACGATGGTGATCATGACCATCACCATTGATCGAATCATTTCACTCCCGGCAGCACGGACGCAGGGATGCACGATACTGAACAACACGCCTCGGAAGATCGCAGCGCTGTGATCGACTTTTGCACGCAATCACTCGACCTGGCGGATGCGTTGCAGAGTATCGAGACGCAACGACTAAAGCTCATGATTGAACGGCGAAAGAGACACACGCTGTCACAGGTGTCTTCACAGAATTTCAACTGCAAAATGATTCCTGTTCGACAGCCGGACGTCACTGTCGGGTCGCGGCGGGCGGCTTAAAGTGCTGGTTGCCAATCGAACCAAACGCCCAGACCTGAGCTGTCTGCATCAGGTAAAAAGCGTCAGACAACAGCCGGAGGAATATCGCAACTGTTCGATTTCCACTCTGCGGCCCGGAACCAGTCCCTTGATCATGCGTCACTTGTGACGAATCAGGACTAATCTGCACCGAAACCGAGGAACCGCACAACCACATCGAGATACATAACAAAGCAAAACAGAAAAATAATGAAACACAATCCGACAATATGAGCCAGTCCAATGACTCTGGGGCTGGGTTTCCGTCTTGTCACTCCTTCCCAGATCAAAAAGACCATATGTCCGCCGTCGAGGATCGGAATGGGCAAAAAGTTCAGGACTGCCAGGTTGATGCTTAACAACCCAAGAAAGGTCAACAGTTGTGCAAGTCCACTGTCAGCCACCTGATATCCGATGCTGAGAATACCCAGTGGACCGCTGAGTGCCTTTGCAGACAGGTCACCCCGAACCAAAGATCGAAGCGTCATATAGATATTAACGATGGAATTTCGCGTCTGGCGAACGCCCAACTGGACCGCTTCTCCTGTCGAGTACGCTACGCGTTTTTCAGAAAGATCTTCAAACCCCCGGATGCCGCGAATTGGCAAATACCAGTTCTCCTCAATTTCTCGTTTCTGCAGCAACACAGAAAAACTGTCGGAATCAGTGGATCCGTCGATGTGAATGCGAATGTCCCGGAGCGGCGCCTGCTGAATCATGTAGAAAATGTGGGCCCAGTTGGCTTCGGAGTCTTCCGGCAGTTCGAAGATAGCTGCTTCGTCACTGGCTGTTCCCAGTCCATCGTCCTCTTTGTATGGGAGAACGATTTTTGTGATTCTCTGATCCGGCTTCAGTTTCCCCGGGTCCGTAATTCCTGCAACTTCGCTGCCGTCGATCACTTTGGCAATTGTCGTACTGACGCCAAAAGCGGCACCAATGGCGGGAATAGGTAACGGCGCCGTTAAACTCACGGGAAACTCGGACCAGCCAGGATTGTCAACCGGCACAAGTGTCAGCTCCTCGTCCACTTCTCCGATCGAGCCGTCTTTCTTTCGAACAACTGAGATTCGTACCGTGGTACCGGCGCGATCCGCAAAATAATTTGGCAGTCGCAGCGGATCGATATCGACTCCGACTTCGAGGTCGTCAACTTTTCGGATAACGTCACCCTTCTCCAGTCGGGCTTTCGCCGCAATGGAATTGGCCTGAACCGATTCCACCGGACCGATATGCATCCACAGGCCGATGGATCTCACCGGGCCTGGCGGGACCGTAATATCGACGTTCTGTGTGTTTAGCGGTTTTTCCTCTTCGCTGAGTGTGCGCTCAACCGAATACACCAGTTCGTCGGCAGCATGGCGTGCGGTCAACCGAGAAAGCTGGTGCCATGACTTCAATTCAGTACCGTTGAGTGAAACAACACGGTCACCAGGTTCAAATGGTGTCGATGCCCTGGCGGAGGGAAATCCCGAAATCGCTATCGAGTAGTCTTTTCCAGCCTGCGGTGAGATTCTCAGCGACTTGCTGGGATTGACTCCGATCTGCCGGAATTGCTTGCCCTGCAGAGGAGTCACGGTTTTCGTATAATCCACTCCATTTTCGGTGGTTCCCTCTATTTCGACAGGACCACTGGAGAGAACAATCGTCTGTTTGATGTCAATGAAGCTGTGGACTTCTTCACCATTGATCGCGCGAATCCGATCGCCTCGTTTGATTCCAGCTTCCCAGGCGGGGCTACCGGGCACAGCCAGTCCCACTACCGGCAGCACTTCATGAACGCCCATGTTGTAGGCGATCGAAAAAAAGCCAAAGCCTGTGATGATGTTCATGATCACACCGGCAGAAATGATCAACATGCGCTGCCACACTTTTTTCGCAGAATACGCTCGCGGATTCTCTGCGATTTCATCACTGGTCATTTGATTGGGGTCCATGTCATCCTGCCCCAGCATCTTGACGTAGCCACCCAGAGGAAGCGCCGATAAGGCATATTCAGTTTCTCCCTTCTGACGGCTCCATAGAATCGGACCGATTCCAATGCTGAATCGCTCGACATGTACGTTGCACCATTTGGCAACGGCAAAGTGTCCAAGTTCATGAAAGAAGATTACGAGTCCCAGGCCCAGTACCACCATCAGCGCTTTGCCGATGCTGCCGAAGACGCCACCGGCTGCAAGAGTGATCAGTGATGAAATGATCATGTTGTCCAACGTTGTGCTTCCTTTCGCGACCAGGCATCCACAGCCTCCAGGCCTCTCAGGGATGGCCGCGCGTCAAAGTCATGATGGCAAAGAATGTCTTTGCACAGATGAGGAATCTGATCGAATCGAATTTCGGCATCCAGAAAACGGTTCACCGCGATTTCATTGGCTGCATTAAGGACAGCTCCGCAGGTTCCTCCGCGCGCAGCTGCGTCGAACCCCAACTGCAGGGCAGGAAACGCGTCGAGGTCCGGCGGTTCGAAGTCAAGGTTCATAGGTTGAGTCCAGTTCGTATCCGGTCCTGGACATTCAATTCGTTCGGGAAACGTCAAAGCATACTGAATCGGTAGTCGCATGTCCGGTGGTGACATCTGCGAAATGACAGAGCCATCCTGGTATTCCACAAACGAGTGCACGATCGACTGTGGGTGCACGACCACTGAAATCTGCTGGGGCGGGATGTCAAACAACCAACGGGCTTCGATGATCTCCAGCGCCTTATTCATCATGGTGGCGGAATCAACCGTGATTTTTCTCCCCATTTTCCATGTGGGATGGTTCAAAGCCATATCTGGTGTGACGTCCACCATCTGACGGCGTGTCCATCCACGAAACGGACCTCCACTGGCGGTGAGAATGATTCTCCGGAGATCCTCTTTCCGTCCTGCCTGAAGTGCCTGAAAAACGGCGCTATGTTCGCTGTCAACGGGAAGCAGTTGGGCACCCGTCTCCTGGGCACGCTGAGTGATGATCGGACCAGCAACAACCAGAGATTCCTTGTTTGCGACCGCAACACGCTTACCGGCATCGACGGCAGCCCACGTCGGAGATAACCCCGCAGCGCCGACAATTGCTGACATCACTGTATCAACGTCAGATTCCCGAACCAGCCGGTCGGCGTACTCCATCCCCTGCAGAAACCGGGTATCACCGAAGCCTTCCGTCGTATACCTCGCTTCAGAATCACCCAGAACTGCCCAACGCGGCCGAAACTCTCGACTCTGGTCAAGTAACAGCGACCGGCTGCGAAATGCCGTGATTCCTTGAACGCGCATGCAGTCACTGTGATTTCGAATCACGTCAAGACAGCTGGTACCAATGGATCCGGTCGATCCAAGGACCACTATGGACTGTGCAGCAACCAAGATTCCCGGCAACTGCTGCGGCTATGGCCGTAACAGCCTTCTTTGAAACGAGTTCCACGAAGGGGTAACACGCAATTCTAGGCAGGCGGTCAAGTCATCACAACCCGGGCTGTCCGTAGTCCGGCATCGCTGAATGATTCAGTCAGGGCGACCATACACATGGCTGTTAACAAGATACGAACATGTTGACGGACTGGCTTTCGAACACCATTGTACAATGAATCATTGAGTCAGGCAGGAATCGCTGTGCCTGCCTTGCTGCGTCAGATAACGCTGGTCTGTATTCCACGCCGGATCGGAAATGCCTCTTCAATTGCTGTCTGTCCCGACCACACCGAATGTGTGGTGTTTCGCCGGAAAGAGTCAGGGCACTAAAGCCCCCAGTCCAATTTTGCGCTATTGGATTTCTGCATCATCATCAAAAATTGTTTGAACGCTGGCCACGGCTCGCATGTCCGTAATGATTTTCTTCTGAGCGGTAGTCGCCCATTCCTTTCTGATTTTTTCTTCAATTTCCGACTGGACGACGGAAAACGGTCGCGGTCGCGCGTATTCGTGTCGCGCAACTCTGTAGATCGAAAAGAATGTGTCGTCTTCGATTACGGAGGTCGTCCCACCACTCTTAAGATTAAACAGAGCCTCCTCCAGCTTCTTGTCACGCAATGAATCGCGATTTAACCACCCACGATTGCCATTTTGTCTGGCACTCGACACGTCTGAATACCGGAGAGCCAGTTCACCAAACTCAGTTTCTCCTGATTTGAGTGAGGTCAGGACTTCCATCATACGCTGCCGGGCCTGTTTTCGACCGCCGTGATCGCTAATACTCACTCGAATTTCCTGCCATCGAACTCGTTCAGCCGGAGTAAACTGATCGATGTTCTTGCGGTAGTACTCGAGTAACTGCAAACGGTCGGGCGAATTGTTCACTATCTCGTCAGTAAGTGATTTGATGTATCCATTCACCATTTGGATGCGGAAAAACGATTCTCTCAGCAGGCCCACCGACAGACCGCTCTGAGCCAGAAACTCATCGAGTTCGTCACCGGATGTGATCTTCCCTTCCTTGATCAGATCAACCTTACGCGCTTCCAGAAACTGTTCGAAGGCTGTGCGAAGGTGTTCCTTCAGCGCTTCCTGTTGTTCCTCGGGAACCTTGACTTCCAGAGCCTGCAGAACAATCTCTTCGTCTATCCGCTGGTCCAGTCCTCGTTCCAGTTCCTGCAACATGAGTTGGCGACGTTGTCGATCGGTGTAGCGATCATCAGCTTCGAGCGTCAGCCGAATACTGCCAATCAGATCGTCAACAAACAACGGACGCCCATTGATCTCAGCGACGACGGTGTTGCCCTGAAGCGGTTCCTCATCGCTGATCGCAACCTGCGTCACACTGAGTGCACGGTCCTTGTCAGAGGAGCGTTCATTCGTCGCGTGGTTGACCAGCGAGCGTCGAGGCGGCAAATCCGAAAACACGGGATTCTCACTGACCACACTATTACTCTGACAACCACTCACCATCAGCAACACAGAAACGATCATTAATCGCCAGGCTGTGCGAAGTGCAGCAGGAGACTGCTTGTGCAAAGACGCAGCGTCGCTGTGCAGTTGAATGAGGAACCTGGCGATTTGAATTAGCACGACTTGCACATCCATGCAGCGTAAAAGGTTCCAGCAAATGTGCGAGGCGGACATTCGCATCAGACAAATGAAGCCTCGAATAACGACTCGGTATCTGCCGAATCCTATCCGTCGTGATCAAACCGGATCAAGACCGGTCTGAGCTGGAATGACACAGAAAAACCAGCGTTTTGTGCGGCAATTCCTGCCGGTGACCCACCTCATTCGGCAGTCATTCCGACGCTTCCCTGTCACCAGTTCATCTCTTCCCTCTGTCCGCACCTCGTCATGTTCTTCTGAACCCATCATCGGCCCCAGCAAGGTCCGCAGCTTAACCCATGTTCGAGCCACCGCTACTCGGAGTGCCGGAACTCCTCAGATCGTTCTCCAACATGCGCGCACCCCGTGCATGTGATGCCAGAAGAATCCGACCCTGCCAATTCGCGCCAACCAGTCAGAATTACCTTAACGATCGAACCGAAAAAACCCGAATATTTATCGAAGGGCGTCGTTTCTAACCCTGACGCCTGCGGTGCAGCATCTCATGGGATCCGTCAGCAGTCGGTTATCACGTTACATTAGACTTCAGTTCGTGCTTCTCCTGCTGCTGACACTGTGCGGGTCCGGTTGTACACGTAAGGAATATCGCCTGGCCGCAGATCGGAATTCTTACGAGATTCTTGCGGAAAAAATGGACGATCCGCGCTGGACACCTCCGCGCGTCAATATTACGCCCGACGAGCGCAGTCGCTTCTACGATCCATACGATCCTGACGCGCCCCCTCTGCCGCCGGACGATCCGGCAGTCCATCCTTATATGCATTCCGTTTATGGAATGCGTGGCTGGAAAGGCTGGCACGAAACGGGCGATCTTGCCCACGTCGAAAACCCGATGTGGCCGACCTACCTCGACGGGGATCCATTCCAGGCTCCCACGTTTTCTCTTCCAAAGATTGAAACACTGGGCTTTCAGGAGGCAATCGAACTTGGGCTGATTCATAGCCGGGAATACCAGGAGCAACTGGAAGACATGTATCTTCAGGCTCTGTCACTAACGCTCAATCGTTACCGTTTTGACATCCGGCCGCTTAACCTGGACGGCGTGGAACCCGGCACGGCATTGACCTATGAACATCAACCCAACGATGCCGGTAATCTGCGTCTTGGTCCAGCCACAGCCGGCATCAGCAAACTACTGCCGGCCGGCGGACAAATTGTGGCCGAACTGGCCAACAGTACGTTGTGGCTGTTCTCCGGCGGTCCAAATCAGGCCCGTACAGCGACAACACTGGCTTATTCGATTGTGCAACCGTTGATGATTGGTGCCGGGCGAAACATCGCCCTTGAGCAACTGACCCAGGCGGAGCGGAACGTTGTGTACGGCATCCGCACCTTTGCCCGATTCCGTAAGGACTTTTACGTCACAGTTCTGACGGGAGAACAGGCCATCCCGCTGCCAGGCACTGCTGGCGGAGGAGAACTCGCATTTCTGATTCGCGGAGCCCGAAGCCCGACCGTTGGGTTTTACTGGATACTTTACTATCTCCAAAGTCTTCGCAATCAGGGAACCAATGTTCAAAGTCTTGAAAGCCTGATTAGTGACCTGGAGAAACTGGCGGAAGCCGGACGGGCAACAGCCCTCGACGTAACGCAACTCAAGAGCAGTCTGGTGACGGCAAAACGTCGACAAATTAATTTTGAGCGTGCGTACCTGACCCAACTCGATAATTTCAAGGTTCAGCTGGGCCTTCCACCTGATGTTGAAGTCCAGATAGATGACACGCTGCTGGAACCGTTCCAGTTTCTCAATCAGGATCTATTGGATCTGGAAAAACAGATTACCGATGTTCAATTAACACCCGATCCTGAGCAGTGGCAACAGTCGCTACACCAGTTCATTGAATTCTACGACGAACTTACAGAGCGTCTGGCCGGGGCCAGAACAGAATTTTTCCAGGCGAGAAAAACCAATCAGTCTCCGCAGAGCAATCTCTCAAACAGTCAAGTGCGCGACCGCGCTGAGGACAACAAACTCACGTCCAGCCAACTGGAAGAAATTGAGTCGCGGCTGCTGGCGCTCGCCGCAGCAATTGAACTGGGTGAAGAGAAAACTCAGGACGTCTTCGGGTTGACAGCAGAAGAGCAGTCAGCGTTTCTTGCAGAGATGCGTCGAATTCGACGAGATCTGCTCCGAACAACGCGGGAACTGATTGGAATTCAGATTGGAGTCCGGACCGACCTCATAACACTGGAACCGATCAATTACACACCAGAAGAAGCAATTCAAATTGCTTTACAGGAACGTAACGATTTGATGAATCGTCGCGGATTCGTCATGGACTCACGGAGATCGCTGGAAATCGCAGCTGATCGATTAGAGGCCACACTGAACCTGGTCGCGGAAGGTGAAATCAATACTCCTGAATTACTTCTCAACAACAATCCAGCGAATTTTCAAGCAGACGACAGTAGTTTTCGGGCGGGCATCGAAGTAGTCACGCCGCTGGACCGTGTTGCAGCCAGAAACAATTTCAGAGCCGCCCAGATCTCCTATCAGCGTGCACGTCGCAATTACATGGCCGGTGAAGATCAGGTCAAGCTGGATGTACGCAGTTTCCTGCGCAGAGCGAAAGCAGAGGAACGGACATTTGAAATCAACCAACGTGCGCTGAGAACGGCCGCTCGCGAGCTGGATCAGGCAGTAGAATTTGGCGAACGTCCAGGCACCCAAGGCAGTCCTGGAAGCCAGGGCATCAATATTTCCCGTGCTCTGGACAACATTATCCTCGCCCAGGACGAATTGATTGAATCCTGGGTCAAATATGAAAGTGCTCGACTCAGGTTCTTCAGAGACCTCGGAACAATGGTCATCAGAGAAGATGGATTCTGGACTGAAGACGTCAATTCATCCAGATCACAGGACGATGAGATCCTGCCTTTAGCCACCTCTGGCTCAAACAACGACCCCACCGAAGAAGAATCCAGCGAGATCGAGGCGGCGCTGCCGCAGTCGAACTAACGGCCCCCTGCGTCGGCAACAATGTCACCGGTTTGACCGCCAAGACTCACGAATCGTTCCCGCCGAATTTCCCAGGCCCTTCGCTTCGCGCTGGCAACGACCTTCAGTTCCTGAATTTGGGCAGTCGATAGTCGTTCCTGCCGGTCCAGTTCATTCGCTGCATGCTGCAGCTTCGTACTCAGTTCAAACTCATCTCGTTCCAGGGTGTGTTCCGAAAGGATCTGCTTTTGCTGACGAACGTTCTTGAGCTCAGCTTTGCGTTTGTTAACCGCCAATTCAGCAGTACGCAGTTCCGCGGGAGTAATATATCCCTTACGAATGACACGACGCGACCAGGCGAGCTGCTGCTCGTCGGCTGCAAGGCCTTCCGAAATGACCCGGATCTTACTGGAAAGTTCATGAAGGGTTCCTGAATGCTGCCCCTGACGAAATGCTTCCAGCTGAAGCGATTTGACTTTGTGCAGGCGTTCACCGTTTCGGGAAACGGCGCTCACGTGCTTTTTCATGGTCGTTAGTTCCTGTTCCGCCCGGAGCATCGCCGCTCGGGCCAGTTCAACCTCCCTGGCCTGCCCAGACAACTCAACAGCATCAGCAACCGCAGGTTTCGGTTCAGCAGCCAAGGCGCCATTCAACTCCTCTTCCCGACTTTTAACGATCTCCAGATCCTGCCGGGCTGCAAGATAATTGCTGTGAAGCTCCTGACGTCTGCTGGAAGCGTTCTGTTGCAGTAGCTCAAGCTCCGCCCGAGCGGTTAGCACATTGGTTTCCAGCTGAGTTCGATTTCGTTCGAGATCAATGGTTTCGAATACCTTGAGACGGTCTTTCGCAGCCTTCCGTTCTGACTGACTGCCCTTGACCGCTGAAGCATCGATTTCCACCGTTGCCTGACTGATTAAACCACCATTTGCCAGTTTTTCAGACCACGCCAGACGCTCTGAGAGTTGCTGGTGCTGTTCCTCAGCCAACTGAACCTGGTTCTGCAGCGACTCCCGTGTGCGATGAGATTCACCTTCCGAATACCGATCACGATTGCGCTCAGCCATTTGGAGTGCCAATTCGGCCAACTCAATTTGCCGCTGTGACTCAACTTTATGACGTATTTTCGATGTTTCGGCCTGAACCAACGTGATTCGTGAATTCACCACCGAGAGCCTGGCAATGAATTGTTCCCTCCTCAGGTAATCAGTTGATCTCACCTTTGAGGCAGGAGATTTCGGAGAGCCATCAGTGTCATCGACACTTGAGACGGAATCTGACCGGTGGTGATCCTCAGGTTCGGGCGCAAGCCGGGTTGCCGGAAGCAACGGCAGCGGGACCAGGGAATCCTCTGCAACCACCCGTGACGACAGTCCCGACAACCTATACGGGCCAAACGTAACGGGCAGAGGAACCGAAGAATCCTGAATTGCCTGCCAGTCGGGCAAACCGAGCCAAACTGCCAATCCAATTAACGAGAGGACGGGTTTGCGAAACAGAAGCAGCGAGTTATGAAAAAGATTCATCGCGATACGTAGATACACACAAAATCAGTACTGAGCCCGTGACTCCCTGGAATCGCAAGTGAGAAACGGACGGCAGTCAAAGGAAAGAAAATCGGAGGGAAAAAGAGCAGCGTAATGAATACGAACCATAGGTGATTCGCGTACGGAAACAACGACAAGCGTCGAAGTTCAATATTGAAGAATAGGCTCTGAAATGATCTCTGGCCCAATATTTGACCAAAGAACCGCCATTTTCATTACAAAAAAACGACTGACGGTACGGAGGACCGATGAAACTCATTTCATTGGGCTAGGGCCACAGATCGAATTTAGTGACCGTCGCGCGACGCTGCTCTACGACCTTTTCACTGTTCTAACAGGATAATGGCACCTCACTATTGGCTGCAACCTGAAAATATCACATGACTTACAGTATTTTCACGCGCCCCGCAGGCAACGGCCACCGACATGCTCCGTTCCCCAGAGCATTCTCAACAGCTGAACGGCTTATTACTCAACTGAACGTCCAGGACAGAATCAGGCCTGATGTGCTCAACTTGTCGTCTGAATTCCCTGTTCTGGTTATCGTCCAACTGATTAAAAGGAGATGCGGCAGGATTCCCCAGGCCGATCCGTAATTCGAGCACAAACCGGTACAGTTTCGGCACTTTGGGACGGTAAATTCTTACCGATGGGCGTGAGTGCACGACTGTCTACTCAGGACAAGGACGATTTCAGACAAAGATTGTGCCTCTGCATTACCTCCTGGAATCGATCGAAACGATTTGTATGTCCCATGATTCTATGAATCTCGATGAATTGATGACTCAACTCGGGCGAGAGCGCCGAGTTGTTGAACGTATGGCCAGTCGGGGCCAGATCCCCGGCCGTCGGGTGGCAGGAGAATGGCGTTTTAACCGTATGGAGATCACCCAGTGGCTGGAAACCGAAATTCGGGATCTGGATGACCAGGCCTTGGCTCGGATGGAACAAACCCAGCAATCAACAGAACTGGATCCACGGTCGCCGATTTCACAACTGATCCATCCTGAAACTGTCCAGGTACCGCTCGACGCCGGCACGAAACCGTCCACGCTGCAGTCGCTGGTAGACGTTGCCGGTCGCACGTGGCAGATTTTGGAACCGGCCGCCGTACTGGAGGCAGTCAGACAACGCGAAGCGGTCATGTCGACCGGATTCGAAAACGGTGTCGCAATTCCACATCCACGCAATCCGCTGCCGGACGCTCTCAGTGATTCTGTGGTGGCCTTCGGGCGAACCTCGTGCGGGATTCCATTTGGGGCTCCCGGACGAACGCTCTCCGATATGTTCTTTTTAGTCCTTGCCCGGGATTCTCAAACTCATCTGAGGGTCCTGGCCCGGATAGGCAGACTGATGCAGTTACCCGAGTTCTTAGCCAACCTGCGTGCAGCGGATACCAGCATCGCCGCACACACACTCATTTGCGAAGCCGACGCAGTCATCGACGGATGAAGCTTGTTTACGATAGTGAACTGTAATTCTGAAATCAGGCAGTCTCGGTTCGTTGAAGTTAAACAGCGGCAGCCAAAACGAAACTGTTCCCGGGCTTTGGCAATCATAACACTCAGTCCTGGATCAACCATGTTGGCAGCACGCGACTCGATGACGGACAACTGATGTCGTACCTCAGGGTAATCCGATCAACACAGCTGGATACTGACTTTCGGTACTCTTCAGTGACAATCAACAAATTTTTGCAGCATGAACAGCGATTCCGGTGGGATGTCAGATAAAATGCAGAGTATTGTTCGTTTGATTTATCGGGATTGCTTCTGCGGTATCTGATGAGACGCGAGTCCGCTGTCAATGTCCCAGGTCAACACCTACTTGGCTGAAGGCAGTGGGCCCAAAGAAGAGCCGACAAATCTCACATCTGGAGAGGTGGCAGAGTGGCCGATTGTGCAGCACTGGAAATGCTGTGTTCGGGTAACCGGACCGGGGGTTCGAATCCCCCCCTCTCCGCTCAACTGAATACCCCTGAGTCACGCCCGTGTGACTCAGGGGTACGTGCGCGACCAAGGTGTCGTGAAAGAACTTCGTTTGTGGCAGAAAAGTTCCCCGACTTGCCCCTCTGACGGGCAAACCGGCTTCGGTGAATGCGGCTGCATCAATAACGACATTTGACCGGGTCCGGGTGAACGGCCTGACCGACCTCACAGGTCAAACACGACGAGCGGTTCACACGTCTGACAACTCTCGTTTTATCAACAAGTTGAACAGTGATGTTGAAGTCAGTCGGATTAGCAGTCTCTGGTCTCGGCTGGATTGGCAAAAAACACGCTGAACTCATCAAAATGCATGATGGCTGTCAGCTCCTCGGGCTCTGTGATACTGATTCCGGTCGCAGGAGGATTGCAAAGCAGCTTGACGTTCCATTTTACCAGCACATTGAAGAGTTGATTGAACGTGAAAGACCGGACGGCGCCATCATTGCCACGCCCAATCAATGGCATGCTGAGATTGCGGAGACATGCGCGCAGCGTGGAGTCCATGTTCTGATCGAAAAACCGATCGCCGATACACTTTCCGCAGCGCGCCGTATCCAGCACGCCTCGGATGACACCGGAATCAGAGTTCTCATCGGCCATCATCGACGCCATAATCCTCTTATTCAGAAAACGCGAGACATCATCCGCAGTGGAACGCTGGGGAAGCTGGTTGGTGTCTCAATGTTGTGGGCACTCATGAAGCCGGCTGAATACTTCGACGTTGACTGGCGGTGCAGAAGTCCTGGTGGCGGACCAAATTTCATCAACCTTATTCATGAATTTGATACTCTGCGTTTTGTCTGCGGAGAAATCCGTCAGGTGTGCGCTTTTGCGGACTCTGTCGTGCGAAAACTGGACGTCGAGGACTCACTCAGCATCGCGATTTCATTTGAAAGCGGCGCTTTGGGTTCCATTTTCGCGTCTGACACGGCTTCCTCCCCCTGGTCCTGGGAAACCACAACAGGAGAGAACTCGCACTACTTTCATGCGGACCGGAATTGTTACCGTTTTCTCGGAACATCGGCGTCACTGGCATTTCCCAAAATGGAGTTGTGGGAGTATGCCGACAATGCTCAAACAGACTGGCAGCATCCGATGAAAATGTCGCAGCGTCAGGTCGTTCACGCCGACCCACTTCAGCTTCAGCTTGAGCATTTCTGTCGAGTAGTCAGACAGGACGAACGACCGATGATTGACGCCCGTGAGGGCACCCGATCGCTGGCGGTCACGCTGGCCGTTCAGAAGTCTATCCGGGACCGGATTCCCGTAGACGTTGAGGCAATATCGTCATGCAGCTGAATGAAAGTCAGATTTCACAATTCGACCAGCAGGGTTATTTGTTTTTCCCTGAGTTGCTGGATACCGACGAAGTCACTGCTCTGCAGAAAGCCGTGCCGGACGTTCTGGATCGCCGGGGACCGGAAATCGTCTGTGAAACAGACGATCCGACGGCCGTCAGGCTGGCGTTTGGGGCTCATACGTACAGCGACGCTTTCCGACATCTGGTACGACTGCCGCGCCTGTTAAACCCGGTACGCCGACTGCTGGACAACGACGTCTATCTTCACCAGAGTCGACTGAACCCCAAGAATGGTTTTGGGGGAGGCGCTTCATGGGACTGGCACCAGGACTACCCCCCGTGGAATAAGATCGACGGCATGCCTGAACCAATGTGCATCATGGCGGCTGTCTTTATCGACGACTGCAGTGTGGCCAGATCACCTCTGCTGATCGTACCTGGTTCTCAGCGCCACGGTCTGCTTGATTCGGAACCACACCCGGACACCACGGGAAAAGAATATGCGCTGCATCACATCGATCACGTCACATTGAAGTCTCTCGCTGCAGACAATGGGATTGAGGCGCTGGTCGGACCCGCCGGGTCAGTGGCTTTTGTCCATTGCAACGTCGTACACGGTTCAGCAAACAATGTCTCCCCGTGGCAACGCGCGATTATGTATCTGATCTACAATGCAGTGAATAATGCCTGCACCGGCACGGACCGTGCGTGGTATCACAACAACCGTGATTTTTCACCACTGTTGCCTCTCGACGACGATTGCCTGAAGACGTTGGCCGAGTGACCGGCTGAATACCAATAGAGATCCTGCAGACGCCATGCTCTGATGTCAGAAATACCGATCCGGCCACGTCATTCCACACCAGGCGTTGTGAGACACTAACGATGAATGCCTATCGAGTTGAGGCGTGCTTCCTGTTTGTTGCTCGATTGAACGCTGTACGTTTGTGGCAAAGGTCAACGACCAAAATCGTATTCTGTGGACAGGTCCAAAAGACTCCGACCATCGGAACCTTGTCGTGCGTCTCCGCCGCGATGAGGACAAATCGTCCGTGATTGAAAAACTAATGAGTGAACCGAAGGCTGCTGCTTCCGACATCACGATACGCAGGGACACATCAATCGATGTATTACGGGAGCTGGACGGAAACAGACATCTCCCCTTGAGCTGATTTAGTCTTGTGTTTCTCAAACCAAAATAATGAAATCACGTTGCACC
>JAKVAY010000074.1 GCA_022447185.1 Fuerstiella sp. | reverse complement strand
GGGGCGGTCTCCTCCTAAAGAGTAACGGAGGAGCTCAAAGGTACCCTCAGGCTGGTTGGCAATCAGCCGAAGAGCGTAAAGGTAGAAGGGTGCTTGACTGTGAGACGTATATGTCGAACAGAAACGAAAGTTGGACTTAGTGATCCGGCGGTTCCGAATGGAAGGGCCGTCGCTCAACAGATAAAAGGTACTCTGGGGATAACAGGCTGATCCCGCCCGAGCGTCCATAGCGGCGGCGGGGTTTGGCACCTCGATGTCGGCTCATCACATCCTGGGGGTGAAGAAGCTCCCAAGGGTTAGGCTGTTCGCCTATTAAAGTGGTACGCGAGCTGGGTTTAAACCGTCGTGAGACAGGTTGGTCCCTATCTGCTGTGGGCGTACGAAACTTGAGGGGTATTCTCTTTAGTACGAGAGGATTTAGAGGGACATACCTCTGGTGTTCCTGTTGTCACGCCAGTGGCATCGCAGGGTAGCTAAGTATGGTTGTGATAAGCGCTGAAAGCATCTAAGCGCGAAGCCATCCCCAAGATTAGGTTTCGTTGGACTTCGGTCCTGAACTCCCCTGGAAGACTACCAGGTTGATAGGCTGGCTGTGTAAGGCGTGAGAGCGCTTAAGCTGACCAGTACTAACGGAGGAATGTCTGGCCACTTTGATTCACTGTCAGGGCCATTTCCTGACAGACTGAATTTAAGGTAGCGATTTATACTGCGGCGGTGACAAACCGCTAAACGTAGTGGCGATGTTCACTTAGACTTTTTCACTCAGACGAATGCGGCTTTGCTTGCGCGTCTGGGAATTCCCGGTGACTATACTTGTGAGGAAACACGCGTTCCCATTCCGAACACGACCGTTAAGCTTACAAGGCCGATGATAGTGCCCACCAGTGCGAAAGTAGGTTATTGCCGGGATCATTCATTAAGCCGGACCTTAGGGTCCGGCTTTTTAATGCGCTTAACTGAATAGGTATCATAGTTTCGTGACCCGCTCCGAATCATTGTGGTTTGCCGTTATCTTTGCCGCGTTTTGTTTTGGCGCCGCGGCACAATCAACCGCTCAAACAGTCGGCGGCGGTGAAACCAAACGCCGGTCCCCGGAATTGATTCAAAAAGTGACTTTCGCGGAAGACATCCTTCCACTGTTGCGACAGCGTTGCTTTGAGTGTCATCAGGGATCAAATCCGGTATCCGGCTATCGTCTGGATCATTACGCAAAAATGTTGGGTGAGACGGATGGCATTCCGTTCGTGGTTCCCGGAGAAAGTTCGCACAGTCGGTTAATACAGGTCGTGACGGGCTCGGTGGAGGACAAATTGATGCCGCCGGCCGATGCGGGTCCCGAACTGAGCTCCGGGGAGATCGATCTGCTGCGTGCATGGATCGATCAGGGCGCTGCGTGGGACGAAAGATTGCTACCCGATCCGAACCGAGCACTCGCAGAGCGGCACTGGGCATTTCGGCCGGTTCAGCGGCCGCCGATTCCGGATGTTGCATCTGAAGTCCAGGCTCACAATCGGCATCTGCTGCGAGCAACGCACGACGTGCATCCGATCGATGCTTTTGTCGGCGCTCGGCACAGCGAATTGAAACTTAACGCGAGCCAACCGGCACCAAAGCGAACACTGTTTCGTCGATTACACCTTGTTCTGCACGGGTTGCTACCATCACCGGATCAGGTCAATGCTTTTATCAACGACGGATCACCCGGCGTCTGGGCGTCCCTGGTGGATCGCGTGCTCGACTCCGAGCACTTTGGGGAACGGATCGCTCGCCATTGGCTGGATACGGCACGCTGGGCTGAGTCGGAAGGATTTGCTCAAAACAATGATCGGCCATTCGCGTGGCGATATCGTGATTACGTGATCGACAGTTTTAACGGTGACAAACCGTACACGGAATTCCTTCGCCAGCAAATCGCCGGGGACGAACTTGTGCCCTACAGTGACGAAAACCTGATTGCGACCGGCTATCTGGCAGCCGCACGGATCAGTGCGGATGATCTCCACTTTTATCGGGTCGAAAACGACATGTACACGGACATCGTTAATACGCTGTCCAGTTCGATACTCGGCCTGACTGTCGGCTGCGCTCAATGTCATGACCATAAGTTCGATCCCATCAGTCAGCGGGATTTCTATCGTCTGCAGGCTTTCTTCAAACGAGGGCTGCCCGGAAATGTTGTCTTGGCAGACACTCCACATCCAAAAGACATGGAAAAAGTTGCCCAGGAACTCCTCGACCTGGATCTGAAGATACGACGGCGAGTTTTGTCTGACGGCTTTGATGAACTCTCATCACCAATGCGGAACCTGCTGCACACCACGGAATCTGAACGCAGCCTTGCCCAGGAACGAACTTATCGACCTGCACGAATCAGGCTGAATATACGTGTGGCCGGCTGCAACAGTTTTCGCATCAATGCAGAAGAGAAAAAACAACTCAACATTTTGCGAGATCAGCTGAATGCAATAGTCGCAAACGCGTCCCAGACGTGGGCCTTTTATTCACCAGTGACGAGTCCGCATCAGTTGAGCACATTGCCAATGGAGGGCAACTTTCCATTAATGCATGACAGAGAACGTCTTGCAGATCGCCGCAGTTATCTACTGGCTCGGGGACAGATTTTTGAGCCGGTCGCAATTGTCACTCCGGGCTGGCCTTCCGCGTTCGGTCCGACAGTATCTCCACTCCTGAAATCACGTCCTCGTAGTGCGCTTTGCGACTGGTTAACCGACAGAGACAATCCCCTGACGGCTCGAGTCTGGGTGAACCGCATTTGGCAAATGCACTTTGGACGTGGCCTGGTGGAGACGCCTGGCAACTTTGGGATCCGTGGCAGCCCGCCAACTCATCCCAAACTGCTCGACTGGCTGGCTTCGGAATTGATGGATCACGACTGGAGCACGAAACACATTCATCGCCTGATCGTGACCTCCCGCACGTGGCAACAGTCTTCGAAAGTACCAGTTCAGTCAGCGGATCCGGAAAACCGCTACCTCTGGCGGTGGCCGCGACGACGCCTGGAAGCGGAAGCCATCCACGACTCGATGCTGGCGGCGAGTGGAGAACTGGATCGGACCGTTGGCGGAGTCGGCGTGCCAGTTGCCGAAGAAGCAACCACCGTTCGTCGCGGAATGTATCTCTTTCAGAAACGAGATGCACCGCCGGCCATGCAGCAGTTGTTCGACGGGCCAACGGCGATGGCTGAAGCGTGCATCGAGCGACATGTATCGACGAGTGCTCTGCAATCACTGTATTTGCTAAATAACGATTTTGCTCGGAATCGCAGTCGAGCACTGGCGGATCGAATCAGCCACACTGGCAATACAGAAGTCGATCAACAAATTGTTTCTGCATTCGAACTCATATTAGGACGTCCACCTGACGAAATTGAACGTGACGCCGCCAGATCCTTTTTTGCAAAGCAGAACGACAGGCTGTACCACTCTCCAGGTGTGCAATCGTTGGAAAATCGCGAAACGTCCCAACGACAGGTACCAACCGAACACCTCAGTCTGTGGCTGCGTGCCGACGCCGGCGTGCAATCTGTCACAGAGAATCCGATACAGGATAACGACCGGGTTTTTTCATGGGTCGACCAGACCGCCGGCAACAATCGTTTTGCCAACAATCTCAGTCAGTTAACAGCACATCGTCAGCCGCGATTCGTGAGCAGGCCGTTCCAGAGAATTGGTGGTCTGCCCGTCATTCGTTTCACAGGAGGCCCATTCGGTCAATCAGATCATTTTCTGTCGTGCGACGATCAGCATGAACTTACTGTTACAGACGGCTATACCCTGTTTGCCATTGTACGTTTCAATGGCAGTGGACAGCGAAATGAAGTGGTTTTCGTCAAGGGGCGCAACGGTGGAAATGACATTGCAACGGTCGGTCTGATACGGATGGCATCCGGCGGTAAGATTTCCGTCGGCCAGAACATAGACGGAGAATGGGCGGATCGCATTCAAAGCTCACATGCCGTGGCTGATGGTGTTCCTGTGTTGATCGTCGTCCGCTGGAACGGATTGAAGCTGGAACTGGACGTTTGGAATCATGAACGACAGCTCTCTGATGAAACGACTGAACTCAAAGGAATCATTGATGCGGGGTCAGGTGGCCGCGCTGCAGTTGGTGGATATGTCGATGCTTTTTCCGATCATGGAGAGCGGCTGAACGGTGACCTTGGAGAGATCCTGTTCTACCGTGCTGCGTTGTCAGATGCACATACTGCCAGGGCTGTGGCGTACCTGCAGGAACGTTGGCTTCAGGGTCCGGAACCAATGACGCGTTTGGAGCTGTTCAGCCAGGCCCTGTTGAATTTGAATGAATTCTGTTACATAGAGTAGAACCAGAAATCAGACTGCATTGAATCAAACAACAATCCGTCTATGGCTGGCTCAACATGGCGAAACTCTCTAACACACATTGTGGGCGATTTGGCCCATACGCGTCTTCGCGACGTGAGATGCTGCAGTGTTCGGCGCTCGGATTTGGCTGGCTGGCAGCCTCGAAATTAGTGGCCGAACATCAACCCGCCCAAGTTCAGGGCCGGCGCCCCACGCATCCTCCCGCTGCAACAAATGTCGTGTTCCTGTTCATGGCCGGAGGGCCAAGTCACGTTGATACGTACGATCCCAAACCGGAACTCACGCGTCTTGACGGTCAGGTTACACCTGAAAGCATCCAAGACCATTTTCAGGCTTCAGCGGTGCAGGGCAACGGTACGCGAAAACTGATGGCAAGTCCGTTTCGATTCCGCCGCTTTGGAGAAAGTGGACTGTGGGCCTCGAATCTTGTCGAGCATACGGCTGAACATATTGACGACCTGTGTATCGTCCGCAGTCTTCAGCATGACACGGTCATTCATGTTCCCGGTGAATACGTCATGACGACGGGAACCATTGGCGGCGACCGCCCCAGTCTCGGAGCCTGGATTAGCTATGGTCTGGGGAGTGAAAATCAAAACCTGCCTGGATTTGTCGTATTTGGAGGAGGACCCAGGCCATCATACGCTCCTGGGTTTCTGCCGTCAGAATCCCAGGGAACGGCGATCGGCAAGGCCGCAGACGGCATACCGAACCTGAACATGCCGCATGGAGTCAGTATTGAACAGCGTCAGGATCAGCTTAGTCTCATTGACCAGCTCAACGCACGGCATCTGCAGCAACTCGTGGACGATGACAGTGAGCTTGAGGCGAGAATTCGCAGCTATGAGCTCGCGTTTCGTATGCAACTGGCTGCGCCTGAGGCCTTCGATTTATCACGTGAAACCGAAGCCACTCGACGACTGTATGGGCTGGATGACGACCGAACCCGCAACATCGGAGAGCAATGTCTGCTCACTCGACGTCTCATTGAACGTGGGGTGCGGTTCATTCAGTTACGTGTAGAAGGATGGGATTCGCATGATGATCTGCTTGGTGGACACACCGCAGCGGCCGGCAAGTCCGACAAACCAATTGCCGGTCTAATCGCCGACCTGAGACAGCGCGGGTTGCTCGATTCCACTCTGCTGGTTTGGGGCGGCGAGTTTGGACGGACGCCGGGCGTTGAAAAGAAAGGTGGTCGTGATCACTCACCGGGCGGTTTTACGATGTGGCTGGCAGGAGGAGGAATTCGCGGCGGCCAGACGATCGGTAAAACGGACGACGTTGGCTACACCGCAATCGACCGTGTTGTGACTCCTGCAGATTTTCACGCAACAATCCTGCACGCAATGGGCATTGACCAACACGACCTGCACTTCGAACACCGTGGCAGGCAGGAAATCGCAACATTTAATGGCGGCAGTGTTTTGAAAGAGGCATTTTCCTGATGGACCGGATTCGCCGCCAAACGGACATCCGTAGGCTGGACGACTCGAGAGTCCGGCGTACAGACCGCGTCGTCATCACAACACAGCGTTTTCATGAGTTGAGGTGCCGGATCCGGATGGCCGGACTCGCAAGTCTGGAACCACCAGTTACGTCAGGATCATTGTTCGGGTGGGTTCTGACGGGAACCACCTGGCTGACGCTCCTCCTTGTGATGTTCGGTTGTGCACTTGGCGACGAATCCTCGCTGACTCAGCTGTCGCACCAGTTCCCGCGGGAGATTATGCCGCTAGTGAAGAAATACTGCATCGAATGTCATTCCACTACGGAACAGAAGGGTGAACTGGATCTGCAGCGTTTCAGAACCTTTGAGGATGTTCGCCGTGATACGCGCGTATGGCAAAAAGTGTTGGACCGATTAAATGACTACGAAATGCCTCCAAAACAAAGTCCGCAGCCTTCACCGGAAGACCGGACACAGCTGATAAACTGGGCAAAAGAGTTAGTTCAAACCGACGCACAGGATCGTGCTGGAGATCCCGGACGGGTACTGATGCGACGGCTGACGAAAGCAGAATACAACTACACCATCCACGATCTCACTGGTATCGACCTCCAACCCACTCAAAAATTCCTCGAAGACTCTCTGGCTGGCGAAGGATTTGCCAATACGGGTGAGGCGTTGACCATGGCGCCCGATTTAATTCCCGGATACCTCGATGCCGCACGACAGGTTGCTGCTCACGCTGTGTTGACGCCTTCCGGGTTTCGGTTTTCTATAAGTGACGTTCGTCATGACTGGATTGCTGAAACCGCTCGCAAAATCCAGGACTTGTATGCCGTGTACACCAATCGACAGGGCCGACTGCCAATCACGGACTATCTCGAAGTCACACTGCAATACCGTGATCGCCATCCAGCCAGCGACATGTCGCTGGAAGACTTCGCAGAACAACACCGTCCGGCATCCGGAAGAAAACTCAGTCCGAAATACGTCCGCATTCTTTGGGATGCACTGAATGAATCGCAACCTGTCGGAATGATGGCAGATATTGCTCGCTTGTGGCGTGAATCCGATACGGTCCTCATGGAAGCACTTGACAACACAGAGACACACATCAAGCCCGAGTACAGCAGTGATCCGAGCACCCTCGCGACGTTCGCACACGCTCCCGCACCGGGCGTATTCCGTTCTCCGTGGCCTTACGGGATCCCAAATGCCGTGGGAAAATCCACTGATGAAGGTTTCATCTGGAACCCCGGAAGTCACTTCGTCATCGACTTCGGTACAGCCAAAGAAATCGATCGAATCTGTATTTGGAGTGGATACGGGGGTGGGGAACGCGGCGCTGAGATGGAAGTTTCCTGTGCGTCAAATCCAGACGGACCGTACACCGTCCCCGTTAGAGGGGTCTTCGAATACGCCACTTCGGCGGGTGGAGGAATCCTGGAAGATGGAAGTCCGTCACCCGACAGCACAGGGTACTATCAGTATGAATTCGAACCGACCACTGCCAGGTATTGGCGTGTCGCAATGGTCAGCGCGACACGCGGTCACATGCCAAGAACAACTTCTATTCATTTCGGTCCGATTCCTGGCGTCAGTGCTGCCGAGTTGCCTGCCACCATTAGTCGAAATCAGTTCAAACTGTGGAAGTTCAACAGGCAGGCAAACCACATGATCGGTTCAATTGGTTTGTTTGGATCTCATGTCCTCGCATTGAACGATGAATCCGGCAGACAAACCTTCACAACGGAAGAATATTCATCGTTTGCCCGATTGTTTCCCATGGCGGTGTGCTTCGCACAAGTCATACCGGTCAACAGAGACGTTACTGTTGAATTATTCCTCCGCGACGATGATGCGCTCTCTGGACTGGTCCTCAACGGTCAGGAACACGAACAGCTCGATCGCCTGTGGGACGAGTTGATCTATATTTCGCAGGAACCGATCGAACTGCTTTACAATACCAGGCAGTTCGTCGGATTTCAGCCTGCCGGTCGCATCGAAAACACCCGGAAGTTCTCTGCAATGATTCCGTCGCTGGAGACCGAGGCAGCGGAATTCCGCGAGTCTGCGGAGCGTACAGAGTCGAAACAGCTGAATGCTGTCATCGAACTGGCCGCACGCGCATGGCGACGCCCACTTGCTGATGCGGAAAAAAATCGACTGCGACACTTGTACGAATCGTTGCGTAGTGATCAGGAACTGACGCACGATGCAGCAATCCGCACGGTGCTGACACGTATCCTTGTATCACCACACTTCCTCTATCGCATTGAACGCCCTGCCGGTGGGGAAGTCGCCGTCGAGTTGTCCAGCTGGGAACTGGCAAGCCGGTTGAGCTATTTCCTCTGGTCATCGCTGCCGGACGATCAGCTGCGAGTCACTGCAGCAGGACAGAGTCTGCAGAATGAGAAAATTCTCAACGAAACAGTGAAACGCATGCTGAACAACCCGCGTGCCCGGGCCTTGTCCGTCGAATTTGCAGGACAGTGGCTGCAGTTCCGTGGTTTTGACCGATACGACGGAAAAAGCGAATCTCGATTTCCTGAATTGACGACCACTCTGAAAACCGCAATGAATCAGGAAGCCACGGAACTGATGACGGAAATCATTCGCAACGATCGCAGCGTACTGGAAATCCTACAGGCTGATTATACGTTTCTAAACGAGGAATTGGCCGATCACTACGGCATTCCGGACGTTGAGGGACCTGGATTTCGCCGAGTCGACGATGTAAGCCGCTTCGGACGCGGCGGGATCATCACAACCGGGAGCGTTTTAACAAAGCAATCCGGCGCGTTACGAACCAGCCCGGTTTTACGGGGCACATGGGTGGTGGAAACGCTTCTCGGTCGCGAAATACCGAATGCACCAGACGATGTCCCGCAACTTGCCGAAGACGCTGCCGATAAAGACACACTGACAATGCGGGAACGGATCGAACAGCATCGGGCCAACGCAGCGTGTGCAACCTGCCACGCGAAAATTGATCCATACGGCTTCGCCCTGGAAGCATATGATCCAATTGGCCGATTTCGCGATACGGACCGAAATGGGAATTCGATTGACACTCGTGCCAGACTGCAGAATGGAACAACCTTCAAAGGTCTGTCAGGACTGCAGAGGTATCTAATGGAGAATCGGAACGAATTCACAAAGCAGTTTTGTCGAAAACTGCTCGGATATGCGTTAGGTCGCTCCGTTGAACTGTCGGACGAACAACTACTGGTCGAAATGCAGACGCAGTTGGAGCAAAACAAATTTCGCTTTTCAGCAGCTGTCCTGTCGATTGTAAAGAGTCGACAGTTTCGCCGACACCGCAGCCAAAACGATCCGTTGGAAAACTCGCCATGAAACTGTCACGTCGAATGATGTTACACGGAACCGGTGCAGGTATCGCCTTGCCCTGGCTCGAATCGACTCCGACACGGGGAGCTGATCACACACTCGGTCTGTCGAACGCACCTCCGGTCCGGTTTGGCTGTGTCTTCTCCGGAAACGGATTCGCAAGGAAACACTGGTGGGCCAAAGAAACCGACAGCGGTCTGGAACTGGGCAAGGTGCTCGCACCTCTGGTACAACACAAAAACAAGTTGACATTCATTCGCGGTCTCTACAACCCCAATGCACGTGGCTGTGGCATCCACAGCTGCATGACGGGTAACCTCCTGACGGGAACTCGCCTGGCATCAGGAGGACGAATCCGCGCCGGTGTGAGCATGGATCAGATGCTGGCTCAGTACACTGGTCGGAAAACAAAGGTCAAAAGTCTGGTCCTGGGATGTGAACGACCGTACGCAGGGATTCACGCAGGGTATTCGATGCTGTACAGCTCCCATATTTCGTGGTCGGGACCATCAACACCAGCACCGCTGGAACTGTACCCGGCTGCAGCATTCGACCGCCTGTTCGGTGACGGTGGATTGAGGCGATCAGATGCCAGCGTGCTCGACTCGGTCCTCGCCGATGCGCACTCTGTCCGCAACCAGGTGAGTATTCCCGATCGACGAAAGCTCGACGAATATCTGAACTCAATCCGCGAAGTCGAACGCCGAATTCAGGATGCAGGAAGAGATCAGCGTCTGGAAGGCTGGAAACCGACAATCGAAAAACCGACCATGCCGCGTCCGGATGAAGAGATACCACAGGATATCAATCTCCATATGGAACTGATGTCTGATTTGATGATTCTCGCCTTTCAAACTGACACAACCCGTGTTTGCACTTTAAAGCTGAATAATGACCATTCAGGCATGCGGTTTCCCAATCTGGGCATCGATCACATCATCCACCATTTGTTGTCGCACGAAGAAGACAACCCGGACTGGCTGCGCGTGAACCAGTTCTTCCTCAGCCACCTTGCTCGCATTCTCAAAGGCCTGGATGCGGTGCAGGAAGGAGAGCGGACCCTTCTGGACAATTCGATGATTCTGTTCTGTTCCAGCATGCTGACCGGGGGTCACGACAACACACAACTGCCGGTTCTGCTGTGCGGCGGTGCCGGCGGACAATTGAAAACGGGACGTACCCTGGACTATCTGGAGAGTGATAATCGAAAAATGTCGAGCCTGTACCTTTCGCTGATGGAAAAAATGGACCTGAAACTCAACAAGTTTGGTGACTCAACACAACCGCTGTCAGAAATCTGACGCTGTGCCGGAATGCCCGTTGTTGGGACGCACCCGGACTGATCCGATACCTCAACGACTATTCCACGCGTACCGCAACGGAAGCCTCAGTAATGACTTCGACCCGCTCGTCAAGGTCACCGCGTGCCCTGAACACAAGCGGAATCAGTGCTCCCGGCTCCAACTTTGTCGGAACCCGAATCTCTACCTGAACATCAGACTCACCGCCAGGAATTTTGAACGGTTCCGTTGTAAAGCCGTCCGTTGGTTCCAGCAACTCGACTTCCATCGGTCCAGGAAAATTTGAGGTGCGTTCGAGGTGCAAACGGCATTTGACCGTACCACCACATTCAGCGGACACCTGCTGATCGACCGCCTGCAGTTTCACAACGGGTGGCAACGTACGCATCATGTTTCGCTTTTCAGCCACCACCAAGATTGATTGATCCTGGCCATGTTTATCTTTGAAGTGTGCAAACGCCTGCGAATAGAGTTGTGACTGAGGTTGCACATTGATGTGCATGGATTCCGGCATGTAGATTGGCACATCTACAGTGGAGCTCCCAGAAGGGATTACGGCATTCCAGATTTGTATGCCATCCATGTCACTGTTTTGCCGATCAGCACGCTGAACGATGATTTTGCCGTCAAAACCATCAAGTCGTTCAACTTCCATCGGGTATGGAAACACGGTACCACGATGCCCGTAGTGATACGCTTCGGAACAAACAAGACGAAACAGCGGTTTGTGCAGTACCGTCAAATGAAGTTGCTCAACTGTGGGCCAGGCGATGCTGACCCCTTCACTATCAACTCCCAGGTGCCTTCCACGAGCGACACGTTCAAGCATATGGCCGTCAATCTCTGCTCGACCCGTCAGCCTGACAGGTGTACTGGACACAGGAACATCTTCGGTTACCGCCAGCTCTGCCGTGACGCTGTTGGCACCTGCGGGAATTTGAGCACTGGTGATCGTGCAACCGTCGGGCAACCCTTCAAAAGCCAGGTCGATCGACCCGTTGAATCCGCCGAGTCGCTCTACTGAAACATCGACCTTCGACTTTGAACCCTGCACGACGCTGATGTTGTCTGAGCCCAGTTTAAGAGTAAAATCGCTTTTGGCAGGAACAACCGACAGCCGGTACAAAAAGTCAGAACCACCTCGGGAGCCTTTTCGAAGGTCGCGGATCCTGACGTAAAAACGACCACTGATCGGAGCTGTCCAGAGAATGCGGCAAATTCCGGATTCGGATGTCACGCTCTGTGCATTCGCGAGTGTTTTTCCCTCATCGTCGGTGACCGTAACGTTTGGCATTGCGGCTGTGCCAGGTGGAAACGCCTGACAGGTGATTTGCAGTTGATTGTCCTTTTGCACGACGAATCGGAACCAGTCTTCGTCTGAAGCCGAAAGGAATCGGCCGGTGACCGTTTGGGGCAGTGTGACCAACATTGCCGACGGTAAATCATCGTTCGGCTCAATTTCCGCTGAATTTGGTGAGTCATCCGCGACGAGCAAAACAGAGCTGTTCAGTTCCGTATCCCGATAGACAAACTCGCCAGGCTGTTCGGGGAAGTCAATTTTCCGTCGAACGACGTGTGTTTCGGTGCCCGCCAGCAAATTGAGTTCGACTTCCCGCGTGGTCCCTGCCTGTCCACCGGTTGGAACGGCGAAGTGAATACGAGGCTGATTTGTGACATCAACCCGATAAACGTGAGCCGGACTGCCATGGAAAGTGACGTTGGCCACCCGCAACAGGTACTCGCCGTCAGCCTCCGCGCGGTACGTTAAAACCGGGTCACTGCCGACATAAATCTGCCGAGCGGCCAGCGGACTTCCGTCCCCGTCCAACAGCTCGACCAATGGATCCAGCGGCGAGGCAATTCTGCCAGCCATCACTTCGCAGACGACGAATTCTCCGGCATTCAGATGAAAACGAAAGTAATCCGCGTCGCGTTCACCACTTACCTGACCATTGATCGTCACCGGCAAGGTGATGGGCTCCGCTGTTTGGACGGTGGAATTGGATTCGGTTTCGATCAGTTCAGGCAAGTCACCAACAATAAACGGTCGCGAGGTGGTCCCACCAAACGCGCTGTTCAATCGCCAATACACGGGCCCGAGTGGAGCATCTTCTGCAATCGAAATATTGCCGTCCCATTCGCGCGGATACGATATCGCAGTAAGAGTTGGCAGACGACGTGGCGACGGCTCGCCCAGCGGTAACAGTTCTTCTGTCAGGACGGACGTCGTGGCCAGGCCCTCTCCGGTCATCGAAAAATTCGTCCCGGGTGGGCTGCATTCAGCGCCGATACGCACGCTGACATCAGTTCCGCGTTGTGCGCCGGCAGGAAAGATGTGTGTGCTGCTCAGTGCTTTACTGGGAACTGCCTGTGCGTTGGCCTGGTCTACAGTTCCCAATGCACCGACAAGCAACACGCAAAACAAAACACAACGCGGCACGCTAAACACAATCCGTCCCTTTAACCTCTGGATGACGTGGTGGGCGACGAGCCCCCGGTAAACCTACCCAAACAGCTCGTGAACCGGCCGGCCATCATCCACCAGATGAATGGGTCGTCCGAGTGGAGTGTGAACAATTGTTTTGTGATCAATTCCCATCGTGTTCAGAATCGTAGCCGTCATATCCTGTGGCGTAATCGGGCGATCGGTCACTTCTGCGGCGTGCTTATCGGTTGCGCCGATTACCTGACCACCCCGGACACCGCCACCGGCCATCAGGATTGAAAATGCGTTGGGCCAGTGGTCACGACCGGCCAGATCGTTGATTCGCGGAGTCCGACCAAATTCGGTGGTCACCACGACCAATGTTGATTCCAGCAGGCCACGATCTTCCAGGTCGTTCAACAGCACCGGAATTGCCTGATCAAAGCTGGGACACAGCAGTTCACGAAGGCTCCACGTATTCCGTCGATGCGTATCCCAGTGACCGTTTTCAATACTGACAAAACGGCACCCGGCTTCAACCAGCCGACGTGCCAGCAAACTGCATTGACCGATACTTGTCATACCGTATCGCTCGCGTGTCGCCTCTGACTCCCGATCGATGTCGAAGGCCTCTTTGGCCTTCTGTGACGTCATCAGTTTGTAAGCCTTTTCGTAGAAGCCATCGAGCGCCTTGACCTGTCCGCTGACTTCTTCAACACGGCGTTCAAACCGATTCAATTCCCGCAATGCAGCACGACGTCGCTGACTTTGATCGACAGTGACACTGGCGGGCAGAGTGATGTCACGTACGGCAAATTCAGGTGCCGCGGGATCAGCGTCGATCACGAAGGGACCGTAACTCGGCCCAAGAAACGATGGACCACCACTGGCCTGAAAATTTGGGACCGAGATATACGGCGGCAATCCGCCCGGCCGCCCCAGCTTCGCGACCATCGAACCAATACACGGATGCTGATTGTTGTTCGTTCGGCCGTTGAAGTCACCCACTCCGGCCTTTTGGCCGGTCATCATGGTATGAATCCCGCGTCCGTGATCGGAATCACCGTGGGTCAGACTGCGAAGAATTGCGAACTTATCCGTCACCTTCGAAATCTGCGGCAACACATCCCCGATTTGAATTCCTGAAACAGCCGTATCAATTGGATCAAAGTCGCCTCGAATCCCGGACGGCGCATCTGGCTTCAGGTCCCACATGTCCTGCTGCGGCATTCCACCGACAATGAACATAAAAATGCAGTTCAGGTCTTTTTGCTCAGCACCGTTCGCGCATGCTTTTTGCAGACGCAGCACTTCGGCCATACTGAGTCCGCCAACCGCACCGACTTTCAAAAATTGACGACGGTCGACTCCGTCACAGTAATTTGAAGACATGTTTCGGTTCCTTGCAGATCGGCTTGTCGCCGGAATCCGGATTTCACGTCAGGCAAGTGACGCAACAATCTCTAACGAACAAACAAAAAATCATATGAATTCAGCAGTGACCACAGAAAATCACCGGCCGCCTGCTCAGGTGTTGCCTGTGCAAACAACTCGCTGGCAACTTGAATTTCTTTTTCATTTGGCAGGCGACTAAGGGAAGCGAGACACAGTTCACGGACGATCTCATCCTGTGTCAGCCCCGCCGCAACCAACCCGGCCACGCGGCCATTGGGATCAGAAATCTTGTCATCTATTTCCGGTGCGTTCATTAAATGCAGTGCCTGTGCCATTGTTGGCTCACCCGACTTACCACATTCGCAGGCCGACAACCGTTCAGAACGGCCGAAAGTATCCAGGAAATAAGACGGCATACGATTGTCCCACAACTGGATCGCCCGCGTCCCGTGTGGCATACCGGCAAATCTTTCCGGTGAACTCGTCACCTGAGAAACCGAATCCAGCAGAACCTCAGCTGGAATCCGTTCCACCAAAAAGTGAGAGTAGTTTTGCTCGTCTTCGAAGTTCGTGTCGTTCGGCTTACTGGATAATTGATAGACGCGCGAATTCATTATTATCCGCATTACGGCTTTCAAGTCGTACTCTTTGCGGATGAGTTGGTCCGCCAGAAAGTCCAAGAGTGGTTCATTGGTGGCCGGGTTTGTCGAACGAAAATCGTCCTCCGGTTCAATCAGGCCGCGCCCCAGAAAATGCTTCCAAATACGGTTCACAATCAGGCGGGCAAAATAAGGATTTTCAGAAGACGTCATCCACTGTGCCAGATGAACCCGTGGATCACCTGCTTCGAGATTCTCCGGAGCGATGCCACCCGGTGGCCGAGTCTCAACCACGTCGCCCGTTAACGGCATCATTGCCGGACTGTAACTACCGTAGTAAATCAACTCGCGTCCCGAGTTCAGAGACTTTCGTTGAACACCACCGAAAAAACCGGTCATCCCATAAAAATCTGCCTGGCCCCATTTCTCGAAGGGATGGTGATGGCATTGGGCGCAATCCATGCGGATCCCGAGAAACGCCTGGCTGATGGACTTTGTCAAATCCTCCGGGGTCCGCATCGCACGATAGAAATTAACAGGACCATATTTGCCGGAATTGCCTGTCGCGGTGATGAGTTCCCGAACCCATTCATCATAGGGTCGATTTGTCCGAAACTGATCGCGCAACCAACTATCGAACTCGTAGGCCCCGCGCGCGCCGAGTTTTTTCTCATTAACCATCAGGATATCGGAAAATTTCAGACCCCAGTATTCTGAATACTCCTCACGCTGAAGCACTGCCTCAACGATGCCTTGACGCTTATCCACAGAACGGTCGGAAAGAAACGTGAGTACTTCGTCCGGAGACGGCAATGTACCAATCGCATGAAGAAAGACGCGCCGCAAATAGGTAGCATCATCAGCAAGCTCGGAAGGCGCGACGCCAAGTTTTTTCAGCTTTGCCCAAACCAGTGCGTCGATCTGATTGTTGACTGTCGGATCGAAAAACTGGTCCGCCATGCTGCTTCGCGGCACGATTACTCGCACGGCTCCCACAGCACCCATATAGTTCACCGTAATCGCTGCTTCACCCGGTGCCGTGCCCGTCTGAACCCGACCACCAGCATCGACATTTGCAACAACATCAGAATTGCTGGTGTAGGTTGTGGCCGACGTCACGTCTCGGTGACTGCCATCTGAGTAGACGGCAGTGACTACAATTTGCTGCTGAGACTGCATGTCCAGCACGCGATCCGTCGGCTCGACCTGAATATTTTCCAACCGAGGAGCCTCCTCCTCACCCCATGGCATTCCCTGTTCAATCCAGGCGTTGAGCAGTTCGATTTCCTGTGAATCCGGCGCCGTCCGCTGACCGCCACCATGTGGTTTAAGCCCCGTAGCCTTTAACAGCAGAAGACTTCGCGCGGGATCACCCGGAAATACGCGGCGCCCACGACCTTCTCTCACAAGGGAGTCATAATCTGAACGGGCATCAAATCCAAACACTGACAGCTTGAAACCATTCTGTCCCGATTGTTTGCCGTGGCACCCACCGCTGTTGCAACCAAGCTTGGACAGCAGAGGGATCACGTCGTTCTGAAAATTGACCGGCGGATATTGACTGATGTCGGACACTTCAACCGAAACACGCGCTGTGAGCCCTGAGTGGCGAACCAACAATTCGGTATCGCCGTCCACAATGCCAAATACGATCGCATCATCAATGCGGGCAACATCAGTGTTGATAAATTCAAATTCTGCCAGGTGCGTCACGTCAAACCGACGGTCCGTTGCTGTCAGCGCTGTGACCAGTATTTGCTGCCGCCGATTTGATCCCTCGATCACAATTTTCGACGGTGAGACAATCAACGAAGCGGCATCACGGATTGGGGCTTCCTGCACCCCGCTGCTCACAGCAGGTGACCAGGACACCAACAGAGCCAAAGTTGCAAGCGAGACCATCTTCACCTGCAATTCTCCCGTAACATGGATATTAGAACGAATCTTTGAAACTGTACTTTTCCGAAATCTCCCGGAATGTACCGCTCCATGTAAAGACTACTCATATTATAAGGGCGTTCCCAGTCGAATCGAGGTGGATACGACCCGCAATTTGTCATTCGCGTAACTGTATTCCATACGATCGACCACAACGTGCAATCAAGGACAGGAATATGGGCTGTCCCGTACAACTTGACGCCATGGCATGATCGGAAGTCAGGCATTTTGGAAAGGCCGGACTTCTCCCGACGCGTTACTCGTTTTGTCGCGGTCTGTGCACAGAAATGCCCGTCCAGTGCCTGTAAAACTGAGAGCCATCCCGTCCCCATTAGGCGGTCTGACACCCAATATTATCCCGTTCAGAACGCTGATCAATTGTGAGCTCATTGATCTGCAGCCTGCAACTTCCGACAGCGTTCCGGAATTTGTCCCCATCACATCCGCTGGGGACAATGCATAGGTCCCCCAAAAAACGCGACTCAGGACAGCAACAATTCCGGCAACAACGCACTTCTTGTTCCCACAATGGGACGGTTTTCCTGTTCGCGAAAGGTAAACACCGCTGAACACTTCGTTCGCCTGCTGTTGTTTCGCGTGGCAGAGTGAAAACAGCAAGCATGGAAAAACAGCACATCTCCCGGTCTCAGCTCTGCAGTCACGGCCCTGTCGAGCCAGAGCTGGTTGTCCGGATGATTCACCCGAAGAAACTGCTGGTCATCCAGACGCTGTGGATCGATTGGTTGAGTGTGTGTCCCTGGGAGCAGGCTGAGGCACCCGTTTTCCGGAACTTCTTCGGTCAACGCAATCCAGACATTCACCAGATTCGAGTGATCAAACGACCAGTAACGGATGTCCTGGTGCCAGCCCGTATCGCTGCTGAACTGAGGACTCTTCGTCATAATGCAGTTGTGATGCGCCAATGGCATGACAACGTGTTCGCCAAGCAGTTGCTGCAAACGCTGAAGAAGAAAGGGTTCTTTGACGAGTGAACAAAACACCGGATCACGACTGAACGCCTGCCTGAGTCGACGAATCGTTCGCCCACCTTCCGCGTCCAGAGACTCAGGAGCTCCTGGATACCGAACATCTGCCTCGTATTCGATGTCACCCAGTTCACCGGCGATATCTCGATCGGCCAGCGATTTGATAGCCGTCAGGTAGTGATTGGGCATGAGATCGCGACAGATCAGAAATCCGTCCCGCGCAAACGACGCGGCTTCGGCCTGAGTGAATCGATCTGTAGCTGCTTCAACAATAGACATCATTCCAAGCCAGTGAGGCACCGGATTTCACCGTCCAGTGTCAGTGTTACAAAGACGAACCTGCGGTCAAGGAAGAAGCATGTAACCACCAGGGTTTGAATTCCAGCAGAACTGTCGACAGGATGACACAGATTGTTTCCAACGGAAAAAAACTGCCGACATTTTCGAGTGTTTCCGGAAACTCAGTTCCGTAAAAACGCATGTCGGTTTCCGTACCCGAATCACCAACATCACATGCACGCAGCCGTCGGGTGAGCACCACAATACAGTGAACTGTATTACCGCTCCAGCTCTGTCCGAAGGCGTTCAATTTGAACACCCATGGGTTCCTGTTGAGTCATCATATCTTCACTCAAGGCCGGTGCGACTTTCAGCCAGCAGAATCCAGGCCCCTTTGCCCGCAAAAAACCGGCCGCATCAGCCTGCCACGAAGCGGCATCATCAAACATCGCAACGGATTCAAAACCGACTGAACGAGCCGTCTCGTCGAAACGCACACCTGCATCAACGGCTGCCGTCTTTTGTCCTCCCGTGACGTCATAGATACCATTATCAAGCAGGACGATCGACAGATTGCTGCATCCGGCTGCCGCAACCGATACGAGTGAACCCAAACTCATCAGAAGTGATCCATCGCCGGAGATCACAATGATTTGACGCTGAGGCTGAGCCAGTGCGATCCCCATCGCCAGTGGGATCGCACCACCCATAGTTGATGGATTGAAATGAAAGTCCAGGCGGTGGTTTTCGATCAAAGGCCAGACTCGAGATGCTCCCATATTGGTCACGACAACGTCTGTATCGAGACGAGCACCTGCCAACGTGGAAAGTGAGTCTCGCAGGGGGATCCGTGAAATCATTCTGTGATCTCCGTGCCAAATTTGCTGTTTACTCGGCGAGAAGTGCCACACCGGCATGACCGGCATCCAGGCAGCTGCGCAGAAAATCTGTCAGCCGTGGTTTGTCATGTTCATTTGCAATCAGCTGATACGGGACTCCCCATGCCTGCAGAACAGGTTCGGCAAATTTTCGGGCTGTATCCCGCGATTCAGTATTCAGCCAGTTTCTCGCACCGATGATGGAAACGACCGGAATCTTAAGGTCGAAGAGTATGTTCCGGAGTGCGTCTCCCGATTCAAACAGACCGGTTGTCTGCATGATCACCACGGGCACCTTTCCGCCGAGAGTTAATCCCGCTGCCAGTGGCCATGCTTCACCTTCCCGACAAATCCGAATTAACTGTACGTCTGATGATGCTGAGAACGCCCATTCCCATGTACCGATGCAGGCATCAGGAATCCATATAGCGTGCGTGATGCCCAGTCCTGAAAGTTCAGCAACAATTTCTTCACCGGTGAAAATCATAATCAATCAGCCCTGGTTCTTCAGAAGGACTCGCACCGATGTTGATTCGTGCGTCAGATTGAGATGATACCTGCCGGTAACGATGGCGTCGATCAACTGGTCCGTACAGCACATCAATGTCAGCAATCGTATTTTGTCTGGAACGCTTCACATCGGCCTGCCAGGAATCAGATCCTGAGTGGAACTCCGTGCACGTTCGTGGAATTTCGGAACTCGACATCACCGACACGCTCACTCTGTTTTGGCGCGTGGTGCGCCGGTCGGTTTTCCGTTGCGCCGGTCAAAACGAAATGGCTGCGCATCGCTGTCCGTGACAATCACTTTGAGTGGTGGAGCCTTTCCACCCTGATCCACCTGAACTCGCAATATATTCTTTGCGGTAAACGGACGGTCATAAATCCAGGAATGGCCGTCACCGTGAAGATAAAGAACCGGCTTGCCAAACACCTTCGCCTCAACACTCAACGGCTGAAAGAAGTCATCGTGTTTGGCCTTTGGATTCGCATGCCCAAACAAAACCAAACACGTAACGTCCTTGCCAAATTCTGCGACATTCTGTCGGATCCACTTCAGCCCGTCTGCGTGCCGCTGCTTCCATTCAGCAGCATCATGAACGAGACCACCAACCACGTTCAGACCGACGAACAGCACATCGTTCCTCACAAACGAAAAATTCTCTTCATGTTCAATCTGTCGGAACAACGGGAATCTATGGTTCCAGCGGCGATCAAACCGACTGAAATACTGGTTCCAGTACGCCCATGCCTGAACCGGGTCGGTGCAGTCGTTCCACTCATTATCGCCAGGAATGATGAACACAGGCGCCACAGACTTGCTGAGCATTCCTGAAACTTTTTCGTAAACCGCCTCGACACACGGGGGACCTCCGCCCTTGATATCTCCTACGTGGACGACAAATTCTGCGTCTGCCGGAAGTTGTGCAATCTGTTTTGGCAGGAGCTCATCTTCTTCCGGCTGATACGGGACGTCTCCCATGGCATAGAAGCTGACCAGTGTCCTGTCATTCGGGTGCCGCTGTGCGTCTGCGCCAGCGGATGTAACAACGATACAAACGGTTAGTAACGTCCAGACTCGTGAAAGACCGATTCTCATTTAAGAATATCCTTTGAAAACAACATAGAATCACGAAGACACAGGAACCTGGATTGTGGACCGAATCTACACAAACGGCCATATGTCTGATGGATTTCCGACAGATACTGAACACCTTCCATTCCGGCCCGGAAACTGATGGACTCGTGCGAAAAAGTAATCCAACCGGGTACTACTCAGATGATATGGCGTTGCAGCGTTTTACAGATCTGAAGCGAGAGTATCTGTCCCGGAAAAGACACATATCGTACTGACAAAAATACTCATGGCGTGAATCAAAAGCAGCAGACTGAGGTCTTGCGTGCAAAACAAACCGATTCGCTCACAACTGAGCTTCAATCTCAATAAACCCGGTCCACGTATCACCGGACTCCAGTACTCTCAGCCCTGCATCAAAACCCTGATTCCGGAGATTGATAGCATCGGTTGCGCATGTATAGGGTTCCAGGCAAATGGCTGCCGTCCACGGGGGTGTGAACGCCACCAGTTCCTGAAAGTCGGCTGAGAATCGCTGGACGACACGACGTCCGGAATCAGGATCCGTGACCCATGTCTCAATACTTCCATCGGGTGAGGGCCGGAGACCGGCAAAAGCGTCGTCAAGCCTGAGCGAACTGAATCGTGGTGATTCCTGCAGTGCAGTGTCTGTCGGTATTTCCACGACGGCTCCGGTCGGCAGGCATTCACACAGTTGCCGCGACTGAATGACCGGAGCAAACACCGTGCATTGTGCCGCATCAGTTCCGCCGAGCGGCAAACGAAAATACGCATGAGTCCCCAGTCCCCACGGTAACGGTCTGTCATCCGGATTGTGCACAGTGAATTCCGAACGCAGTGTTGTTCCGGAAATCACGTACTGAACTGACAGTTTGGCATCAGCTGGCCAGAAGGACGCACGGTCCGATGCGTCCTGACTAATCTGAAAGACAGCGGTGACAGACGATTCCGTCTGATTCGTAACACGCCACGCCCGATCCAGACAAAACCCGTGAATTGCGTTTCCCGATCCGTCGTAACTGACCAGGGATTCAGGCAGATCATAGTCTTGACCATCCCAGGAGTACTTCCCGGATCGAATACGATTAGGGAAGGGAAATAATATGGGAATCCCATTGTGACTGGGTGCGCATTTTCCTTCTTCAAAACCGTCTTCAGCATAAATGACGTCCAGCTCTTCGCTGCCCTTTCGAGACACAAAACGAAAGCAGTTAAACCCGGATTCAACTGAAATCGCGGCCCGGGAACCGGACTGGGGGTCAGAAATGTCGATGACGGGCATGAGTCTTGTCTTTCCACAGCACGAAGCGTCTGCAGCGACGCTGCACAGGTGTAAGCCGGTCGCATTTGCAGGTCACGATTTACCGAATTCAAACGTCAAAAGCTACCATGAATAAGCAGACTCGGAGTATCCAGCCATGATAGACTGAGATCGGTTGTCTGCGCTGATTTCCGTCCGGGGATCACGATAGATTGCCATTGATCTCATCCGGCAGTCTTCAACGCAGGTCGCAACGTACTATGTCTAAAACGTACCGCGTAAAAAAATCCGAACAGCGACCTCGTCGACCTACAGGTACAGCTGAGGCTGAGTACATGCTCCCGGTCCCGAAGCACTCTGGCCGTCTGAGGTCTCTGGATGCTTATCGTGGCTTCATCATGATTGTCCTGGCGGCCCATGGATTCGGATTTAGCGATTTCACAGAATTACCTCGCGATGCTCCGGTGTGGAAAACGACCGACTACGATGTCTGGCAGACAATCGGCTTCCATTTTCGACACGCAAAATGGGTTGCGATTGACACAATCCATGGAATTGCATTCTGGGATCTGATCCAGCCTTCGTTCATGTTCATGGTTGGAGTCGCAATGCCTTTTTCCGGTCTGCGACGTTCTGCAGCCGGTCAATCCTCCTGGAAACGGCTGCTCCACGCACTGATTCGCGCCGTTATCCTGGTACTGCTGGGTGTCTTTCTCTACTCGCTGAAGCATCCGCGCACGAACTGGATTTTTTCCAATGTGCTGGCACAAATTGGCCTGGGTTACTTTTTTGTTTATCTGCTCCTGAATCAGCCAAGAATGATTCAGCTGACAGCCGTAACCTTGATTCTTATCGGCTACTGGAGTTTGTTCTATTTCAACCCTGCACCACAGGACTACGACTACGCTGCCATGAATGCCGACGTTGACAACGGAGACGTCTTCACAGATCAAATGGCCCCATGGTCCAAAAATGGCAATGTGGCGTTCCGGTTTGATCAGTGGCTGTTGCCGCAGCTCAGAACTCCCCGGGTCAAAGATTTGTCAACGGCAGCTGAACAAGCGACGGGGAAAAACAGTGACACACCCGATGAAGTGATCCGGGATCCACAACCAACACCGGGCCGCATACGGCAGTGGTTCTTCAGCAACCCGAATGAATACCAGTTTAATCGCAGCGGCTACACCACACTGAACTTCGTCCCATCGATGGCCACTACGCTGCTGGGTGTTTTGTGCGGTCAACTACTGATTTCCCGGAAACGCCGTGGCTACAAAGTTGTCCGGTTACTCGTCGGTGGTGCCATCTGTATTTCACTGGGACTGGCGATGCATCTGACAGTGTGTCCGATCATCAAGATCATCTGGACACCCAGCTGGACATTGTTCAGTAGCGGCTGCGTGGTCTGGATACTGGCAGTATTCTATATCGTGTTTGACATCCTGCCGTTCGGAAAACTGGCGTGGCCGCTGCAGGTCGTTGGCATGAACTCACTGGCCGTTTACCTGATGGGTCAACTTCTCCACAGCTGGGTTGGGGAAAAAGTCGTGGCAATCCATCTATCCGGTTTTTTGGAATCCATTTTTGGCGCAGATGCTGTCAGCGACGCTATGTTCGGACGAATCATTGAGCCCACATTCGTGGTCCTCATTTTTTGGTTGGCAGCTGTCTACATGTACCGGCACCGATTCTTCGTACGCGTGTGAAAGACTGAGCAGTCACAATCCGGGCTGCGGTGGTCACGCGAACTCAGAGATTGAGGCCTCGAATCGGAAGACCGGCCGCTTCATAACATCGATCAATCAATTGCATCTGCTTTACGGCGTCTGCCGGTCCGGTCAACAGCGGCGTACCGTTCTCTACCGCATCGACAAAGGCATCCAACTGGTATGCATATGTGCTTCGGTGATCGAGTTCCTCCACCGTCCTGTTCCCCTGAACGTCCAGCTCAATTCGATGTCCCTTATGCGGCACCAGGGGATTGGTCACTTTCATTGTTCCCTGATCACCAGTGACCGTTAATTCCATGCGTCTTTCTGTGCCGGAACGCATGTCCCCCGAAATGGTGGCCTCAATTCCACCCGGAAATCGGAACCTGGCCTGCAGGAACGTATCGACATTCGGTGGTCCGGTTTCCGCAACCGCAGTTACGTCTTCCGGCTCTTTGCCGGTAATATGGCGCACCCAGGATATGGGGTAGCAACCAATATCCATCGTAACACCACCACCTGTCGCATAAATCATTCGGATGTCGTCCGGATCGGTAATCTCAATATGGAAGACAGCCTCGATCGAGCGCAACTGCCCCAACATACCGGAATCCACGACCTGTTTTGCACGGTGAAATACCGGGTGGTAGCGATAATGGAATGCATCCATGAGTGTCAGACCGGTATCCTCTGCAACCGCTGCCATTTCAGCTGCTTCCCTGGCATTGGCCGAAAATGATTTTTCACAGAGGACATGTTTTTCAGCACGCAATGCCCTGATCGTCCACTCGTGGTGTAATGAGATCGGCAGTGGGTTGTAGACGGCATCGATCGTCGGATCGTTGATGACGTCGTTGTAGTCATTGTGTACGACGGGAATGCTGTGTTCTGCGGCAAACTGTTCGGCCCGTCCTCTGTTTCGAGCGGCAACACAGTGAACTTCGGCCCGTTCTTCGTCTGCACACGGTTCGATGAGCGCGCCTGGTGTAATTCTGGCGGCACCGAGAATTCCAATTCGTATCATATCGACAACCAGTCTGTTTCGATGTCGTTCCTCAGGGAGCCTGCGCTCTGCGACGTGTCACAACACTTCTTTTGGTGATCACAGTGCCGCAACAGCAACGAACGAGGTTCATCCTCGTCACTCGGATTCGTAACACACCGGCGTACAATGTTCGTCATCCTGTGTTCACCACTGCACCTGTTCCTTCACCAGTTCACCATACAACTCGGGTCGGCGAGTTTTGAGCGTATAATTGGGCAGGCTCCGTTCCGCCACAAGTAAATCAGCGTCCAGTGTGTGAACAACCATTTCGTCACGGATCTCGTCAGTCTGTGACGAAATGATCACGTCACCATTGGGTGCAAAGAAAATCGCACCGCCGCAATGATGGGGTTGGTTCGGTGAATCGGCGGGATACATGTCAACGTAACCTGCCCGACCGGACTGGTTGGCCAGAACAGCAAAGCAGGAATTCTCCCGAGCCCGCATGGCGTAGCACGAAATGAAGTATTCATGAGTATGCTGGCGGGCCGCAGCCATCGATGCCGGCGTGTCATCCCACATTTTTACTCGTGCGGCATGAGGCATTAAAAGAACATCAGCACCACGCAATGCCAAAATGCGGGCAAGCTCCGGAAACTGATTGTCATAGCATATAATTGTTCCCAGTCGGCACTTTCCGATATCGAACACCGGCAGCTCCAGGCCGCCTTTGTAGAACAACACTTCATCACGTGACAGGTGGATTTTTCGCTGCTTGCCGATGTAACCGTCGGGACCAATCAGCACCTGTGTGTTGAAGACCAGGCTCTTCTCCTTTTCACTGAGACCTACAGACAGGAACGCTTTGTATTTCTGAGCCGTTTCTTCCAGACGGCGTATGGTTTCACCGTCCGGCACTCGTTCCGCAAGCTCCCATGTGTTCGAAGTACAATGCCCGTGCACCTGCAGTTCCGGAAACACAACCAGCTCCGCTCCCTGTTCAACCGCTTGCTGCGTCCAGTCACCAATAGAGTTCAGTACACCCTCAACGTCGCCCAGAGGACTGTTGATACTGACAGCTGCGACACGAATTGACTGCATTCCGATAGCTTTCTTTGACAAGGAGCCGGTCAGGGGATTCCAAAAGCGGATGGGACCGGAATCCAATTATATTCAGTTCCGGTCAGCAGCACGACTGTTACCATGTACCAGACCAACACCGTGCATCCAAAAACAAAGGCAGGCAGCAGATCGCCCGGAGTTACAACTGTGTCACATCAACCATTCTGTCTGAAACCGGTCAATTTTTTCCTCCGTCGCCCATGAATAATCCGGCTTAATGCAACTGTGTTTGGGCCCATGATGTCAGAGCTTTCTGGACTTCACTGAGTTTGGCATTCCCAACCAGTCGAGCACGTTCAAGGTCCGATTCCCCGGAGAGATCCGACTGACAGAAAAAGTAGAACTTGATTTTTGGTTCCGTGCCCGACGGTCGGCCGGCGATCTGAACTCGCACCGAGGCTGCAGGATCTGATTTGTAAATCAGAAGATCACCGCGAGGGTGCCCGATGTCATCGGTGAGTTTGCCCGACGGAATTTCGGTCCGTATTCCGCTGTCGTAGTCGGCGACCTCGACCAGTTTCACCGACCCCAGTTCGGCGGGAGGATTCTTTCGCAGGGTCGTCATCAGACTGTCAATTTTGCTCTTGCCGGTGGGCCCTTCGCAGTAAATCGACCGCTGTCCTTCACAGTGGTAGCCATGCTGCCGATGGAGATCATCCAACTGGTCCAGCAATGTGCGTCCCTGACCTTTCAACTCCGCCGCCAGCTCCAGAACAAACATTGCCGCGATGGCTCCGTCTTTGTCTCGACAGTATCCCCCGGCCAGAAAACCAATTGATTCTTCCGTACCAATGATAAAGTGTTCCGTGCCACGTTCTTCCATCGTTTCCGCAATGTATTTGAATCCAACCAGCAATTCGCAAACCGCCTGTGCGCCGTATCCCTCCGCTATTGCGCGCGTCAACGGCGTCGTGACCAGGGTTTGCACGACATAGTCGTCCGGACTCAGGTGTCCAGCCGCGATGCGTTTCCGCAGCAGGTAGTCTGTCAGAAGTGCTCCTGTCTGATTGCCGCTCAGCGGTGTAAATCCGCCCTCGGGATTGCGCACCACGACACCCAGTCGATCCGCGTCCGGGTCCGACGCCAGGATGAGGTCGGCTGGATGGTTGCTGCCAATGACCCAATCAATCACAGGGTCAAACACTTCGAGCTGTTCCGGATTAGGAAGGTGCCCGGGTACATTTGGAAAGTTGCCGTCGGTCGCCCGGTGGTCTTCAAAGATGTCGATGTCAAAGCCCAGTTTTCGGACAATTCTCCAGATCGATGATTCACCGACTCCGTGCAACGGCGTGTACACGGCAGAAATGTCTCGGCTGGCTGACTGGCTCAACGCGGCAACAGCGGTGACGTAAGCGACATCCACCGCTTCACCAATAATCCTGATTCTTCCACCTGCCACGGCTTCATCAAAATCAACCTGTGGGACCTCTTCTGCAGCTTCCACTTCGGTGATAATTCCCTTGTCATGAGGCGCAATCACCTGTCCGCCATTGTTCCAGTAAGCCTTGAATCCATTGTCAGCTGGAGGATTATGGGATGCTGAAATCATCACACCAATGTCACAGTTCAAATGGCGAACGGCAAATGAGAGTTCCGGTGTGCTCCGATGAGAGTCGAACAAAAAAACAGTCAGCTCGTGCGCTGCCAGTGTTGTGGCCGTGAGTTGAGCAAAATGACGAGACTGATTGCGAGTGTCGTAGGCGACCACAGCTGCACCACCGCTCGTGCGTCCCGATTTTTTCAGGTAAACCGCCATTCCGTGAGCGGACTCTGCAACGGTGCGATCGTTGATTGTCGCAGGCCCCAACCTCCCCATAGGACCCCGACGGCCTCCAGTACCAAACGGAATCACCGTCCAGAACGTTGCATTCAATGACGTCCAGTCACCGTCAGTGATCAATTGACGAATTTGCGGGTGGTACAATGAAAGACATTGTCGGCCAAGCCAGTCACGAACGTTATGGGCCGCATCTGATACCAGTTTGCCGTCTGCAACGGCCTGATCCAAAAGTTCTGCGAGATCGTCCATAATCACAGTCGTTACTCAGAACCATTCGTTGACCCGGCCGACGTCGACACATCGCCGGAACATGGAAAAAATGCCGAAAACTGCTGCGTGAGAAGTCTACCGATTGACATCTACGATTCCATCCCGCACCATCTTATCGGATCGATTCGCCTGTCGTGGATGGAGCCATCCCGCCCGCGAGACACTTCTTTTGATGATCCCTCTCGCGCTCGCGAGTCCTCCGTCGTCAAACTTCCTCACCTTAAAATACTTATTTGTGTTTGGTCTCTGCTGACCGGACTACACGCGGGTGTTCCGGCGCACATTGCATGCACATCCGGTTGAACTAATGAGCGTGCCGATCATCGGCATTCTGGGCGGCATCGGATCGGGCAAGTCATCCGTTATTCGCCACGTCACCGAATTCCAGTTACAGATCATCGACGCAGATAAAGTCGGACATGATTTGTTACAGGACCCTGACATCCTTAAACAACTCAGAGAAACATTTCCCACATCAGTCTTCGATACAACCGGGCAGGTCATTCGGTCGAATCTGGCTGCTCAGGTCTTCGGAGAGTCGCCCGATCACAAGGCCGCACTGGCTCAACTTCAACTGATTGTCCATCCCGGAATCCGAGCAGAAATCAAATCGCAGGTCCAGACAGTTCCTTCCGACATCGATGCCATCATTCTGGATGCCGCGATTTTGCTGGAGTCCGGATGGGCTGATGAATGTGATCACCTCGTTTACATCCACACACCGAAGCCAACTCGTATTCAGCGCGTTATCTCGACTCGCAACTGGACCGTTGAAGAACTTGCGCATCGTGAGTTAGCTCAACTTCCAGCTGATCTAAAGAAACAACGAGCAAATTTCATCATCGACAACTCGGGTACAATCAATGAAGCTGCTCATCATATGACAGAAATTCTTCGCATTCTGATCAATTCATGACTGTGCTGTTACCGATTCAACGTCGGTGATTCTGCCTGACTACCTGCTTAAGTAAGTCTGCCGTCCTGCGGTTTCTTTACCGACGGAGTCAATTCGATCGTCTCAAGTCTTCTGGTCTCTGTTCACTCATGGCTCAGCCATCAAAAACCCAAACTCCACCCAGGCCTGGCGCGTCAACGCTGAAGTCGAGTGAGCGGAACGATTCGAGCAGCACGCTGAGTGCAGAGGCATCGGATTCGACTCAGGAAGCAGAGGTCAATATTGCGGACCTGCAGAGAATGTCGATGACGGACCTGCTGGAGATCGCCAAACGTGAAAATCTTCGAGAAATCAACGGGATCAAAAAGCAGGATTTGATTTTTCGAATTCTGAAAGAACGAACTCAGATCAGCGGGCTGATGTTCGGCGAGGGGACACTGGAGATCCTGCCGGATGGCTTTGGCTTCCTGAGAAGTCCGGATTATCACTATTTGCCGTGTCCGGACGACATCTACGTGAGTCCCAGTCAGATTCGTCGATTTGGCCTGCGCACCGGGGCCACAGTTGCAGGTCAAATTCGCCCACCTAAGGAAAACGAGCGTTACTTCGCGCTGCTGCGGGTCGAGGCAATTAATGGAGAAGACCCGGCACTGCTTACCGCCAAGATATCCTTCGATGATCTTACGCCGCTGCATCCGGACCAGCGGCTGAGGATCGCAGAGAATCCCGAATCACTCAGCACCCGTGTTGTGGATCTGGTTGCTCCCATCGGACTGGGGCAGCGAGGGCTTATTGTTTCTCCTCCGCGCGCCGGTAAAACGATACTGCTCCAGCAGCTGGCCTCGGCTGTTCTGCAGAATCATTCAGACGCCTATGTCATTGTGCTGTTGATCGATGAGCGTCCTGAGGAAGTCACCGACATGGAACAGCGACTCAAAGGAGCGAACTGTGAAGTTGTCAGCAGCACTTTTGATGAACCAACTTCGCGACACGTCCAGGTGTCAGAAATGGTGATTGAAAAAGCCAAACGGATGGTGGAATACGGTCGCGATGTCATCATCTTTCTGGATTCCATTACACGACTGGCCCGCGCCTGGAATACTGAGATTCCAAACTCCGGCAAGACGCTTTCAGGCGGTGTCGACGCAAGTGCGCTGCAGCATCCGAAACGATTCTTCGGAGCCGCCAGAAGCATTCAGGAAGGCGGAAGCCTGACAATCGTTGCAACAGCTCTGGTCGATACAGGCAGTCGCATGGACGAAGTCATTTTTGAAGAATTCAAAGGAACCGGAAATACCGAACTGCATCTCGATCGTCGCCTGGTAGAAAAACGGATCTGGCCCGCGATAGATATCAACCGGTCCGGCACTCGTCGGGAGGAACTGCTGATGAACGACGATGAACTCCAGAAGACGTGGCTGCTCCGTCGTGTGCTCAACGACATGAGCCCGCTGGAAGCGATGGAAATGCTGACCAGCCGACTCAGACGGACCAAGTCAAATGCGGAATTTCTGTTGACGATGAACATTAACTAGTGCTCTGTCAGACGTGAAACGTGGGGTTCTGTGCGACTGGGTCTTCGAGTGTATGCGTGAGTCCCAGGGCACTGGCTAAAGCCAGTGGACGACATCAACACACGACCGGCAGAGACCGGGCAGCCCTCATGGAATCGGTTCTGAGCGATTTGCAACAACCACAGGGGTTGAGAAATCGCCGGAAATCAACGGTCTAATGCGAATCAACAATCATTCACAAAGTCAAATAAATCGAAATCGAGACCGAACCGCGAGAATATGATTCCTGCGTAACAATCCGAGCGACACATCATGACAAACATCATTCAGGGACAATTGACAGCTGCCGGTGAACGATTCGCCATCGTGGTTTCCAGATTCAACGAGCTGATTACCGAACGCCTGACCGCTGGTGCAGTCGGAACCATCACCCGTCTGGGCGGTGATACCGACACAATTGACGTTTACAAAGTACCCGGATCATTCGAAATTCCACTCACAGCTTCACGCGTGGCCGCCTCAAAAAAATATTCCGCCGTCATTTGCCTGGGAGCTGTCATTCAGGGATCAACGTCACATCATGAGTACATCAACAGTCAGGTTGCGGCAGGCCTGATGGCTGTGATGCAGTCAACCGGAACGCCGGTGACTTTTGGTGTGATCACCTGCGAATCCATGGATCAGGCACTGGATCGCGCAGGTGGAAAAGTTGGTAACAAGGGAGAAGAAGCGGCAACCGCTGCCGTCGAAATGATCAGCTTGCTCAAGCAAATCAACGGTTGACAGGACGCTGGATTCGGTCGGCAACCGGGGTCGGATCCTGTGGCAGGACGATTAGTCCTCAGAACCGTGCCTGACGCTGAAACAGATACTCCGTCAGAGCTTTGTCAAACGGCATACTTGTGTCCAGGGGAACGTAATCCACTCCTATTGCGAAGCATTCCCGCTGAAACCGGTTGCGCAGTTCCTGTAATGCCTCCAGGTAGCTGCGTCGGATGCCTTGTGCGTCCACGATCTGACGTTCTCCGGACTCCGGTTCCAGCAGATCGACACTACCGGAAAAAGGAAAGGTGACTTCAGCTTCATCCAGCACGTGAAACACAATTACGTCATGACCGGAGTGTCGAAGGATTCGCAGGCTCTCAATGATGTCCTGTGGATCAGCAAGCAGATCCGACATGACCATCATCAGACTGCGATGCCTGATCATGGAGGAAGCCTGCCGAAGACACGATGCGATGCCGCTTCCGCCCTCGGGTCGACACTTCTGCAACACAGCCAGAATGTTGCCCAGTTGAGATCGACGGCTTCGCGCAGGAAGACTTTGTCTGAGATGTTCGTCGAATGTCAGGAGCCCAACCGGATCCTGCTGGTGGATCATAAGGTAAGAAATCGCGGCTGCCAGACAGACTGAATAATCAAATTTTGTGAGTTCCTGCTGATAGGTGTACGCCATGCTTCGAGACAGGTCCATCAGCACATAACCGGTGATATTTGTTTCTGCCTGATAACGCCGGACATACAGGCGATCGGTGCGGGCAAATACCTGCCAATCGATGTCACGCGTATCGTCACCGGGGTTGTATCGGTGATGTTCGCTGAATTCGACGCTGAATCCGTGATACGGACTGGCGTGCAGCCCTGACAGAAATCCCTGAACAATAAACCTCGCCCGCAGGTCCAGTCGGGCAATATTTTGAATGACTTCCGGTCGTAAATACTCTTCAGCAGACGGCATAGGTGGCAGTGTCCCACGTTCCGTTAAATTTTTCCAACAGCAATTGCAACGATGTCGTAGCGACACGCGCGTTTACCAATTGTGGTATTCGCACAGTTCGATCTGGGTCATGAAGGTATCTCATCACCGCGCGAGGTACGTTCAGCCTTCCGGTTGTTTCACAACGGCTTCCCAATAACAGTCCTTCGGCTGCACCTGGCCCGATTCGATTATGTTGAGCTCGACCAATTGATCGATAAGTTGCTGCCAGCGTTCTTTCATCATACTGCCAACTTCACCATTGTTCTCGGGCAGACAAAGCTTCTGAAGGGCCGCGACACCATAGTCAAGGGCTGCCAGACTCATGTCAGAATTTTCGCTGTGAATACGCCTGTTTGTCGATTCCGGATTTTTCAGGTATTCCGTCCAGCCACGACGGCAGGCCTCAGTCATTCTCCGAACCATCTTCGGCCGTTCATCGAGAACCTCCTGTGACGTGACCAGGACACTGGCATAGGGATTGTATCCGATGTCCGACAACATAAGTGCAACCGGATCACCTCCCTGTTCTCTCGCGATAAATGGTTCACTAAAAACGTAGGCCTGTTGAGCAAAATCCGGCTTCGAAAGAAATTCTCCAACCAGTCCATTGAATGGGACAATGGTGACATCCTTCAGCCTCAGCTGCCGTTTCATCCATAGGGCAAACGGACGAGTTTCGCTGACGGCCAGTTCGACCCCGGACAGCTCCTGCAACGAAGTGATCCCTGATGATTCATGAACCATGATACATCGAGGTGACTGCTGAACCGGTGCGAGCAGGGCAACAATCGGCAAACCGCGTGCTCGTTGTTCAACAACCTGATCCGCACTTGCAACAGCGAACTGAATCCGGCCAGCGGCCAGCTCCTGCAGAATCACCCGTGACGCACCAGGCCGCCCAGGGATCAGTTCAACATTCAGTCGCCGGGATTCGAAGGTCCCAAGTTCATCGGCTGCGAAGTATCCACCGTGCTCAGCCTCCGGATACCAGTTGAGAGCCAGACGCACTGAATCGCGATCCTTGCCCTCAGAATCCGGCTTCTCCACTAAGTCGGGTTTGGCGCAACCCACTGACAGCAGACAGACTGCAGTTAGCAGACATGTGTTCAATTTCATCATTCTCGCGTCCCTGAATACGTCAACACACAATAACCTAAACGCACAGTCCAAGAATTTACACTGATCACATAGTTGTCCCGTGGCACCGCCGCGGAAATGACCTACGATGTGGCTGGTTCCATAACCCGTGACTGTATCATTCCAGACGAAAAACACGGTACATGCGATTGTCAGAGGTATTTTCCGGCGACGAATTCGCCATTTCGATTGAGATTTTCCCACCAAAAACGGAAGAGGGGGATCAGAGACTGCGGAGTCACCTGAAACAGCTGATCGAATACCACCCCGCGTTTGTTTCCTGCACCTTTGGAGCGGGTGGCTCAACGCCTCAGCGAACACTGGACTGGTGCAGGGAAATCCAAAATGACCTGCACAGAACGGCCGTGGCACATTTGACGTGTGTAGGTTCGACGCGAGAGCAGCTTATCGAGCTGCTCGGAACGGCTGAAACAGCAGGCGTCCGCAACATTATGGCTCTGCGTGGGGACGCACCTCAGGGAACGGACCGGTTCAGGGCCGTTGAAGGTGGGTTTCGATACGCCAACGAACTCGTGGAACTCATTCGAGAGCAGCATCCTGACTGGGGAATTGGTGTCGCCGGATATCCGGAGAAGCATCAGGAAGCACCGAGTCCGGAAGTTGATCTGCAGAATCTGAAACGCAAAGTCGATTCCGGTGCGGATGCGGTCGTCACACAGTTATTTTTTTCCAATGACTGCTTCTTTTCATTCCGAGATCGCTGCCAGGCACTCGGCATCAAGATTCCGATCGTTCCGGGGATCATGCCAATTACGGACTTTGCACGCATTCAGCGAATCACTTCGATGTGCGGCAGCTCTTTTCCTGATGATTTGGCTGCGCGTCTGTCAGCCGTACAGAATGACAAGGTGGCTCAATTCGAAATTGGCCTTGAACACGCGATCCACCAGTGCGAACATCTGAAAGCCGAAGGCGTTCCAGGAATTCATTTTTACGCACTGAACAGGTCGGACGCCTGCCGCCGGATTCTGGACGCGCTCGCGGCCGGCTGAACTTCCTGTGAGCTCGATGCCGGCAGCATTCGACCTGCCGTGACAATCGCGGAACCGCGAATGAACGACTCAACCTTGCAGAAAACGGAAGCACTGCTGGCTCAACACCACCAGCAGCATTTGCTGCGGTTCCGCGGACAGCTGTCTGACAGTCAGATACAGTTGCTGTTGGCACAGATTCGTAAGATCGATTTTTCGCTGCTGGCTGGTGCTCCGAAGCTAACGACAACGCACAATGTGTCACGGGCGGACTGTGCAGCAGCACCGTCTTCAGTCATTGCCTGGCCGAATTCTGCAACCGATCATCAGATCCGTCGCAACGCCGGGAAGACTGGCTGCCAGTTGCTGAGTGATGCAAAAATCGCGGTAATCACTGTCGCTGGTGGCCAGGGCAGTCGCCTGGGCTTCGAGCATCCGAAAGGAATGTACCCGATTGGCCCGAAATCAGATCGTACCCTTTTTCAGATTTATGCCGAACAGATACTCGCCCGTCGTCGTAAACACAACGCCCTAATTCCGTGGTATCTGATGACCAGTGCTGCGACTCACGACGAAACGATAGCGTTTTTTGAACGGCATAAATTCTTTTCGCTCGACCGGGATACCGTGTTCTTTTTTCAACAGGCAAGCCTGCCGGCGATCGATGCAGAAACCGGGGCGATTCTGATGGACAGCCCAGGGAGTCTGTGCCTGTCACCGGACGGGCATGGCGGCATGGTGACAGCGCTGCAGTCATCAGGCTGTCTTGAGGCATTGAAAAATCAAGGTGTCGAACACCTGTTCTATCATCAGGTGGACAATCCCACTGCTATCGTGTGCGATCCGATTCTGCTCGGCCTGCATGCAACTCGTCAGTCACAGCTAACGACTCTCGTCGTTCGCAAAACAGGCCCCGAGGAACGCATGGGAGTACTCGTCGATATCGATGGTCGTACAGAGATCATTGAATACACCGAACTGACAGGCGAGCAGGCCGCCGCAATCGACGACAACGATCAGTGGATTTTCTGGGCCGGTAATACAGCGATTCACGTCTTCCGCCGCGATTTCCTGGAGTTCCTCACCGAAGACGATACCTGTCTTCCTCTTCATCGTGCTCGTAAAAAGGTGAACTGCATTGATGCCACGGGAGCCATAAGTGGTCGTCAGGAACGCGACGCAGTCAAATTTGAACGTTTTATCTTTGACGCCCTGCCGCTGGCCCAGCGAACACTCATTGTTGAGGGTGATCGGCAACGCGAGTTCAACCCGGTAAAGAATGCTGACGGTAACGATTCTCCGAAAACCGCTCGTGCTGCACTTAGCCACATTGGATGTCAATGGCTGCATACCGCGGAACAGTCAGTCGCAAGTGGCACTGTGGTGGAAATCAGCCCACTGCTGGCACTGACAGCGGAAGACCTGTGTGAACGGCTGACTCTGGGAAATATCACCGTGGAAGATTTGATCGGTTGATTCTGGCCAGTCGAATTGAGTCGTGTGACAGTGGATCCAATCGTTGTCCCTTGCGACCATCTACAGAACATGGATGATTAGCTGGCATACTTTGTGCAATTGCGCCAGTGTTGCTCTGTCATCCCATCGCCAGGTGCGCCGTCCCGCAACAGCCCTGCGTCCCGCACTAATGAATACGCATATACCCACGAATCAACCAGTAATCTGCCATTGAGGTACCTCATGTCCAGCTCCCGTCGCCAGTTTCTTCACTCGGCCGGAACAACAACATCCGCCCTTGCAGCCGTGTCTGTTTTACAACCGCTTTACGCGGGAACCACACAGTCTGAAACAGTCAATGTGGGAATCATTGGCTGCGGCGGCATCATGACGAAGCATGTGAAGGGTCTCGTCAGTCGCAAAGAGAGAGTGTCCATTTCCTGGCTGTGCGATGTTGACCCGGCTCAAATCACCCGCATGGCAGCGTTCACTGAAGGATTTCAGTCGCAGGATCCTAAACGAACTGAACAATACGAAGACGTGATTAATGACAGCAACGTCGATGCTGTCATTATCGCAACACCACATCACTGGCACGCACCGATCGCCATCCAGGCAATGCAGCAGGGGAAAGACGTCTATATTGAAAAACCAATTTCGCATGTCTACAACGAAGGCCATGCGATCATTCAGGCGTCGAAACAATATGGCCGAGTCGTCCAGCAGGGCAGTCAGATGCGGAACAGCCCCGTAACAAACCGTGCTGCAAAACTTCTGGCCGATGGTATCATTGGTGACATCAAGGTGGCTCGCGCGTGGACCGCCGAAACTCGCAGTGTCGTGAAACCAGTTGCAGACGGCGTTCCCCCCAGAGGTGTCAACTACGATCGCTGGCTTGGTCCGGCCCCCAAACGTCCTTTCAACAAATATCGATTTCATAATACGTGGCGTATGTTCCGTGACTACGCGAATGGAGAAATCGGTGATGACGGAAT
>JAKVAY010000073.1 GCA_022447185.1 Fuerstiella sp. | reverse complement strand
TGTCTAAGTCGACGAATCGCGGCTTCCTTCTGAGTCGGGTCCAGCAAACGCCTGTACACGGCGTCGAGTAAGTCCTGAACAGTGCCTGATTTCCGAATCAGGAATGCCAGCAACCGCCAGGGAAAACGTCCCTTGCTGGCCAGTTTCGCCGGAGCGGCGTGCTGCAGGGTGACAAATTGTTTCTCGGACCAGTACTGCTGCCCGTCACGTCGTTTGGGCATTTTCTTTTTGAGCTTCTTCTTCGCCCGCAAAATCATCGGGTCCTTCGAGTCGGCAGGAATCGCATCATACTTCTCCTGCCAGCGAAAGATCCGAACATCATCTTCATGGGCAACGGCAAATACGTAGCCACGGCTGTCGAATTGAGGTCGGCCCGCTCGCCCAAACATCTGATGTCCCGAACTGGCATCGATGACTTTCAGCTTTCCGAAAGGACCTTTGAGCAGACTGACCATGACGACAGATCGCGCCGGAAGATTGATACCGGCTGCCAGCGTTTCCGTACAAACACAAATCGACAGCAGTTTTTTCTGAAACAGATCTTCAACAATCCGTCGATAACGCGGCAGAATTCCGGCGTGGTGAACTCCAACTCCGCGGAGAAGAATCTGGCGAAGTTTGCCCCCGGCTCCGATCGACCAGTCATGCTGATCCAGCGCGCTGACCAACTGATCCTGTTGTCCGTCGGACAGCAGGCGTTTTCCTTTCAGCTGTTCCGCAACACTCCAGCATTCGGCCCGATTAAAACAGAACACCAAACCGGGGGTGTACCGCGCCTGTTCATCACCTTCAGCCATCAATTCCAGATGTTCGGACAGGAGCTGATCGGGTACCCAGCGAAAATCCAGAGGGACGCGACGCTCGTCACTCTGCAACAGACGCAGCCGACGGCGGTGCTGTTGTCCAAGCCACGCGACGAATTCCGGGGCATTCCCCACCGTGGCGCTGATCAACAGCACGCGGGCTGAACCCGGAAGCATGCCCAGCGACAGCTCCCACACAATGCCTCGCTCCGGATCATTAAAACTGTGGAATTCATCCATCACCACAGCGGAAACATCGTCAAACGGGAATTCCTCGGGCGTCAGTAGTCGGTTGAGTAGAATCTCGGCGACCACAACCAGAATTCGTGCATCCGGGTTCACGCGCCGATTGCCGGTGACGAGTCCCACGTCATCACGTGAAAACCCCCACCGTTCGGCCGACTCCTGCAACTCGTGAAATTTCTGTTCCGTGAGCGCAATCAGTGGAGTCGTGTAGTAGGCTCGCCGTCCCGTGACGAGTGCTTCGTACAGCGCTGTTTCGGCGATGACCGTTTTGCCCGTGCCGGTAGGTGCACAAACAAGAATTCCGTCCTCGCCTTCAAACCACGCCAAAATCGCCTGCTCCTGAAATGGATAAGGCTCCCAGGGCAATTGGTCGAGATAGTTAAGAGCAATCTCATCCGACGACGGAATTTCTGCATCCATGACGCGATTTTCGCAGCCTGTCAGGTAATGGGGATAGCGTTCAATCGCCTGCAACACGGTATGCTGTCAGCAAACGGACTTCAAACAAAGTCGCACAAACACCAATTCCTCACGTCTCAAGGTTTCGAATGTGGGCATCCCGTCTGACTTCCATCAGCATCTGACGCAACCAATCAGCAATCTGGAAGAACTCCGGGAACTGATGCCGGTCGTCAACCAGCCAGGCCTGTATTTGGACCACGCGGCAGCCGGTATCCTGCCACGCCCGACGATCGATGCGATGTCCAGTCGGATTCAAAGCGCCGGAACGCATGGAATTCGCCACTGGAATCTCTGGCAAAAGACGGTGCAGCGCACGCGCAGACTGGTCGCGGACCTCATCGGGGGCCACGAAGATGAAATCGCATTCGTCGCAAATACGGCGACAGCCGCAGGAACAGTGGCCGAAGGATTTTGCTGGCAGGATGGAGATAACGTCGTCCTTTCCGCCGGAGAATTCCCCAGCAATCGATTTCCATGGCAGAATCTTGAGCGTCGAGGTGTTGAGGTCCGGCAGGTCAACACTCCGGATGATCCGGAACAGTTCGTCTCTGCCCTGGACGAAGCATGCGATTCGAACACACGAATCGTTACCAGCAGCTGGGTTGATTATTCCACAGGAGTTCGGCGTGATCCGGCGAAACTGGCGAAAGTCGCTCACCACCACGGTGCTTTACTGGTGCTGGATGCAATTCAGGGGCTTGGCGTCTTTCCGCTCAATGTGGATTCCGACAATATCGACATACTGATTGCCGACAGCCGCAAATGGCTGCTGGGTCCGGATGGTGCGGGAATTCTTGCCATTCGACGTAATCAGCAGAATCTCTTTGAAATCACCCGCCCCGGCTGGGCCAGTACAAGTGATCCGCTGCAGTTTGAGGCAACGGATCTGACACTGAGTAATACGGCGACTCGTTTTGAATCCGGAATGCACAACACGTTTGGCCTCACGGGACTGCATGCGAGCCTGCGGCTGCTCAAAGAAATCCCTGCGGCAAGCCGCGCCGAGCATCTGCTGACCGTGCGCAGTCAATTCAAAGATGCGATATGTTCGGCCGGACTGAAATTTGCAGACTGGCCCAGACACGCTCAATCAGGCATCTTGACAATCATACACCCGCAGCTGGAAACAAACGTCCTGATTCGTCAACTGCGACGGCACAACATTACAGTCAGTCTGAAGAACGACCACGTACGGATCAGTCCGCATCTCTACAACAATTCGAATGACGCAGACCTGTTAGCAGATGCATTGTCTGACACGAAGAAGTGAGACTGCAGCGGTGATCCTGGTGCTCGGAATGACAATCACGCAACCGACACACATTTCCGGTAAGTTTACGGGAGCGTCAATCAACTATTCTCGAAGGGGTTAACAAACGTGTTTTGGTTGTGTTTGGCCTGTCTCGGTGAATTTGGGTTTGCTCAGCTTTTCAAATTCTCGCAAAAGAAGGGCTACTCGGCCCCCGTCGTGTTTTCAACAAACTATGTCACGATGGCAATTGTCCTGGGAGTGTTTCATCTGTGTGGAAGCGGATTTGACATGACGCCCGCCACTGTTCGGGTCGGAATGATCACAGGAACCGTCTTTGTTTGTTCTATGTTCATCATGACAACAGCCCTGCGATTGCTGAGTGTGGCTCCCGTGTTGACAGCATTTCGCCTGGCCGTGGTGATCCCTGTGATTCTGAGCGTGCAGATCTGGGGTGAAAAAATCAGCCTGCTTCAGGCCTCGGGTATCGGTTCGGCGCTGATCGCCCTTGGCCTGATGGCACAGGGAGCACCGACGATCACGCATACTAGTTCCAGGATTTCCCTGTGTCTCATTCCACTGGTGTTTTTTGCCCAGGGGCTGAGCAATTCGTGTCTGCGATGGGTGCGTTATGCCGGTCTGGATGACGTCTTGCTTAGTGTTCTGTTTTTTGTCGGCGCGACTGCCGGAACATTGGGCTCGATGGCCGTGATGCTGGGTTCCAGAAAACCAACGCATCAGGAACTTCAAATGGGGGCCATCATTGGACTCTTCAACCTGATCGCATTGGTTGTCATCCTGCTGGCACTTCGCCAAATCCCCGGAACTGTCTTTTTTCCTGCCGTTGGATGTACGGTTGTGGTGATGGATCAGCTTTCAGCCCATTTCATCTGGAAAGAACCCGTAACAGTGCGGGCTCGATGGGGAGCCGGGCTGGCAGTCGTCGCTATGTTTCTGGTTCTGAGATGATCACAAACTGCAGATTGCCCGCGACCCGACCGCTCAGATCCCTGCTATGAAAAAGAAAGTCACCAAACACGTTCGAAAAGACCTCTTCAACAGAAGAAGAAACACGTCAGAGGGAAACGTAAAAGTCCGGTTCTTCAACGTGGACGGTGGATGACCGTTATTCAATTTCTCATTGTTTTACTTGTGGGTGAGCTGGCTCAGCCTGAGTTGGTGGGTGTGCATCTTCTCGCCGTCAATCGTCATCGCTTCGAAAGTCACGGTCGGATCCGCAATCGTTGTGTCAAATCGCATCAGCGCAAAAGAGCATGTCTTGTTGTAGCCCCAGAGCAGCCCAGGCGTTTTTACCACATCGTGAGTATGACGGTTGGTCAGCCTGGAACTTTCCAGCTCGTAAAGGTCATAGCCTCCGGTCCGTGAGGTCACTCGCAGGTCGGTCCGGTGCCGATCCGCTGCGACGAGGAACAGACCGTTTATTTTCTTTGTTTCCAGGAAAGAAAAAATCTCCTCGCGTTCTTTGGCGTAACCGTCCCAGGTGTCCTTGCTGCCCGGCTTGACCCCGGCGGTCCAGGGAACCGGTGAGGCAAGCACCTTGAACGTACCCTTTGAAGTGGCGAGAGTCTCAAGCAGCCATTTTTTCTGTGCCGGGCCGAGCATCGACGGTTCTCCCTCACGGCTGCGGTAATAGCGACCGTCAAGCAGTATGAAATGCACGTCACCAATCGTGAAATCCTGCCAACACCCCGGATGATTTTCGCCGCCGCCATAGGACGCGTTGACCCAGTTTTGCCGGAAGATATTCCACACGGTTCGTTTCCAGGTCGGTTTTTCGATCTCAGCACCCGGGACACAATCGTTCAGCCCGAAATCATGGTCATCGTAAATCGAGTAGATAGCGGTGGTCGCAGTGAAGCGACGCCACTCAGGCCTGGACTGACGGCGGTAATAACAATAGTGATTCGTCAGCGGATGGGTCGGGTCATCGATGTAAACGTTGTCACCGAGCATCAGGAACGCGGCTGGCCGTGATTCCAGCACTGTGTCCCACATAAACTCCCACTTCGGTACAAACCCCGCACCACCGCCAAAGCCGACTGCGAAACTGGCAGCCGTTCCTTTTTTCGGATAGGTCCGAAAACGGGTGTTCTGAGCTGGTGCCGGCTCACCGTCTATCTGGATCTCGTAACGATAGGCGTGATCTTCCTTCAGACCCGTCAGTTTGACCACGGCCGTAAAATCACTTTCTACGTTCGCGGCCATTTTTTCCGACGTACTGATGAGTGTGCCGCTCTCTGCATCCAGGACCCGAACCTGAACAGACGCCTCTTTTGCTGTCCGCAGCCAGAGCGAAGCAGAGTCACTTCGGATCGCGCCAAGCATCGGTCCGTGCAGCATCCGCAACGAACTATTTTTCCTGGCCCACTGTTGGTACTGATCGGTGGCATAGAGTGGTGCCAACAGTATCCGTGGCCCTGCCACCAGCCGTTCGAAAGGAAGACCCGCATCGAGCGCGGCGCCGGCATGCATCACTGCCTGGTCCGTTTGATCTTCACCAAGAGCAATCAGCATCCGAACATAGTGTGTCTCCGATCCTGGATGCTCTGCCTTTTCCAGTTCCGCCAGTGCTTTATCAAAGGCCCCGCTGGCGATATACCGCACGGCATTCCGCTCAGGATCGTGCTGGGCCGCAAGCGGCAAACAGAAAAACAGAACCGACAACGGGGCCAGCAGGAATCGCAGAATCTTCATCGGCATAGCGTGTCACTCAAAGCGGGGAAGAAAACAAGTCTGTCAGTATAGCACTCATCTTTGCCGTCTGGCGTAACCACGGCAGTAATCGCTGGCATAATCGGCGCCTCCTTGCACAGTTGCTCACGCGAAAACCCTCACGAAAGTCCACCCATGATTACTGAGCAAAGAAACAACACGAGTCTGCATCACTGCAACCGCAGCACTCAGAGGACTCTACACTGAGGGTGCTGCACTCATTACCTGACCGCCCTTTTTTCCCGCCCCTGGTCCCATTTCGATTCGGTAGTCACATTGACGAATAAGACGCCGGTCGTGTTCGATCAATACAACGGAGTGGCCGACCTGAACCAGCTGGTGCAGACAATTCATCAGGAGATCCGAATCATGCGCATGCAGTCCGTTCGATGGTTCATCGAGGATAAACAATGTCCCCGCGGCTCCGCACAGCTCTGTGTCACCGGAACGCTTCGCCAACTTCTCCGAACTGGAAACACCAGCCAACAGCGCTGCAATCCTCAGGCGCTGTGCTTCACCACCCGACAGAGTCGACAGCGGCTGTCCCAGCGTCAGATAGCTGAGTCCAACCTGACGCAAACCATTCAATGATCGCTGGATTCGGTAATGTCCGTTGAAGAACAAAAATGCATTTTCAGCGGTCATCCCCAGGATTTCATCCACGGAACGATCTCGATAGCGAATTTCAAGAACGTCGCTGCGAAATCGGCGGCCCTGGCAGCTGTCACATGTCGCTTCGACATCAGCAAGAAACTGCATGTCGATCGTGATGGAACCATGCCCGTGACACTGCTCACAGCGTCCACCCTGAGCGGAATTGAAACTGAAGGTCCCCGGCGTGAAGTTCCGTTTGCGTGCTTCGTGTGTGCCTGCCAGCAACCTGCGTATCTCATCAAATGCGCCAAGATATGTCACCGGAATACTTCGTTTTGAACGCTGTAACGGATTCTGTTCGAGCAACTGCACGTCATTCAGGTATTGGAATCCATCAGCAATTTCACAGAAAGCATCATGGGAATGTGGATCGTTTGCCAGCACGCGTCGCAACTCCGAATAAAGAGCATCGACAATCAATGAACTTTTGCCACTGCCGCTCACCCCTGTCACAACACACAGTGTCTGCAGCGGGAGATCCAGATCGGCCCCGGAGATGTTGTGGCACTGCACATTTCTGATCTTCAGCCAGTTCGCAGATTTGAGACATTTGTTTGACTGTCGGTCTGTGACAACGTCCCTCTCCCGCAGCGCCTGCCCCGTATGAGTGTCCGCACGGAGCAAGCCATCCGGCTCATCGGCGAAGACGATATCGCCACCGTCCTGTCCGGCCCGAGGTCCCAGCTCAATGACCAGATCCGCGCCGCAAATCACATCCAGATCGTGCTCAACAACCACCACCGTATTGCCGGATACCTGCAATCGACGGATCCCTTCAATTACACGAGCGACATCGGTTTCATGCATTCCACTGGTCGGTTCGTCCAGGACATACAACGTATTTGTCATGCCGCTGCCCATCACAGACGTCAGGACAACTCTACGTACTTCACCTCCGGACAACGTCATTAATGTGCGGTCAAGTGACAAATATCCCAGACCCATATCCGTCAGGAACTGCAAACGTCGGTGAAGCTGCTGAAAGACTGTAGTCAACGATCGTGCTTCAGCTTCGGACAGTGACTGCTGAACCTCGTTCAACCAGAACGCCACATCACCACATTCATGATTCAACAGTTCAGGCAGATTCACGCCATTCAGACGCACGGACCGTCCAAATCTGTTGAGTCGGGTACCGTGACAGGACGGACACGAGCGTAGCGCGTGTTTAGCCACTGTGCCGGTCCCCTGGCATTCAGCACAGGCACCCGCCGCTGTATGAAAACTCAGCAAATCCTGCGTCACTGGCGGGCAGTCGATCCGGCAGTCAGGACAAAAACAGGATTCAAAACAGACCCTGCGATGCCAGCGACGGTCGTCTATAAGAAATTGTCCATCTGATGATTCCACCAAAATATGACATACCGATCCCTGATTAAAAGCCTGCCGGGATGCTTCCAGGATACGCTGACGATCGTGATCACGAGTTAGAATCCGATCAACAACGATCAGCAGCTGCGCCATGTCGAAAGAAGCTGGCACGTCCTCAAGACGAACACTTCTGTCACCGGTAATGCCTCGAGTAAAACCCAAACGAGGGAAGTCGTCGATGTCAGAATCCGCTCGGGCTGGAAACGCAATCATGGCACGGGCAGATGTATCGAGACTGGCCACGTATTGCGCCACGCGGTCGGGTGTCCAGGTCCGTAAAGAATTGCTGCACCCCGGACAATGCTGGACCCCGGTTTGAGCAAACAGCAGCTGCAGGTATCGCAGAATCTCGGTTCGTGACCCCACCGTGCTCAGGACATTCACAAGTCGCCGCTGTTGCCGTACGGCGATGGCCGGTGGAATTCCTTCGATTCGATCGAAGTCAGGCCGTTCGAGCTGATTCAGAAACTGCCGCGCATGGGCTGAAAACGTTTCCACATAGCGGCGCTGCCCCTCCGCAAACAACGTGTCAAACGCCAGACTGCTTTTTCCTGAACCACTGACTCCGCAGATCACAGTCACGGCATCGTGAGGTATCCGGACACTGATTCCGCGAAGGTTGTGAACCCGAACTCCTTCGAGATCGATGTGCGTCATATGGCCCCCTGGGTGGGCTGTGATTCAGTCTTTCGTCCCAAACGCAATAGTGCAGGGCCGCAGTCAGGGAACTTCGCTGACCAGCAGTCAGTACCATTTACTTCAGCTTGATTCTGCAAAGACAAGCACGTGCCAGAACAACGGGATTCTCTTGATCGTCTCGTGTCGATGCGCCATAAGGTTGATTTGTGTTTCGTTAAAGTTGAAGGCGTATCAGTGGGCGAGATCAGGACGCCTGTTCACAGTGTCTGCATCTGCATCAATCAACCAGCTCGCTGGTTTCAGCAGTCGTTGCTGTTAAGACACGTACGAAAATTCATTGATTGCCGAATCGAGAAATTCCACGCTGTATCCCGAATTCTCCGGTGGCATATAGCGACCGTTCTTCATCGTGACAGGATACCGCAAATGCTCGTGCAGGTGATCAGAGTACTCCGCAATCCGATCCTCCTGGGTACCGGAGACACAGATGTAATCAATCATTGTCAGGTGCTGAACATATTCGCAAAGGCCCACTCCACCGGCGTGAGGACACACCGGAATACCGAATCGTTCGGCCAGCAGCATGACTGCGAGTACTTCATTGACTCCGCCCAGACGACAGCTGTCGAGCTGGCATACCTGCATGCCTCCGGATTCCATGAACTGTCGAAACATGATGCGGTTATGGCACATCTCGCCAGTCGCAATTCGGACAGGTGCCACGGCTTTGGAGATTTCTGCGTGACCCAGAATGTCGTCCGGATATGTCGGTTCTTCGACGAACCACAGATCGAACTCCTTCAGCTGCTGAATCCATTCGATTGCCTCCGGCACATCCCACATTTGATTGGCATCGACCATCATGCGAGCCTCGGCCCCCAGTTCGGACCGGAGCAGCCGACAACGTCGCCGATCATCTTCCAGTTCGCGACCAACTTTGATCTTGAAATGATTCCAGCCGCGATTTTTCAGGTCCGTACATTTCGATCGGAGATCTTCGTCACTGTACCCGAGCCACCCGGCAGATGTGGTGTAGCTGGGAAAACCATGTTCCAGCAACTCTTCGATTCGTTGCTGTTTACCACTTTCGCGCGAGTTGAGTAACTCCGTTGCCTGGCTCCTGTTGAGACACTGCGTGAGATAACGAAAGTCTACACAGGCCGCGATCTGTTCCGGAGTCATTTCTGCAATAAGACGCCAAAGTGGCCGTTCGTTGATCTGGCACCAGAGATCCCACACCGCATTGATGACTGCAGCCGCCGCCAGATGAATGACACCCTTCTCGGGCCCCAGCCACCGCAGTTGACTGTCTGCGGTCATCTTCCGATACAGAATTAATGGTTCTGACATCAGTGATTCGACCGTGGTTCCGGTCAGCAGCGATGCGAGCGACTGGATTCCCGCTACACACAACTCGTTGCCGCGTCCAATCGTAAACGTCATTCCATGGCCGCTGAGCCGGTCAGATGACGTTTTCAACACGACATATGCCGCCGAATAATCAGGATCCGGATTCATGGCATCCGAACCATCGAGGTGCAGTGACGTGGGAAATCTCAGGTCAAAAGTGTCAAAGCCGGTGATCGTTGTAGGCATGGTTAACTGCTGGTGGAAGACATTGAAGAACGACGAATGTACGGAATACGCGAGGACCGTAATGTAACTCCGTGAGGATAACCATCGTGTGCTGTCAGCAAATCTTCAAAGCAGAATTTCAGATCGTTAAGCAACTGAGTGACGTCTACACCACAGTATTCCGGCTCGAATGTCTGCAGATAGGCAATGCAGGTTCCATACATCCTGCGCGCACCACCAAGATTTCCACCTTCAAAATGGAACAAACAGACTGCCGCGTGAATCAGTCCGTGAAAGAACGTCTTTTCAGGACCAATGAGTTCGGACCAGAAATCTTCGAAGACGTCGTGGCACTCAAAGAATTCACGATCGTTGAACAGCTGAATTCCATGGTCAATGCGGGGATCATTGCAGTCGAACAACACGAAGAAACCTGTGTAAGAAGAAATTCAATGACCGTCCACTCTGATGGGCAACGTCGCCCCGGGTTGTGAACATTGATCACAGGCTGCATGCGCCGTGATTGTTAATCCGGCATATGACTCTGACGAGTCACTATGAAACGGTCAAACACGATCAACTTAATTCGCCCAGTGAAAATGCACTCGGCATGATCACTGCAAAAACACCAGTCGGCGGGACGGTCATCCTACGGCCAGTCCATCCGGAATCCACATGAACGTCTTCAGATGTTGTATCCATATCCGCCCATGATTCCATTCGAATCAGTCCGACGACTGCTCGCTCGACATCGCTCGATATTCATCCACAAGCCTGGTTGCACCGGCAGAGATCAATGACAATTCATCAATGGCTTCAAAGAACCGTGCACCTCGACTGATCCATTGCCGAGCCGCATCATTGTCAGACGCCGTGGTTCCGAATGCCACATTGTGCTTCCTGCACAGGTCGTTGATCTCCTGCATGGGCCCGGCTACGTCCGGGTGGTCGTAATCGCCAGGCTGGCCCATTTCAATCGAAAAATCTCCAGGTCCCACATAGACCATATCAACGCCGGGCGTACTGACGATTTCTTCCGCGTTCTCATAAGCACGACGAGTTTCAATGTGAACGACGATTGCTGTTTCTTCGTCCTGTTCAGCCATCCACGTCTTCCAGTTGGATGGCTGGAGATAACCACTGCTTCCATACCCTGGGGCAATCGCTCGCGTGCCGGCAGGTGGAAATTTGACATAGCTTCGAAGTGTCTCAATATCGGCGCGAGTTTCGGTTCTGGGAAGCTGAATACCGACCACACCGCATTCAAGTAATTTTGCAACTTCGGCTCGTTCCAGTTGCGGTGTCTTGGCAATCACCGGCAGGCCATTGTCTCGAGCACACAAAACAGTGTCCGCCAGTGTCGTTGGATCGAAAAATCCATGCTCGTATTCGATGTAAAGAAAATCAAAACCAGCCTGCACGTACAGCTTGACCAGTGACGGTCGAGCATATTCGGTGAGTATTCCACCAACCAGCACCCGGCCGCTGCTCAATGCTTGTTTTAGATCACGTCCGGGTTGACGGGTAGGAGAAGTACTGCGATTTGGCGTTACTCCGGTTTTTGATTTCGCCATCTGAAATTGCTCCGTTCAAGTCGGTCGTCAAAACTCATCATGTTGTTGGTCGTATTGTCCGGTCGCTGCCGATCCTCCCCATATAACGCCGATTCCGCAACCGACTCGGGGTTTTCTGAGATGTATTGTGTAACAACCGCAGCGGTCTAAGTTGTTGACACAGTCTGAATACAGCTGGATGGCAGCGTTTGCTTTTCTCCCTGGAGATCGTCCGACTGACTGAGTTGCAAGTTGCGTCAATCTCGCTAAATCAGTGATCGGTTAAGGTGTGCGCGGCTTTAAGCGTCCTGTGACGACCGGTACAGAGGTGCCACAGGACGGAGTCGTATGGTTCAAATCAACGAACAGTCACTGACACCATCGTCCTTTACGATTCCGGAAGAAGTTCGAAATGACCAAACCGTCCACGAACGATCAGACAATAACAGAGCCACCGCGCACTTTTTCCGAATACATGCGTTCCTTTGGACCGGGAATCGTCGTCGTACTTACCTGGCTGGGGGCAGGTGATATCGTCGACATGGGCGTTGCAGGCAGCAACTACGGCTACTCACTGATGTGGGTACTTGTTCTCGCGGTCGTCATGCGGTTTCTGTTTGTCTCGTTGATTGCCAAATACCAGTTGTGTAATCAGCATTCGGAAGGAGTCCTTGATGGCCTCGTTCGATTACATCCATGGTACGCCCCTGGGCTCCTGCTGTCTGCTGTCGTGATGGGACACGTCTACGGATCGTATATGACAGTTGGAGTCGGCGAAGCGTGTCGTAACGTCACTGGCCTCGGCCAGGTCTGGCATTGGGCCGTCCTGTGGAACGGCATAGCAGTGGTATTGATCTTCCAGCCGGCGTACAGCCGCATCGAAAACAGCTTCAAGATTTTTCTTGCGCTGTTGTCCGTATCATTCCTGGGAACAGCCATCTGGATTGGCCCCAGTCCTGAAGGAATCGTGCAGGGATTATACCGCATGGAACTTCCGGATCAGGCTGGCGCATTTAATCCCTGGCTCGTTGCAACCGCAATGATCGGCGCTGTCGGTGGCTCTCTGATGAATCTGGTCTATCCGTATTTTCTGGATGCCAAAGGGTGGCGTGGCCCGCAGTTTCGACGCGTTCAGCTGTATGACTTTCTCCTGGCAGTGTTCGTCATGATCCTGCTCAATCTGGCTGTGTGGACTCTGGGTGCTGAACTGCTCCATCCCAAGGGAGAGACCATCGAAAAAATGGACGATCTGCCGCGACTGTTGAGTAAAATTCTGGGTTCAAACGGGCGTATCCTGTTCTACCTTGGTGTGTTCTCCGCAGTCTTTACTTCGCTGGTTGGCCACGCGATGGGCCTCGGATATCTCGGGACGCACGCACTCATGAGATGGCAGGGCGCCGAAGGGAGACACACGCAGGCACGCTGCCGTGAGCATCCGATGTATCGATGGATTGCTCTGTGGTGTCTGATTTCACCACTCATCTGGACCATTCCCGGAATGCCCGGATTCGTCAAGCTCACTCTGGTGGCCAACAGCGCTCAGGTTGTACTGTTGCCAGTGATTGCCGGCGGCTTGTGGTGTATCACAGCCAGGGCCCCGTATATTGGCAGTAAGTATAAGAATCGCTGGTGGGAAAACCTCGTCATGGGCGGATTGTTTGTTCTCGCTGTCTGGGGCGGATACAAATCAATTGAGTCACTCTTGTCGTCGCTGTGATCACAGCAGTATCCACTGATACGGAATGCCGTTTAAAAACGTCATTTGGCAACCCGGTAAACCATACATCTTCCGTCCGCGGCTTCGAAACCGGGACAGGATTGAGTGTTAGCGAGACAGGTAGTGACGCGGCTTGCCTTCGGGACCGATCTGCACGGTGTATTCCCTGCCTCCCGGCGCGACGCTCGCCTTGACCCACACTCCCTGACATCCCTGAGTTGGACCCGAATTGGCAATGAAACTTGCCGGTGTTTGCAACTCAGGCTCGAGCTTGACATTGCGATGCAGTTGATAGAGCGCCTCCAGTGATTCGCACTTTCGCAATGTCCGGATAACCCCTTCAGTCCCTCCCTTGGTCGGCCCGTTGCACATAACAGCGACCCGTGGGTCGATGGCACGAACCAGCACAGGATTGTTACTCGTAGCCAATCCGTGATGAGTGACCATGAACATGTCAACCTGACCAATTGGATTATTCGGCGTCATCAGTTTTGCTTCGATATTCCATGTCAGATCACCGCAACAAAGAAACCGAAATTCACCAAACGTCAGCAGGAAGCTGAGACTGGCAGCGTTGTCAGTCGTATCCTTGGGCTGAGGCTCGTGCAGATCTGCGTATGGGTTGGGCTGACCGGTATTTGGGATGACTTCGCGACTACCTGTCAGGATCCGGACGCCATACGAAGTCTTGCCGGATTTCACAGGCAGACTATCACCCGCCTTCAGTGAGTTTGACGCATTCTGTGACGCTGAACGATAGTTAGAGACCCGATTCACAAACTGTGCGTCCTCTGACAACACATCCGGAATGCCACGATCCCAGAAATTGTTGATCCTGATTTTCGTCGACAGCGCCGCGTGGTTACCGTAGTGATCGAGATGCCAGTGCGTCACTGCAGCATGATCGATCTGCTCCAACCCTGCCACATCACGAACCACGTGCAAAATCCGGTTGAGATCACGGTCATTGTTGTCGGGGTAACCCGAATCGATGATCAGCGATTCCCCCGAAGGTGATACAAGAAGCGTACAGGCACCGCCCTCAACATCAATGAAATAGATGTCCAGATGGCCCTCAGTGTCCGCGGCAGACACTGAGGGCATCAACATCAAAAGTATCACCAGCATCATTGCCGGAACTCCGGTAATTTGAGCGAATCGATACGAAAACAGGTAGGTGATCGCAGGCATAGCTGGTTTTCATAGAGTGAGAATTGACTTCGGTCCACGGACGATGGCAAACACTGCCAGTTTACTCAGCATACCGCCGATATGCTGCGAATTCACCCATTGAAACAGACCAATTCACGTCTGACAAAACACTCAGACAAATCGAGGGTTTGTCATCCGGTCAGATTGGACCATTTCGTCCCATCACAGTTTAACGACGAATACGACCAGTCCGGAGAAACTCATATGCATAAATGTCTCCTGTGTCTGTTGAACGTCTGCCCGTCCTGCCTCTGGAGCGATCAGGTTCTCGGTCAGAGCGAGTCCACCGTCAATGCAAGTGAAACGGCTGTGTGTCAGGCAGCTGAATCCTATGTCCAAGCCTTTAACGCTCGAGATGCCTGCGCGCTGGCAAAGCGATGGTCACCGCAGGGTATCTACATCAATCGATCCACCGGCGACCGGATTGTGGGCCGCGAGACGCTGACTGAGGAATTCTCCAACATGTTTGCAGGAGATGACCTGCCCACACTCACCAAACGATTTCCAGCGGCATCCCGCAACCACGCAGCGGATGACTCACTCGCATGATTCGATCGATTTTCTGTTCTTAACGCGGTACATCATCAGAAACTGCCAGGCAGCTCAAACCCGGCCCGTGTGCCGACTGCCTGCCAGATCCCAATGTCGATATTCTCGCTAAATCTTCGCACACTTCCGTCTGCAAACAGGCTGAGAACGCAACCGACATGATAGCTGCGTGCACCAACAATCTGAGGTTCGTCATTTCCGTCGGGTATCAAACTTGAAACACCGCAGTCGGTTGTGTTTGAATTTGGACCAATGACGTGGCCGTACAGTGTCATCTGGAAAGTACCGTGCCACCAAGCACCGTTTCCAATCCCATTGTTGCTGGTGTGACCAGGGTTGGGTGTCAAAGCAAGGTCAAGTGCTTTGCACTCCTGCAGAAGTGAAGCGGTCGTATGGGTCACAGATTTCTCAACGGCTCTGTATATGTCGCCCTGAATGTTGAACACTTCAGACGTCTGGTCTCCAACCGAGCGTTCACTAAATGCGACCGTGTTCGAGGTACCGTCAGTCACATCACTGATTCTCACCCCGCCTTTATCGTGAAACATTCCTCCTTTGCTGCCGTACAATTCGGCCGCACAATTCGTTGAATACGGCTCCTGGTTTGTTCCGTCATCGTTATATGGAGACCCAGGGCAGGCAGTTACCCCAACATTAGAGCGGTAGTTGTTGGTGACAGTGCGACCTCCGATGGGATCCGAAGGACACTGAAAAGAGGGAAGCGCTACACCGTAGAGCTCGGCATTGTCTTCACAATGAGGTGTCTTAGGCGGAATCTGAATACGATAACGACTGAAATCAATCCGGTCATAGAGTTTCGCCTGATCCATGAATGGAAGTAGAAATGTATGCACAGCGACTGACCCAGCCCAGCATTCGCCCGCACCCGTTGCCGTACCCTCTCCGAGGTACGGTTGCATTCGTCCAGGCGGAAACATTCTGTGAATCTCGTGATAGCTGTGCAGTGCCAGCCCGATTTGTTTCAGGTTATTTCGACACTGCGTACGGCGTGCTGCTTCTCGCACCTGCTGTACTGCTGGCAGTAATAAGGCAATCAGAATCGCGATGACGGCGATAACGACGAGCAATTCAACCAGTGTAAAGCCATGTGTTCTTTTGCCTGTCCGTGTCACTTAACTTTGCCCCCTCGAATCCTGAGCTTAACGAATGCGACATTAATATTAGTTTTTTACAGATTACAACGGCGGTTTCTGCAGCAAAGAAATTCTTTGCTGGTGCGAAAGCGTCCGTAACGATGATGTTCAAACGGGCGCGACAAGCGGCCGGGTGATGCACCACTGAAGAACTGAAAATCCCGATTCAGTCGAAAGACCGCTGGAAAAACTGGGCCCCCATCCCGCCATCGACGACAAGCGTGGTTCCGGTAATCCAGGTCGATTCGTTTGAAATCAGGAACCGCACTGCCTGGGCGATGTCCAGTGGTATCCCTCGGCGACGCAACGGATGACTGTCTCGCGTGATTCGATCGATTTTCTCCGGGTCCGATTCCTGAGCCAAAAAATGATCCCACAAGGGTGTATCAATGTATCCTGGACAAATTGCGTTGACGCGCACCTGATCGGGCGCATTCTCCATTGCCAGTGAGCGAGTGAGCGAGACCATGCCCCCCTTGCTGGCATCATAGGCTGCGGCGCCGGCGAAGCCGAAATTCGCATGAACAGACGCAATATTCACGATAGCACCGCCCTGCCTTCGCAATGCCGGCAGGCAAGCTCGGCTGCACAAAAAGGCCCCGCCGAGATTGATATCGATCACCTGCTTCCAGTTTTCCGTGCTGAAGGACGTGGTGGGACCTTCAAGATCGATACCGGCATTGTTGACCAGCGCATCGATGCAGCCAAACGTATTGAGTGTCTCTGTGACCATCGCTGCAACTGCGTCTTCGTCGGCAACATCCGTCTCAATGAATACCGATTGCCCCCCGGATGCAAGAATCTCATTGGCGGCCGCCGTTCCTTTTTTGGCGTCGACTTCAGCAACCACCACGGAAGCTCCTTCCCGGGCGGTCAGCAATGCCGTCTCTTTGCCGATCCCGGAACCCGCCCCCGTCACAATCACAACATGGCCGTCAAGTGTATTCATTGCTCAGCCTCCTACTTCCAATGGAAAGCAACTGCCGGCGAGCGACGGGGTGGCCGACAGGAAAAACGATTCCCCTGATCACGCCTGCCAGCAACGTGGTTGCATGAGGGGATCTGAATTTTCTTCTCGATAAACACTAAGCTGATCACAGTTTGCGCGTGGTCAGACGCGCAGTTTACATGAGCCACATGCACAGACAAGACTCCTGAACCCGTGCCTTTTGGACAACAGTCGCAATGATCCGCCGGAAGTCAGGCCGCATAGATTTCCCGGTACTTGAGCGAGTGAACCAAATGCCCCGGGAGCGACTCGTTGAATGGCATGCTATCGCGCCTAAAAATGACTCACGCGTCCGTGGCAGAATCAACATGCGCAACGATTCTTTATCGGACGGAACTCAGTGAGCACGCTACGACACAAACAGAAACATGCGGTCAAACGGTTTTACTGTGATGGCGCAATTCACAGTTTTCCGTCATGGTGCAGATTGTAGTTTGACGTGTTCATACAGAAGCACTCCACGCTCGTCCCGAAAACGAAAGTAAAGTGACGTCCGTTCGCCGGCGGAAGCTGGTAAACATTCGATCTCAAGAAATCCGCCGGAAGCCACTGTCTGGGTATACGGCTGTCTGATCAAACCGTTGGGGTCTGTTGATTCCGGATCTCCGGGTTGACGACCGAGTCGCGAGTTGGCGTCCACGAGCGCCCCGCAGGAGAATTCTTCAATTCCTGTCGGGTGCACGGAATGATACTGCCAGTGCCGGTCTCCGCACACCAGAAAGAAATCCTTGGCCACACCTGTCTCACTGAGCCATTCGAAAAATTCATCACGCTCGTGGCGGAACCCTCCAAAGTTGGTGTGATTGTCCGTCTTGCGTTTGTCATCCGGACCAATCATCGGTGTCGGTGAGACCAGCAGTTTGAATGTCGCACGGCTTTCTGACAGCGTCTTTTTCAACCAGGATTTTTGTTCAACGCCCCAGATCGTCTTGTCGGGACCATCCGCTGTCCTGTTAGGACTGCGGTGTAGTCGATTTTCCGGAAACCAGACCTGAAGATCTTTGCTGACTCGGTGAGTGCGATACGTTTTCAAACTGTCGTCGCTCGCGGGACCGTACGGCAATTGTTCCAGCATCACACGACGGCCCAGTTCCGGTGACGGATCATAATCACCACTGTTATCACAGTCATCAAGACGATAATCGTGGTCGTCGATCATCCAGTACGTCGGCACCACAGCAAACAATTGTTGATACCGGTCCTGTACGAACTGTTCATGCCATTTTTGACGCATCTCCGTCAACGACTGCGCGCGAAGTTTTCCTGAGGGAAAGTCGTAATAGATGTTGTCACCGGTTCCTACAAAGAAAAAGGGATTCAAACGACGAATGGTGTCCAGTGACGGGTAACCAATATGCCTGTCGGGACCAGCGTATTCCACCGGCAGTCCAGGACTCACCAGAAGGGGCCGTCCAAGACCACTCGGATCGTCACCGTGAAATTCACGGTGATTCATCCCGGTAACAACCACGAACTTCACGGGCTGCGATCGACCGGCCCCATACAAAGTGCGAAACGAAGCCATCGGTCCGACACGAAGGTCTTCCTTCACCGTTCCGATTCGTGTTTTACACACGTATTCGGCACCTGGCAGCAATCCCTCAAACCATGTGCGGGCGATGAAGTCCTGTTCGTCAGCCGCGTTGGTCGTTCGTGTGACAACATCACCACCGTCCGCAGAACACAGCGAAAACTCAACAACGCCCGCAATGCCAGGCAAATCACGATCCAGCAGATGATCCGACTGCGTAAGTCGGACCTGCACAAACGCCGATGACGGAGTCAGCTCCCCAACCATAATCCCCTGCCCGGCGTGAATCTTGGGATTTTCGAAGCCTTCCCTCACTGTACCGTCATGAGCAATTAACGGCTGTGCCGTCTGGACCCGACCGAGCGGGCGACAACCCGGCCCCGGCCCGTCCTGACCCAGATCGCTGTCGGTCGCCTCGGCGATGCTGCGCAGCTGTGCAACAACAGAGGTGTACTTCAATGCGACGTTTGTCGATTCCGCAATGTCATCCTCCAGGTTGTAGAGTTCTCCATGTTTCAGATGGAGCTTCCAGGGACCCTGCCTCAGTGCCTCAAGCCGGAGGCCTCGGTAATAGAAAAACGTTTCATGCGGAGACTGAACATTTTCATGTCCGGCAAGAAGGGGCCAGATGTTCCGACCATCGATTTTTCGATCGTCAGGTAAATGACCACCCGCCAGGCTGACAAATGTTGGCAATATATCCATCATACCTGCAACCTGACCAACAACAGTACCGGGTGGAATATGTCCGGGCCACCATGCAATCGTGGGTACTCGCATGCCACCTTCAAACGTGGTGCCCTTACCGCCGCGTAACGGCGCATTGACGGCCCCGTGGCGCTGTTGACCACCGTTGTCGGATGTAAAGATAATCAGCGTGTTGTCGGACAATCCGAGCTGACCGATCGTCTGCAGAATCTGTCCGACGCTCCAGTCAACTTCTTCGACCCAGTCACCAAACAGTCCATGCTGTGATTTTCCCTGGAACTGTTTGCCAGGATAAAGGGGAAAATGTACGGCTGAATGCGGCAGGTACAGGAAGAAGGGTTCGTCACGGTGATTCCACAGGAATGACACAGCTTCCTGAGTATATCGTTCTACGATCACGTGCTGATCATCCGGAAGAACACGCTGCAGTACCGTTTCATTGCGCAACAGCGGAAGTGGCGGATGCGTACCATGAGAACTCCTCTCCGTTGACGGCAGGGACTGTCCGGCATTACTCCTGGCACCATCAGCCGCCGGCCCCATATCGTTTGAATAAGGAAGTCCGTAGAAGTAGTCAAACCCCTGTCGAGTCGGCAGAAATTCCGGCTGGTCACCCAAATGCCATTTGCCAATGATTCCGGTTGCATATCCCCGATCTTTGAGCAGTTCAGCGATGGTGATTTCACCTGCATCAAGCCCCGTATCCTCACCGGGAAACAACACGTTTGGAATACTCAATACCCGTTTCGGATAACATCCTGTCATCAGCGAGGCACGAGACGGCGAACAAACGGGAGCCGCATAGAAACACGTCAGTCTGCAACCTTCCATCGCCAAACGATCAAGATTCGGTGTCCGGTTGACCGTGTTTCCGAATGGCCCAATATCACCATAGCCCAGGTCGTCAATGTTGATAACAATGAAGTTGGGACGTGCCGAGTCCGCCTCAGCGTTATCATAACAGCAGTACAACACGAGCCCCGCAGTCAGGACGGGTATGATCATCGTTCGCTGCATCAGGTGACCTTACACCTTACACTGTGAAATGAAGCAGGACTCAATTTCTCGACAGTACTTGAACCCCGGCAGCGCGCTCCGACACGGAAAGACTAACTACCCGGTTCCCAAACCTCGGTCCAGAGCATCAAGTTCGCGCTGGTAAGCATCCATGGTACTGGCCAGCGTTTCAGAACTGATTTTCCAGGCCGGGTTGTCTTCCGTCGAAGCGTTGCAATGGTCCGTCAACAGCCTGAACAGAAAACGAAACAGATGACGCGGCACCCGCAGCCGGCCAAATCGCTCAATGAGCTGATCCTCAGCAATGTCACTCGCGAAGAGGCTGCAAATCGAAACACTCTTGTCCGCTGAATCGTGCAGGCAGGCCCGCAGCCGATTCGTTGCCATGTCGTAAAGCGATTCTCCGGTCCATTCGAGACTATTGATCAGATTTTGCTTGTCCAGTCGCGACCGTTCATAAAACTCCCGCTTTTCGCGGTTGAGATAATAAACAACGTCCTTTGGCAACAACATTTTGAACCCGATGCCCGGGTGCTTCAGGAATTTGTTGTCGAACATAGACCACAGAAAATCCCTCATGCGTTCGGGAGAACCATTGATCAAATGAGGTTCATCCACTCGGTCAACGATCACAACCATACTGGTAAAACCAAGCGGCTTCAGAATACGCTGCAGCCGGGCCATCAGTTCATAGCGGTCATCACTGCGATCACGAGAAGGCATTGGCTGACCGTCGATCTCACGTCCGTAGAATGATCCAAGGATACGACGAAGTGTCGACGTAGTGTGCTCCAGAATTCGAACCTGTGAAGCTATCTGGCGGGACCTCCACCACAACTGTAACCACCGTCGGACGCAGGGAATCCATCCGACAGCGATGATGGCCCAGATCCACCAGGTTTGAAGAACATCGAACGTACTCTGGCCGTCCCTGGGGAGATTTTGCAAAGCGAGTCCCAGGGTCAGAATTGTGATCACAGTCCCAATCCACATGCGCCAGGATGTCCCTGGTGTCAGAAATCCAAGTCGCCATTTGATACGTTTCCAGCGACGGACATGGGACAGGTCAGATGCTCGATCGTAGAAAGCAGCCAACATCAAAAGATCTCGCTTCCTCAGTCTGGGAAGTGCTTTCATCTGCTTGAGTGTAAGGTCGGGATCATCGTGATGTTCGTCAGCGGCGATGTTGCACAGCCGACGCGTGGACAGTGTCAGCAAGGCATCCATGTGGTCCCATAAACGCCATTCCTGAAGACATAGATCGGGCTGCCGCCTGCGACCGCGCAGGCGATCTCGAAATGCGTCCAAAAACGGATTGAGATCGTCGTAGCTGATCACAAACGCACGTTCATCAGAATGCTTCTCATTCCAATCGGCGATTGCATTAAGCAGCTGAATTCGAAGCGCCGTCTTGCCGGCTCCTTTTTCACCGAAGACGACTGCAGTGCCTGGATTGCTGCAATCACCCAGGATCTTGTCCCACGCAGGATGATAGATCGTGTCGGCGCAATGCTTCTGGAAAATGTGGTCAGCCTGGGCGTCTTCCTGGCTGAACGGATTGATCCCGACGCCGTAATGCTCAAGAAACTGACTGGTTTTCATCAAAAATCAATCTGCATATTTGGCCGGTGGAAACAGTTTGGCCACCAATGAGAAAACTCCAACCAGATACGCCACGTGGGTTATATGCGTAACTGCGGCGATCTACATCACCTAAAACTACTACGGAACGAATACACCCTGTCCCAACTGATTAAATGCCGCCAAATTCAGGAAACGGTATTCTACCTGAGATCGTGATAGGCAGAATGCAGCAAAAAAAAGGCCATCTACAGGTGTCGAAACACGGATTGTAAAGACGATAAGGCATGTGGTGGTTGCCGGATTTGCAGGAGTTACACAATTGTTAAATCCAGTTGCCGCACTGATTTAGCGTCTGCTCATCCTCATTTGCTCATATTGACAGGTTTTCGAGATTGCCATAATCTCAAGTGAGCCGTCGAGTTGCGGCAGTTTTTCAGCGAATGGAGTCGCTTAATGCCCGCCCAGGAAAATACTTCGGACACAGCCGGGCCCGTTCCGTTCATCGACCTTGTTGCACAGTACCAGACAATTCGCGGTGATGTCCGTGAGGCCGTGGATCAGGTCTTCGAATGTCAGTCGTTTGTGCTCGGAGATGAGGTCTCTGCTCTTGAGTCACAAATTGCTGATTATTGTGACGCCAGATACGCCGTAGGATGTGCATCGGGCACCGACGCACTCATTCTATCTCTCCTTGCGGTGGGAGTGTCACCCGGTGACGAAGTCATTACCAGCACATTTACATTCTTCGCCACGGCGAGCGCGATTCACAGACTTGGCGCGCGGCCCGTCTTCGTCGATATCGAACCAAACAGCTTCAATTTGTGTCCCGAACAGGTTGAACAGGCACTGACCCGCAAGACCCGAGCCATTCTCCCGGTTCACCTGTTTGGCCAATGCGCCGAAATGGAACCTCTTTGGCGTCTCTCAGCTCGACACAAAATTCCGGTCGTCGAAGACGCGTGTCAGGCAATCGGCGCCCAGTACAGAGGCCGAAGCGCGGGTGTGCTGGGAACCGTTGGCTGTTTCAGTTTCTTTCCCACAAAAAACCTGGGTGGAGCGGGTGATGGTGGCATGATAGTCACCGACGATGCCGAAATCGCAAGTCGGCTTCGTCGATTACGCGTCCATGGAGACGTTGGTGGATACAACCACGTCGAGGTCGGATTCAACAGTCGTCTGGATGCCCTGCAGGCAGCGGTTCTCAAAGTCAAGCTTGGCAGCCTCGATCAGTGGTCAGATGCACGCAGGAACAATGCAAAACTGTATCACGAATTATTCCGTGAGCTCAATCTGCGATGTGCTGTTGAGGCCCCTCCGACACTGCCGGACCGTCGCCACGTCTATAACCAGTTTACGATTCGGGTTCGCGGTGGTCGGCGTGACGAAGTGATGACGTCTCTTCGAAATGCTAACATCGGGTGTGCCGTTTATTATCCCATTCCACTGCATATGCAAACGTGCTTTGAGTACCTGGGATACGGTGAAGGTGATTTCCCTGAAGCCGAACGAGCGTGCCAGGAAGTCCTGTCGTTGCCGATCTATGCGGAGGTCCCGGATGAACATCAACGTCGCGTTGTGGCCGGTCTGACAGACGCTGTTCGATCCGGGTCCACAATTACGTTCCCTGACTCCTCCGACACCGATCGTCGAGCGGCGTAGTCATGCTGACTCCTTGAGTTCGCCGACTGTTAATTACCTAAACGAACCCACTGGAAACAGATCAAGGGACGGGGCAACCAAACTCCCTGACTGTACAGGCAGTCAGTTCGGAAGACACAGCACACGCGTCCGGTCAGAACCAAACGTCGTTTTCGGATCCGTACAAGTCATGACCGGAAGTCCATTTCTGTTCCGGCTCGACGTTCAGCATCTGGATCTACTCGTTGATCGCTATCGAAATGGCTTTGGTTTCGAGGTAGACGTCCATTCCTTCAATCGCGTTTTCACGACCGATGCCGGATTCCTTTAAACCACCAAACGGAGACTGAGGCGTCGCAGGTACGGTGTCGTTGATTCCGATCGTACCGAACTCCAGTCCTTCGGCCATCTTGAATGCAGCCGAAAGATCATTGGTCAGAACATAGGCAGCCAGCCCAAAGACCGTATCGTTGGCCTTAGCAATGACTTCGTGAATGTCACTGTAGTCCATGATCGGCATGACGGGAGCAAATGGTTCGTCAGTCATGATCGACATATCAGAAGTGATATTGGTCAGCACTGTTGGTTCGTAGAAGTAGCCACGTTCGAAGCGATCACTTCGACCACCGCCCGTAACGCACTGAGCCCCCTTGCTGGTTGCGTCCTTTACGATCGTATCCGCTTTGTCCATCGCACGATCTTCGAACATTGGACCGATGTTCACATCTGGATCCAAACCGTTGCCCAGCACCAGTTTTTTAGTTTCTTCCACGCAGGCTTCTAAATAATCCTGCTCGATATCCCTGTGCGCATAGAAACGCGTAGGACAAATACAAACTTGGCCGTTGTTGCGAAATTTCCCGATCACCGATGCCCTGGCAACACTTTCGACATCCACATCCGGAAAGACGATCACAGGAGCGTGACCACCCAATTCCAGACTCAATCGTTTCATCTGCCCTGCGCTGTTGCGCACCAGTTCTTTGCCGACTTCCGTGGAACCGGTGAAGGATATCTTGCGACAAATGCGGTTTCCCATGAATTCATTCATCAATTCGGCAGGCGGGCCCATCAGCAGATTGATGGCACCGTCAGGAAGGTCGGCCTGTTCCATCAGTTCGAACTGCCGAATCAGCGACAATGGTGTTTGACTTGCCGGACGAGAAACCGTAGTGCAGCCCACAGCCAGCGCGGGAGCCAGTTTGCGAGCCTGCAGCACCAACGGAAAATTCCACGGCGAGACCGCCGCACACACGCCCACGGGGTGTCGCACAGTGAACAGTCGCTTGTTATTGGCACTCGCCGGAATCGTGCGTCCGTAGGCACGCTTGGCTTCTTCAGCGAACCACTCGAACGTAGCCGCCGAGGCCATCGTTTCACCTCTGGCTTCGGCCAGAGGTTTCCCCTGTTCCATCGTGAGCGCCGTGGCCAGATAATCCACGTTGTCTCGCATCAGTTCGGCAATTTTCTTCAGTTTGGCAGCTCGTTCATAAACGTTGGTTTTTTGCCAGACGGGGAGAGCTCGTTGTGCCGCTTCCAGTGCTCGCCGAGCATCGGTCGCCGTCCCGTAAGCCACCCTGGCAATTCCTTCCTCGGTGGCTGGATTGGTAACTTCCAGCGTGTCACCATTCTCCCCGTCGACCCACATACCATCGATGTAGAGCTGCGTATGCTTCATTTCCAGAGATTCTGCCTGTCCAGCAACCATTTCTTAGTCTCCCAAATCGCTCAATCGTTCCCCGCCTGAATCGTCGAGTAACGCGGAATTCTTAATCGCAGAAAATAAACTCTAATCCGGCAGGTGAACGTCTGATCAGGTGCACCAATCGTTAACCCGGTAACCTACACCGAAAACATTTGACAATCTATCGGCGTAAACAGAGTCCTGCCCAGGGAAAGCAGGAAATCCATCCACACACTCTTTGAAAACCACAATTGGGTGACCAATCACTTCGTTTGTTTCAACTTAGCCGGAAACCAGCTTTGCGATTGCTCGTGCCGTTGTCGACAAAGGCAGCTCATCAAACCGTACCTGGGGCTGCCACCGAAACCCGGTTGTAGGATCAACCGAACCATGGACTCGTGTCGCCATCACGCAAAGCAACCGGATTCGAAAGCGGGTGACCGTGTGCCGGATCTGCGTCACCAGATAAGGATCAGAAATCAGAAGCCCTGTGTGCTCTCGTACAGCCTGAACCACGCAGGACGTGGATTCTGAGGCAAAGAGTGTCGCACCACCGGCCGTGTCCAGGTCAGGCAGCAACAGCAGCTGATTGCCCTGCTCAATGGACACTGGAAACCTGACAAAATCCCACAACCCTGCCCAGCGTTCCCCTTCTGAATACTGCCGCATCAAAATCTTTGAACCGCGCCGTAACACAAGAGCCACTTCGGTAACATCGGTCATTTTTTTCTTTGGTGGTGTTCGTGGCAGTTCGTGCTGACGTCCTGCCTTATAGCTGCAGCACTGATTTTGCAACGGGCACTGACTGCAGGACGGATCCTCGGGTGTGCAGATCGTCGAACCGACGTCCATCGCCCCCTGATTGAACGATGATGCTGAACGCGGCGCGACAATCCAGTCAGCAAACTTCCACAACGTCCGACTGCCGGATGTCGAACGGGGATTCTCGTCCAGTCCGATCAAGCGTGAATAGACTCGAATTGTGTTGGCTTCCAGGATTCCAACACCATGTCCATACGCCAGTGACGCAATCGCTCGTGCTGTGTACGGGCCAATGCCCGGTAACTTCAACAGGCCGTCGACGTGGTCCGGAAGCTCACCCGCATGTTCATCAACAATGATTCTGGCAGCTTTGTGCAGATTGCGGGCTCGGGAATAATAGCCAAGTCCCTCCCACTGGCGCAGCACATCGGTTTCCTGTGCTCTGGCCAGATGCTGAACCGTCGGAAACTGTTTGCAAAACCGCTCAAAATACGCTGTCACAGCTGCAATCGTCGTCTGCTGCAGCATGATTTCACTGATCCAGATGTAATACGGATCTGCAGATTCCCGCCAGGGGAGTGATCGTCCATTCACTCGATACCATGCCAGCACTCGGCGGCGAACCGTCTGTCGCCAGCTGTGATCGAGGTCGTTTGGGAATGTAGCCATGGAGACATCCTGAAGTCCGGTCTGAATGACATCTTCGGGACTGTCAATGAGTTTACTGACAGCCACAGGACGACGATGACAAGCAAATCCGGCAAGCGTCAGCTCAGAATATCCAGGAGTGCAGCGCCGGCAAGTGAGTCACTGAGTGAGTGCACAGAGACTCCTTCTTCGCTGACAACCTCCGCCGGTGTCCATGCGGGTTTCATCAACCTGTCGTCGGTTACGCCCCACCTTCAGCCAGTGCACAAGCGAACTCAAGTCGCGTTGACACTTTGCCATCGACCAAAATTTTCCCTTTCAGGAAATACGCGTTGGCCAGTCGTTCAGTAATTTCCACTTCGATGCATAACGTATCACCAGGACGAATAAGTTTCCGAAACTGTGTCTTGTCCTGCCGCGTAACAACAGGAACCTGACCGGCGTCCGGAGTTACGAGGCCGGAGATCAGCACTGCTGCCGCCTGAAAACAGGCTTCACACTGAAGGACACCGGGAAACACAGGAAAACCTGGATAGTGACCGGCAAATACCGGCAGGTCCGGCGAAAGAAATCGCCGCGCAGTGATCCGGGTCTCACTCAGTTCCAGCACCTCATCAAGCCACAAAAACGGATCCCGGTGGGGGATCCGTTTTCGAATCTCGTTTGAATCCATGCAGGGCACCGTCACCTTACAGCTCAATCTTTAGCTCTTCAATTTTACGATACAGACTGGACAAACCCAGTCTCAAACGCTTGGCAGCTTCCTTCTTGTCGGGACACTGCTTGAGGACGCGCGTGATATGCAATCGTTCGTAGTGACGAAGAGCGGACCTGAGGTCATCTGTATCCGGCAGACTCGTACCGGCGCCCAGCAGATCCGGAGGCAAATCACTCGGTTGAATTTCGTCCGTTTCACACATCATGACAGCACGTTCAATCGCATTATCAAGCTGGCGAATATTCCCTTTCCAGTGAGCTGCCATCAACGTACGAATGGCATCGCTCGTGGCACCTGTGACTCGTTTTCTCATTGTTTCACAGTGCTTCGCCGTGAAGTACTCAACAAGCTCCGGGATGTCGTCCAGACGTTCACGCAGCGGCGGAATCCGTATCTTTACACCGTCCAGTCTGTAAAACAGATCTTCCTGAAACTGACCTTCTGAAACTTCTCTCATAAGATCTCGTGAAGTCGCTGCGATAATCCTGGCATGCACCGATATTGGTTCGGATGCACCACTGGGCATGACTTCCTGATATTCGATTGATCGCAGCAGTTCCGTTTGCGTGCCCAGGGGTAATTGAGCGATCTCATCCAGAAATACAGTACCTTCACCGGCCGTCTGAAACAGACCCGGTTGCCCGTCGCTGATACCAAACAACTGGGCTTCCAGTTGTTCAACCGGTCGGATTCCACAGTTCACTGATACAAATTTAGCGTCTTTGTTTGGACCTGCGTTATGGATTTCACGGGCGAACAGTTCTTTGCCCGTTCCCGTTTCACCGACCAGCAACACATTGGAATTCGTTGCTGCTACTTTGCGAATCGTCTTGAGCAGGTCCCGCAGGACCTTACTGCTTCCGGTGATCTGATCGAATCCTTCAGAACGATCCAGATCTTTGCGCAACTTCTGGTTCTCGCGATACAGTTCCTGAAATTTGAACAGTCGTTCCAACCGCCGCGCGAGTTCGTCGAAATTGACGGGCTTGACCAGATAATCAAATGCACCTGCTGTAAACGCTTCGACAGCGTTCTCTACGGACGCATACGCGGAAATGATCAGCACAAACATTGCCGGATTGATGCGATGCAGACGTCGCAGCAACTGGACTCCGTCCCCGTCCGGCAGTTGGACATCACAGACAGCGACATCGAAGTCACTTTCGCGTACAAGCTTCAGCGCTTCTTCAACCGTCCCTGCAGTGCCGACGCCGAACCCTTCACCGGATACGAATTCGGCCAGAGTTTCCCGAATGATTTCTTCGTCTTCGACAATCAGAATCGATTTTTGCTGCAATGCCGGATTCGACACCTGACTTTACCTTCCTCAGACACAGACAAAACTCAGTCACGACCTGCGCATCGACCCCACAATAAAAAAGCGGTTGCCGTTATGGATCAATGCCGATAAGCGTTGTCGCGGATCAGAAACAGATTCTAGCTGTGCGGCGACACGCATGCTGTGCCATGATTGCAGTGTCCATTCACTGATGCAATCGGATGTCCGGACGAAAAGCCAGCCCGACCAGGAAATGTGTGTTCGAGACTACGAAAAACGGCGATTCCGACTTCATCGAACGAATATAGACGATGTACCGACAACCCTAAGGTCCGGCAACCGGCACGTTCTGGTCTGCCGCCCATCCGTTCAGTTCCAGAAACTGATCCTTCCAGTGATAGTGATCCAGCAAGCCACTAACCGGCCGGCGCATCAGCCGATGAGCCACATAAACAGCTTCAATCGTCGCCAGCCCATCCTCCGGATCCTGGTAGAGCTGAGACACGCGAGGATATGCCGTAATAACGGCAGGGAGAGATCTCACGGGCAAATCAGAGTAAAAGGGTTCCATACGTGAGGCAAGCTTCCAGGTACCGTCCAGAACCAGCAGACCCCTGTCAGAGTCTGATTCCGACAGTTCCGGACCTCCCATGCCAAGACGAATATAGCGGTCAAGAGGAATGGGGACTTTGGTCGGAAATCGTACGAACAGGAAGTCCTCTCGGCCACGAAGTGGCTCCACGGTGCACTTCGAAGGGCGCTCCCGTGGGTGAACGACCATCACGGTCGGCGGCCACCTGATTTCGGCAGAATCCTGATCAGCCATTGCGAATTTTCTCGATTTCTGCACGAAGCTCGACCATCTGAGCTTCCATTCGCGGGATCTCTTCCGGGTCGTCAGGCTGCTGGCGAGCTGCATTCAACAGCAACTGAACTCGCTGAATCTTGTTCTTTGCAGCGTCAATCTGCTTCTTTTGCTTCTTGTTCAGAGCCATTCAGCGTATCCAGAGATGTAGGTTGCCAGAGCCTCATTGAACTGTACGTTCACAGCCAACCCGGCGGGAAGTATCTGCTTTGAGTGTCCGAATAAGATCAACACTGGAACAGGAAAGTGATAGTCACTCTCATACTGGAAGACACACTCGGCTGAGCCGGCAAAACTATTCAGGTAGGTCTTCAGCCAATCGGATGCAGAGTATTATGAATTGTATCGGCCACTGCTGGAAATGCGATCATGAATGACGACGCCGAAAACCTGTTTGACGTGATCGAAAGCGGTGTCGGTGAAGGAACTCTCCAGCGCGTTGTGCTGAGCCAGCCAACCCGGCGCAGCCAGACAACCACGAACCGTGTGGAAATCCGACCGATCATGTTGAAGGAAAAACAGTTCTATCAGTGGTCGGGACTACGAGGTTCACAGGCGTTTCACGAAAACCACGATCCACAGGCCATCCTGACTGCACTGCGAGCATCCATCGGAATAAGTTATCGTCATATCCACCTGGCGGTCGAGGGACGACAGTGGTCGGCCCGTTTCAGCCGTCGGGGAAAATGTCGGCTGATACAGGAGAAACACGCGAGTACTCCATCAAACAGTAGCATCAGTACCGATCATAACCGCAAGCGGCAATACCTCATCCCGGAAGGTCAACCAGTACCATTCCTGGTCCAGACGGGCATTATGACGCCGACAGGACAGGTTCGATCCAGGCATTTTCACAAATTTCGGCAGATCAATCGTTATGTCGAATTCATTGCCGATGTCGTCGACAAACTTCCGCATGAGGATGTGATTCACATCGTCGATTTCGGATGTGGAAAGAGTTACCTGACTTTCGCGACGCATTATTATCTCACTCAGATCGCACAGCGCCGTGTGGCCATTACCGGCCTGGACCGCCGTAACGATGTTGTGCAGACCTGCCACAAAATCGTCGAATCACTGGGACTGGTCGGAATTCACTTTGAACAGGGTGACATCAGCACATACAGTCCCTCAGACCACATCCATCTTGTGGTGTCGCTGCACGCGTGTAACACTGCCACCGACGATGCGATCTCTCAGGCGGTGCGATGGGGGACGGATGTAATTTTGTCGGTACCCTGTTGCCAGCACGAACTCAATGCCGTTGTTAAGGCCGGGCAGATTCCGTTGCTCTCGCGTCACGGAATCCTGCAGGAACGTTTTTGTGCACTGACAACCGACGCTGTTCGATCTGCGCTGCTGGAACAGGTCGGATACCAGACCCAGGTCCTCGAATTCGTCGACATGGAACACACGGCAAAGAATCTGCTGATACGAGCAGTCCGACGCAACTCAAACAGCGAAAGTCCACAACTGGAACAGGTCACCCACGAGCTGAAGCAATTCTGCAGCGTATTTCAAATTCCTGATCTTCACCTTCAGCGTAGGTTGCAGGAATTCGAACTCCTGCAACCACCTGCTGACATTTTTCCGAAATGACCCGCCAGGTTTTGCCTGAGTGTTATTCCGCCCCGACTCAACACATGCAGCGTCTGCTGATTACAGTCTGTACCTATAATGAGCTGGAAAATATTCGCCAGCTGATTCCGGATCTGCGCGCAGTGGCACCCACCGCAGATATTCTTGTCATCGACGATAATTCTCCGGATGGAACCTCGGACGCCGTCAAAGATCTCGGCATGACCGACTCGCACGTTCTGATCCTGACTCGATCGGGCAAACTTGGACTTGGCACAGCGATGCTGGCCGGCTTTCAATACGCAATTACGCATGACTACGATTTGCTGATCAATCTGGATGCCGATTTCAGCCACGATCCTAGATATATTCCTGATCTGCTCGCCTGTATTCAGAATTGCGATGTCGCGATTGGCTCAAGGTATGTTGAAGGTGGCGGGGCCGTTCAGTGGAACTGGCGTCGCCGATTAATCAGCCGCTGTATTAACCTGTACGCTCGCGGGCTGCTGGGACTGAAAACCCTGGATAACAGCGGCAGTTACCGTTGCTACCGAGTGACAAAACTTGCTGAAATCGACTGGGATCGAGTTATTTCAACGGGCTATGTCTTTCTGGAAGAGGTGCTCTATCGGTGTCGCGTGGTGGGTTGCACATTCGACGAAATCCCCATCATGTTCGAAGACCGTCGCCACGGAGTCACGAAGATCAACTGGCAGGAAGCCATCGGAGCTCTGACTGGTATCCTTCGTCTGGCAGGCCACCGCATCCGGCGCGTGCCCGTTCGGCGATCAGAAAAGACAGCCGCATCGTGACGGATGCGTCAACCAGTTCCCGACTGGCAGACGGACATCTGGCCCTGTGATCGCTGGTACTGACAATCATCTTCGATATCTTCGTATGACTGCTGTGATTCAGATTTCAGTTTGAGTCAACACGTGAAATACTTCCATATGATTGTCAGACTCGCAGCAGATATCCTCATTCATCACCGCCGCATCGGTCTGGCTTAATCGACAGAAAACCGTGGTTATCTCCTCAAATCCCAGTGCAAAATGCCGTCTGCCCTGCTTCCCGAGCAACCGAGCCTGATGATGGCTGCCTAAAGATCATCACGTTTCAGGCCAGACACGACATTGTTGATCTGAATCGTCGCATTGCCCTCGTCTTTGGCCCATGAAGCCAGCAGCTTCATCAACATTCTGTCCATTTGGCTGAGGGGTAGCAGGGAAAGCTCGCCTTTGGCGTGTGATACTGAAACGCAGTGACATTCCCGGGAAGGACAACAATGAAAGACACAGCATTCGTCTGCTTACTGTCCATACTTCCCAACGCCTGCCTGGCTCAGGAGCCAGTCCACATTGGGTCACAGCGGCAACTGTTTCTAGATAACTTTGTGATCAGTCAGATTGACGACCTGCAGCAAAGGATGCATCAGCCCGTCAAGCATGGTGCTGTCATAGAACCAGATCAACCGTGGGAAACAACGCTGCAGATCCGCTGCGCACCGATTTGGGATAAAGAAAAAGGCGTGTTCAAGGTGTGGATGATCACCTCCACAAACATCCCTGACCTGGCCGGGACCTCGTACGCAGAAAGCAAAGACGGACTCCACTGGACCCGACCGACGCTGGGCCAGACAGAAATCAATGGATCACTGGAGAATAATTTTTTGTCCGTCGTACCCGGTGATTCCTGGCCTGACAATGGCATCGCCAACGTGGTTTACGACCCGGATGATCCCGACCCCAACCGACGTTTCAAGGGATTTTACGGGGTGATCAATCGAAGACCTATGGTGAGCGCCAATGGTATCGACTGGACACTGCTCGAAGCTGATGAACTCCCCTCACAGGATGAGTCGAATCTCTCTTACGATCCAGCAAACAGAATCTTTATCGCAACGTTGAAACGCCGCGGACCTTACGGGCGTTCACACGGAATCTGGACGAGCCGGGATTTCACCAACTGGAAAGATACCGGCGTACTGTTTCACGCCGACGAACTTGACCAGGAGCTCGGCATAAAACAAATGGACGCTCGACAAGCTGACACCAGGTATCAACTTCAGAGGCCGTTGTGGAAAATTTCAGACACGTATAAGGGAAAAACGGCCAAGCCCCGAGTGGACGTGTATAACGTTGGGCTGTTTCGATACGAAGAATTCTACATAGGCACACCCGCCATGTTTCATTCCAATGGCAACCGCTGGAACAAAGACGGTTTCCATTTGATTCAGCTCGTGGCAGGTCGAGACCTGAAGACATTCAACCGCCTTGGTGATCGCCACACGTTCATCGGTCCGTCCATGCTGGGGACTGGCGCCTATGATCTGACGCAGCTCATTGGCCCAACCGCGCCTGTGGTTCGCGGAGATGAATTATGGTTTTACTACACGGGAATCAAATATCGAGCACGGCCGAAAGACGCCGACAAGAAAGCTGGAACCGTGTGCCTGGCTGTACTGCGGCGTGACGGCTTTGTATCCCTCAGCGCAGGACAACAGCCAGGAAAACTCATCACCAGACAAATCATCTCGTCCGGCAACCGTCTGCGATTGAACCTCGCGGTCCACGATGGTGGTCAGGCAAGGGTTGCGTTGATTGGTGATAACAACGAACCACTTCCGGGATACGACCTTGCAGACTGCAATCCGCTCAGAGAGGATGATGTCAATCAGACGGTCTCGTGGAAATCCGGCAGTGACATTCAGCACATCACTGGTCAATCGATCCGATTGCACATCAAAATCCAAGACGCAGACCTCTACGCATTTCAGTTCACAGACGGTGACTGAACAGGATGGCCTGATTCATGATCATACTAAACCGAATGACATCAGATCGCTGAATCGTGGACAACAGCCTGCCGCACTGACAACAGATCGCGATGTTGAACACGCCGATATTCGAGACATGACAACCGGAATCTGCGCATAGCCATTCGTTGGCCTGATTGCCCCGCATTCAGATCCTATCTGAATCGAAACGAGTAGAGATCCGCGTCCCTGAGTGAGACCAGAAGCGCAGTGTCCTGCCTGCCAGAGCGCCAACATCGGTACCGTTGTTCCACCGCACAACTACGTTCGAGTTCATCACCGCAGATCTCCTCACAGTCCTCCAACGCGTAACCGTCCAGTGGCGCACCACCATCCAGGAGAGCACACCACACGCTTCCGATTGCCGACGTGGCATAATTGATCTCAAACTGACCTCCCTGAAATTTCACTGGCACCGTCATCATCGCACCACCACTGTACGGAGCGTTCACGGGTACGAAACCATCCACGCGCAGAGTGAATCGACGAATCCGGCACGGACCCACGTAGTAATTTTCAATCGCATAGAGCGAGAGTTCCGGACGTTTTTCCGGAAGATCGCATTTTGGCTGAGTGCGACAGAATGCAGACCTTCAGTGGACGGTCGTCAATTCGAGGTGACGCCTTGAACCAACGTCCTCCGTGATCAGTACATCGGCCACTCAACGGCTGTCCGGAAATTGGGTGCGGCATCGATGTGGAAGGACAACGCTCCTGCTGAGCCGCGACAAGCAATAGCCATCCGAACAGTTCAGTATCAGTGCCGGTCCAGACTGCTCGAAAGACATCGTGTTGCCATCCATGACAACACCAGACAACAGATTCCCTTGTGCTGCGCGATCTATATCAGCTCGCACCATCGTTACAGTCACTGGCTGGCCGTTCCTTCAGGCTCATTACGTAGCAGTGGAAAGAAGATGACATCACGAATACTACGGCTGTCGGTAAGCAGCATGACCAGACGATCAATGCCGATACCCAGGCCACCGGCCGGAGGCATGCCAACTTTAAGAGCCTTCACAAAGTCGTGATCCATTTTTGCCATAGAATCTTCTTCCGACAGACCTTCCAACTGAGTCCGAAACAACTCCTCCTGGAGTAGTGGATCATTGAGTTCTGTATAAGCATTCGCCAGTTCCATCCCTTTGACAAATAATTCAAATCGTTCGGCAATGTTCGGGTCGTCGCGTTTTCGTTTTGTCAGCGGACAAATCGAGGCTGGATAGTCGATCACGAAAACAGGTCCCTTGAGATGGTCTTCCACCGTCTCTTCAAAGACGTCGTTGATGAGTACATCCGCATGTTTGCCTTCAGTGTCGATGCCTAGCGATCTGGCTTTTGTCTCGACTGCAGCGGAATCGTGCATGTCGCAGCCTGAGTGCTCCGCAAACAACTCCGCGTAGGGACGACGAGGCCATGGAGGAGTGAAGTCGATTTTTTCATCACCCCAGGGAATTATCAGCGATCCGCACGCGGCCAGTGCAGCGTCCACCACAATTTGTTCGGTCAGGTCCATCATACTGCCATAGTCGCCATAGGCCTGGTAGATTTCGATCATGGTGAACTCGGGATTGTGGGTCGCATCAACCCCCTCATTCCTAAACACCCGGCCGATCTCAAACACACGCTCGATTCCCCCCACCATCAGTCGTTTGAGATGCAGTTCCAGCGCAATCCTCAAATAGAGCTCCATGTCAAGTGTATTGTGATGTGTCACAAATGGTCGTGCTGCGGCTCCACCGGCAATCGAGTGCAGAACGGGCGTCTCCACTTCGTGAAACTTCCTGGCACGCAGTGTCTGTCGTACGGAGTCGATAATGGCGGATCGACTTAGCATACGTTCCAGGACACCGTCGTTGTAAATCAGATCGAGGTAACGCTGTCTCAGCAGCGTTTCAACATCCTTCACAGCATGAAATTTCTCCGGTGGCTGCGACAGCGATTTACACAAAACGGTCAGCTGCGAGACCTTAACCGACGGCTCCCCGGAATCGGTTCGCCACGTGACACCGTCGACGCCAATCAGATCACCAAGGTCGAGTGCGCCCATGAGGGCCCACTGGTCTTCACTGAGGTCACCTCGGGAAAACAGCAGTTGAATACGACCGGTTTGATCCTTTACGTCATAAAATCTCAACTTGCCGGCTTTACGCCGCAGCATAACTCGACCCGCCAGACGTACCTGACTCCCCGCATCACCGGACTCATCAGGAACAGCGTCTCGTACATCGCTAATGGCCGAATGCTTGTCAAATCGCTGGCCCCAGGGATCCTGTCCCAGCGATTGAATTTTTTCGAGTTTTTCCAGACGAGCTCTTTCAAAGCGATCGACCATGATCGTGTTCCCTGTCTGCCGCTGCGAAGTTCAGTGATTGCGTTGAGCGTCTTACCGATCCGTGGAACGCGAGGCAAGGCAGCTGCCAAGCAGCACCGGCAATATCCGCCAATCCGATGAATCATGGTGGCTGTGACCACACAGGGTCGCGTGTTGAGTTGACCCACTTAGCCAGTGCTTCGCCCACAATCACTGTTGCCAATTCGCTGACATCGATGCAGTTTTCAGAATCATTTGGTGCCTCGAATGACGTGGGGCCCCTTCACAATTCTCCGTTGGCGCATAGAAAAAGCCGGAAAGATCTTCCCGGCTTGTGCGAAAGCTGTCTGTCGCAAATTTACGGATTCAATTGGTCAGAGCGGAATAGCCTCATTCGTTTCCGGTTTCTGCTCGGCATCACCAAAGTCGCACAATTCGTCACGAACAACATTTACGCTCCGCGGTGCTTCGATGCCTACGCGAACTGAATTGGGACCAACCCGAACAACTGTGATGGCTACGTCATCTCCAATGAGAATCCGCTCTCCCGCTTTTCGTGAAAGTACCAACATTCTGTTTCACCGTTTCCTTCCGTTTCGGACTTCCGTTTCGGACTTCCTTGTACCGATCGAAACCACCAACCCATTGCCGGTGTCCCCAACACCCCGCTCACAGCCATTCCATTCAACCACCCCTACTGACATCAACCTGACTGCGGTATCAGAACGATAGCAGTGGCATCCCGGACTGCCAACCCCAATTCCGACACAAACACAGCATGCCCGAAAAGCAGGCAGTCCTGCCTTTGAAAGACTGCTCAACAAACAGGCAGGGCCCTGTCAGTGCCAGTTTGGCAGTCAGTCACTTGTGTTTTACGCGTCCAGATGGTCTTCTGGGACCGGAGCAGCGACATCGATACAACGGTCAGTCAATGATATTCCGGAATGAGTCCTGTTCTGAAACATCGTGGAGCCACGGTCTTTCTGGTACGCCGAATCTGTCAGGACATCCTCGACTCAAATCAATCCATCGCTCACACCACCTGTGAAACACGACCAGCAAGGGACACCAGAAATGCTTCGCGTCGGTATCGTCGGAATTGGTTTTATGGGGTACACCCACTTCGAGGGGATACGTGAGCTGAATGAAGTGAATGTTTCTGCGATCTGTACGCGCAGTAAAAGAAAACTGGCTGGGGACTGGTCCAGTATTC
>JAKVAY010000072.1 GCA_022447185.1 Fuerstiella sp. | reverse complement strand
AGATGTTTTGGTGGTACGTGTTCACAACATCGTGCCGGAATCTGTCTGGCGCCCAAGGTACGAACTGATCAATCGAATCGAGCAGCACCTCATGTCAACCGGCACAACGGTTCTGAAGATCTTTCTGCATATTTCCAGGGACGAGCAGAAGGAACGCTTTCAGGACCGACTGGACAAGCCGGACAAGCATTGGAAATTCAATGTTGATGATCTGAACAAGCGAGCCTTGTGGGATGACTATCAACAGGCTTTTGAAGATATGCTGAATCACTGCACGACGGAATCAGCACCGTGGTACGTGATCCCGGCAGATCAGAAGTGGTATCGCAACGTGGCCATCATGCGCATCATCACTGACACGCTGCAGAAGATGAATCCTTGCTATCCGGATCCGGATGACCTCAGCAAAATTGTGATCGACTGACCGATTCCCACTGACACTGCGCCGACAGACATTACGATCTTCGGCTTTCGGATCAGTGGTATTCCAGTCGGATGCACCCCGGTTGACAGCTGCACCGATGGTCCGGTTCGGTTATCGTGGCAGGATGAATATTCCGATCAGCAACTTTAAGAATTTCCGACGACGTGTTCCCGACGGTGATGACCACGAACGTTTTGTTTGTGACCATTGCGACTGGACTCACTACGAAAACCCCCGCGTTATCGCAGCAGCACTGTGCATTGAAGAAGATCGGGTCCTGCTGTGCCGGCGAGCAATCCTGCCGCGCTACGGCTTCTGGACATTACCGGGTGGTTTCATGGAGCTGGGCGAAACGGCTGAGGACGCAGCCGTTCGTGAGTGCTTCGAAGAAGCACGTGCTCGTGTTTCTGCATCGTCATTGCTGGGTGTCTATTCCATTCCACGAATCGGACAGGTGCACCTTGTTTATCTCACACGTCTGAACAGTTCTGAAATTGCCCCTGGTGCGGAATCACTGGAAGTTGCCATGGTTCCTGTCAGCGAAATTCCGTGGGATGAACTGGCGTTTCCGGTAAATCACTGGACGCTTCACGACTATCTCAGCCTGGACGGACAGTCACCTGCTCAGCCGTTTTCGATGACTCCCGATCGACTCGCGGATCGGTTACCTCCCGTTGACTGCCATCCCGACTATACTCTGCCACAAAGTCGAAACGTCCGGTGATCGTCAGCAGCACCTGGATTCCACACGGACCATGCCTTTTGACGAAATCCTTCCGGACGCTCTCAATTAATTCACCGGGTTTCGGAGCGCGATCCCTTGAAACAGCCACGCAGCTGCGGATTCTTAATCGTAACAGGCGAACCGATCGAATCATTTCTGCTGATGGAACACAAGGATCGCTGGGATCTTCCAAAAGGGCATGTCGATCCTGGGGAATCTGATCTGGAATGTGCGCTGCGGGAACTTGAAGAAGAGACTGGATTTGATCAACAGGGCCTGCAAATCGATCACAGGTTTTGTTACGAACAGCGATATCATGTCTCTGGTAAACGCTACGGACACGGAAAACGGAAATCCGAACAACTTGAAAAGACGCTGCGCATATTTCTGGCAGCAATCGCTGAACCTCTCGAACCGAAGATAACGGAACATATCGGATTTCGGTGGTTTGCCTGGAAACCTCCTCACCGGATTCAGGAACGAACGATTGATCCGCTGCTCGCTCAGCTGGAAATCCACCTCAAAACGAATTCCGGAGCCAAACCGTGAATCACAATCCCGACATTTTTGGTCGACCACCAGGCTTCGATCGGCTGTTGCCCGAATTCCGCCGGCTGTGCGAAGTGATTGCTCGTTTGCGAGCTCCCGATGGCTGCCCCTGGGATCGTCAGCAGACGCTGCAAAGCATCAAGTCATACACACTGGAAGAGACTTGCGAATTGCTGGAAGCAATCGATGCAGATGACAATGCAGCAATCCAGGAAGAGCTCGGCGATGTTCTCTTACAAGTCGTGTTGCATGCGCAGATTGCAACGGACGAGAATCGATTTCAACTGATCGATGTTGTAAGCCAGATTGCGGACAAAATGGTGCGGCGACATCCCCATGTTTTTGGCGATGCCTCGGCAGATTCAGCCGAAGACGTTAAGCGTCACTGGCGAGCAGCAAAAGCGAGCGAAAAACAATCACGTGATTCGCGGCTGGACGGAATTCCGGTGACGATGCCCCAACTGGCTCGAGCGTCACGCATCACGTCTCGCGCCGCATCGGCTGGTTATGATTTTCCGGATCGTGATATGTTGTTTGATAAACTCAATGAGGAGTTGAACGAACTGGCGGTTGAACTGTTTGACGACGGCCAGGTTCCGCACGTCCCGGCAGATGTTGATGGCGAATCTGTCCCCGATCGCCCGATTGAATGTTCAGATCGCAGAGCAAGAGTCGAAAACGAGCTGGGTGACGTTTTGTTCGTCCTGGCAAATATTGCTCGTCGCTGGGGGATTGATCCCGAAGAAGCACTTCGTCAGAGCAATGCAAAATTCAGCCGCCGGTTTCGGGCTATTGAAGCTGCTATGAAAGCAGACAATCGGTCCATCGAAGAAGCCTCACTACTACAAATGGAAGATGCCTACCAGGCCGCCAAACAGGCCGAGCGACATTCGCACTGACACCATGTTGATCCGTTCAACATCGTGCCGGTATGTTCTTACCAACCACTGGTCAAAATTCTCATCAGCTTTGTGTCTGAGAGATCGGGAAAACGATTCGGCTGGCTACGGACGCAGACAGTTGCGTCCCGCGTTCTTGGCAGCCAGCGTCTGTCGGCTGGCGTGTTCGAGCAGTTGCAGTGGCGTGGTGCTGGCGCCATCCTGTTCAACAACCCCGATACTGATCGTGACTTCCAGCGGCACACCATCTGTGGATTCGAACCGGGAATCCTGCACAGCCGACCGCAGACGCTCCAACACACTCCTGGCCGTCGACAGTGTCGCATCGACAAATACGACGCAGAATTCCTCTCCACCATAACGCCCCACCCAATCCTCCTTTCGAATGTTCGATTGAATGATTGAGCTGACCTGCCTCAGAACAAGGTCACCGGTTGGCCAGCCATGAATTTTGTTCACCTGACCAAAGTGATCTACGTCGATCAGGGCAATGCACAGCGGATACGCATCCCGTTGTGCCGCCGCTACTTCCACGGAAAGCTGGCTATCCAAATAGCGTCGGTTGTATATCTGCGTCAGAGCATCCGTCGATGCCTCGTGTTTGAGTCCTGTAATCAATTTTTTGCTGCGTCGAGTGATGAAGCTCGTCACACGTTCTGAAAAAACGCGTGCTCGATTCTCCAGTCCGGTCACGTCCACATCTTCGCCGGCATTTGAAGATTCTGCCTTCAGCTGATTCCAGGTGTATACCAGATTGCGACCTCCTGCCTTGGCTGCATACAGCGCTTCGTCAGCCTGACTCAGCAAATCAGAAACGTCCATCGACACTTCAGTGGTGCTGATACCGATGCTGGTCGACATCCTGATCTCGCAGGGAAACTCATGCGAAGCAATCGTAATTCGAATGTGCTCGGCTGTCCGTCGCGTAGATTCTTCGTCCAGTCGGCTGACGAGTACAAATTCTTCGCCACCGAATCGAGCGACAAAGAAATCCTGACTGGTGTATTCATTCAGCAGTTCTCCGCACTCAACCAGCAGGTTGTCCCCGACGGCATGTCCATGCTGATCGTTGAGTGCCTTGAAGTGGTCCAGGTCCAGAAAAATAACTGAGACGGGTCGACTCGCATCTGCCTCGGCACAGCACTCACCGAGATGACGAATCAGCTCCTTGCGGCTTCGCAGAGCAGTGAGCGAATCCAGGCGAGTCGCCACGTTTCTGTGAAGTCGGCACAAACGATGTTCAATCAGATTCCACGGACTGTCGATCAGACAAAGATCGTCTTCTTCCCGAATAAGGCTGTACGCCTCATGAAGGCAATCGTTGCCAACAAGCAACAGAACCGGAGTCGTCTGCGATGCGACTGCGTTGCGAATTTTCAACACATTTTTTTTGTCAAAAAACTCCAGAACTCGCACGTCACACGCAACTGAAGACGAATCGCACGGCGTGATCTGCAGCCTTGATGACGGAGAGTGTGGAGTATCGGCACACCAGTGGACACGAATGAGCTTCTTGGAACAAAACATAAAACCCGGCACCGCAATTAGATCCGGAATGAACATCGGTTGCAGGAAATCGAGCAACTTCTGAACTCTATGTCGCGCACGCAGTTGTGCGGCGGATCAATAACCAGAAAAAACGAACGTTGCCGATCGTGAACGCTGTTCCCGCAACAACGACACACTGGGTGTTTCCGAATCACATCGTTCGGTATTGAATGCTCCGCTCCATACGATCCAAATTCGCGTCCGGGCTGGAGGGCAGTTACGTCGCCTCACTGGTGCCGAACCAGGCCGACTTTACACGACTCGACGATCGGTTGTTGTCTTCCGGAGAAACCGTGATCGGATGAAGGAAACTCGTTGCTGCACACAGATCCCGCCCAAGCTCGCGCTTAGGTATTTGGGCTGTGACAGATCTGCTGTTTCTTGTACTGGTTATCGGGCTTATCCGCGGCCCTGAAACCTGAGTTCATGGCTGACGGGCGCGCCTCCAGCCGAATCAACCGTCCCTCCCTGCCAGTGCCACACCAGCAGGTGAAGCTGCCAGATGCGGAAGCGTGAAATCGCACTCATCCTGCTGAAATAACGAAGATTCCGATTCAGCCAGGAATCTATCGTGTGCGTAAATGGTCCGGCCTCTGCCGGCCAGTATATATTAAGCATAATTGGGACAATGTTGTCTTTCAGTGAACGACGTTTGACTGTGCCCTTCACTACAGGAAGTTTTTTGGACGCAACAAATTCACGTGCCTTCACGAACGAAACGATGTCGTCAAACGTTGCAAATCCTCCATCGGATTAACAGAATTGATCCACTCACGGTTCCGGAAACCGAGGCTTCCTCTACGATCCGCACACTAGCTGACACAGGTTTTTATCTGCTTTCGCTGCAACAACCCCAGGCAGGCGCAACGACAAATGCCTGTGTTGCACTGGACTTCCCGTCTCCTGTACTCCTCGCGATTCTCTCGGCACTTGACGATGAACCAGGACCGGATTTATTCCAAACCCCTTGCTCAGGTTGGACAATTTGAGTTCGATGACAGCGTAGCCAATGTGTTCCCCGACATGATCGCCCGTTCAGTACCTGGCTACTCTTCGATGCTGGCGATGATTGAGCAAATCACACTGAGGCACGCCACTCCTAACAGTCAGCTCTATGATTTAGGCTGTTCACTGGGAGCCGCGACCGAGCGAATGCGGCTTCATGCACCAACTTCATGCACTCTTCACGCCATCGACAATTCACAGGCGATGATCACCCGGCTCAGGGATCGACTAAAGGAAACCAGCCGGACTGCCTGCAAAATAATCACACACGAAAATGACATCCGGTCTGTCTCTGTCGAAAACGCTTCTGTGGTCGTACTCAATCTGACACTGCAGTTCGTACCTTGCAGTGAACGTTTACCCCTGCTCCAGTCAATTCACGACGGGATGCAGCCAGGCGGCGTACTGCTGGTCTCAGAAAAGGTATGTTTCGACGACGTAAAGGAGCAAAAGCTGATGACAGACCTTCATCTGGATTTCAAACGAGCTCATGGCTACAGCGAACTTGAAATTGCGCAAAAACGAACTGCCTTGGAAGAATCACTTGTTACTGAGACACTGACTGTTCACATCGACCGAATACAAGCCTGCGGTTTTTGTCAGGTCAGTGTCTGGTTCCGATGTTTCAACTTTGCGTCGATGATTGCGATACGATAGAGCGTCGAGGTGATATGGCACCGTCAATCTCACCTGTGCTGATGCCGTCTTCTCTCTGTCGCAACAATACGTACAGAATTGTCATGCCTGCAAGGAACACCGCGAGATGAACGGCATGCGGGACTTGCGTGATCAGAAACATCCAGATTTTACGAACACTGTCCGGATCATGGTGCAGCAGCTCCCGGGGCAGGGCCATGCTGCTCGCCATAAGTAACCCTTCACACAGCATGCGCACGGCAAACGCGAGAGCAGTAATCGTCACCAGGCCAATGAACAGCAACAGCGGATGTGACAAACTGTAACTGATGCAGCGACTGACCGATTCTGCTCCCGAGCAACCATCGACACCCGTCGCAGCCACCGATAACAACCAGGCAATCCCTCCAACCATGAATGCAAGCACCAGACCAACAGCAAACAGCTCGATCAGTATCCATAAGACGCTCACGGTGATTTGACCGATGAACCCAAATCCCGAAACATGTCCCGCCAACACGAGGAGAGATCTGTTGATTAACAGAATCGTGATGATGAGTCCGGCCGCCAGCAGCGTATCTCGCCAGTGCCGCCCGGCGTAGCACATTGATGCGAACACTCCGGTTCGCGCCTGACGGCAGAATTGTGTGGAGACAGAACGTGCAAGAGCGGTCCCAAAGAATCCCAGGCTCAGCGCGTTCCACACCATCAGGACGGGGGCCTGCCAGTAGGCTCGGGTTCCCGTGGCTGGCTGCCAACCAGCCAGTGGTTGACGAACAAAACAGATGTCCAATGCAAACGCGAGAACGCTGTCGATCAGTCGAGGAAGCAATTCTGTCGGAACCGTCTGCGATAAACTCGTTCTCAGTGTCGAGTTTACCGACGGTGCGTCAGCCCCCGGGAAGTCAACGACTTTCGTCCCGATCCAGCTGACCAGGACAGCAGCACCTGCGATCAGCATCACTGACACACTGCATCCAAGTGAAGCCGCTTTGAACAGGCGCAGAAACGGGAACACCCGGGTCCAGTGAACCTGATTGACTCGAACAGGATCCTGATTCATCAGTGACTCAGCTCCAATACAACACCACCCCAACTGTTGCACACAGCCGGGGTGATTGATACTGGATTTCCCCCGCAGCTTTATTCGGCAAAAGCGTCGTCAAATCTGCGGCCGGATGGTTCGAAGTCCACGTTCTTGCAGAACTGTGCCGCCTCAGCAGCACCCTGCTCTCGATCCATACCGATATCTTCCCATTCGACTGACAGCGGCCCGCTGTAGTTGATGGCGTTGAGCTCACGGATGATCTCTTCGAACCGCACTCCACCACGTCCAACGCTGCGGAAGTCCCAGCCGCGTCGATTGTCCCCCCAGGGAAGATGGCTCGTCAGAATTCCGGTTCGTCCGTTCAGCGTCACAGAGGCATCTTTCATATGTACGTGATAAATACGTTCCGGGAAATATCGAAGAAACTCGACGGGATCGACGCCCTGCCAGATGAGATGGCTTGGATCAAAATTAAAACCGAATTCTTCACGGTGATTGAGCGATCTGAGAGCTCGATCGGCCGAATAAATATCGAATGCTATTTCTGAAGGGTGGACTTCGAGCGCAAATTTGATACCGCACTCCTGAAATACATCAAGGATCGGATTCCAGCGCTCTGCCAGCAAATCGAAGCCGGCATCAATCATTTCGGGCGGTGTCGGCGGAAAATCGTAGAGAAGGTGCCAGATACTGGAACCCGTAAAACCGTTCACAATGCTCACGCCAAGTTTTTGTGCGGCACGAGCCGTATTCTTCATTTCTTCGACCGCACGAGCGTTCACGCCATCCGGATCGCCGTCACCCCATACGTACTCCGGAAGGATTGCCTGGTGTCGCTGATCGATGTTGTCCAGCACTGCCTGACCAACAAGATGATTGGAAATGGAGAACAGTTTGAGTTCGTATTTGTCGAGCAAGTCGCGTTTCTTCTGACAATAACTGTCGTCAGAAAGAGCCTTGTCGACTTCGAAATGATCGCCCCAACAGGCCAGTTCGAGTCCATCATAACCGAATTCTTTGGACTTCTTACAAAGCGTTTCCAGAGGCAGGTCGGCCCACTGGCCGGTAAACAGAGTTACGGTGCGAGCCATCGACATGGTCTCCCGGGATGCAAAATGACAGAAAAAACGGGCCGAAGAGAGTTGAGATCCCGCGAATGGAGGAAACCCCGTCAGCGGTTGGTATAAGTATACGATTCGATGACGGTACGGATCGAAATCTGCGATGTCAAACGCTGGACTCAATCCCCTGACCTGAAAGCCCCCGATACTTTCCTGGTGACAGCAATCCGTCCTCCTGTGGTTGGCAGAAATCTGTTCTCAGCTGCAAATTATGTGGCTCGTTTGGCCGCCCTGCGACCTGTCAGCCCGGTTCCCCAACAACCGTTCAGATTAGGCTCATCATGGCTGAGATTCATAACGTTGACAATATTTCACTGCACCTCTCAACCCCCGACACAACCTCCGGCGACTGGATTGGACAAACGGAAGTGCTGCAACAACTACTTGCCTGCTGGCTCGTCGTTGATGATCGGGATCTGCCATTAACACCGCGAATTGTGGGAACTCCCGGCATCGGCAAGACGACACTCGCCATTTCGGCAACCAGGGTTCGCATGCAGGATCTGTATATCTATCAATGCACCGCGGATACACGACCGGAAGATCTCATCGTAACACCCGTGCTTGCCGAAAGTGGAAAGATCGCCTACCACGCATCCCCCGTAGTGACCGCCATGATTCGGGGCGGAATCTGTGTGCTGGATGAAGGGAATCGTATGAATGAAAAGTCGTGGGCCAGCCTGGCACCTTTACTCGACCATCGGCGCAACGTGGAATCAATTGTTGCCGGAATCACCATTCATGCTCATCCGGATTTTCGCTGCGCCGTCACGATGAATGAAGACGCCTCAACATTCGAGATACCGGATTACATCATGAGCCGTCTGCAGCCGACTCTGAGTCTGGGACATCCTGCCCGAGACGACGAAATGGCAATCCTCCGGTACCATCTTCCGTTTGCCGACGACCAAATGCTCAGCCTCACCGTCGACTTTCTGCAGCAGGCTCATACGCTCAATCTTGACTTTAGCACTCGAGACGGAATCAATCTGCTGAGATTCGCCATGAAAAGACTTGCGCAGACATCGGATCACCCCATCGCCCGTGATGACGCCTGGCGTGAAGCGCTGGAAAAGTGCCTGGGAGAAGACGCTGTTGATCTTGAAGATCTCGCCGAACGCCGCAGCCAGTCGCTTGGAGGCAACATTGTTCCAATGGGACTGGGAGATTTCTTTTTCAACCCAGGCGACCCCCTGCACCCGGACGATGAAGACGACGACAATATTTCAGACATTAACGACGAAGGGAACGGGCCGTTCTAGATCCAACATCCGTCACCTGCACCGAAGCAGTATACCCGGCAAAACTACGCGCTCTCGAAATGGCTGGAGACAGACAGAAATCGGTAATCACCATGCAGAACGACTCAAATTGATGTCGCACATTTCGTTCTACAGTGAGTCAGAAGCACAGACCCAGGATTTTGCTGCTGTCTGCGCAGCTTCAGTCACTCCAGGCCTGACGATTGCGCTCAACGGACAACTCGGTTCAGGAAAGACCTTTTTCGTGAGGTCGTTCTGCCAGCATTTAGGCGTCGACGCGTCAAAGGTCACAAGTCCCACATTCGTGTTGTTGCAGTTCTATGAGTGTCCTGAATGGACTGTGGGTCATTTTGACACCTATCGTCTTGCCGATCACGATGAGTTTCTTGCACTGGGAGCGGAAGATTACCTGTTCGATCCTGACCAGATTTGTTTTGTGGAATGGGCTGAACGTATTGCCGAGATTCTTCCGACAGATCATCTTGTGGTAGAAATCAGACAATCCGGACCGACTGTCCGCCAGTTTGATTTGATGTCCCGCGGTCCGGTCAGTGATACCATGGTACAAAAGATCTGCGAAAAACTGACTGTTAAGCATGATTTGTGGAACATCACCATACACACCAGGCCTTCTGGCTGACGGACACTGACACCAGGGTGCTGATCGTTTCGAACAACGGCGCCACTCATTTCGTCGTAAACGACGAAAGCCCCTGCAAAAAACACGAAAGCAGCCGCCATAGTGGCCGTGACCACAGGGCCCCCACGTTGTACCGGCACATTTCCGGGAACGCTGGTCAGTGAGAGCTGTTGAGAAACGGGAAACAAATTCATTCGAGTATTGGCAGCAATCAATGTGCACGGAATGATGACATTTCCACTGGCCGGGAACACTTAAATCCTTATGAGAGAACAGGAAACGCGGTTTGACCACCTGTCAGAACGACGGTATGCTCCTCCAGATATTGTTTCCCTTTCCGGTGCGAAAGGGTCTGGGCTCGGCGGTCACCCATTTACTGGCTGCCGTTGAACGTTGAACCTCTTGTTCGACCTTCACACAATTTTTCTGTCCACATCACAATGTGGAACGCGGGAGATCGGCGATGGCTGAGATTGTTGTGAAAGAGATTTTGGATGCCGGTGTCCATTATGGTCACCGGTCAAGCCGCTGGAATCCAAAGATGCGTCCGTATATTTACGGTCGGCGGAACCAGATTCACATTATTGATTTAAAAGAAACGATTCGTGGGCTGATCCGCGCCAAAAAATATTTGATGCGAGTCGCCGCACAGGGCAGTTTGATCCTGTTTGTGGGAACGAAACGGCAGGCATCTGCATCGGTGGAGGAACTGGCAACTGCAATCGATATGCCCTTCTGCACGGAACGCTGGCTGGGAGGAACCCTGACTAACTTTCGTACCGTCCGAAGCCGACTCAAACGGCTGGAAGAACTGGAGGCGCTGCGGGAATCCGGAGAAATCCGAACTTACAGCAAGAAAATGCAGTCCACTCTTATGCGGGAATATCGCAAGATCTACCGCAACCTGAACGGTATCCGGGATATGAACCGACTTCCGGAGTGTCTGGTCGTCGTGGATCCCGGCAAAGAAAAGAACGCCGTGCACGAGGCACGCCTTTTGGGAATCAAAGTCGTTTCGCTGATCGATACCGACTCCGACCCGGATCTGGTTGACTTGGTGATTCCTGGAAACGATGACAGCCTCCGATCGATACGGCTGATCATTCAACATCTGACGGATGCCATCAAACAGGGTAAATCCATGCGGCCGGAAGAGCCGAGAAAAGCAGATCCTGGCGAAGAACCGAAAGCAGTACCCACGATTGCCTGACGGTCGTTTCGGCGGGATTTTAACGCGGAAAAAAAGAGTTGCGATAAGTCCGTCGGACACCGCCCGGGCTTTTTTCCGCGTCAGTCGGCAGAGCGGACCCATGAAAGGAGCCTCAATTCGTCATGTCATTAGCGTGATGGCAGAGGCTCGACTTTCCCGGATCACATGAACAACTCAGTTACGAATATAAGGGAGATAGTCAGATGTCGGAAATCACCGCTGCATCCGTCAAAGCACTCCGTGAGCGCACCGACCTTCCGATGATGGAATGCAAGAAGGCACTGGTTGAAGCAGACGGTAACATGGAAAAGGCCGTCGAGATCCTGAAGGCTCAGTTTCGGAAGATTCAGGACAAACGTGCCAACAACGCAACGGAAGAGGGCCGCATCTTCTTCCAGTTGTCCGACGACGGCAAACAGGCAGCTATGGTGGAGATCCAGTGTGAATCAGCGCCGGTGGCCACCGGCGAATCACTGTCAGAATTCGGCAGTGCCATGGTGAGTCAGTTACTGAACGGCCCGGGCGCAAAATCACCCGAAGAGCTGATGAGTCAGGTCCCGGATAACGACACGACTCTACAGTCTCGATTCGAAGAACTCGTGAACAAAATACGTGAAAAGATCATTGTTAATCGTGTGGAACGTGTTTCCGGTCCTGTCGGTGGCTACGTACATCACGACGGAAAGACCGGCGTAATGTTCCAGGCAACCGGCGAAGGCGGTGGCGAAATACTGCGCGACGTGGCGATGCATATTGCAGCTCTGCAACCTTCGGTGACCCGTCCGGAAGACGTCGATGCGGCACTCGTACAACAGGAACGCAGCCGTTTGTCGGAAGAAGCACGGGCCACTGGCAAGCCGGACAATATTATTGATAAGATTGTGGACGGCAGGATGAAGAATTTCTTTGTCGAGCAGGGTGTCCTGCTCGCGCAACCATTTGCCAAAGACGATAGCAAAACCGTTGAAAAGGCGTTGGCAGAGTGCGGCCTTGAAGCGGTTGGATTTCATCGGTGGCAGGTGGGCAGCGCAGGAGACGCATAGAGACCGCTTATTCACACGGCATGTGTGTGGTCATGCCAGAGCAGGCCTCGGCCCTGAGACCAAAGCACATCGACTGTCGAAGGGCAGCGGCGGGCTCTTCGATGACTCACGTTCCTTCGCCACAGCGAAACCATGACTGCTGACGATTCCCCTGCTTACAAACGCGTCCTGCTGAAAATCAGCGGTGAAAGTTTTTGCCACAACGGTGAATCAGGCATCAGTATGCCCGAAGTCACCAGTATTGCTGAACAGATTCGCGACGTAATGACTTCGGGAGTGGAACTTGCCATTGTCTGTGGAGGTGGAAACATTCTGCGCGGCAAGGACTTTGCCGAGGTTAGTGATACGATAATCCCGTCGACTGCTCACTATATGGGCATGCTGGCAACAGTCATCAACGCGCTGGCGCTGCAAGACGCCCTGGAAACAGCGGGGGTACCCACACGTGTCCAGAGTGCGATTCGCATGGAAGGTGTCGCAGAACCCTTTATTCGACGGCGATGTATTAGGCATCTGGAAAAAGGTCGTGTGGTTATTCTGGCTGCCGGTACCGGTAGTCCGTTTGTAACAACGGATACTGCGGCAGCTTTAAGAGCCCGGGAGATCGATGCCAGCGTGGTCCTGAAAGCCACAAAAGTCGATGGAATTTATTCTGAAGATCCTGTCAGAAACCCCCACGCGATTCGTTACACAGAAATCAGCTACCGCGAAGTTCTTGATCAGAATCTGCAGGTCATGGATGCCCAGGCATTCCATCACTGTATGGAACACAGGCTTCCGATTGTTGTCTTCAACTATAAGCGAGTCGGCAACATCGGTCGCGTAATCAGTGGCGATACGATTGGCACCCGAGTCAGTGCAAACGGTTCCTCTGACGCTCAGTGAGCCTGACAAAATTCTGTGGGTCCTTTCGTTTGTTGAGCACAACTCCGCAACGTACTGATTCCGCGGTGCTGCCGGAGTCAACCAGCCAAAACGTCAGGTCTCTGCCGTTTCGGTCAAATCTGCTGGGACAACGTGGCGAAACCCATCTATGTCGCCATTTTCATTGGAATCCGTACCAAATCTCCACAGCACCTTGATTCCCCGCAATGGGGGAATCAAGACCCGTCTTCAGGTGGTCGAAGATGTTCCTGTCGCACTATTGTGATCAGTTTTACCGTCCAGTCGTCGGAGCCACCCAATGCGTCCACATTTGGACCGCGTCACTCGGCAGTTTCTGCTGATTCTCCCAATTTGTATCCCCATCTGTCAGGCTGAAAATCTTCCCGTACCTAATGAACTGAATTCGCCGGTAGAGGAGCCACTGGTAAGCCTCCCGGAAATCAATGTCGGGTCGCCATTTCGTTCGGCTTCGCGACCACGCAATCTGACCCCGTTGATAGACCAGGACCAGCTGATTCAGCTGACTGAAGATGCTGTCGATTCAACACGTCGTCGGCTGCTGTCGACGGACATCAATACGCCGTGGCAAATCATGCATGGGCTGTTGGCGCTGCGCCGTAATTTTGAAATCAGAAAGAACGGCCAGATTGTCTCCGGGCTTGACTGGGTATCCGCGGGACCGAAGTTTAAAGGCGAGGCGTGGTTCGAAAAGACACCACATGGGGGCAGAGCTCATCCTTACAGCCGCCCCTGGGCATTCGAAGGCCACGCCAATCAGTTTCTGGCGATCCTTTCCATGTCTGCGTTGCCACTGGACCATGAGTTCATGACGCCTGATGGTCCGATCACGATCGCCGACATGGTTGAACACGCGCAGAAATCCATCAGCACAAAAGACGAACCAACATGGACCCTTTGGGCATTAAGTCGCTATTTGTCCCCGGATGCTACGTGGCGCAACAATGCCGGAGAAAACTGGAGCATTGAGCGACTGGTCTCCATACAGACAGAAAAACCATTGAAGGGCACAGCGTGTGGGGGCACACATGGAATGTTCGCCCTGGCTCACGCGCGCAACGTCTACCTTAGATCCGGCAAACCGCTGCGAGGCGTCTGGCTCGATGCGGAATACAAGATTCGCCGTCAGATCAATACAGCGCGCATCCAGCAAAACAGCAACGGAATGCTTTCGAGCAACTATTTTCGCGGCCGGGAATATAAACACGACTTCAATAAGCGCATGGCAAGTGCAGGACACATTCTCGAATTCCTGATGCTCTCTCTTCCGCAGGATGAGCTTCCGGAAACCTGGGTCCGTCGAGCTGTCGACGCCACAGCTCGGGATCTTATCAAAAATCGCAAAGCCGAAGTCCGCTGTTCACCACTGTACCACGCGGTCAACGGCCTAAACATTTACCTGGATCGGATGAAACTGCATTCGCCGGCGGAAGTCGCCGGCAGTGCTGAAACGCAGCCACCCTTCAGAGCTGTGGATGAACCAAAGGCGGCTCGTCTCAAGAGTATTCCTGTCAACAGTATTTCTGATTCCAAGCCGGCAACGTCAGCGTCCAAAACGGTTCCTGCTGTTGCAAAATCGGATCAGCAGTCAGAACTTCCAGCCGGGCGGACGAAAGAAACCCTGGATGCTTCACCGCCGAAGCCCGTGTCTGCATTGGAAACGACCAAAGACAGTGACTCCAAAGATGCTCCCAGTGAACCTGACACGGTAACCCCTCTATCAACGAGTTCACCGGAAAAAGCTAAAGACGACAGCTCAAAGACGAATCGCCGGAAGAACTCGTCGAAAGACGGCGAGGCGGACAGCCAACATGCAGACGGAGACGACACTTCGGAGAGCTCAACGATCGGCGAAGAATCCAACGACTCTGAAGCACCTGTTGAGCCAGATGAATCTACTGCAATCCCGGATGACACCGAAACGGAAGAAGACAGCAGCAACGAGTGATCTGGACAGCAACCGGACGGAACTGATTGAACTATCTCGCCTCAGCGTGATGCGTTTCAACAAGATAAGTCGCGACCCTGCTTAACGGCTACCTATCACGACCTGCCACAGAAGCGGAAGTGGTCCAGCAGCCAAACCGCTCAAGGCAGTGGATCGTCGCCTTCTGTGATGAATCTGTGCTTCCCATAAAATTGAGACAGATCGATTCCACCCTTCTGCTCTGATTCCAACAGCTTAAGTCGCTGTTCAAGACGCGAGAGACGACTTTCCACAACAGGGTGAATCCGTTCGGCCTGAGATTTCTCCGGAATCGGAACACGCGGATAGTTGAGGTGTCGTTGCAGCGCTGAAAAGAAGTAGACCAAATCACGTCCAATGTTCGCCCGTGCAATTCGGCCTGTCTGTTCGTCGAACAACACCAGGGCGTCCTGGGGAACTTCTTTTTCCGTTGCCTGGGACACACGGCGCAAGTGATAGTATTCCGACACTCGATAGACGAGATCAGCCAGATCTCGCGCCCCAAGCTGCAGTGTCAAATACTGTAACCATTGCTTCCATTCCGAGTTGTAGATCTCGTCAGCCGACATTGCTTCCAGTCCGGAGTGGTAACCCAGGCGATTCCGGGAAATACATTCCAGCTGGAACATGAACAGCCCGGCTGACGACACGTCAGCAGCACGATATCGAGCCTCTCGTTCCATAATCTGTAGCGCGGCGGAATGGTCAAAACGGGACCGGTCTTCTTCAGACTGCTCAACCACGAACGATTGAAAAGCGGAGAAATAATGTGGCATCCTCTTCATCGCCGGGCCGATCCGTCCGCTGTGCACAATTTCCGTCCGGAGGATGTCAACGGCCATAGAAAGCCGGCAAGTACTGAGTAACTCCTGCTGGACCGTCTTCAGGAATTCCTGCGAGGGGATATTGTCCAGCAGTCTTTCCCGGTACGTCCGAAAAAAGTATTCCTGCTCAATATACTCCTCCCGCGGCAGCTGGTTTGATACTGTCATCAGATGCCTTTCTCGCGACTTTTGCGCACCTTCCCCGACAACAATGTATTCCTGCTCTACGACGTCAGAGCCCTGATCTCATCTTTTGTGAATCCACCCTCCATCCTCGCTCCCAGTTGACTGACAATCCTGGCAGATGCGTACGACGCCAGATCTCCAGACTGCTTCCATGTCAACCCATTGGTGATGCCATACAGCAGAGCCCCCGCGAACAGGTCACCAGCACCAGTCGTGTCAATTGCATTCACAGCAACTCCTTCAATCGGAATCAATTCTCCTTCGTGCATGAGCAGCGAACCGTTGGGTCCCAGCGTCAATGCAACGTTGTCCACGTGGCGATGAATTTCACGGACACATTCCATCGGATCGTCATTTTGAGTCAGACTTTTGGCTTCATCTTCATTACAGAAAAACAGATCGACAGGGCCTTCAATGAGCTCAATCATTTCGTCTCGCAACATGTTCACCAGAAACGGATCCGATGCTGTAAACGCCAGTTTCACCTTATGCTTTTTTGCCAGTTCGATGGCTTTGTAAGCAGCAGCCTTCGTCGTATCACCTGTCAGCAAATACCCTTCGATATAAACGTATTTGGAATCAGCGATCGCCGATTCGTCAACGTCCGATTCTGTCAATGTACTTGAAACCGCCAGGTTGGTGAGCATCGTACGCTGAGCATCCTCGGTGATCATGACTGCACAGGTGCCCGTCTGACCATCTGTCGAGGGAACAACTTCGATGGTCACGCCCTGTCTGCGCATGTCCTTGAGAAAGAATTTCCCCGTTTCATCCGCAGCAATTTTTCCGGTGTAAGCCGCCTTTCCGCCAAGATTCGCTATCCCCATGATCGTGTTGGCGGCCGACCCGCCCGCACAGCGATTCAGCGGCAGCCCCTCCAGCGACTTAAGCAGCCGGCGCTGCTGTTCGTCATCGACAAGTGTCATGACGCCCTTATCAAAACCAGCTGCACGCAGCTGGTCATCACTGACCTGAGCCTGTATATCAACCAAAGCATTTCCGATTCCGAAGACATCGTATGTCATGAGCGCCTGCCTTAAGTGCCAAAAATCCGGCTACAGTCCTTTGTGGCTGACAATTTGCTGCCAACCGGGGCGAGAGGATAGCGAATCGCTTCGCAACTCCCCAGTCGATGTCCGGGATTTGCACTACAATCATCGCGTTGAATTTCAGGTCCGCTACAGTACGATTCAATGCTTCTCAGACCGAATGATCGGCCTCACTTCGAGTCGATTGAATTTCAGGAATCCAACAGATGACAATCGATCACGCGGCTCGTGCAGCCGAGTATCTCCCAACGATCGAAGCCGATGATCCCAGCAGCAGTCACGCGGGAACAACGCCCGGTAGTTTTTCCCGAGCCGCCAACATCAAGTCCGGGCGCGACGGAGCGTACACGTATTCGTCACCTGATACACCCGGCATGCCGGCTCCGTCACAACAGACCGCATGGGATTATATGCCGGATGACTGGAGCCTGCGCCCTGGATTCGAAGACGACTATGAACAGGCAGTCGCCTGGCAGCCGCCAGCCGGATTTGTGCCGATCACACAACTAGAGTCGGCTCGACGAGGACTGATTACTCCGGCAATGATACGTGTGGCCGAACGTGAAAATCATCTCACTGCGGAACAGGTCAGAGATGAAATCGCAGCCGGACGGATGGTCATTCCGGCCAATGTGCAGCACTTGAAATACGAACTGGATCCAATGGCGATTGGACGAGCGTCGCGCACCAAAGTTAATGCCAATCTGGGCGCCTCGCCTGTGTCATCCGGCATGGAAGCGGAAATCGAAAAACTCCGATGGTCCGAGCGCTGGGGTGCGGACACCGTGATGGATCTGTCCACAGGAGGAGATCTGGACGCCTGCCGTGATGCCATCATTCAGAACAGCACAGTACCCATCGGCACAGTACCCGTATATTCAATGATCATCGATCGCAAGGTTGAAGACCTGGATCGCGAAATCATACTTGAAGCGCTCGAGCATCAGGCTCGGCAGGGAGTCGACTATTTTACGATTCACGCCGGAGTCCTGCAGGAACACCTGTCATTGATTAAAGAACGCCTGATCGGAATCGTGAGCCGCGGTGGTTCACTGCTGGCCAAATGGATGATCCATCACGGCCGGCAAAATCCCATGTTTACAATCTGGGAAGACATCTGCGACGTGATGCGTCAGTACGACGTTACGTTCAGTATCGGTGATGGACTGCGTCCGGGAGGCCTGGCCGATGCAACGGATGAGGCTCAGCTGGCCGAATTATCGACACTTGGGGAACTAACCGAACGTGCCTGGAAAAAAGGCGTCCAGGTGATGATCGAAGGTCCAGGTCACGTGCCGCTGGATCAGATCGAATTCAATATGAAACTTCAGCGGCGTCTGTGCCATGGAGCCCCTTTCTACGTACTTGGTCCGCTTGTTACCGACATTTTCCCTGGGTACGACCACATCACCAGTTGTATCGGAGCCACATCGGCGGCCTGGCATGGTGCAAGTATGTTGTGCTATGTCACACCCAAGGAACACCTAGGACTTCCCAAGAAAGACGATGTTAAGCAGGGCTGCGTTGCATACAGGATTGCCGCGCATTCGGCGGATGTGGCCCTCGGAATTCCAGGAGCACGCGATCAGGACGATGAACTGACGCGTGCCAGGGCCGCCTTGAACTGGGAAAAACACTTTGAGCTCAGCTTTGATCCGGACACGGCGCGAGCGTACCACGACGAAGACCTCGATGTGGACACGGACTTCTGTGCCATGTGCGGCCACGACTGGTGCAGTGTCCGCATCAGTCGGGAGATCGTGGAATTCACAAGCGGCAAAGACGAACAGTATCAGTGGGATAAGGCGAAAGTGTCCGAAGCGCTCACACCTGAACAGCAGGAGATTCTGAAAAAAAGAGGTATCCTGTCCCCGGAAGAAATCCATCGCCTTGCCAGCAAGACACGCCGTCAGGTCGGAGCCGATGACGGCAAGGCTGACTGTCACAGCGACGTGGCCGATGCACAATCAGCCCAAAACATCCAGACCGTGGAGCTGGGTGTTTCTGCACCCTAGAACAATTAATCAAAATGCGGCTGAAGTCGCCGCAGACATCCAGGGTTTCTATGCTGTTGTTGGTGTCGAATTTTCTCCAGCACGTACGCAGTTAAGCGTGGACAAACAGCATGGTCCAAATGATGGATAGATTTCCTGCCAAACACAATGCGCAGGTCTCACTTGCCAACTGGCGCACACCGCCATTCAACGTGTGGGCCTTTCATCATGTCCGGGAAATTGTTCCGTCAGCGGAAATCGCCAACGATCCGGAAGATGTCTGGGAACTGGAATCCCGTCACACAGAATTGGCGGAATGCCGAGTACCTGGCACCAACGGTAAGGAGCTTTCGTGGTCTGATTTCCTGAATCAAACTCATTGCGATGGGTTGGTGATTCTGCATGAAGGCCGACTGATCCATGAAGCCTATAACAACGGCCTCACACGTCATACACCACACATCCTGATGTCAGTGTCCAAGTCCGTGCTGGGCCTGCTGGCCGGCATCCTGGACACGATGGGCACAATTAATATCGATGGTCTGGTGACCGATTACGTGCCTGAGCTGTCAGACACTGCCTATGAAGGATCAACGCTGCGGAATCTTCTCGATATGAGAGCCGGAATTCAGTTCGATGAAGACTATCTCGCGGATTCGGGACCTCTGATCGAATACCGGAGAGCAACGAACTGGAACCCGCCTGAAGAGGGAACGACGCCAACAGACCTTCGTTCATTTTATCAGTTGCTGAAGGAAAATGACGGACAACATGGTCAGAGGTTTCACTATGTGTCACCGAACACAGACCTCCTGGCGTGGATCATCGAGCGTGCTGCCGGTCGGCGATACTGCGATCTGGTCAGCGAGTTTCTCTGGAAACCAATGGGAGCAGAACGCAGTGCTTACATTACCGTGGATCGGCTGGGTGCACCTCGTGCCGCAGGTGGAATGTGTGCGACTGTCCGGGATCTGGCTCGGCTGGGTCAGCTGCTCAGTCAGAACGGTCAGAGAAATGGACGGCAGATACTACCCGCCGGCTGGATCAGCGACCTTTACAGTGGTGGGAGTTCCCTGGCATGGGCCCAGGGATCGTTCGCTGCTTACTATCCCGGTCTGCCGATCCATTATCGGTCCCAGTGGTATGTGTTGGACGGCGAGTCTCCGTTACTGTTTGGACTCGGAATTCACGGACAAAATGTGTTTGTCGATCGCACAAATGCACTTGTCATCGCGAATCTGTCGTCACAGCCACTGCCACTGAATCCTAAACTCATCTCACTGACAATGAATGCCGTGAAAGCTGTCCGGCAGCAACTGTGCAAGGGGCCCTCAGCACGCAGCTGACGTTGGTGGTGCGTTCAGCCAGGACAAGCGCCCAGTGTGATTCACGGGAAGACGAGCAGCCGACAGGTAAAAGAATAAGGTCGCATCTGATATCGTGCCGTGGAGCTGGCGCACACGGGTCTTCGGACTATTGCTGCCACAGACAGGTCCCGGAAGATGTGAAATACGGATCACAATTTCCGATACTGTGTGGTTAAGCGGTGACGTTGTTCGACTCGTTGACGAAGATTTCGCCAATTTCCTGACCGCCGTTGTCAATGTACTCAGACGGGCTGCTAAAACATGGACACGATCGATTATCTGGTGATTGCTGTTTATTTCGTCGGAATGGCAGGCATTGGTATCTGGGCAATGAGCCGCGTGAAGGGCCAGGAGGATTTCTTCATGGGCGGCCGCTCGTTCGGCAAACTGCTGCAAACGTTTGCGGCGTTTGGTGCGGGCACCGGATCGAGCGATCCAATCAACACAGGCCGTTCAACGTTCATCGGTGGCATGAGTGGCATGTGGAGCGTGATGTTCTGGCTGTTCGTCACACCGTTCTACTGGATCACAGGCGTTTGGTATCGACGGATGCGTCACCTGACACTGGGTGACTGGTACGTCGAACGATACGAATCACGCGGGCTCGGGGCAGCTTACAGTGTTTTCGGCGTGATGTTCTTCATGATCTACGGATCGATGTTCTTCTCGGCTCTCGCCAAGACAGCTGAGCCTATGATCGGTGACACTGTCGCTCTGTTCGGTAAACACGTTGAGTTGCAGTATGTACTGATTCCCGTGGTTGCCGTAGTGGTAGTGGTCTACGGGATGGCCGGAGGGCTGGCCGCTGCGTATTTCACCGACTTGATCCAGGGACTCTGCATCATCGGTCTGTCGGTGATGCTGGTTCCCATTGGCCTGAACCGACTAGCCGAAAATACAGACTTGAACCCTGAAGGAAACAGCGGTTTCCAGGTTATGCACGATCAGTTACCCGAATCGTTCTTTGATGTTATCAGTTCCAGTGCGGCTGAGTTCTCGCTGTACTACCTGATCGCCATCGTGCTGGCGAATCTAACGGGCATCGTGGTGCAGCCACACTTCATTGCCACAGGAGGTGGTTCCGCAAAGTCCGAATTCGATGCCCGGGTTGGTTTGGTTATCGGAAATTTTCTGAAGCGATTCTGTACAGTAGGCTGGGTGTTGACAGCACTGATTGCCGCCACGTTGTATGCGGACGTGCCCGAATTAATCAACGATCCGGACAGGACATGGGGCTACGCCTCGATGCAGTTGCTCGGGCCGGGCTTTCGCGGCCTGATGCTGGCGTGTTTGGTAGCGGCACTGATGAGCAGCGTTGATGCGTATATGATTGTCGGCGCCGGTCTGATCGTTCGTAATCTGTACGTGCCGTTCGTTAATCCGCACGCTGACGAACGTCAGTGCCTTTGGGCAGGTCGGCTCACCGGCGTGATCGTCGTCGCCGGCTCCGTCATTTTTTCCCTGAAGCTCTACGACATGCTTGGCCAGTTGAAATTGACGTTCTGGTTTCCGCTGGTCTTCGCCGCTCCGTTTTGGGTCGGCATGTACTGGCGACGGGCTACCAGTCGGGCCGCCTGGATTACTGTTACTTACTGTTTACTGTTCTTCTTTATCGTACCGTACTTCGGGCCGATGGTTTTCAGTGGTTTGCGTGATCATCAGGACCTGATGACCCGTACTCCACACGTACGAACGATCTCTCAGGAACTCGTTTCAAAATCAATGCTGCGACAAATGCTGAGCGCGGCCGAAGCTCAATGGAAAAAAGACAAAGAGGGACTTACTGGTGAGGCGGTGACAGCTCACGAAGAGTCGAAGCCACTGCAAATATCGGCAGACCGCATTCTGGTGCCTGGTGACAACGGCATGCAGGAACTCCAAGCCGAAGTAACACGCACGACCACTGAGAAGATCACGAAGAGTACCAGCATCTATTGGGACAAAATCGTTCCGTCGAATCCGACCATCCAGCCACAAGTCGTAAAAACCGAGGACCTTGATGAATTCACGCGCCGCGAAATTTTGAAATATCCCGCGGGTACAGACTTCCGAGGACAGGGCAACCTGAAACTGAACCTGCTGTTGTACCGGCCATTCGGACTCGATCTGGGCAGCCTGTCCTCATCGACTCTAAGCGCTTTGGAGCTGGTTCCGAAGATTGTTATGCCGTTTTTGGTCATGGTCATGTTCAGTCTTATCACCCCGCGAAACAGCCGGGAGGGACTGGATCGTTATTATGTGAAAATGAAAACACCCGCGAATTCGAATCCTGAACTTGACCGCGCAGAGATACAGAAGAGTTACGCGGAACCATCACGGTTTGATCACAGGAAACTGTTTCCCGGAACGGATCTGGAATTTCAACGCCCCCGAATTGTTGATGCTGTTGGCTTCATCATTTCCTTCATCGTATGCTTCGGAATCATCGGCATTGTGCTGCTCGTAGCACAGATCGGAACTCAGGGCTGAGTATTCCATTTCGCGTAATCGTCGAATGCTCGAACTACACCACAGCAGAAGGAATTGCGATTCTGTCGCAGGAGGAGCAAGAGACGGGATATCAATCGCGTGGTTTGGTCAGATCACCGATTCAGATCAGTCATCGGAACGCAGCAAACACTGTACAATGCAGTTGTTCGCGATGGAAATCATTACAGGATTCAAAGGGATACTATGAAGGGCAACGACAAGGTCATTGAAGCACTTAACGCGGGATTGACCATTGAGCTGACTGCGATCAATCAGTACTTCGTACAGTCCAAGATGTGCAAGGACTGGGGCTTCCACAAACTGGCGACTCACCACTATGCGGAATCCATCGAAGAGATGAAACACGCAGAGTATTTGATTGACCGCATTCTGTTTCTCGAAGGCGTTCCTGAGATCGCACGATACGACGTCATCCGTGTTGGTTCGAACGTCAAAGAACAGCTGGAAAATGATCTGCTGCTCGAGCTGAACGCCGTTAAGACTTACAACGGAGGTGTACAGCTGGCGACTGAAGTCGGGGACGCTGGCAGCAAGGAGATTATGGAGCGGATCGTTGTGGAATCGGAAGAGAGTGTCGACTGGCTAGAGACACAGCTGCACCAGATCGAAACCATCGGCTCAGAATTGTACCTGGCAAGTCAGGTTGGTGAAGAACCTGCGGGTGCATAACGCCGGTTGTTGCTCTGTCCGTATCATTTGGGAGGAATAGTTTTTCGTTCAGTTCAGCAACCGAGGCGTCCGACAGTTGGTTCGTTGCCCAAACGTGTGTATGGCAACGACCGAGATGCCAGCGTCACAAATCTGCCACAAGGACTCAACAGGCGCTTCCGGATGCAACACCGGAATTCATGGATGCCGTCTCGGCACGTGCTTTCTGGAGAAGAGCAATGATGCGGCAGTGACATGAAGTACAGCCGCTGCCGGCTGCCGTCATGACTTTCACATCTGCAATTGTCTGACAGCCGCCGAAGGCAGCGGCCGCACGGATTTCCCGCTCGGTGATGCCAAGACAGTGGCAGACAACTGTGTTCGAGGATTGCTCTTCGAGTAACATCTGAAACTTACCTGCTACGATTTCCTGCCGCAACTGAGACTCAGTCTCACAAGTGTCGGTGATAGTCGATTCGTGTCAATGAACTATTGTGACGATTTCTGAGATTCTGGTTTTGTCGGGGCAGTGAAGTGCCGGCTGCACCCGCTGTTCCGGCATTTGGCCACGTCCTGGCCCGGTCTGCTTTCTGCGTAATGTGGACTAAATAGCCGAGCTTGATTTGTGGATTCAACGGCGGCGACCCCGACGATGGTCGATTTCTCCGTCGCCATCACGGTCCTCACCGTGTAGCACTACTGCCTCAAAATAGATTCCCAGCTGTGTGCCTTTCCAGACATGGCTTGAGTACACCTTTTTCTCGTTGTTCGAGCAAACTTAGCGTTGGCAGCAAGCAACGTCTTTTTAATCGTGCCCGCAGCGGCATCAAGAGGCCGTTGTTCCATCACTGCACCCGTCATGCCGAATTCGCCGGCTCTGATCACCACGATTCCCGATTGGCTCCTGGTTCCATCAACTTTCTCTCGCCATTTGATGTCATCTTCGATGTCAAAGTGAAACCATCCGATGATTTGAGGATCATTCGAGATGATTCAGAGGGACTCTATTAATGGTCTCAACTGTTCCGTTGAACCATTTGTCAGGACGAGGACGCGCTGATCAGCTGACGCAACATTCAAGGCCTGACGCACACTGTGGAAGTCAGGGACCATGGCCCGCTTCAGATCGGCTTTGGCCGGATAGCCTGCGGCAACAGCAGCCAGTTCGTTCGCTGCCGAGTTGTAACCAAGCACCATTTCCGGACCACGGCCTCCCCGACTCAGCCAGTCCTGACCATTCGGCGCCAACAGACAGAACGCACTGTTTTCGAAGCGTCCATCCAGAAAGGTACGAACAAATTCCTGGTGCATTTCACTTTCATAGGAATCAATGCGGACACAGACAAATTCACGAGTGGCGGAAATGAAGTCTTTGGACGCGAACAGACCGTTCTGCGTAGCCGTGTAACCAGGTCAGAATACGCCTGAAACACCGTGACATTGTGTCGCAGCAGCAACAAACATAATTGGTCGCCCGCTGCGTCGGGCCTCGTTCCTGGCCGTCTCCCAGTCCCAGGTCGTGTACCAGGCAATTCCCGATTCGCCGATGTCCAGACCGGACTCCCCCAGTTGATCGGGTCGGGGACCCTGCGCAGCGGCATATGGGCAGATCAGAATCAACAGCATCAGAGTAGTCAGAAAACCAGATTGAATCATCTCAGAAATCCCACAGATGGCGAGTTGAGTCGCGGCAACGTAAGTAGCTTGGTTCCTGTAACGCAGCTGAACAGGGAATGAACCCCGTCGTTAACAGCGATTGTCGCTGGGTGTGGGCAGAATTCAGAGAATTCGACAACAAAATCTCATATGCTGAGTCTCATACGAAGTGATTTCACAGAACATAAAGAAAGCCTTGGGGATGTCTGTACGCCTTTGTTTAATCGTTGTTGTGTGGTTCATTCCGTTCACGGATGAATTTGTTCATGCTGATGACAGTCCACGGTCCTTTGCGCTTCCCCAATCGGATGACGGCCTTCCAGGAGCCGGCCCGATTCGCCGCTATGACTGGTTCCAGAGATTGTGGAAGAGTCGCCGCGCTGAGTTCGCCAAAGAAGCCCCAAAAAAACAGGGGTCCGTCGTCTTTCTCGGTGACTCGATCACTCAGGGATGGGGCCCTGGCTTCAAAGACCATTTCCCGGGACTCAATGCTGCGAATCGAGGGATCAGCGGCGATACGACGCGCGGCATGCTGATACGCCTGAAACAGGATGTCCTGTCACTGAATCCCAGTACGGTTGTGATACTGATGGGAACCAATGACCTCGAAGAAGGTGCGTCTCCTGAGACCATCTCAGGCAACGTCGAGTTGATCATTGCGGCATTGAAGAAGCACAATGCAACAATGCCGATTGTGCTATGCCGTGTGTTCCCGTCGTCAGCCGAAATGAAACGTCCAGCCGCCGCGATTCAAAAATTGAACGAATTGATGGAAACAGCTGTAAGAGGCGATGGTCAAATCACCGTTCTGGATACGTGGACACTGTTTGCCAACGAGCAGGGCGATGCGAAAAAAACCGAATTCCCTGATTTGTTACATCCAAACCAGGTTGGTTATGCCAAGTGGGCCAAAGCGCTGATTCCAATCTTCGCCACGCTGGGCTACCTGGAAACGAAACCTGATGATTTTCGCATCGAACCCGGATTCCGCAGTTTGTTCAATGGCAGGGACTTGACAGGCTGGGGCTTTCGTCCAAAAGAAAATAAACCTCAGTATTTCAGCTCCACTTCTACACCGGATGGCCGTTATGTGGCATTGAACGGGCGGTTGATCGTCACGACGCCTGCTGAAGGTCGGCGTTTCCAGCAATTGTGGACGAAAGAAGAATTCCGGGGTGACTTCACATTAAAGCTGGAATTCCGGGCGACACCCAATGCAGACAGCGGAGTCTTCATCCGCAGGCCGCAGCTGCAGTGTCGAGACTACGTACTGGCTGGACCCTACACTGAACTGAAAAAGTATCGGCAACAGGACTGGAACAAACTGGTGGTTGTGGTCGACGACAACGTCGCTCACTGCACCTGTAACGGAGAAGTCCTGGAAACCAAATTCAAACTTCCGGAATCCGGCCCGATTGGCCTGGAAGGTGACCGTGGGCAAATGGAATACCGCCGAATCCGAATTCGGAGGGACTGAGTCAGCCTGGACAAGCGAGTCATGACTGGCCGGAATTTGCCGCCGACCTTCGCGACATAACAGCGAAAACATTCGATTCACCGCAGTTACTTGCAACCGCGTGCAAGGTGCGAGCGAATCCTGAGAGAAGATTTTTGCCGGTGCACTAAATCGTTCCGTCAGGATTGCCCGCTCGTGTCAAACGATTCACAAGGTTGTCTGTGTGCGGTATCGTTGCAGCTAAATCATTCGTGTACTGAGTCTGAGGAGCATGCAGTTCGCCATGATTGTTACCAATACTGAAACCGTGGCCGGGTATGACATCGTTGCCATTCGCGGGCTGGTGCAGGGAAATACCGTAAGGGCCAAGCACGCTGGCCGCGATATTGCTGCCAGCTTCAAAAATCTGGTCGGTGGTGAATTGAAGGGCTATACCGAACTGCTGACAGAGTCACGCCGTGAAGCCATGCAACGCATGCTGATTCAGGCACAGCAGCTGGGTGCCAATGCTGTCGTTAATGTGCGATTCACGACGAGTGCCGTCACCGCTGGTGCCGCAGAGCTGTATGCCTACGGCACAGCCGTCAGCCTTGAGCAAATTCATGAAGTCAGACACAAAGAAAAACCTGGCAAGGCTCCTGAGACGGAAACATCATGATCGGTGCGATTGTTAATCTTCTCCTTTTCTTAGCACCGTTCGTCGTCTTTGGACTCATCATCGGACGGACTGTGGAGAAACAACATTTTCGGCGGCTGGACGCATATGATGCGGCCCACGAAGGATTTCTGATTACTCAGATCAAGTCATTCCCCATGGCGAAGCACGTGGAGCCTGCGCCGTCACTCGTTGTGGCCGAAGTCGTCATCGCCAGTGATTATCTTAAGAGCTGGTTCGCAAAATGGCGCAACCTGTTTGGTGGTGAGGTTCGGTCATTTCAAACTCTGCAAACGCGTGCCAAGCGAGAGGCCGTTGCTCGCCTCAGGCAGACCGCAATCGATCAGGGTTTTAATGCGATGTGTAACGTCCGGGTCGAATCAGCTGATGTTGGAGGCTCAACCATGGTGAGCAGGATCGGAACGGCCCCAATGGCCGCAGTGATTGCCACAGCGACCGCTTACCACACAAGTTCTGCCGTATGATGCAGCCTGAGGATGAATTGAGCAGCGGGAGGGATAACGAAGACGGCGACGGCCTGGCCAGGTCGCCATTGCGTCAACCACTTGCTGAATCACATCAAAAGAAGTCAGACAAAGACGCTTCTGTGTTCGCGGAGCCGTGGATGGAAGACATGCTGCATCCACAGGCCGCACACAACTCCGGGACGGCACAGCCTTTGACAAATCATGTCTCGGAAGATCAGTCCGTTTGGGATGAACCCGGGCTGTCCCCGGCACTGGCCGGGGAAACGCCGCCGGATGGCGTGACCTGGTATCGCTGGTACATGAAGAAAGTTGACGCGTCGTCAGGACTGTACAGCTGGCTGACGACACTCGTGGTTGTTCTTACCAGTGGCGTATTTGCCGTGGTCGCCACATTCGCAGCTCAAACGATTTTCGTCAGTGCGCTCATTGCGATTACAGTAGTTGGACCAACAACAGAAGAAATCATGAAAATTGCCCTGACACTTTGGGTAGTCGAAAAGCGACCGTGGTTGTACCGCAATGGCGTACAGATTCTGTTGTGCGCTTTGGCGTCCGGAGCTGCATTTTCTGCAGTAGAGAACGTTCTCTATTTGAACATTTATGTACCGAATCCGCCTCCTGGACTCGCAGAATGGCGATGGACTGTTTGTGTGCTGCTGCATTCCGGCTGTTCGACAATTTCCGGAATCGGCGCGTGGAAGATCTGGCAGCAATTTCAACAACAACGGCGGGCCCCGGCACTGACCGATGGCGCCGGGTGGATCGTTGCTGCCATCGTCATTCACGGCACATACAATGGAGCTGTCACAGTAATGGAGCTCAGTGGATTCGGTTTCTGACCATATTCCGAAAAAACGGTTGCTTCACAGTAGCAGACAAGACTGAGTCCATATTGGATTCCTTCATTTTAATCCGATAAGTCGTTAGCGGTACGGATCACTTTGCGTGCCAACGACACCCGTACGGGACGGCAGATTCCTGTCATCCTGCCGGACTCATCACCACAAACACCGTTCTTCAGCGAAACAGACTCCGAATCCGAATAGCGTGGCGATGCCCTGCCGGACGGCTAAAATCTGCGATGCAATATTCATTAACCGGTGGGAAAAATCATGGTCGACAAAGTATACTTGGCGGTCGATCTGGGAGCTGAAAGCGGTCGAGTGATGTCCGGCAGCTTCGACGGAGCGACCGTGTCGCTCCAGCAGCATCATCGATTCCCAAACGGACCCGTGAATCTCGGCGGGACACTGCGATGGAACCTCACAGGGCTTTGGTCGCAAATTCAGAATGGCCTCAGCAAGGCCGCGTCTCAGCTGAATGGAACAGCCATCTCGGTCGGTGTCGATACGTGGGGTGTCGACTTCGTATTGCTAAATCGCAACGATGAACTGCTTGGCCAGCCGTGGCATTACCGCGACGCACGCACAGACGGCATGATGCAGAAAGCGTTCAGTCGGGTTTCCCGGGCCGAAATCTTTGCGACCACCGGATTGCAGTTCATGAATCTCAATTCGTTGTATCAGCTCCTGGCAATGTGTGAACGAGACCCGGAACTCGTCGCGCAGGCCCGAAAATTTTTAATGGTGCCGGACTACTTTCACTGGTGCCTGAGCGGAAGCCGAGTGGTCGAATTCACCAACGCGACAACGAGCCAAATGCTGAACGCCGAGTCTCGCAACTGGGCGGTCGACATGTTACGTCGCTTTGAGATACCCACAGAAATATTTCCTGAAGTGGTACTGCCAGGCACCAATCTCGGAGTACTCCGCACCGAAGTTGCGGACGCCACGGGACTCGGAAAACTCAATGTGATCGCTCCTGCAACACACGATACGGGCGCCGCGGTGGCCGCGATTCCAACGACACAGACAGGCCACGCCAACTGGGCCTATATCAGCAGTGGCACCTGGTCACTGATGGGAGTCGAGACACAGAACGCGATTCTCAGCCCAAAGGCACTGGAACGCAATGTTACGAATGAGGGCGGAGTGGACGGAACCTGGCGACTGCTTAAGAACATCATGGGTCTGTGGCTCGTGCAACGATGTCGTCTGGCGTTTGCACAACGTGGACGTGATTACGACTATGGTGAACTGGCGCAGCTGGCGGCCGACGCACCGTCATTCCGATCACTTGTTGATCCTGATCGACCCGAATTTCTGGATCCCTCAGATATGACCACCGCTATTGCAGATGAGTGTCTCCGAACGGAACAACCAGTGCCGGAAACAGAAGGGCAGTTCGTGCGATGTTCACTGGAGAGTCTGGCACTCAAATACCGGATGGTCCTTGGCTGGCTCGAAGAACTGACGGACATCCCGGTAACCGTGATTCATATCGTGGGTGGCGGAACTCAAAACCGATTGCTGAATCAATTCACAGCCGATTCCTGTGGCCGACCGGTAGTCACCGGACCGGTGGAAGCAACCGCACTGGGTAATGTGCTGATCCAGGCGCGCGCCGCAGGAGATTTAACAACATTGGCAGACGTTCGGGAGGTCGTTCGGCGTTCTGAAACCATAGAAGAATTCATCCCCGGCGATACAACTGCGTGGGATGACGCCTGGGATCGGTTTCAGAAATTGACTCATTGATTCCTGCGTTCTCTGCGGGTCTCATCTACAGACTCAGATCATAACAGGCTGCTTCTTCGCCATTGCGAACGTACAATCGCCCACGGTTGACTACCGGATGATTCCACGTTTTACCTTCAATCGCCTGAAAGCTGGATACCTCTGCCACTGTTTCCGGCGTGACTTCCACCAGCGCAACTCTGCCGGACTCTGCTAATACCACGAGGTCATCACCCACCATAACGATCTGGCCAAATCTGTAGCGCCCGCGCTTCCAAGTTTTTTGACCGATCGACAGGTCGAAACAGGACAGAATTCCGTCATCAAGTCCATACACATAACCGTCTCGATAAATGCCTCCGTTGAATTTCAATTGAAATCGGTCCGGCCTCGTCCACTGCGGTTCGACCTGCCAGCGGTCGCCACTCCGGGTCACATTGAGCAGCGCACTCCCGCCTCCGTACCCACTGCTGATAAACACACTTTTGTCCGGTAGTACGATCGGCTGGGCGATATTCAGCTTAGTCATATTTGTCCATGGAAATGACCACAGTTTTTTTCCTGAGTCTGCGGCATGTGCCCACAACCCGGTAGAACAGTAGATGAGAATTTGTGGCACACCGTCCAGCTCCGCAATCTGTGGTGATGCATAGGTTGCTCGGTCCCCCGCGCCGGCCCAGCGTTGTTTTCCTGTTAGACGATCATAGGCAATCACGGCTCCGGTCTTTCCGCCAGGATTGACAATGACAATGTCTTCATAAATCAGAGGTGATCCGGCCATTCCCCATTCAATGAGCCGAGTGCCTGCGTCTTCGATGATGTTCCTGGTCCAGTGACGGTCACCCGTGACCGGGTCCAGACAATTCAAAATTCCGGTTGCCCCGAGCGCATACAGATGCGAAGCATGAATCGTGGGAGTTGCACGAGGCCCTGGTCCACTGGCGGGGTCCGAGAATCGGGCGCGGTCCGTGTGCTGCCAGATTTGTTTTCCGGTCGTGGCGTCATAGCAAACGACCGCTTCATCCTGGCCTCGCTGTTCCTGTGTAAACACCAATTCCCCCACAATGGCAAACGACGACCATCCCGGACCAATTGGGTGTCGCCACAATGCAACCGGAGGTTTTTCATCCCAGTCGCGCCGAATCGTGACATTTCTCACGATGTGATCTTCGTGGATTCCTCCGAATCTTGGCCAGTCATCCGGTGTGATTTCAACTTGACCAGGAGCTGCGAAGGACTCTGACACGTGGGATTCCGACTTGAAATACTCCACTGCGTGTTCTTCGGCGGTCGGAAAAAACCGAAATCCGAAATGCGGCACAAAATTGCCGGATTGTCCTTCCCAGCGGAACACACCAACAAACGACAACAGGCCAAATACAGCAACCCCCAGCCCCTTGAATCGAGCCTTCCAGGAAACACCGGAAAGGAACGTCCACCACAACAGCATCAACAAAGAACCAAACGCCCACGGAATCACTGTCCCCAACGACCGACGGGAGAGGTTGTCACCTGCCCATTGCAAACCTGCAAGATTTCCGATTGCTGTCGCGAAGATGATGATGGCTGCAATTCCCCAGCGGCGAATTCCTGTATAGGGCCGGGGATCGTTTGCAATCAGGTCCGGCAAACCGGAAGACGGCTCCAACTTGTTGCCGTTTGAAATGGGATGATCGTCTGTCATAAATCCACCGAATATCGAATGTGAGAAAAACACAGTCTACTGAGGCAGCTGTCGACACGGGAACGGCCAAAACTATTTTATCGCACACCACCCTGTCCTAAGCTCACAACTGCATTCCTCTGATGTCGACATTGTAGACCGAAGAGAGCCCGCCATGAAAACTGCCATCACAGAGCTGTTTGGCATTCAACACCCAATCATTCAGGGAGGGATGCATTACGTGGGATTCGCAGAACTGGCTGCTGCTGTCTCGAACGCCGGTGGCCTGGGAATCATTACAGGTCTTACTCAGAAGACACCACGGGACCTGACGGCAGAAATTGCCCGCTGTCATGAGATGACTGACAAGCCGTTTGGGGTGAACCTCACATTTCTGCCGACCGTTACCGCACCGGATTACCCGGGCTATATCGACGCAATCATCGACGGGGGAGTCAGGATCGTCGAAACTGCGGGCCGGAATCCACAGGAACATCTTCCCAGGCTAAAGGCTGCCGGCTGTAAGATCATTCACAAGTGCACGTCTGTGCGGCATTCGCTGAAAGCACAGACCATTGGCTGCGATGTGATCTCCGTTGACGGGTTCGAGTGCGGAGGCCATCCGGGCGAAGACGACATCCCGAATATGATCCTGCTGCCCCGGGCGGCCGACGAACTGGACATTCCGTTTGTCGCATCCGGAGGCATGGCAGACGCCCGCTCTCTGGTGGCGTCGCTGGCGATGGGCGCTGAAGGAATAAATATGGGGACTCGCTTTATTGCCACACAGGAAGCGCCTGTACATGACAACGTGAAACAGGCGATTCTGGCTGCGACAGAGCTCGACACTCGTCTGGTGATGCGACCACTGCGCAACACAGAACGGGTATTGAACAATGCTGCAGTAGAGCGGCTTCTCGACAAAGAACGCGATCTTGGTGCCAACCTGAAAATTCAACACATCATGGACGAGGTTGCTGGTGTTTATCCGAAGATCATGCAGAACGGAGATCTGGATGCGGGCGTCTGGTCCTGCGGCATGGTGGCTGGCCTGATCAACGACATTCCGACCTGCGACGAACTGATCCAGCGAATCATGTCAGAAGCCGAAACGTTAATTCAGGAGCGGCTCATCAGCATCGTTGTATAGGCTATACCGGTTGCCAGGCATGTACATTCACAGTGATATCGTACTGGCCCCCGAGACCCCGTGTGCTTCGACTAAAATTCCACAAGTCATTGCGACAGTGCAACTGAAGTCACGCTCGTATCTCGTATTGGGTGTCAAACGGACTCCATGCTGAACTGTGTCAGCTTTTTGTTCTGAACGCGCACACCCGTGACGTTTTTCAGTGAAAAAAAAACTACGAAAAGAAGACGAAGTATCGGCGATCAGCAGCTGGCGGACACTGTTGCAGCAAGCAACTGCGTGGCTTGTCGGAATGCAATGTTGATGTGCATCAGTTCGTTTTCAGATGACGGAATGTCCAGGATAAACGTGTCGTGACCGATGTCGATGTAGCGTCGCAGCTCCTGGGCCACTCGTTCATAACTGCCGACGAGATAGGGGCAGAACGTACGATAATTTTCGAACGGACCCAGCCAGTTTGGATTATCTTTGGCCGCTGATTCATTCGCCATTTTTGAAAGCTGCTGGTGCCAGCAGGAATCACTGACCTGCATCGCCAGACGATGCAGCATCTGTCCCCTGCGGTCTGCGGGAAACCGTTCGTGAGCAACCTGCCAGGCTTCTGCAGTTGTATTCCGAGTAATGATGCCGATACGAACCCCGGACGGTCCAGCCAATTCCGGTTCGATCATTGGCTCGTCCCCCACGCGCTCCGGATACTTCACCGCGATTGCCCCGACTTCCGCCGCAGCCACCGCACCCGCCGGGGAAGACCCTGACATCATGATCCCCGGAAACAACTCAGCAGATAATGGCGGCGTCATTTTCAGATTGTGGACGTTGTAGTACCTGCCTTCGAATGTGACACTGCGATCTGAGCTCAGCAGCTGGCGAATGATCTCTGTATATTCTGTCAATCGCAGGTAACGATCGTCATGGAGTGTATTATCATTCAGTGCGATAAGATCATTTCGGAAACCACCGGCAATCATGTTGAGATAAATCTGCCGGTTATACAGATGACCCAGTGAGGCAACCATCTTGGCAACCGTATATGGGTGCATGTACACCGGCTGCACGGAAACCAGCGGACACAATTCCGTCGTGTGCTGAAGAATCTCCTGCGTCACCAACCACGGATCGACAATGCCGTTATCAGCGTACACAAGAATGCCACGACAGCCAAAACGTTCACTCCACTGAGCAACCGTTCTAACACGATTGAGATAGTCCTGCGGAATTTCATTCTTCGACTGAGGACAGGTCGAGAAAACCGAATTCTGGCGTGCGACCATGATGGATGCTCTGTGAATCGGGATTGCTGTGGCATCTCAGCCACTCGGTCACCTTCGGCTGCAAGAAGTCTCTATGACCAGGTGACCATGTCGTCGAATCTTGCAGCCGCTTGCCGAACAGGCAACGACTCAAGAAACAAACCTCGCTGTTTTTGAAGACTGGACGATGACTCAAACAAGACGTTGCTGTTTGGCTGCATCACGCATTGCCGAATCAAATCAACGCCGCAGAATCAGGCAATACGGAACAATGGTCCTTGGGCTCGATGGGGCAGGGGGTTACTCTGCCAGATACAAACCCGCTGCACACACCGGGTTGCAGAGGAACGATGGCCTTTCGGCATACGCTGACCCATTCGAGAGATGTGAACCATGTAACCGTATTTCGTGGCGTGAGCACGTGGCTTTTGATTCTCAACGGCGAAGCACCACTCACCGTCCGGAATTCCTCCGGACGAAGTATCGGCTCAATTCAGCACCCCTCCTCAACACTCACGTTCCGTCGGATTTCCGGAACCGCCAGCTGCGCAACATTCGGCGCGAGAACAGAACGACTGCAACGATTCACTGTAACGCAGACTTATTTACTGATGAGCCGTGAGAATTGCTGCGATTTGGCCGTGCGTCGCGTACGATGGTTTCCTGTCTCTGTAGCGGCACCTGAATACTCACCAGAGCAGGCCACTGTGCCAGGCGGTGAATTCATACGGGGTCAACAACCCCTTGAACGATACATCGCAAACCTGATCGAGATCCGAAGCATGTCTGTTCTTCGCGTTCCTGTATATTTGTTTCTGGCGCATCTGGCTTTTCTACAGTCGGCACAGAGTCACGAACAACCAATCAGAAATGGCGCCCGCCCAAACATCATCTACATTATGGTTGATGACCTCGGGTACGGCGATCTGGGCTGCTTTGGACAAAAGGTGATTCAGACACCAAATATCAATCGTCTGGCAGCCGAGGGGATGAAACTCACGGACCATTATGCGGGTCACACAGTCTGTCGCCCCTCGCGTCTCGTTCTGTGGACAGGTCAGCATGTCGGACATACAGGATTAACAGGCAACCGACCACGGAGCCTGAACTCGACGGAACCAACCGTGGCAAAGCTGCTTCATGGATCCGGATATACCACAGGCGGTGTAGGCAAATGGGCACTTGGACACGTAGGCCGTCCTGCTGAAATTGAAAATCCCGGTCATCCCAATTTCAATGGGTTCGACTACTGGTTTGGATACATGAACCAGGGCAACGCGCACAATTTCTATCCGACCTTTCTGTGGGAAAACGACAGACAGGTGACGCTGCCAGGAAATGTCATTGATCCGTCCCCCGCAGGTCGTGGCCGAGTCTCATCCAGGCGTGTAAGTTACTCGCACGATTTCATGACAAAAGCCGCGCTGAACTTTATTCGGTGCCACCATGATGGTCCGTTTCTATTACATATCCACTGGACGATTCCACACGCAAACAATGAAGGAGGTCGTGTCACGGGCGATGGAATGGAGGTTCCGAGTCACGGGATCTATGCCGACAGGGACTGGCCGAATCCTGAAAAAGGATTTGCGGCGATGATCACGTATATGGATAGAGATGTCGGCCGACTCATGCTGCTGCTGAAGGAACTGGATATCGATGACGACACACTGGTCATATTTACGTCGGACAATGGCCCTCACAATGAGGGAAGGCACAGCCACGAGTACTTCAACTCAAACGGACAGCTCAAAGGATTCAAGCGATCCATGCATGAAGGCGGTATTCGAGTGCCGACAATCGCTCGCTGGCCAGGTCATATTGCACCTGGCACAACTTCGGACCACCCATCGGCATTTTATGACTTCCTGCCGACCGCCTGTGAACTGGCATCCGTCGAACCGCCGGCAGAAATTGACGGAGTTTCTTATGTTCCCACACTTCTTGGTCGGCCCGCCGAGCAGGAAAAACATGAATACCTGTATTTCGCCAGCGAAGAAGGAGAAACTTCCGTTGGAGTGCGATATGACAACTGGAAGCTGGTGAAATACGGCGGGAATATCAAAGAGCAGGGAAATACGGCGGACTGGAAACTGTATGACCTGGTGAGTGACACAGCTGAGCAGCACGATATTTCCGGGGAACACACTGACGTAGTTGCAACGATTTTCGACCTGTTGAAACGTGACGAATTGCTGCGTGAGTGAAACGAAACGATTTGTTATCCAGGTCTTGGCCCTTCGAACCTGCAACCTTAAGCTCCGGAGACGAAACCTGCTCCCCCGATACGATTGCCGACAGGGATTGAGATTCTGTCGGTTAAGCTGCCTCGACACTGTCCGATTACAGTAGCTCGCTGATCGGCTGCCGATTGTCTTCCACCAGGTACCTCGGACGACCGTTCAGATCGGGAACTTTGATATTGTTGGTGTCGATGCCGAGGTGTCGATAGAGCGTGGCAAATACCTCCTGAACATGCACTGGACGCTCGACAGGAATCCCCCCGATCCGATCTGTTTTGCCCACGATGCGGCCCCCATGAATGCCCCCCCCGGCAAGCAACACCGATTGCGTGCCAGGCCAGTGGTCGCGTCCTCCCTTCACGTTGATGCGCGGTGTGCGTCCAAACTCGCCCCAGACAACGACAGTGGTCGTTGCCAGTAATCCGCGTTCGTCCAGATCCTGTAGAAAGACGGAAACGGCCTTGTCAAATACAGGCAAGTATTTCCTGGAAAGGTATTCGACTGTACCTCCACGATTCCCGTGCCAGTCCCACGCTCCGAATGCAACGGTGACACATCGCACCCCGGCTTCGAGTAACCGCCGTGTCAACAACAGGTGCTGCGGACTTTGTGGAGCACCACCAAAACCGGAATCGGTGGACTGGGATGCACCATAACGCTCGCGGGTCTGCACTGGTTCTCTGTCCAGGTTCAGCGCTTCTGCAAGCCTGCCAGCGGTGAGCAGTCCAAATGCCTGTTGCTGGAGACTGTCAGAACCAGCACCTTCGATTTGCCGTTGAATGTCACTCAACGATGCCAGCAGCTCACGCCGCTGGTCAAGCCGCGCAGGATTAATCCCATTCAAAACCAGGTCCGGCTGGACATCGCCCTCTAGCGCAAACGGCACATGAGCGCTCCCGGTGAACCCGGGCCATGAGATCTTTGTCGAGGCATCATGCAGGCCCTGGTTGCGATACGGTGCATAATTCATATGCGGCGAAGCATCGACGAACGAAACCATTCCGTTTTTGCCGGGACCCAGTACCGATGAAGCCACCGATCCGAATGTCGGCCATCCCCCGGCCGGTTCGCCATCTTCATTACGGCCACCAGGTCGTCCCGTATAGCACTGGAAGGACTCGTGGCGGTTCTCCAGGCCGACCAGCGTTCGCACGACAGAAAACCTGTCTGCCATCCGGGACAGTCGGGGCAACAGTTCACAGAACTGCACTCCCGGCACATTCGTGCTGACAGGACCAAACGACCCGCGAATCTCAGACGGCGCATCCGGTTTGGGATCAAATGTCTCGTGCTGTGTGGGACCGCCCGGCAGATAGATCATCACCACAGACCGGGTTTGGCTGCCTGAGGCTGCTGTCGCCTGTTGGCTGAGTAAACCAGGAAGAGCGACACTGCCCAGTCCCAAAGAACCGATGCGCAGAAAGCTGCGACGGGAAACCCCGTCACAGAAACGGCTTGTTCGATTTCCAGGAATCGTCAGCATGGACCTAACCTTGGGATTCACCTGTGCCGGTGTTCGAACCATCCATTATGCAGGCTTTCCTGTACCGGGGAAACGTGGAAGGCAGCCAAATGCCGGGTTTAGCCCACACACCGTCAGGTCATACGGGCATGACTGGTGTTGTCCAAGGAGTGATGGATATCCTTAGGTGCAGTACATGGTGGCTAAAAACCCAGATACACAAAATCAGTCCGGAGATTACACGACATGTCTGTAACGAACCGTCTCTCATCGGTGATCGGTATCGTGTTGATCTTTCTGTTCCCCGGTCTGC
>JAKVAY010000071.1 GCA_022447185.1 Fuerstiella sp. | reverse complement strand
GATGATGTTCGAAACGCCGAAGCAGGGATGACTAACCATAAATCTTGTGGCCGGAATACGGTCACCTTTGGAGAAATGCGCAAAGCAGAAATCGGGATCTGTGTTGCGACTCAGATCGCCGGGTGTATGAAACCAAGGGCATCGGTTGCCGTCTGGGAATCACCGCCGCAGGCGTGGGCGATGACACAGGGGCAACTGGCGTGGTACCGTGCCATGGAAGACGACGGCGAACTGAAAATGATCCGTACGTCCGGGGATCTGTCGCGTCACCTGGAAGCGTGGAATGCTGATGCGGATAATACGCCAATTGGCTATATCCTGAGTCTCGAAGGTGCGGACTCCATACGGACCGTGGATGATCTGGAAACGGCCTGGAGTTACGGACTGAGGGCACTGGGACCGGCGCACTACGGAGCAGGTCGTTACGCACTTGGTCACGATCAGGTTGGTCCACTATCTGACCAGGGCAAAGAACTGCTGCGGGAAATGGACCGTCTGGGGATTCTGCTGGATCTGACTCATCTCAGTGAACAGACGTTCTGGGATGCGCTCGACATGTATCAGGGGCCGGTCTGGGCCAGTCATCATAACTGCCGGGCATTGGTTGATGATCCTCGCCAGCTGACAGATGAACAGATTCGAGCCGTTGCGGACCGAGGAGGCGTTTTAGGACTGGCGTTTGACGCGTGGATGATTGTCCCTGGATGGAAACGAGGAACGACGACTCCCGAGTCAGCCGGATTGACGATCGAACACGCAGTCGATCATGTGGACCACATTTGCCAGTTGCTGGGGAATGCAAAGCACGTTGGGATTGGAACGGATCTCGACGGTGGATTTGGCACGGAGCAGACACCACAGGACCTGAATTCCATCGCGGATCTTCGACAGGTGCTCGACATCCTCACGAAACGTGGATATTCCAATGACGATGTTGCGGCAATCGCTCATGGCAATTTTATTCAGTGCGCCATGCGTGCCCTTCCCGAGTAAAATTGTCCATGGAGCCAGACAGGCGACGGATATGGACCTCCAGTGCGCATTGAGGTGATGTGGACGAAGGTGAAGGCTACTGGTCTGAAGGTTGCTGGTTGAGTAGCCTGATGCCCCGAATGATGTAGACCAGACCACTCCAGACTGTCACACCGACAGCCAGCCACAACAGAACATCACGAACGGGAATCAGCCATGGCCAGTCGAGTTCGGGAGCGAGGGACATAAGGGCTGCAGTCACCGCCATGCACTGCAGTACCATTTTTGCTTTGCCAATGAAGTTGGCAGAAAAATCGTGGCCATGTTGTTCCAAAAAACCTCTGAGGCCGGACACAAACATTTCACGACCGATCACTGTAATGACCATCCATGCCGTGACGCCGGAAGATCGTTCGCCGCCGGGGGTCAGCAGAAACAGAAATGCGCCACCGACGATGATCTTGTCGACGAAGGGGTCGAGGATCCTCCCCAGTGTGGTGACTTGGCCATAGCGGCGGGCCAGCCAGCCGTCGAGTGCATCGGTGGACGCAGCGAATACGAACAAAACGGAACTGGCGATCCACCAGCGACCACTGTCAATGAGGGAAAACAGGACGATTGCCAGAACAAGACGGCTCAGGGTCACCAGATTCGGAAGGTTGATTGATTCCCTGCCGATGCGAATGGACGCTGACCTGACAGAATCAGAATTCGTGTCCTCCGTCATGCGATCGTATTCCTGCTCTTCCGTGTGGCTGCATGAAGCGTGAATTGACACAAGTCAATAATGATTGATTCTGAATCTCATGTCACGCGGTCGGTCACTGTATTCAGTAGCCGGGAAGCGACAGCAACACACAAACAGCCGATCCGTGTCCCCGCGTATCTGGTGATGGCTTCTGGTTGTTCTCAGAATCGCAACACGATGATTTTTCTCACTGGTTCCTCAGAGTTCAGCCGTATCATCATCGACTGCAACTCCGATTAAATCGTATTCATCACGCCGCAGAATCTCAACGGGAATGAGAGAACCTGGATCCAGGTTCTCTGCGGAAACATACGTACACGCATCGATTTCAGGGGCGTCTGCAAACGATCTTCCGACCCAGACGTTTTCCTCGACCTTTTCGTCTATCAGGACATCAAGCTCGTACCCGATGAGTGACTCAGCATGATCGAACGCAATCGACTGCTGTAATGTCATGAGTTCGTCCTGACGCTCAACCTTCACATCATCCGGCAAATGTCCGTCCAGACGGATTGCCGGCGTGCCTGGTTCTTTCGAATATGTAAAAACGCCCATTCGTTCAAATCGGGTCTCAGTGACAAAGTCACATAGTTCGCTGAAGTGTTTGTCGGTCTCACCTGGGAACCCTGTGATGAATGTCGTTCGTAATACGAGATTGGGAATTGTCGCGCGTAGTTTGCTGACCAACTCACGCGTTTGCGCGCCGTCCACACGGCGCTGCATGCGTTTCAGGACTGGAGAACTAATATGCTGAAGAGGCATGTCCAGATACGGGAGAATCTTTGATGACTCGGCAATCGTTTGAATCAGATCATCATTAAAATGAACGGGGTACAGATACATGAGTCGGATCCAGTCGATTTGCTCGATTGTTTCCAGCTGTCTGAGGAGTTCTGCCAGACGCACTTCTCCGTAGTAATCGAGTCCGTAGTAGGTGGTATCCTGAGCTACAATATTCAGTTCGCGAACCCCGTCTGCGGCCAGTTCATGGGCTTCATCCATCACCATTTCGATGGGTTTCGTGACGTGTTTTCCTCTCATTTTTGGAATCGAACAGAAAGTGCATGTTCGATCACAACCTTCAGAAATCTTCAGGTATGCATAGTGCGAGGGGGTAATCCTCAGTCGGGCTCGGTCGTCCAGCGCCTTCATGGGTGCGGGACGGAACAGTTCCCGTTGTTCCGTGATTCCACCCACCAGTTTATCCGCCGCCTTGACGATCTCATCCCGGCCAAACACACCGACAACATGGTCGATGTCCGGCATTTCATTGAGCAGGCCACCATCGTCTTCGAGACGCTGGGGCAAACAGCCTGCAACAATTACGCCACCTGTCCGACCTGATGCTTTGAGGTCCAGCATTTCCCGAATCACAGACCGGGACTCGTCGCGTGAACTTTCGATGAACCCACAGGTGTTTACGACGACGAAATCCGCACCATCTGCTTCCGGTATCAGTTGGTAGCCGTCCAGTGCCAGCTGTCCGAGCATCTTCTCACTGTCAACCAGATTCTTGGGACAGCCGAGACTGACAAATGCGTATGTTCCTCTTGTCGGACCAATAGTGGTCTGTGGACCAGCTGGTTCAGGGCTGGAGTCAATGATTGGCAGCAAAGACATGTTCCAACACCTGACATGCATGTAGAATGCCACAGCTTAACCATGTCCAGGCATGCTCGAGGCAATTGAGTGTAAAGAATCACTTAGGATTCCCGAAAAATCGCGAATTCCAAAAACACCGGATCCTGGATTCCAGCTGGCATCGTGGTAAATCCGGGCTGAATAGCAGGGTCGCGCTGGCCTCCTGCCATCTGGTTCATCAGAATGACTAAGATACTCCTATCGGAGAGATGCTTCCAGCTTTTCAATTAAGGGACGGGCAGCGTGTCAGAAGTCGAAGAATCCGAACAGGTGCTCTTTCAGGGCCCGATGTTCGGACGTGAGACAAATCTCAAGAAGAATCCTCGGCTGGTTCAGGCTGGTTTGATTCCAGCCAAACGCATGATTTCTGATGCTTTGTCTCGACGTGCACATTCTATTGTCGCCGAAATCAAAGGACCACGACTGGCTGTTCGATTTGTCGTGGACGGAATTGTCTATCCTGCGGGAACGTTTCCTGGAAAGCAGGGTATGGCGGTCGTGCAGACAATAAAACTTCTTTCGGGACTGGATGTTCAGTCGCGAGGTGAACCCCAGTCCGGAGGGATCCTGGGGGAGTTCAATGGTCAAGAGTATCACCTTCTGGTGGACACATCACCGGTTAAGGGAGTAGTGGAACGACTGCGGATCCGGATTGAGGATCCCAAGGTGTCATTCGTTACACCGACCGAAACTGATTTTCCTGGTTCGCTCAAAACCAAATTGCAGACGATGTCATCGCCGCCACCTGGGGATGATGCACTGGGAATCATTCTGTCATGCGGAGGCGCGGAATCGGGTGCGACATCGTTGTCGCTGGTGGCTATGCACTGCATGGACCCGTATTTGTACTCCGTGTTTAATTTCGCCGATGTCGGTGGAAAACGACTGGTGAATGTCGCTGAACCCGATGACGAGCCTGGGCTCGATCTGGAAATCAAGCTGGATCGAATTATTCGCAAGGAAGGTGATGCTGTTTACCTAGGTAAGTTCGACGACCCACAGCAGGTTCAGCTGTTGTTCGATTACAGCGATCGACTGTGTTTTTTCGGCGAAATTGGAGTTCGGAAACCGGCGGAGGCTGTCAGTCAGCTGATCGACTGGGTCGGGACAGACAAAGTCCTGAGTGGACTTAAGGCTGTCATTTCTCAGAAACTCATTCGGCGGTTGTGTGACGACTGCAAGCAGGCGTTCCGGCCAAGGCCCCAGTTATTGAAGCAACTGGGCCTGCCCAGGGAAACGACGGTTCTGTATCGGGCCCCAACGCCACCCCCGGACGATGACCTGAATGCACCATCGCTGGAAGAACTCTGTGCGGAATGTAACGGAAGCCCTTATCACGGCCGAGTCCCCGCTTATGAGATGTTCGAAATGACGGATGAAATGAAGGAATTCATCGTGGCAGGTGGAGTTGACGCGAAAGCAATTCGCCAACAGATGATTCGCGAAAAGCAACTGATGCTGCAACAGGACGCGTTACGTCTGGTGGTGAATGGAACAACGTCACTGGAAGAAGTGAAACGCGCTTTTACTCCGCCGCGCGGTGTACAGGGCAAACGTCGTCGAGTGCAACCTCAGCCGCGTCGTCAACAGTGAGTTAGAACTTGCAAGGTGAACTGCCGATTGAATTTGGTACGCAGGACGCGGCTGAGACCTACCGTCAGAGACTTGAGGTGGCAACTCGGCAAATGCTGTTGCTGCAGCGTCGTGATCGCAGGTTTGTGCGTGTTCGCGTGACGCTTTTTCTTGGGGTGATTGTTCTGGGGACGTGGCTGACTGCAGATCCCCGGGCAGCTCTGCCATTTTCGATCACGACCGCTGTTCTGGTTCTGGTAATGGTGGTCCACCGTCCGACTTTGCATCGTCTACGATCAACTGTTCGCATTCAACAGTGGTATTCGTCGTGTCTGCAGCGACTGACGAACCATTGGCGGCAACTTCCTGAATCTGGTGAGGAATTTGTATCCTCAGAACATTCCTGGTCTGGTGATCTTGACCTGTTTGGTCCGGGATCGCTGTTTCAGAAACTCTGCCAGTGTCGGACACTGCCGGCTCGGCGGATGCTCGCCGGCTGGATGACGGAAGTTCCGGCCGCAGAAGTGATTGTTCACCGCCAGCAGATGGCTGAATCTCTTCGCAACGAACTCGATCTGCGAGAGCGTCTGGCGACTATTGATAATGCAGGCAACTGGAGCGCCACCGAGACAACTCTGAATCGATGGGCAACAGAATCTGCCCGGCCTGTGCCTCCGTGGATCGTGTTTTTGTCCGCAGTGTTCGGAGTCGCGGGAATCGTTCTGTTATTCATGGCCGCTGCAGACATTGTGGACTTTTCAACACTGTTACTGGTTCTGCTTGCGCAAATGCCGCTCATGTTACTGGCACGTTCGCAGATCAAGGCCGTGGTGACTGCAGTCGACAGTGTGAATCAGGCACTCAGGCAGCTTTCACAGATTCTTACAGAACTGGAAGCTCATTCGTTTGACGATCCACACGTTGTAGAACTTCAACAGGTTCTGAAAGCAGGTGGCCACCGAGCGTCGGCTCAGATCCGCTCCCTGAGCAACCGGATCGGCTGGCTGAACAATTCCCTGCGAAATCAGTTCCTGATTCCATTTGCATGGCTGTTTGGACTTACAGTACTGCTGACCGATCGTATCGAGCGCTGGCGAGTGGACTATGGTGCATTGATTCCTGGCTGGATCGAGGCATCCGCAGAACTTGAAGTATTGCTCACGATAGGGGCCTGGAGCTTTGACAATGCTGATACGGTGATTCCCGAAATTTCAGATGGGGCGCCCATGTTCACCGCCTGTGAGCTGGGGCACCCGCTGCTGTCCAACCGGCAGTGTATCCTTAACGATGTTCAGTTGACTCAGGATCATCCACTGATGTTGATCAGCGGCTCGAATATGTCCGGGAAGAGCACACTGCTGCGTTCGATTGGAACCAATCTCGTCCTGACCTGGTGTGGAGGTCGGGTCAATGCGCGGTCGATGTCGACCACACCGTTCCAGATGGGTACCGTGATGCGCGTTAGTGATTCTCTGATCGAGGGGCGTTCGTTGTTTTTTAGTATTGTTCGGCGACTGCGTCAGGTTGTCGATCTGACCGATGGCACGCTTCCGGTTCTGTTTTTGCTGGATGAGATTCTCAATGGAACGAATTCGAATGACCGGCGCCGAGGAGCCGAAGCCGTCATTCGTTCGCTGCTGGATCGTGGGGCGCTGGGACTGGTGACGACTCATGACCTGGAACTGACTCGCATCGTTCATTCACTCGATGGACGCGCCGGTAACTATCACTTTGAGGACCAGATTACTGACGGTGCGATGACGTTTGATTATCAACTTCGTGAAGGCGTCGTCGAACGGAGCAATGCGATTGAACTGATGCGGATGATGGGGCTTGATGTCTAGAGCGGTTTGAGAGTACTCGGTAACGTCACCGCTGGCAGGACAAGTAGCTGAGAGGCGTGGATGTCTCAGATCACTTACGCCTCACATTCGAGTTGAACCCTGTTTGTCCCCGGCTCGGGCCGGCAGAGGCTTCCTTGGCATTTCGATGAGGTTGCACTAATCCCAGCTCAGTGAGCCACCGGCCTGGTACTCAGTGACTCGAGTTTCGAAGAAGTTCTTCTCCTTGGAAAGATCAATCGTTTCGCTCATCCACGGAAATGGGTTGGATGAGCCGTATTGGATCGGAAGTCCGATACGCTGCAGACGACGATCGGCGACGTGCTGGACGTAGTCTCGGAACAAAGCAGCGTTCAGGCCCAGAACACCTCGCGGCAGACACGATTCCGCATATTCGATTTCCAGCTCCACTGCTGTACGCACTCGTTCGATCATGGCTTCCTGAAACTCTGAAGTCCACAGTTCAGGATTCTCTGACTTGATCCCGTTGATGAGATCGACGCCAAAATTCAGATGAATTGTTTCATCTCGCAAAATGTACTGGAACTGCTCGCCGATTCCTGTCATCAGATTGCGACGATGAAATGACAGCATCATCACGAAGCCGCTGTAGAAGAACACCCCCTCCATAATCACATAGTAACCGATCAGGTTCTTCAGGAATGTCTGACGGCCTTCAAATGTTTCAGTCACAAAGTCGGGATCGAGTACTTCAGCTGTGAGCTCCATCTCGAAGGCATCTTTCTTCGCGATCGTTGGAATCTCACGATACATGTTGAAGATTTCACTTTCGTTCAATCCGAGCGTTTCCACTACATACAGAAACGTATGGGTATGAACGGCTTCTTCAAATGCCTGTCGGAGCAGGTATTGGCGACATTCCGCGTTGGTCACATGCTTGAAAATCGCCAGTACCAGATTGTTACCGACCAGCGACTCTGCAGTCGAAAAGAATCCCAGGTTCCACATGATGACGCGGCGTTCATCGTCTGTCAGTCTGCCGGACTTCCATGTTTCGACGTCTCGATTCATCGGGACTTCTGTTGGCATCCAGTGATTGGCACAACCGTTCAGATAGTGTTCCCAGGCCCACTGGTATTTGATCGGCATTAGCTGATTCACATCAACCTGTGCACAGTTAATCAGCCGTTTTTCATCGGCCTGAAATCGCCCGTCTGTTCCTGTAAAAACTTCCTGTTCGGTCGAAATGTTTGTGGTCATCATGACGCCTTTAAATGAGTTGATACTGACGAATAAAAATTGTGGTGGTCGAGCCCAGGAACAGGCTGATCAGCTGTGGTGTGAGATTTGGGAATAGTTGATGTGATCAGGCATCCCGAATCGAAGATCACAGCAGCTTACTGACAGGCTTCACAGTCCGGATCATCCAGGCTGCAGGCGTTGACGGATGACATATCGGTGGCCGGTACAACGTGAGGCTGGCCGACACCTTCTGCCGGTCCGTCCTGACGCTGATTTTTATCCTGATTGGCTGCAACTGTAATATCGCTTGAGGCACTCCTGTGTTTCATCCAGCGGGGCTGGACCCCATATTTATTGACATCGACAGTTGATTTTTCGATCTGGGTCGCCGCCAGCGTTCGCAGGTAGTAGGTTGTTTTAAGACCCTTGCTCCACGCCAAAAAGTACATGTCGTGCAACTTGCGACCACTCGGCTCGCACATATACAGATTGAGTGACTGGCCCATGTCGATCCATTTTTGTCGGCGCGACGCACATTCAATCAGCCATTTCGGATCGACTTCGAAGGATGTCAGATAGCGAGCCCGAATATCAGCCGGAATGCGCTCAATCTCAGAAAGTGTTCCATCATAGTATTTGAGTGCATCGAGCATCTCAGCATCCCACAAGCCACGTTCCCTGAGTTCACGAACAAGGGACGTATTTACATGGGTGAACTCGCCCGACAGATTGCTCTTCACATACAGATGCTTATAGATAGGTTCAATCGACTGTGACACACCAATGATCGTTGAAATCGTGGCTGTTGGAGCAATCGCCATGCAGTTGCTGTTCCGCATTCCACTGGCAGCCACCGCTTTGCGAACACTGTCCCAATCCATGGATGTGGACCGATCCACGTCCACCGGCATTCCACGTTCCTGCTCGAGTTGTTCGATGGTGTCGATCGGCAGCAGACCACGGTCCCATTTGGATCCTGGGTAGGAATCATATGTTCCGCGTTCGCCTGCCAGTCGGGAGGACGCCATAATTGCGAACCACGAAATTGCCTCCATGCTGCGATCTGCAAATTCAACAGCCTGTTCGCTGGCATAACTGTAATTCATCTTTGCCAACGCATCCTGGAATCCCATCAGACCCAGTCCAACAGGGCGATGTTTTTGATTGGAGATACGTGCTTCTTCAGTTGGATAGAAGTTAATATCGATCACATTGTCCAGCATCCTCATCGCGGTCCCGACTGTTTCTTCCAGCATTTGGAGATCCAGTTTTCCATCCACAACGTGTGCAGGCAGGTTGATGGATCCCAGATTACAAACAGCGGTCTCTTCCGGTGAAGTATTCAACAGAATTTCCGTACACAGATTACTGCTGTGAACCACTCCGGTATGGTCCTGTGGCGATCGGATGTTGGATGGATCTTTGAACGTGATCCACGGATGTCCCGTTTCAAACACACGAGTCAGCATTTTTCTCCACAGTTCGACAGCAGGAACGCTGCGACTCAGCTGAATTCGACCGGACTCGGCCATCTGCTCATATTCGATGTAGCGTTCCTCAAAGGCTTCTCCGTACAGATCATGAAGATCCGGAACCTCGTCCGGGCTAAACAGAGTCCAGTTCTGGTTGAGCTGAACTCGTTTCATGAACAGATCAGGGATCCAGTTGGCTGTATGCATATCGTGTGTGCGTCGCCGATCGTCACCCGTGTTCTTGCGGAGTTCCATGAACTCCTCAATGTCCATATGCCAGGTCTCAAGGTAGGAACAAACAGCGCCCTTCCGCTTTCCTCCCTGATTCACCGCAACAGCCGTATCATTGACGACTTTCAGGAACGGAATGACACCCTGGCTCCGACCGTTTGTACCTTTGATATGAGCATTGGTCGCGCGAATACTGGTCCAGTCGTTACCCAGACCTCCAGCCCATTTACTGAGTTTGGCGTTGTCCGATACACATTTAAAAATGTGTTCCAGATCGTCGCTGACCGTCGAAAGGTAGCAGGAACTCAGCTGTGGATGATTGGTCGCTGAATTAAACAACGTCGGAGTTGCGGAAGTGAATCTCATTGACGAAAGAATGTCGTAGAACTCTATAGCCCGTTCCTCGCGATTGGATTCATTGATCGCGAGCCCCATTGCAACACGCATCCAGAAGTATTGCGGCATTTCAATCCGCCGGCCTTCAATATGCAGCAGATATCGATCGTAGATTGCCTGCAGTCCTGGATACTTGAACAGGGAGTCACGTTCAGGCTTTAGCGCGTGTGCAATCCGGGTCAAATCATACTGACGCAGTTCCGGAGACAGACGATCTGCAACGATTCCGTCGATCACATAGTGTTCAAACTGGTTACGATAGAGACGGTCAAGGTCTTCCGGAACAGCCGGAGCATTTCCCAATGATTCGCTGGCGATGACCATTCGCAGCAGTCGCGCAGCAACAATATCGAAAGCCGGATCCTGCTCGATGCGCGTACGTGCCGCCAATATCATCGCTCGATAGATCTCTGCCACGGATATGTCGTCGTAAACCGACTTCATAACCTCTTCGAGCAGTTGATCGACTTCACAATCCGGCAGATCCGTACAGGCCAGTTCAAATCGACGTCGAATTCTGTCAGCGTCGAAGTCGACACGAACATCGTCCTCCAGAAGAACGCGTAATGGTGGCGTCGTCGGTCCGTCCAGCGAATCAAGACTGTCTGACGGCTGCAGTGACCGTATTTTTGCTCGTTCCGCACGATAAACGATATAGCGCCGGGCGACTTTAAAATGGCCCCGCTTCATCAGTTGCATTTCCACCATATCCTGCACGCGTTCTACATCGGTGCCGGATTCAGCGTCCAAATCTGTCGACAGTTCAGCGACGATGTCTTCGGTAACGCTGCGGACTTCATCGTCGGATTCTGAATCAAGCGGTTGCTGATCCGCCAGATTCAATTCGGCGCGAAAGGCATTGGCGATCGCTCGACCAATCAGCCCTGAATCGAATGGAACTGTACGACCATCGCGTTTGCGGATAACCCATTCCGTTTGTGCTCGAATCATTCGAACGCCTCCTCAAGATCGGTCTTCATCCAGATGAACAGCCATGCTTCTTGCAATGGCACTCCATATAACACTATGTCGAACCAGTTGGACGGGCTCGACCACCCACCGCGCAGCACCCAGCGTCTGGATAACTCCGGTATTTCAGCAGGCATATGCTGAAGCAGAAAACCGGCAAGCGGGCTGGCCCTGCAGTGGGCTAAAGAAATGTTGGGTCGTTTCGACTTCCTGTCGAGCTTCGTGGCCTCCTTGCGGAAGAGCAAGATAAGGATACTGAAGCGGCTGTCAAACCACTAACTCAGAATCACTCAACTACCCGTCTGACAACACGTTGCGGAACGGAAACCGACCATTTTTTAGCCGGTATATTCCGCAAAAATTAACAATAAATCACAATATAGTGGGTGCCAATGAACTGTCAATACAAAATGTGGTATACTCACTACATCGGATCGCAAGTCGTGCTGGGCCAGAAAAAAAACTGAAGATCAGGCAATCTGGTAGAGAATTCCAGTGCTCTGTCGGAAGAAGAAACTCTCTTTGTCTGCGAGATATTTCTATTTGGTTTGAGTGCTTCAACTTACTGCTGGTTCGCGAAGTCGATACGAATGAAATTCTTCCGGCTTCCCGGTCTGCTTTATAGGCAGGCGGAACAGGGGCCGACAGCGGTAATTGCCGTCACCGACGACAGCGAGTCACAAACGCGGAGTAATCTTCCGGTGTATCGATGCCGATGGCCGCAGCAGCGACCGTTGCCACAACAATGCGCGCTCCGGCCTGCAGGGCACGTAACTGTTCGAGTTTCTCGATATTTTCCAATCCACCAGGCGGCATGTCTGTGAGCTTGAGAAGAAACTCTGTGCGGTAAGCATACATTCCCAGGTGCAACAGATAGCTGCCGGGTGACTCTTTCAGAACCTGTCGGATCGACTGCTCGCGGGCAAACGGAATCGGATAACGGCTGAAATACATCGCCTCGGAGCGATCGTTCAGGACCACTTTGACGCAGGAAGGATCCTGTACGTCGTCAGCATTGTGGAAAGGAGTCGCGATCGTTGCCATTTCGCAGGAGGATTGTCGCAGTGCCTGCAACATCCGTGTGATCGTCTCTGTTTCAAGTTCCGGTTCGTCACCCTGCAGGTTGACAATTACTTCTGCATCCAGACAGCAGCGACGCACTACTTCCGCGATGCGGTCAGATCCACTTGGGTGATCGCCCGTCATTTCCGCCCGACCGCCAAACCCTCGGACGATATCAGCAATTTCTTCGCTGTCAGTAGCTACGATGACGTCGCTGAGTTCACTGCAGGCCATCGCAACTTCCCAAACATACTGAATGAGAGGTTTGCCGGTTTCATCCAGCAACAGTTTGCGAGGCAGTCGTGTTGAATGCAGTCGCGCCGGAATGAGTCCAACCGATTTCATGACTTTGCGGATCTCCCAGTTCAGTCACGACGGCCGGAATGCAGATCCCTGCGGCGCCGCATTCGTTGCTGCCTTCCAATCATACCGTCGCGGCAGATGTTTTCAGCTGGTCTGCCAGCCATGAACGCAGAAGATCCAGGTCAGAGGTAAATCCACGGATCCCGTCAGCCAGTTTTTCCGTGGCCATGGCATCCTCATTCAGCATCCAGCGGAAGATGGATTCGTTCATTTCAGTGGCCGGGATCTCCATCTTTCTCGCAGCCGAGTCATCCAGTCGCACTGGAACTTCTTCGTCGGCTGCCGCCAGTTCAGACAACAGTGCCGGGGAAATCGTCAGCAGGTCGCAGCCGCAAAGGCTGATAATCTGTTCCTTCCGCCGAAAACTGGCTCCCATCACTTCTGTGTGGAATCCATGTTTCTTGAAGTAGTTGAAAATACGTGTGACGGACGCGACGCCAGGATCTTCGGTGGCCGCGATATCGTCAACTCCCCGGTCAGCCTTGTACCAATCGTAAATCCGTCCGACGAACGGGCTAATGAGAGTGACCCCCGCTTCTGCACAGGCAACAGCCTGACCGAATCCAAACAGCAGCGTTAGATTGCAGTGAATACCATCGTTTTCCAGACGTTCGGCTGCACGGATTCCTTCCCACGTGGCGGCAATTTTGATCAGTATTCGGTTGCGGCTGACCCCAGCATCGCTGTACAGGCCAATCAATTTGTGAGCACGGTCAACAGTGGCGTCCTCATCGAAACTCAACCGAGCATCAACTTCCGTTGAGACTCGGCCTGGAATTATTTCCAGAATGCGGCAACCAAACGTGACGGCGAGGTTATCGATCACATCGTCGACCGTATCGACGTCAGCAGAACCGGATGCGAAACCCGACTGGATCGCTCCGTCCACCAGTTCCCGATATTGCGGCATCCGAGCTGCTTTCCAGAGCAACGAGGGATTCGTCGTTGCGTCCTGTGGCCTGTGCACCGCGATAGAATCGATGTCTCCCGTATCCGCGACGACGATTGTACGCTGCCTGAGCTGATCTAGGGACGACATGACGAGACTCCTTTACAATCGGACCGGAAAATGAACAGGCTGACGTCAGGGTAAATGTCGTACCAGTGCTTCCGAACGCCAATACAGTTCGCCGGACGTTCACCCGTGACGGGGAAACGCGGACAGTACGATAACACGTACTATAGTTTCCTGACTGCAGTTCTGCGATGCGAGTCAATCGGCCTCAGCTTTGCCGATCGGGAATTCATGATTTCGAATGGAGGTCATTCAGACGCCGGAGCCGGTTCACTTGGGATGAATTCGTTGCCGGTCACGCGATGCACTTCATCCATTAACAGCAACTGAGTGTCAATGATATGTTCGGAGCGTGTGAAGAAGGCGTCCAGGACACCAGGATCAAAGTGTTTCCCCCGCCCCAGTTCCAGGATCTTAAAGCAATGCTCTCGCGAAAATGGTCGCTTGTACGGGCGGGCACTCGACAAAGCATCAAAGACATCCGCAACCGCAACGATTCGGCCTTCCAGAGGGATGTCTTCACCGGACAACCCGAGCGGATATCCGGACCCGTCCCATTTTTCATGGTGAGTCTGGGCAATTCGAGCGGCCAGCATCAATAGTGGCGATGACCGCAAATGGGGTAGTGATTCCCCTTTGCGAGTGTGTGCTTTCAGGAGTGCGAAATCCCGTTCGGAGATCGGTTCAATGATTTGTTTGCCAAGAGCGCAGTGCTTCTTAATCAGTTCGTATTCGTCCGTATCAAGTTTGCCGGGCTTAAAGAGAATCGAATCAGGAATACCGATTTTACCCACGTCATGCAGCTGCGCAGCCTGTTCCAGCATTGACAGATGTTGTTGTGGATACCCGAGCTGCTCGGCGATAATGGCGCTGTAACGCCCGACTCGCAACACATGATTCCCGGTGTCATTGTCCCGATGTTCCGCGGCGCGGGCCAGACTGAAAATTAACTGTTGACGTGTGGCTTCCAGTTGACGTGTACGGCGTTCAACCTGTTGTTCCAGGCGAGTCGTCTCATTTGCAACCATGTCGAAGTGCTGTTTAAGAATGATCGCATTGCGAACACGAGGCAGCAGTTCATTGGGATCAATCGGTTTGCTCAGAAAATCGTTAGCACCCAGATCGAGTGCTTTTTTCCGTATTTGTGGATCCCTGGCGGCTGTGACCACGAGGACCGGAATGTGCTGTAGCGCTGGGTCCAGTCCCATAATTCGCAGGATGTCGAGTCCGTTGACTTCCGGCATGTTGATTTCCAGCAGAAGAACATCGGGGCACTCACTGCGGATCAGGCCCAACGCTTCGGTTGACTGAGTGCTCGTAATGAATTCCGAATAACCTGCCTGTTTGAGGTGCTGCTGACATGTCATGACATTCAACTTCTCGTCGTCCACGAGCATGATGCGTGCCAGCTTATTCGTCTGTCGGTGAACACCATTATTGCGGGGGGGCGGATTGATTGATTTGGAAAAGGGTAAATCCGAATTGCCCGAAATGATTCGTGGTTCCGTGATATCCTGAAATTCGTTGACGTCAGGCGCTGGCTTCGGAAGTCCGGCGATCCGGGATGGTGATTGCCGGGCTGTACCTGCAGCGTGTTTTCCGGATGCGGACTCGTTCGGGACGAAGGTCACATGACTGACATCAGGGTCGTCACGTCGGGTACGGTCGGCATCGACGATTTCATCTGGTAAATGCTGTGTTTCTGCAGCACTCTCCAGTGGCTGACCAAAAATTTCCAGAGAAGTCATGGTCGCTCGCAGCTCATCCAGAACTGATTGTGAGTCGTTTTGAGTATCCGTAGACATCTCTGTATCCAACGTATGTTGAGACTGGCGGCGCACTCCGGAAGGCTAGCCTGCATTCCAGCAGGGAAGTTGATCGGACTCGCAAAAGAAAGCTGTTTATCATTATCACATTCGTCAGGACTGCCGTATCCGGCATGATCGGACTGATTCAAACCGCCGATGTTGACCCCGGGAAGCAGGATCAATGTCAGCGTGTTGATGCTTACCCACAGTGACACGTCTCTTGAACGCTGAGTGACTGTGTCGAACTTCAACTGTCAGGCGGCAACTTCACCGTCATGGAGACAGTGACCGGCAGAAAAATCACGCATATGCTTTCGCTGCCCAAATCTTGACACAAATACGGAAGCGGTCAGAAATGTGGGTTAACGGACCGGGCTGCAGTGGGAAGCAACATTGGCATCAGGAAAACGACGCGTTCCAAACAATTCGATCGCCTTTTGGTGCATCGCTGAGCCCAAAGAATTCACGGTTTACCGAGGACATGGGAACTGGCGTCGAGCCGATCACACCTTGTGAGCCAGTTACGACATCCGTAGCTGGGTGCCTGTCCATGTTTTCGGAAGACACTGTGTTGGCCCGACGAATGAGAACAGATCGCGTTCGTCACGACATCAGTCAGAAGGGACCAGCCCGACGGCTACCCGGTTGAGTCGACGGTGGCGGTTGACTCATTCGTGAGTCGATCAATGATCGCACAGCCGCAGGAATCACTCCAGACATTGACAGACGTTCGACACATGTCCAGGACACGATCAACCGCAATGATGATCCCCTGCGATTCGATCGGTAAACCAACGGCCTGCAACACGATTGCCATCATTACCAGTCCCGCGTGAGGGATCCCCGCGGCACCAACACTGGCAATCAGGGCCGTGAATGCAACCGTCACCTGCTGGACGAAGCTGAGATCCACACCCGGTGTCGCCTGCGCAATGAATAATACGGCGACCACTTCGTACAGCGCCGTTCCGTCCATATTAATCGTGGCCCCCAAAGGCAGCACGAATGAGCTGGTACGGTTTGAAATACCTGCGCGATCTTCCACACACGAAATGGTTAAAGGAAGTGTGGCATTCGACGATGCCGTCGAAAATGCAGTCAGCAGAGCGGGACTCATATTGCTGAAGAAAGTCAGCGGACTGCGTCGTCCGACCAGTACGACGATCACCGGTAACACAACGACTCCGTGGATCATCAGCGCCAGGAAGACTGTGATCATGTATTTTGCCAAAGTGGCAAAGACGTCCAGTCCCTGAGTTGCGGTTGCATAGATCATGAACGCTGCGACGCCAACCGGCGCCAGACTGATCACCCAACCGGTCATCTTCAGCATCACAGCGAACGCCGATTCAAACAGCTCGCTCAGACGTCTTCCATGTGTTCCTCCAACAAAATTGATGAACATCCCCACCATGATTGCAAAAGAAATCAACGACAGAAATTCACCGTTGGCGATGGCGGCAAAAGGATTTGTTGGAATCAGTCGGAGCAGCTGTTCATAGATGACTTCCGTGAGCGACTTATCGGCCGTCTGAACGACCTCGCCGCCTCCCGGCAACGTGGCACCTGAACCTGGGCGAATCAGATTGACCATCATCAGGCCGACAGAGATTGCCAGAAAACTGGTGGTCAGATAATAAGCCAGAGTCCGCCCAAACATCTTTCCGAATCGACCCTGACTGCCAAGTCCGGTCACGCCCGTGATCAGTGATGTCAGAATCAACGGTACGGTGACCATCTTCAGCAGACGGAGAAAAAGATCACCGATGCTTTTGGCAATGGAAGTGATACGATTTCGGATCCCGGACGGATGCTCATTAATCCACTGCATCCAGTAACCTGGAAGTCCGGACGCCCTTGCTGACTTCAAACGGCTGACAGCCGGCACACCGTTATGTGTTCTTTGCCAGATGATCGAATAGCCGGCCATGGTACTGAGTATTCGGACGCGTGGACTGTCCACCGTCAGTTCGATCTCACTCCTGTCACCGAGCGCTTCTGACAGGGCTGGAAAGGCATTTTTCAGCCGAGCACTCGTTCCATCGAACTCGGCGCGAAACAGGACAACCTTTGTATTTGCCCGAGAAACGAATTCTTCGATCGATGTCGCGTCGGCACCTCGCCTCACCACGACACGAACGTCGTCCGGTATAGACTGGTCACCCGAGTTGGCCGCGACTCCAATGAGGCTGCCAGCCACCATCGCCGCCAGAATCTGCCAGTGCAGAGGCCATCTGCCGCTGTGTTGTTGACCGTTCATTCCGAAAGTTTACGAGATTCACTGCCCGCACAGAATGAACCGAGCAATAAATTGATGACGAAAACAGCCGGAAGCGATATTCGCTACTCTGTTGGCTCCGGCTCGGTCGGGACATTTTCTGATGTTTCAGATCCGTCCTCAGTACCAGTGTTTTCGTCAGACGTTGCTTCTGCCGATGATGTCTCGACGTCGGTTTCTTCGTCGGACGTGGATTCGCTGGCGGCTTCTTCGTCAGTGTCAGGGGTATCCCCTGTTGCGTCGGACGATTCGTCAACCGGGTCGATTATGGAATTCGGAAGAGTGAGATCCGCAGAATCCGTTTCTGATTCATCGGCGTCGCTTTCTTCCTTTTCCTTGTCTTTCACGACGTCATTGCGGGACAGCTTTAACTTGTCAAAGGTTTCGCCAGGAACCACGTAGTACCAGTCGGCAAAACGACGATTCAGTTTCTCCGCTTTTTCGGTTCCGTCCGTGACTTTCTTCTCGAAGTCTTCCAGATCGGAATTGTACTTGTTGAGATCTGTTTCATATGTCGTCCGGGCCGATTCATAGGTCTCTCGCAATTCTGCCAGAGGATCTTCCTCTTCGGGTTCCTCACCCGTTTCATCCGACGCAGGATCACTGATGACTGGTTCGTCGGTGTTGGCTTCCTGGTCATCCGACTGTTCTTTTTTGGCCTTTGCTTCCTCAGCCTGCTTCAGTTCCTCGGGCATTTCCGGGGCAACCGGCTCAACCGGTTTATCGCCGAGGTTTGCTTCGACAAAGTCGACTCTGACGAATACGTATCGTCCTGTCTGATTCGTGTCTTCATCCTCAACTTCCGCTTCGTCATCATCATTCTCGGAGGAATCGGTAGTCTCCTGGTTTTCAGAACTGCTGTCCGCTTCGTCGTCGGAATTCAGTTCGACTTCCAGTTCCTGCAGCGAGCCGGTGAACGCGCGGCCAAAATACATTCGATAAATGAGGCCGTCATCGGTTGCCGAATAAAGTTCACCTTCACGAGCAACCAGTTTCAACGTGTCCGGTTCAGAATCCTGCTGCAGCAGAAATCCCTTTGATAACAGGTCATTTTGCAGCCGTGATAAGTCGTTTTGAGATTTCAACGCTGATTGATCGAGTTTCAGGTCTGGTGTGAGTCCCGGAAATTTCTTTCTGACACCAACGATTTTCATGTCGGCGACTGCGTTGCCGACATCGCGTACGGCATCCTTGTCAACTTCTTCTGTCTCTTCGTCCAGACCATCAAGAACCCAGGGATCACTGGAGGCTTCCCTCTTCAGGACACTTGTTTCACCTTTGGTGATCGTGCGCTGAAGTTCATTAAACGAATAGTCATTGATCGTCAGCTGACGCATGTCCTGCTGGTCAATGTGCAAAAGATCTGTGTCGATCCAGTCGGAAAACTTAGTTGACAGATCGATGCTGAGGGACGCGATGTACACTTCGTCCTCATCCGGATGCCGGACATAGTATTCATCCGATTTGTCGGAGTCGGGCTTATTCCCAATGATGTAGTCGACCAGGACGGTATCGTCCTCCCCTTTCAGAATCAGTCGTTTGCCAACACCATCGACTTCGGAGACGTTCAGCGATTCCTGTTTTGGATTGACCACTCCGTAACTGGCATGGTCTGCCGGCCAGCGAGTGACCATTGCTCCACGCTCGATGCCGATCACCGAAGACGCCGTCTTCGACAGCTGGTCTTCCGCATCGGCCGGATAGTTGTGATGCGACGGTATCGACCAGCGACCATTTTCCAGACGCTCCACAATGAATTCCTGCGGCAGGACCTCTTCGGTATCGAAGGCAAAGACCTCCAGCGCAGAAGCCAGTGTTGGATCTTCGAATTCGGGATAAAACTGTTCACCGATGCGGCCGAATTCCTCAATCGGAGCAGGTCGGCCGGCTAATTCAAATACGGCCGTGATTGCGAGACAGGCGACCGCGGCGATCACAAACAGGAGCGTGCGAAAGCCTGAATTCATCGTTGCTGCAGATGCGCTGGGTGGTGTACCCGTGGACGTCGACATGCGTCATACCTCAGTCAGCTGTTTTATGTTAGTCGTCGCATCCGTCCGCGACGAAGCATTCGTAAGTTATCTGTTTCACAATTGAAGTGTACGCGGTGCAACATCGCCCTGCATTGTTCTGTGGAGACACCTCTGGCCCAGTGGAGCCTGCAATTAGTTCCGTCGTCGACTGTCGACAACGATCCGTTTTTCGTCACTCAATCGTTTGCCCATCACCAGCAGGCCCAGCAGGATTGCTGGCAGCGGCGACAGAAAAATAGCCGCGATTTGTGTCTGAATTTCAACAGAACGCGTCTTTCGATTCGTCTCTGCCCGGATCTTCTTGATTTCACGGTTCTTGTCCTGCTCTATCTGAGCTTCTGCCAGGCTCAACCGCTGGGACTCGGCCTGTTCCGCTGCATCAATCATCTGTTGTTTAGCGATCGGGTCGAGGTTTTCATTCGCGCGGATTTCTTCAACCCGTTTTCTCAATTGATCCTGACGCTCGGTGAGTTCATCGTCAGCCTTTTCGTCAGCAGCAGCTTCACGCTTGTTTGCTTCTGCCAGGAAATCGTTCTTCTGACTTTCCAGACGCGCCAGAGTGCGATGTTTGGGTCGACGACTGCGAAGAGGCACGTATGTCTCGTCACCTGCCAGCACGTCAACTGCGTTGAGCACGAATGTCACGTTGTCCAGACTGATATCCAGATCACCGGTGACTCGTGATTGAAAGAAAAAGTCCGAAATCATGTCCACATCTGCAACAAAGATCGCATTTCGAGAGTCGCCGTCCTGCTCGGATGTAATGTGAGCTGCCAGGACGTGTGCGTAACCGTCGATCACGCGATTCAGCATGTTCGGGGGCTTTGGAACCACGGTTTGGCCTCCGGCAAACGGATTAAAATTCGAGTCCGTAAACTGGTTCCACCCCAGCAACCCGCTTTTACCACTGGTCTTAAGCAGCTCTACAAACTTCGTTTCGCGACCAGGCGTGTCTCTTTTCCTGACGGTTCCGGTATAGATGCACAAAATTTCCTGCAGGCCGCGACTAACGCCACTGTCCGCCGAGAAGGCCTCTGGATTTCCGTCACGAGTGGAGAATACGTATTCTGCCGGAAGTGAGTCGTATTGCGGGTGCGGATTGTTCATGTCGAAGGTGACCGTATCGTAGACCCACTGAACATCCAGAGCATTGAGCAGCGATGTGGCCATTCCACCGTCCGCTTTTGGTGGCGGAGGGGGTTGCCGCCCGCCTCCAAACATACCGCCCATTCCATGATTGGGTTGAGGTTTGGGAAGCCGGGGAGCGCTGGTGATTCCCATGCCCGAACTCATGGCGATGGGGAACGGGTCGTCAAAAATGAGTGTTGGATGGCCGGCCCTGACGTGGTTGACAAGATTTGGCATCTGCTCAGCTGTCAGTGACGAAGGCATGACGGCCATCAGCACATCAAAACTCTCTGCATCGATTGGCGAATCTGCTGAGACGGCTTCCACGTTGTACTGTTTCTTCAGCTCTGTGACGATCTGCCATTCCTGTGAAAAATTCAGGACGTTTGCGTCTGTGGTGAGAATACCGACTTTATGCCGATCCTCAGTGGCAACGGTACGGATTGACCGCGTCAACTCATATTCGATTGGCAGGCCCTTACCAAAGAACGGCACAACAACCTTGTCGTAGCTGCTGATGACGACCGCTCCAAGATAAATCTCAACTTCTGTACGCCGACCTTCGATTTCAGATAACAGACGAACGGGCTGGATGCCAAAATGCTCTGCTTCGGCTGCTTCTGTGCTGAATTCCTCTACATTCACGTACCGGACTTCGATGTTGCTGCCCCCGATTTGATCGAACTGGCGGAGCAAACCGACCAGACTTCGGCGCGTGTCCACATATTCACTGGGCACTTCCGGACTCAGAAACGCCTGAATCTCAATCGGACGGTCCGACTCGATTTCGTCCAGTACGGCTTCCGTCGATGGCGAGAGACTGAACAACTGTTCGGCAGTGGCATCCACTCGTACAGCCGCATATCCCGCCCAGGCAGTACAGCACATGACAATGACCGCAAGGCATGCGGAACGTACGGAATAATGGATGCCTGTTCCAACTGTCTGTCCGGCACTCCAGTGCCGTTTCGTAATAAAAACAAGGTTCAGATACAGCATCAACACCGTAAACGCGACAAAGTACAGCACGCCCGACAGGGGGATCACTCCCAGACCGAAATCCCGAAACTGCTCCTGAAGGCTCAACTCCGAAAACATCTGGCGGACACTGTTGAACTTAACAGCTGTACCGTCTCCGACTCCGAATATTCCCAGAACGCCAATCCCTTCCAGGAAACTCACAACAATCTCAATCAGTCGACCGACGTAGGCGAAAAACACAGGAATTCCGGCAATCACAACGCCCAGAATAAAGGCCACTGTTGGAGCATTGGTCAGCACGGATGCAAGCATTCCCGCGCTCAGCATTGCCGAACCTGCCAGCCAGTAACCAAAATAAGTTGTGAACAGCAGGCCCCAGTCCGGATCGCCCAAAGACTCAAGTACCACGACGTAGGCGAGCGAAAACACGAGACTAACTGAATACACGGCAACAACGGCCAGATACTTGCCCAGCAGGACTTCGACGTCGGTCACCGGAAGGGTAAACAACAGTTCGTCGGTGCCCAGTTTGCGTTCATCGGCCCATGCGGTCATTGTGATTGCTGGTACAAGGAACAGCAGTAATAAAGGAAATCCTTCTGTGAGCTGATCCAGCGTCGGCACGTTGGATGTGAAAAACTCGGCATTGAATGCCAACGCGGCACCGGCTACGACAAACACAATGATAAACAGATAACCCAGAACTCCTGAAAAGTAGCTGGAGAAATTGCGTTTGAAGATAGAGAGCACAACCTGGCTGCGAAGCGTCATGGTTGGATGTCCTCGATGAATCTATTGCTAAGAGCGGTTCAAGTCACAGAACCGTTGGGGAAGGATCAAATAAAAAACGGTGGGTCACAGCTCGGAAATCCGCACGGCGGTCATGGTCGTCTTCCGGCGATGACAACAAGTGGTGCTGCGTGTTACGCAGCCGTCGGATTGTCTCCGGTGAGTTCGTGGAACTTTTTTTCCATAGCCGATCCTTCAGTGCCCAGTTCACTGGTTGGACCATCAAACACGATACGGCCATTGTTGATCAGAATCACTCGACCACAAACCGCTTGAACTTCCTGAAGAATGTGAGTCGACAACAGAACCGTTTTCGTTTCTCCAATGCTGCGAATCAGATCACGAACACCTCGGACCTGATTTGGATCCAAGCCGCTGGTAGGTTCGTCAAGCACCAGTACGTCCGGGTCGTGCAGCAGCGCCTGAGCCATTCCGACACGTTGGCGATATCCCCGAGACAATTTGCCGATGGCCTTGCCCCAGACCTCTCCGAGACCACACTGCTGAGCTACAAATGTCATTCGTTCCCGAAGTCGTGGCCCCGACATCATTCGAGTATCGCCTACATACTTCAGAAAGCTTTCCGGCGTCATTTCGGTGTATAGCGGCCCGTTTTCCGGCAAATAACCCAGCATTTCAGAGGCCTTAAGCCGTTCCGTGGCTACGTTGTGTCCGCCTATGCTGGCTCTGCCCTGGCTGGGCGCCAGGAAACCGGTCAACATCTTCATCGTCGTTGATTTTCCAGCGCCGTTTGGTCCCAGAAAGGCACAGACCTGTGCCCTGGGAACGGAAAATGTCACCTCATTGGCGGCGGCAAAGTTGCCGTAGAACTTGCTAAGGCCCTGAGCTTCGATCATCGGCTGGCCGTTATTTTCAGCCATTTGACAGCATACCTCACTACAAAACCACGGAAGTACACACACGAGCAGGCTGGACTTAGAACAGTCGTCAGCCATTTACGGTCATTTCGTCCAGTCAGTCGGACCGTGGAACCATCGTTTGATCCCCGGACCCCGGTCCGTCCGTTGCCGGACATCGCCTAGTCCGGCAAAAAAATCACAGATTCGCGAAGTATTGATCAGGACCTCACGCTAATCAAGAGTTCCAACACAGATGTTCCAGGAAGTGTCGCTTCCTGGAACAGAGCTCTAACGACTTGAGAGCCCCAGAGTGCTCGCTCAGTGATGTTCGGATCTCGCTCGACCGCTTATTGAGCTGGAAAGACACCCTGTACACAGTGCAATAACCGGCACGCCGACAGAAACCTCAAGAAAATGTCCTGCATTGCAAGTGCGGAGTGATCCTCTGGTCCTTACGGTGATATTGCCGGAGGAATACGACTGCGGGTCCGACGATCGGCAGAGTAACTGCCTGAATTCACCCGTCAATGGTTTCCACCTTCGTGGGACCCGCAATCAGAGCGGACAGGGCAAGCGAAACACAGGGCAGGTCGATGCCTAGTCCCTTCATCCAGGACAGATGATTGTGGACTGTCATCACCTGAATATGACCGTTGACCGACAGAAAGTCCGTCAGTATTTTCGACTGGCCGGCGGTGATGGCGAACCCGGCGATGGTGGTAAACAGAGTCAAGTATAAGCTGACGAACGTGCCGACAACGATAAATCACAGAGCAACGCGCCGCTCCAGCCTCCGGTAACCTGGTCGAGGGGGCTCTGACGATTCCGGAATTGAACCAGACAGGCCGTCTGCTGGTGATGTACCTGCGACACACCTGGATCGAATTCATCCCTCCGGAAACGCGGCGGGCGTAATTGGTGTGGACTACCTCTTTTCTCATTAGAACGCCTCTTCTTATTGGTCTTAATCACACAGATCATCACGGCAGATCTGCTCCACACAGCATTGACTTGTTCATTGTCAGAACGTGATTGCTGAGACACTTGTGTGGTTTTGTCCAGCTTGCAAATACCAGCGATGGGTCGGATACTTGGCAGCCATCGTCGTGCGGTCCCTCGCCTTGCTTTCTTAAGCATCAAGACAACATGAGCACCACCGGTATCCACGTTTTCCTGGACATGCTGGCAGAATTCGGTGTGGATCGAATCTTTGGCAATCCGGGGTCTACAGAGTTACCGCTGAACGATGCTCTCGTTTCCGACGATCGATTCAGGTACATCCTGGGACTTCAGGAAATCCCTGTGATGGCGATGGCTGATGGCTACAGCATGGCTTCGGGAAAGTTGTCTGTGGTGAACGTCCACGTCTGTCCCGGTCTCGGTAATGCCATGGGCATGCTCTACAACGCTTACCGGGAAGGTACACCCATACTGGTGACAGCGGGGCAACAGGACCGTCGACTTGGATTCAGCGAACCGATCCTGGGAGGTGAGATGGTTGCTGTGACTCAGCCGTGGACAAAATGGTCTTTCGAGGTCAATCGAATTGAGGATTTACCGGGTGCTGTTCAGCGGGCTGTCCGGATTGCACTCTCTCCGCCAACCGGGCCGGTCTTTCTGTCGCTGCCAGTGGACCTGCAAATGGAATGTGCAGAATCCCTGAATGTCACTCCGATCTCAATTCCCAATCCACTGATTCGTCCACCGCAGCAGGCAGTCACATCCGCGGCGGAGATGATTCTGGCGGCACAAAACCCATTGATCATTGCTGGTAGTCGAGTGACGGACCGTGGCGCCAATGACGCGCTGGTCAAGCTGGCCGAAACGGTCGGCGTTGCCGTCGTCAGTGAACCGGGAACAACGCATGGACGCAGTCCTTTCCCCAGCAACCATTCCCTCTATGGACAGGGACTCCCTCTTTGGGCACCTGAAATTCATCAGCGGCTGGAATGTCACGATTTGATCATCGTCACGGGCATGGATCTGTTTCGATTGTACGTTTACTTCGAACCTGATCTGGCCGTGCCGGAACATCTCAGGGTGATTCAGATCGATGAAGACCCCGTACAGCTGGGCAAGAATTTTCCGGTTGATATCGGGATCTGGGGACACACAAAAGTCAGCCTGGAGGAATTGACCAGAGAAGTGGAATCGCGGATGACCGATGAACTGAAAGCCGTTGTTCGTCAACGTTCTGATTCACTGGCCAGTCATCACCACGACGTCCGAAACCGTTTGCGGCACGAAATCGATCAGCAACGGCACGTTCGACCAATGACCCCGCTGTGTGTGATGGACAGCATTGCACGAGTACTTCCGGACAACGTTGCAATCGTCGAAGAAGCGGTGACAACAACCAACACAACGATTGAGCGACTTGGGGCTCTCAGGAATACGACTGGTTATTTTGGACATCGAGGCTGGGGGCTCGGCTGGGGGCTTAACGTTGCTATTGGAACTCAGATGGCCTGGCCGGATCGGCCGGTGGTGGGGATCATCGGGGATGGTGCGGCTTTGTATGGAATCCAGGGACTGTGGTCAGCTGCGAGATACAACGTGCCTGTTTCGTTCGTCATCTGTAACAATGCCCAGTATCACATTCTTAAGATTGGCGCCCAGGGAATGCAGCTGCCTTCGGCTGGTCAGCGTCAGTTCGAAGGAATGGACCTGGTGGGACCCGAAATTGATTTCGTATCGCTGGCTCAGTCACTTGGCGTTGAAGCACACAGAATCACCGAACCGGACCAGCTGAGCGAACAACTCACTCAGGCGATCAATTCTGACAAGCCGATCCTTTTGGACGTTGATGTCAGCAGGGACCTCGGATGCAGGCTCAATTACGGTGATTAACATTTGATAGACCTGACAACTTTCAGGAGCTTGGCCACATTGTTGTTGCGGTTGTTGTGTGACCCTTCGACAGTCCGGATTCTGTACTGTTTTTCGTTTCAGTTCTGGTTGCGTTGACAAACTTTGATTTTTTGTGGGCAGACAGATGAAAACAAGCGACTTCAGATACAGTTCAGTATGTTTCGTGGCGTTTGGCCTGCTCCTGGTTTCCGGTTGCGGTCCGGAGACCGCACAGGTTTCCGGAAGAGTGACTTTTGACGGTAAGCCGATTGGAAAAGGAGAGATTATCACATTTCCCCAGGATCTCCCTGAGGGAATTCCGATGAAGAACTCCTCTGGTCAGATCGTCGATGGCGAGTACACGCTGTCGACCTATGGAATCGGAGATGGTGCTCAGCCTGCCACCCATAAGGTCGTGATGACAAACTACGAAGACACGACGGGTGGCCCCCAAATTCCGCCAACATTTGGAAATATTACGACGACGCCGGTGGCGATCCAGATCAAATCAGGAGTCAACAGGATCGATATCGAGATTGCAGAACACTTATAATTTCCGATTGCCTCAGCATGGCTCTTCAATATGGTGCTCACGTGAAGTTGCGGACAGACAGTATCCCGCAATACAGCTTGACACCTCATACGTTTCGGCGATGTACGAACGTTCTGCCCATGAACGGTTTAAAAAAAAAACGGGGTTCTCTGAGATCGGTTGCGGCAGTTTATTTTGATGCAGTGCTCAAACGACGGATGTGAGGTTGTCCCGTTTTATGCATGAGATGAGACGAGCGGAGACCGGCTCTGGATCCAGTTCCGCTGTCGTGCGTGAACCTTGAATAACCCAGGCTGGGCTATTTGAAGCACATCAATTGGCCGTCTTCCAAAGTCACGAAGACTCGACCGGTGGAATCCACGGCTGTGCCTCCTTTCACTGCGTCAGCGGGGAGATCCTTCTTCCACAGTTCATTGCCATCCGCAATGCTGATTGCCGCAAGGAATGGTTTGTCCGGTGTTGTTTCTGAATGTCCGGTTGCCAGAAGCTGTTCCTGTGTCACCACAAAACTGGTAAACCGTCGATCCTGATTGTCTCTCCACACATGCTGCGGTTGATTTTCTTCTTTGCCGCGACGACGAAGAAAGTCGCGCGCCGCGTCCTTGTTAATTCGCTCCGTGCCGGATGGTAAAGGAGTCTCCAGGCTCAGGTTGCCAAATATGCTGCCTTCGTAGCTGGCATCGTGGCACAACGTGTTTCCGTCCCCGCACTTGTGTTCCAGTGACACGTATTTGCCATACGCAGGATACCACGGATAGAACGCTGTTCGGTACTGCGACGTCACCTGATGTTTGGCTTCATTTCTGCATTTTAGCGTTTGCAGGTCGAAACGGGCCGTTTCGTAGACCCCACCACCCAGAAATCTCAGTTCATTGTCCACGATCATCAAATTACCCTGCATACTCACACCACTGTTGACCGACTCTGACAGCACTCCCGATCCGTCGTTGCGTGCTTTCAGGCTTCCGGTGACAGCATCAAGAGCCACGATGTAGGTGCCGTCATAATGAGTGATACCGGCGGCCGCATAGACGGTTCCATCCTGAACCACCACTCCTCCCGCCACCGGCCAGCGCGACACCAGTTTGCCGAAGACAGGAATTCGTCGATCCTGTGGAGCAACACGGTACGTCCACAACAGTCGTCCGGTAGCGGCTTCAAATGCGTATACGCGGCCATCCGCCGATCCCACGAACACACGATCATGAGCAACCGATGGTGGATAGTAGACAGCGCCATTGGTGTATGATTTCCATTTTTCATTACCATCAGAATCGTATGCACGGACAGCACCCGTGCGATCTGCCACGAAGACCTGGTTCCCGGCTGCAACCGGAGCCGTAGGCAGCTCGTTCTTCACAACAGAAACAGTCCAGGCGTGATCAACGGACTGTGGTAAACCTGCGTTGGTTGTATCGGCTCGGTCGTTGCCACCTCGATACGCCAGCCAGTCCGTCGACTTCACCGGAAGACTTGTTGAGACCGCGATGTCCGAATGAACAACAAGTGATTCCTGTTCGACAGCGGTGTCGTTCGTTCGGCTGACCGTATCATCGCCGATAGGTCGCAGTCCAATGTTTCCATACAGTGAGAGCTGACACCCGCACATCCACGGTCCCCAATAGAGATGGCCGTTCGACACGAGCACGCCGTCCTGACACGGAGGTCTCATCGGTGAAATGTGCTCCGCCCGATTTTCCTCTGTCATCAGGCGGACTGTTCCCCCGGAGGCACGAAAGAAGATGCTGTCCACACAACCCGTAGCACGTGTGCAGGCTCGGCGACCGGGGAAACTGGACAGCACTGTACCGGTATCATGGTCCAGCTGTACGCCGGTTGTTCTCTGAGGTCCGGCGGCATAGACAGCGTCCTCACGCAGAACCAGTTGTAGATTTCCAACATCGTGGGTCCATTGCAGACTGCCGTCGCGTGTTGAGGCCGCTACCATCTTCTTACGCTGGGGACCCGCGAAGAATATATGGTCGTCTGTGCACTTCATGTAGCACGTCGTTGCATAGCCCGTGATGTAGTGCTGAGCACGTTCGTTGGGGCCGACCGCCTCGAGCAAATCGCTGTCGGAATTCTTCCACAGCAATTCCCCGTTGGTCGCATCGATGCACGCAAGAAATCTCTCCGCACAAAAACAGAAAATCTTTCCGTTCTTCATGCAGACCGCGCGCGCATCCAGAAACTCCTCGTCCCGATAATGCCACAGAATCTCACCGGTGGTCCGATCGATTGCGACCATCGTTCTTCCATATCCAAATGCGGTGCGTGGATCGGTGTAGTCGTGCCCTTTCCACATCCCCCAGGGCCAGTGGCCGAGACCGGGGCGATTGGAACGCATCGTCTCAACTTTGACTTCCAGGTTTCCAACAAGCGCGAACAAAATGTCGTCCTGCAGGGCCATCCACTTCCAGACCGGACCATCACTGATTTCTTTCGGGATCCTGATTTCACGACGAACCTGTCCGGTGTCCCGGTCAATCACTTTACAGGACTCATGGTCACCCATGTACAGTGCATCGTTCGCGGCCACCATCGTGTTTCGATGGATCAGAAATCCTTCCGTCAGGGTCCGCTTCCACTGAATGGTTCCATTCCAGGCGTTGATGCACAGAAGAGTGTTGAGCATCTCATTCTGGTTGGCTTTGTGGGCGATATGTCCCATCGCCTTATAGATTCGACCTCCGGCAATCACACTTTGTTCCGGCATCGGGCTGAATTTTGGAGTCCCAATGAACTGAGTCTGAAAATTGCCCCGCACCTGCTGGTCCTGTGACTGAGGATTGTTATCCGGACCATGGTAGGGATGGCTCCAGTTATCTGACCCGTTCGGTACATCTTTGGTCAGCCGCCGATCTCCCATCAGTGCGATAGAATTCGGGTTGAGGACCCGCAGCACCTCTTCCTCCGAAGTTTGGTCCACCACAGACTGGTCCACGATCACCGCGTCAGCCAGATTGTGAGACAGGTGAATGGAATTCAGGTCGCCGACCTCCACGAACACACGTCGGCCCAGCAGACCGGCTTCGTCCGCCAGCTTTTGAACAGCACTGGCCTGCGCCGAAGTCTCTGCCTGAAAGTAAATCGTCAGTTCGCGATCAGTGGCCAGTTGAGTCACAAACCGAGCGTCGTCCGACGGAAGTCCCAGAACTGCCACAACTCCCCGATCACCTGTGACCACCGACAGTGCGTCTTCAACCAGATGGTCGTTAGCCTTCAACTGAAGAGAGAAACTTGCAATGGAAAGGCACAACGCCAACCGCCAGGTCTGTGACATCGTTGAGATTCCCTGTGTCGGAGAAACGGAACCGAAATCTTGAACGACCCCAATTATGGACATTGCAATGTCGCCTGGCAATCGGCCGGCCGGTTGCCTTTCGACGTTGCAAAACAATAAGCGACCGGATTTGATGTGGAAGCCGCCCGACTGGCTAAATCGGCAACGCATTCTTTTGCGGCGTCCAGACACGCTGCTCGCAATGACAGTCACAAGCACAAACCGGACGACGAGGTGTCATGTGCAGAGGATTGAGCGAAATTGATCCAACCCGACGCTGTTGCTTCTGACGTGAGACGTCCAGTGATACCATTCAGCGATCCTGTTCAGCTTAATTCAAATTTATAATCAACCAGGAAAACAAGGACGATCTCGTGAAGGGCAGCAACGTCATTGCAAAAATTCTCAAGACCGAAGGAGTTGATCGGGTTTTTTGTTTTCCGTTCACGCCGATTATCGAATCATTGGCAGAGGAAGGGATTCGAATTATCGTAGCTCGGCAGGAACGCGTGGCCGAGAACATGGCCGATGGTTATTCTCGCATCACAAACGGTCGGCGACTCGGTGTTGTGACAGTGCAGCAAAGCGCAGGTGCTGAAAACGCGTTTGCCGGTATCGCCCATGCCCGGACTGATTCAAGTCCTGTTCTGTTTCTTCCCGGTCATCCGGGACGTGAACTGGCCGGGGTTCCTCCGACCTTCGACTCGGTACCGAACTACCGATCGACCACGAAATGGTCCGATATGATTCCTTCGGTTGGCAGCATTCCCCAGCGGATGCGACGTGCGTTTACCGCACTCCGTTCCGGACGGCCGGGGCCGGTGATGCTGGAGCTTCCCGTGGATGTCTGCAAAGAAGATTTCGCAGGATCGCTGGAATATGAGTCTGTTGCACAGGCACGAACGGCGGCAGACCCGTCCCGGATTAGTGACGCGGCCCAACTGTTGTTGTCCGCCTCGCGACCAATGATCTGGGCCGGTCAGGGTGTACTTTACGCAGAGGCCACGGACGAACTGACCCAGCTGGCCGAACGACTTGGTGCACCGGTCATGACCACGCTGCTTGGCAAGAGTGCTTTTAACGAACGACATCCACTTTCTCTTGGAACCGGTTCCTATACGGAAACGGCGATGCAGAAGGATTACCTCAATCGCTGTGATGTTGTTTTTTCGATTGGTGCCAGTCTCACACGTACGACCTTTGCGCCGAACATTCCACCGGGTAAAAAAATCATTCACGCAACTGTCGATCCGCAGGACCTCAACAAGGACTACGCTGCGAATGTGTCGATTCTCGGTGACGCGAAACTTGTTCTGGGACAACTGCTTGACGAAATTGGAACGTCAACCGGGCTGGCAGTGCGAGCTGATGTCGAAGCTCACGTCGGTGAAATCCGTCGAGCGTGGAAAGCACGCTGGAACCCGAAGATCACCTCGGACGAGGTGCCCATCAATCCGTATCGCGTTATTGGTGATTTCATGAAAACGGTCGACCCGGCCGAAGCCATCGTGACTCACGATTCCGGTAACCCCCGCGATCAACTTGTGCCGTTGTACGAATCCGTCACCCCGCGCGGCTACATTGGCTGGGGGCATTCGACTCAACTTGGGTTTTCCCTGGGAGCAGCGATGGGAGCAAAACTTGCCGAGCCCGACAAACTGGTGGTCAATTTTCTGGGTGACGCGGCATTTGGAATGGTCGGGATGGATGTCGAAACCGCAGTTCGCGAGAAAATTCCGATTTTGACAATGCTGCTTAATAACTCCGCAATGGGTAATTACGAACAGCACATACCCAAAGCGACTGAACGCTATGGAACAAAATACCTGTCGGGCAACTACTCCGAAGTCGCCCGCGGCCTGGGCGCGTTCTCCGAACGAATTGAGCAGCCGGCCGAGATCATTCCGGCGATCAATCGCGGCATTGCGGCCACGCGTGAAGGTCGTCCGGCATTACTCGAATTCATCACGTGTGAAGAACCCGACATGGCAATTCGTTAAATTGTCGAGTGAAATTCACGGACGAAACAATGGCGGTGGAGAAATTCGCCGTGTGTCTCTGATCTTTTTGCGTTTGGTGACTCAGTCTCGCGAGCCGGGGGTGACACGAAGTTTGAGTTCACGATTGTTCCGCAGCACAACGATCTCAATTTCCTGCCCGATTTTGAGTGCTTCAATCGCATATGTGTAGTCGTAGATGTTTTCGATGTTTTTGCCGGCCAGTCCGACGATTACATCTCCGCTGCGGACGCCGGCCTTGTCGCACGGTCCACCCTTAGCCACTCCGGACAGCAGAACCCCTTTGGTATCCGACCCGGCGTAATCCGGAATTGATCCCAGCCAGGCCCGAAGATTGGCGCGCCGCTGTCCTTCGTCCGGCCGAACCTGGGCGACATACACGGGCATATGATCTTGAATCACCAGCGTCTGACAGACCCGCCCCATGAATTGCGCAACTTCAGAAATTCCTTCATAGTTCAACTTTTCCGGTGTGTCTCGCGGTGTGTGGTATTCGCTGTGAGTACCGGTGAACGCAGACAGAATGGGAACACCGTGCATGAAGAATACACTGGCGTCTGTTGGAATGTAGCTGTCATTCTGCAGCGTGACGGGCAGACCGGCGACCACGTTGATCTGTTCGATGATTTTTTTCCAGCCGGTCGATGAACCGAGTCCCTGAAGCACCAGACGTTCCTGCAGTCTGCCAACCATGTCCATGTTCAGACAGGCTGCAATGTACATATGCAGTCCACCAGTGGTCGGACCGGAGATTTCGTCATCCTCATTCTGTGCGACGTCGTCTTCGCCGGGTGGGTTGTTTTCCGCAGGCTTGTGATCGGAATCGACATCCAGTGCGGCCGATGCATCAGCTGCATGCTGAGCAAGCATTGTTTCCAGATCTTTAACGTAATGACTGGAGCCCAGAAGCCCAAGTTCTTCACCTGACCAGGCCGCAAACACAATGTCCCGGTGGCCGCGCAGCGTACCGCTGTCTTTGGCGGCTGCCAGAGCTTCAGCCATCTGAAGCATTGCCGCCACGCCGGAGGCGTTGTCATCGGCACCATAATGAATCTGTGATGACTCGTCGTCGCGGGCTAATGATCCGGCACTCGGGCCGGCTCCCAGGTGATCGATATGTGCCCCAACCACCACGATTTCGTGAGAAGGATTCTCTGCAACCTGCAGTCGGCCCAGAACATTCCGACCTTGTCTGTGCTCCTGTCGGATATCAACTGTTGCCGTTAATCGGGTCTCTTTAACCGGGAATCCCATCGCCGGACTGCCGTCATCAAGACTCTGCTGCAACTGTTCAAGATCTTTGTCTGAGCCTGTCAGCAACCGGGAGGCAAGCTCGTCGGTAATGCTCAGCACAGGCAGACTGGTCCCCGCCAGGGACCCGTCGAATTTCAGAGGGATCAGCTGCTTCCTGACCTCTGAGGTCGGACCGCTCACCAGGATCAGGCCTTTAGCTCCCAGATCCCGGGCTGTCATCGCTTTGAAACGCAGGCTGCTGAACCGAGCCAGATATTGGCGCTGCTCCGCTGAAATCTCTTCCGGCATGAATCGAAAACACAGAAGCCATTTGTCTTTCACATCAAGGTGGACGAATGAATCGTATTCATCGAAGCCTTCGCCTGCAGGTGCCTGGATTCCGTAACCGGCAAACAGGACGTCTGCTTCCGGGAATTCGCCGGTGGCTGAAAACGCCAGGGGACGCCAGTCCTCATTCAATTTCACGGATTCGCCATTCAGTCGGAGTTCATTGCCATCTCCGGCAGAAATTCCGGATGTAAAATCAAACGGTTGAAACCAATCGTCATCAACTCCGGCTGGTTCCAGTCCGAGCGTCTCAAAGAAAAGGGCTACATAATTAGTGGCCAGTTTTTCCCCGCGAGTACCGGTCAGGCGTCCCTGCAGTTGAGGTCGACACAGATATTCCACATGACGCACCGCATCGGCCGGAGCGTACCCGGTTCTTCGCGATGGAGCTCGTGCCCTCGTCTGCAGCGAATCGCCTTCAGACTGTTCGATCGCAACTTCAAGGTCCAGGGCTTCCAACGCTGCTGAAGTATTCCAGTCACCAATAAAAATCTGTGACTTTTTGTTTGCCGTCCGATTCGTCGTCCACGCCAGTTGTGTGCCGTCCGGTGAAAATGCCGGCAGTCCGTCGAAACCAGCGGTATGAGTCACTCGGACGGGTTTATGCTGTCCGGCAGCATCGACCAGATACAGCTCAAAATTTGCGAAGCCATGTACGTTCGTGGCAAAGATGATGTAGCGTCCGGACGGATCAAAGAAAGGAGCCCACGACATCGCGCCCAGTGAAGTAAGTTGACGCTGATCAGTGCCGTCGATGTTCATCGTCATCACTTCGGCCGTTGCTCCGTCTTCCGCAAATCGCCGCCAGCAGAGTCGCTGACCATCCGGTGAGAAAAACGGACCCCCGTCATAACCAGGAGAATTCGTGAGGCGACGCAGTCCGGAACCATCTGCATTCATAATGCAGATTTCACTGGCCCAGGCCGGATCGAGATCGAATTTCTCCTGATCCTCGTCGCTCAGTTCCGTGTATCCGAAGCGGTTGGAAGCGAACGCAATGAGGCTGCCGTCGGGAGAGTAAGATCCTTCTGCGTCGTAGCCACGTTCGTCAGTCAGATTGCGATAACTGCCGTCGACCGGATCGAATTCATAGATATCGAAATATTCGTCGTAGTCCCAGGAATAACGTCGTTGCTTTCCGGACTCTCGAAGTGCCAGTTCTTCCTGTTGCTTTTCGATCGCCTGAGGGTCGCTGTGTGTTGACGAGAACAGAACACGCTGACCGTCGGGGTGAATCCATGAACAGGTCGTCTTACCGTGTCCTGGGGAAATCCGAGTTGATTCTCCGGTGTCGCGGTCCAGCCGGAAGATCTGAAAGAACGGATTCTCTGCATCACGCTCACTTTGAAATATCAGTTGCCGCCCGTCGGCGCTGAAATATCCTTCTCCGGCTCGGCGGCCTTCAAACGTGAGTTGTCGTATTCTGGTCAGAAATCCGGCCTCATGAGCCGCTGCCGTTCCCGGATCGGACTCTGAAATATCAGCGTCCTGTGCCAGGGCAGCAGCGGTGATGCAGGTCAAAGAGAGTAAGACTGGGCGAAGAATCATTTGAACAGGGCTGTTGCTGGTTGTGGAAAACATCGGTACCGCAGTGAACAAACAGATCAGGTGATGGTGTCGTGAGTCAAGTGGATTTCATTACGCGATCAATCGTCCTGCCGAAGAGATTGTGGATTCAACAGGACAGAAGTGTAGCTGTTTTTTCCTGCGTTCTGAAAATCGAATTTTTGACAGGCGTGAGTACAATTCAGGGCAATTGACGGTCTCGCAGGGACTTACCGAATATAGATGAATTCCTTGGTGTTCATGATCGCGTGACATACGTCCTGCATTGTCTTGTGACCAATTGTCGTTTCGGACAGTACTTCCGTGTATTGTTTGGCCTGTGTTTGCGCAAAGTTTTGAACGGCAGCCAGTTCCTGCTTGGCAGGCATGCGTCCCAGTGCCTGTTGCCAGGCCGCAATGATGGCGTCATTAACAGTTTGCGAGTGGGCAATCAGGCTTTCTGCCCAGCGTGATGCCTGTTGGTGCGCGAATTCATCATTGAGCATGATCAGCGCCTGAGCAGGCACATTTGAAACTGCACGTCGACCGCGGGCAGACATCGGGACCGGAGTATCAAAGGCCAGCATAAACGGTGACAGAAAATTTCGATTGACCGAGATATAGACACTTCGGCGCCCATCCCCGTCCAGTGGACCGCCTTTCGGTCGTCCGCGACCCTGCATGAAGTCTGTGAGGGCAATCGGTACTGAAGTACCAAACTGCTTCAAATTCAGGCGTTCTGCCAGTTGCAGCATGGTGTCACGGATGACTTCGCCCTGCAGTCTTCGTACACGTGCACGGTGCAGCAAACGGTTTGTTGGATCTTTTTCAGCATCCGCGACGCTGCCGATACTGCTCATCCTGTAAGTGCGCGACAACACAATCAGTCGGATCAATTGTTTGGCGGACCACCCGTTTTTCCTGAATCGCGCAGCAAGATGATCGAGTAAATCCGGATGAGAAGGACGTTCGCCAAGTACGCCGAAATCGTCGGTGGACGTCACGATGCCTCGACCGAACAGATGATGCCAGATCCGGTTGACAGCCACCCGGGCAGGAAACGGATTGTCCTCAGCCAGCAGGCGTTGAGCCAGTTCCCGGCGACCGCTGCCTGATACAATCGGTGGCTGGTCCGGGCCGGCAATTGCTTCCAGAAATGAGCGTAATGCAACAGGACCTGGATTGCGGTGATTGCCTCGAGTGAAAATATACTGATCTTCCCCCGTTCCATCGGTGACGGCAAGCACCGGTACCGCACGATTCGCGTTTGTCGATTGTTCGGACCAGGCGGTTCTGAGTTGAGTCCACTGTTCGTCCGATGACGTCGGCAGCATGCCCTGTGCAAAAATGTCCGGCCATGCGAACGTCACGGCACCTGCAACCGGATCCGTTTGCGGATCAATCTGCAGTGCTTGAAAAAGCTGTCGGGCTGGCATAGGCAGATCGACGGCCGGTGGTGCTCCGTTTTGATGTTTTACGAAGTGGACTTCGTCGATCACAAACCAGCCCTCACCTTCATCAATGACTTCCAGGTAGGCCTGATTACCGATATAGCGATGAGTGTCACCGGCAATTCGTATCCATTGAAATTCTGTCCCGGAATTAATTTTCTGATCAATTCCGCTGAACAGGAGTTTGTTAAAATGACTCATCACGTAACCTTCGATCACCAGACGAACCCGCGCGCCTTCACCGGCGACACGGATCAGGATCTCCGGGTGAGTGATTTCGAATGTGGGGCTGTACAGATGACCTCCAAACTGATTTGACAGATCGCCGGAGCTGAATCCTGCGTGCCCGACACGATGCTGATTCATACCTGCTGCGACGTTTGCTCTTTTTGATCCTGCAAAGGCCGGCCCTGTTACCGACCAGCCATCCGGCAGGCCATTGCTGAAATCAGCATACCTTTCAACAGCGGATTCAACGGCGGACTCAGTATTCAGTACCTGTCGGACTTCATTCAGCCATTGCTGAACAACGCTGCGGATATTGTCCTGTGGTGGTGACTGTGCTAATCGAGCCAGCAGAGAAACCGGGTCCGAGAGTGTTTGTGATTCTGAGTGACCAAGTTTTTCCACCCACAGTTGCAACAGGTCCGGATGACATGAAGATTCGTCTGCAACCGCCGCAATTTCTCGCCGTGCTCCGGATACCTCGGTAAAAGGTTGTTCCCCAGGCCGGGGCCGACCACGGAATACGTCAAGGGCTGCGTTGGCATACCTGAGCGCGATACCGGAGTTCAGGTCCTGTTCCTGCAACTGAGCGACGAGAGTGTCGACCTGAGTTCTGAGTTTGCTCAACTGTGCCGTTGTTCGGCCAATTCTGTTTCCAGGGTCCAGCCATCCGGTCCGTCGCCGGGAACTTTGCAGGATGCCGTACAGCGCATAATAGTCCCGAGTTGAAATCGCATCGAATTTATGATCGTGACATCGGGCGCAGGCCACAGTGAGTCCCATAAATGCGCGACCAAACACGTCGATCTGATTGTCAATTTTGACGGCTTCCTCATATTCCACGTCGACCGGTGAGTGTTTGGCTTCATGCAGGTACCAAAAACCGGTACCAATCAAAGATTCGTTGTAGCTTTCAACCGGATGACGGCGGGGCTCCGACAGCAGGTCGCCAGCAACGTGCTCCCGCATAAAATCGTTCCATGGTACATCTGCGTTGAATGCTCTGATCACATAGTCGCGGTACTGCCATGCGTGGTGCAGAGGATAATCGAATTCATGTCCAAGTGTTTCAGCGTAGCGGACCAGATCCAGCCAGTGCCGGGCCCAGCGTTCACCAAACCGAGGTGAAGCCAGCAGTCGATCGACAACTGTCGTTGTTGCGGTCAGATCATCTGCGGGATCGTCTGCAAATTGCCGAATATCTTCCGGTGTTGGAATCAGTCCGATAATGTCGAAGTAAAGGCGACGAATGAGTGTTTGTCGATCGGCGTCCTGAGCCATCGACATGTCTGCTTCTTCCAGCCGAGCCAGAACAAACCGATCAATGGTATCGGTCGGCCACGTCGAATTTCGGACGTTGGGTGGTTGAGGATTTTGGATTGGCTGCCAGGACCAGTGCGCGTCCCGGCGTTCTTTCAACGGAAACGCTACGGAGGGTTCGGTGGGCATTTGGGAATCCTGAAGACCTTCCGGCCATGGAGCACCCATTTGTACCCATTTGGTGAGAATTCGGATTTCCGCTTCGGGCATTTTTGATCTGGGTGGCATCTCAAGGCCCTCGTACCGAACTGCTTCCATCAGCAGACTTTCATTCGGTTTTCCGGGTACAATCGACGGGCCACTGTCCCCACCCTTCAGCAACAGTTCACGGTTGGACAGAATCAGACCACCCTTCGGCTTTGTTGTACCATCGTGACACTCAAAGCATCGCGCCTCCAGCAGTGGTATCACTTTATTCTGAACAAACGCCTGCTGCTCAGCCGTGACCGGCTGTTGCTCTGCAGAGACCGTAGCCGTGACCGCCCACAGCCCAACCAACAGTCGACCGAACAATATCTCCATGTTCGTTGGTACATTGTTCGCACGTCGCATTGAAGACCCAGACCATGAAAACAGACACTGTTCGAAACGCTGACTCGCAACGCTGATATTGTGACCGGAGCCGGACTCACATTCAATGTCTGTCACTGCAGAGCCGTGCGGGACGCAGGCTTACAAACCGGTCAGCCATCATGGCATCGGATGTCCTCGACCACCCGTAACACCTCAGCACTTCGCACTATAAGTTCTTACATGTGCGCCTGAGTACGTTCGCCGTGTTCTTTCATCAACTGCACGACGTGGTTGATGTCAAAATTTTCTGTTGTCTGACAATAGTCCACAACCGTCTTTTCCGATTCCAGAAATTTGTGAATAAAGGAGACCAGCTGGTCGAGGGGAATTTCCTGAGGAATCGTCATCACACCGTGTTCGTCGGCATGGATGAGATCGCCAGGATAAACAACCAAACCACCAACTTTCACGGGTGTGTTGATTTCTATCCAGCGAATGTGGGCATGCCCCACGACCGCGGCCGGTGCGCAAAGTTTGAAACCGAGCTGTTCGACTTCCGGCAGATCACGCACTCCTCCATTGGTAATTGCTCCCACCGCCCCCAGACGCAAAAAGATACTGGCGGCCACGTCGCCCCAGGAACAACTGCGTGCCGCTGGCTGGTCCATGTCCTGAGAAACCATCACCTTCGGACCGGGGGCCCTTTGTACGTATTCCCACATTTGCTGCCATTCCACAATTCGTTCCCCTTCGGCCGGTGGTAATTCACCGACAACCTTTCCGGTCACCGCGTATCCGACGAGCGGGCCCAGAGACGGAGAAACGGATCGGATGGAAGTGTCCATGAGACCTTCGGTGCGTGGACGAAGATCGAATTTTTCGAGGGCATCATAAACGATGGGTGTGCGGATCTTTGCCAGTTCTGCCAGGGCTTCGTCGTTTGTCATGGAGCTGC
>JAKVAY010000070.1 GCA_022447185.1 Fuerstiella sp. | reverse complement strand
ATTGTTGCCGACACACTGAACTGCGAACCTGACGAAGTTATCTTCACCAGCGGAGGCACTGAGTCCATCAACGCGGCCATCCATGGGTTTGTCGCAGGACAGCGTGGCACCATCGCACTGACGGCCGGTGAACACCCTGCCACAACTGCCGCCTGCCACCATGCCGCTGTGTCCGGAATGAAACTGGTCACGATACCGGTGGATAAGAACGGCCTGCTTGAGACAGGTTCTCTCGACTCACTGCCATGGACTGAGATGAAGCTGGTAGCAGTCATCCTAGCCCACAATGAAACCGGCGTCATTCAGGATCTTGGTCGGCTCAGCGAACTGTGCGAAGAACACCGTGTCCCTCTGTTTGTAGATGCGGTCCAGGCCGTCGGAAAAATCCCTGTCGATTTTCGGGCACTACGTGCCACAGCAATGGCTTTCGGGGGCCACAAGTTCCACGCACCACGCGGCGTGGGCGGACTTCTGCTCCGACGCGGCGTCAGCCTCAAACCACTGCTCGAAGGTGGTCACCAGGAAGCCGGCCGTCGGGCCGGTACAGAGCCGGTCCCACTCATTGCCGGCATGGCCGCGTCACTGATTCACTTTCGGCAACACCCATCCGCACGAATTGATCGTGTACGTTCGTTGAGAGATGATCTACAGCAGCGGTTAAAAGCGGGATGTCCGCCAGTCATTGTACATGGATCGCAGACTCGACGACTTCCGAACACACTGTCGGTCGCCTTTCCAGGACTGGAAGGCGAGGCCATGCTGGTCAACTTTGACCTTGCTGGCATTGCTTGTTCACTCGGAAGTACATGTTCCAGTGGTTCGGCAGAACCAGCTCCGGCACTGCTGGCCATGGGAGTCCCTCCCGACCTGTGCATGGCCTCAGTAAGGTTTTCTGTCAGCTGCCTGAATTCTGCTCACGAAATTGAACTGGCAGCGCAGAACATCTGCAGTATCGCAGAACGCATGAGATTAACGTCGGAAGGCCCGATGATTCATCGCTGAACGACGCTGGTTGTTTTTCAGCCTGATACTTCCGACAAGCGCCTCGTTGCCGTTGCGAACAATCTGAAACGATATTTCGTCCATTATCTGCAACCGGGACTGGTTGAGCACAAAACTCAGATTCTGTTCTCCAAGTGTCTCGTATCCATCCAGGCCTACCAGAATGTCGCCATTCCGTAGTCCGTAGCGTGCCCCAGCACTGTCACTCTGGACGAATAGAACCTTCATGCCACCGTTGTAGCGAGATGGCAGAAGTTTGAGATCAGAGGCAGACAAATCAGCAAGCTTGATCCCGAAGTACTTCCAGGCCATGTCAGAGCCGTGTGTCTCAGCGAGGCCCTGCTGTTCCCCAGTTTGTATCGCCGCGCGTCCGGAACCAGATGCCGGACGCGCTGTTACGTGGGTTGTTCCTGTACCCGCATGACGAGTCATGAACTGCAGATCAACGGATTCTCCGTCTCGATCCACCTTCAGATTCAGTTTCGTGTCCGGTCGCAGATCCAGCAAAGATCGTTCCCAGTCTGCATTGTCGGTAATCGAGATCTCTTCCACCTGCCGTACAATATCACCAGCCTTAAGACCGCATTGATCGGCCGGACTGCCTGCAATGACCGTATCGATGACAAGATGCTGATCATAGGACAGGTTAATATCGGTTCCCACAAGACCGTGATCTATCGGATGCCGCCCGCCGGAATTCAGCATTCGAGCAATCACCTGGCGTGCATCGTCAATCGGAATGGCAAACCCAATGCGCTGGGCGCCGGCACGGATTGCTACATTAATACCGATCACTTCACCGTCCAGGTTCAGCAGAGGCCCACCGCTGTTTCCAGGATTGATGCTGGCATCCGTCTGAATGAGATCTTTATATGACTGTGTTTCGTCTACCTCGACATCTCGTGACACAGCGCTGACGATTCCTGCAGTGACCGTGTGCTCATAGCCAAACGCATTACCAACTGCGAACACCTGTTCCGCCAGCATGACGTCTGAAGATGTCCCGATGTCCATGACTTTCATCGGTTTCGAAGGAAAGACACGAATGATCGCAAGGTCGTGAGCTTTGTCGGTCTGGAATACGCGACCCGTGTATGTTTCGCCGTCTTCCTGGGTCACGATAATCAGGTCTACGTCATAAATCACATGACAATTGGTGACAATATATCCCCGCTCGTCGACGACGATACCGGTGCCCATTCCGCTCACTTTGCGTTCTTTCGAAGCAAAGAACCGATTCTCGCGTTCGCCTTCTGCAGATTTTTCGGTGTGGATATTAACCACAGCACCACGACAGTCGCGAACAGCTCTGACAAGTGGAGTCTCGCGAATGCTGATCTCTTCAGCTGCCGGAACCGACACACAGGTGAAGATAACTGCGTTGAAGAAAAAGAATCGGGCGAGGCTAGCCGACATGCAGCACCTGTGCCTTTGGATAAGGCTGTCGCACGACAGGCCGTTGAAGAATCTTTGCAGGACCGCCCTCGTCGACGCACAGAAGCCGGACTTCCGCAGGTGAACCGAGATAAGGACTGAAATGTCTTCAGTAGCGACTGACGTCCGAGATTTCCGGATCGAAACGAATGAGACTGACAGGATCGACCATCGGTTACCCTGGTTTTTCTGCTTGAACGCTGAGAAATCCACACGGCAAAGTTTACCTCGCTGTAAGTGTGTGATTCTGGGTAAGATGTTAATGCGGCTTAGCGGAATGACTCGCTCATGTGTGGAATGCTGACTCGCATACTCAAGGCCGACCTGCAAAAGATCCGTTCGATTGGGTCGTGGCGGTTCGGATTCGTTTACACCGGCAACCATTCGGCAGTTCCCGCGTGAGGACGATCCCCGGTCGCCGTCGAATGATGATTCCTGCGAATTGAATTCAAGCGCGTTTCTGTTGTAATTTTTCCTTTCGGCACAAGATGCCGAAGGCAGACAATCACGAAGAGACCAATCCATGGCAACTCCCACGTCGCCCCTTGTTCGTGAAGCCAGACAGCTGGTGAAGAGTAAAGACTATAAGGCCGCAATAACGACACTTCGTTACGGTCTGGAGAAAACCCCCGAGGACCGCACCGCGCAGGAGATGCTGGGAGTCCTTTTGTTTCGATTCAAGCGAGTGGATGAAGCCACCGAAGTGTTCCGTCAACTGACTCGACTCGATCCCAGAGATCCAGGCGCCTGGGTCAACCTGGGCGCGGCGCTCAACAGTCAGAAGGACTACCAAAACGCAAGTGATGCTCTTCGAAAAGCCATCCAGCGAGACAAAAACTGTGCGGTGGCCTACTACAATCTGGCAATCGCTCAACAACGCCAGAATCAGCCGCAGATGGCGATCTCTGCATTCGAAGAGTGCATCAGGCTCGAACCCGACAATACGGAAGCATCAATCAACCTGGCAAACATACTTATTGAGCAAAAAAACTACCGGAAAGCTTCTCGGGTGATCAGTGTGGCGCAGGAATATACTTCAGCTTCCGGGACGCTGCATAGTCTCCAGCAACAAACAGAAAGCGGTCTCAGGAACAGCCGACTCGAAGAGTCACCATTTGGCCGACTTGTAGACGAAGAAGTCCTGGCGCGGTCTCAGAGGTCGATCATTCGCAGGAAACTCTCGAGAGGAGACCGTAACCGTGAACGAGAATTTATGAGAGATACGGCGAAGCAGCTTCGGCACGCTGTGCGACCAATGGTAACGATTCTGGACAACTCGCTTCCAAAACAAATGCATATCCTGCATATGGCCGCATCCCGGCAGGACTCCCGAAACGAAGCATTTGACGCACTGGAATCATTCGTTGCCACAGTTTCAGAACTCGCAAGTATGAAGGCAACCATTACTGAATCCGCAGATACAATTCGGACACACGTAAACAAAACAGATCCTGGCGTATAGTGTGTGCGATTGACGAACGTCCAGCCGAACCTGGCCTTTTCAGGAATCGCCGGATACCTGTATGAACCAATGTCAGCCTAAATGCCTCACTGCCAATGGCAACCTCTTCATCACCACAGCGCCTCTTTGGTGTTCTCAATCTGTACAAACCTCCGGGCGTCACATCTCGTGATGTCGTAAACATTGTTCAGCGTCTGGTGCAACCGAACAAAGCCGGACATGCAGGAACACTTGACCCGATGGCCACCGGGGTTCTGCTTGTCTGCGTGGGACAGGCCACCCGTCTGGTATCGATTCTACAACAGGCCCCAAAGACCTACCGGGCCGAGTTTCGATTCGGACAGCGCAGCGATACGGATGACAGTACAGGCGAAATTGAGAATATCGTTTGCTCAGAGGACGTTTCGCAACAACAAGTCGAGGCCGCGTTGCGGGACTTCATTGGGGTCATCGAGCAAATGCCACCAGCCTATTCTGCCGTTAAAATTGATGGCCAACGAGCCTACGCACTCGCTCGTAAAGGACAAGAGGTGACACTGCAACCCCGCCCGGTTCGCATTGATTCAATCGACGTATTGAAATTCCACTGGCCGGACATCACTCTGGATATCCAGTGCGGATCAGGAACATATATTCGCTCAATTGCCAGAGACCTGGGTAATCGACTGGGCTGTGGCGGCCTGATGACGGCACTGGAACGCACACGGATCGGCAAATTCCGTCACGAACATTCCGTAAATGTGGACACGTTGAACCACACAACCATTGCTCAGATAATCCTGCCGGCGGTCCATGTCGTGGACCATATCTCTCAATACCGATGCTCTGCAGAAGAACAGGCAGCCATCTCTCGCGGCGGTTCGTTTGAGTTACGAAAGCAGCAGCTTCAAAAGACGTCGCTGACAGCAGATCGCCCGGCTGACAAACAAAAACACCCGTCGGTCGCTCTGGTGTCAGAATGTGGAACGCAGCTTCTGGCTCTGGCGGAAATCCGCCGTCAGGGACGACGGATTCAGCCTCGAACAGTCTTCATGTCCGCCACAAATGGCGGCACGTCATCCTGAAGTCAGTGTCACCTTACATGTATCTCGTGACCCTCGTATAAAAGTCTGCGAAGAGTATTCGGGACGAACAGCGGTACGCTTCCAAAGTCAAAGAAGCGCTGCCCAGTCAGCGGTGACAAATTTGTGAAGACGTTCTTTCTGCACAGGGTACCCAAACAGTATCAAAAGGTCCGTTGTTACAGCTGGACGAGTGTCAACAGCCGTATCGACCTGCAGAAATTTCACTGATTGGTGCAGGTGGACATGCGGACCCGCCAATGGTGTGGTGGTAGTGAACAGTGAGCCGGCGCAATTCTGTAAGGCCAGGACTGTGACGGACAGTTTCAACCAGCGAGAATCATTGAAACCCCGACCGTATGCTGACAGAGTGCGATCATCAGCTGCAGGACCTGCCTCTACAATGTCTTGTTGTCTTGTTCGATAAAAACTAAACCGAATGGACACCCGCTCGACCTGCCTCGATGAGAAATGTTCCAGCGGTAAATACCGGAGAACCGGGTTTATCCACGAATGGTGTCGCACGAAAACGAGCTGTCCAGTTTTGTGGTGTGACTTCACAGGAGACATAACCACGATTGGAATCATACCATCGGACGAATTCGTTATTTGCAGCTGCTCGTTCAAATTCCGGGATGATGTTGCCACCGTTCCCGCCCGAACACATCGACGTTCCGACCAGTTCCGTAGCCACGACAGGTGATGTCGAGTCGGTAAAATCGAGCCGCAGGTCATTCACCCAGTTCACATGGATGTCACCCGTTAATATCACGGGGTTCAAACCCGTTCGGGAATGGAAAAAATTCAGCAAGCGTCGCCGACTGACGTCATATCCCGGCCACTGATCCATCTTATATTTATCCTGACCACCGTCGCCCCGATTCACTGGTGCCATCATGACCTGTTGAGCCAGTGCATTCCATACCGACGTCGAACCCGCCAGACTCCCCATCACCCAGCTTTCCTGTCGGTCTCCCAGGATCGTGGCATGCTGGTCAAAAACTTTTCCTTCCATCGGCTTTAGACCGTCACCGTTGGGTTGGTCACTGCGGTACTGACGAGTGTCGAGAACATGAAAATTCACGAGCCGTCCAAATCGGCAGGCTCGATATAATGTCATGTGCGGCCCCTGTGGAAACGCACTGCGACGCAGGGGCATAAATTCGTAATACGCCTGATAGGCATTCATTCGACGAACCAGAAATTCTTCCGGGGAGACCCCGTCTTCCTCTGACACAAGGTTTGCGTAATTGTTGTCGAATTCATGGTCGTCCCAGGTAACCAGCCACGGAAACTGACGATGTGTTTCCTGCAGTGACTGGTCGAGACGATACTGGGAATGCCGATTTCGATAATCGGCAAGACTGTTGAGTTCACCACCGATGTGTTTTCTCAGTTGTCCGTCCCTGCCGGCGCCCTCGTAGATATAATCTCCCAGATGAATAATCAGATCCAGGTCTTCCTGCTGCATATGCGGATAGCCATTGAAGTACCCGTGCTCATAGTGCTGACATGAAGTGAAAGCAAACTTCATACGGTCCGGCATTGCATTTACATCCGGCGCAGTCCTGGTCCGTCCGACAGGGCTGGTCTCGTCACCAACATGGAAGCGATAGAAATACCAGCGGTCCGCATCCAGACCATCCACTTCCACATGAACGGAATGGCCAAGCTGAACCGGGGCAACAGAGACACCACTGCGAACAACATCGCTGAAATCTTCCTGACCTGCGACTTCCCATCGCACCAGTACGGACGTGTTTGGCATCCCTCCACCGTTCAGAGGATCGGGTGCCAGCCGGGTCCAGAGAACAACTCCGTCAGACGACGGATCACCCGATGCAACTCCCAGCGTAAACGGATTCGTTTTAAATTTTGTGTAACTGCTCGCCGATGCCTCAGACCTCAGCGAGATCAGTGGAATCGCAGAGACCGCCGACAAATAACGCAGGAACGAACGACGGTCGACTCCATAACGGCGGGAGTCCATATTCAATTGGTTTGCCATAGCAGAAACTTTCGGAAGACGGTCAATGTCATTCTGACAAGCAGATCTCACTCAATGCCCCATGTAACGCTTATGAATCCTTCTGGTATCGAATTAGATTTCATCCCAGCAAATCACGGGAACGCTGTCTCCGACCTTGTATCCCTGACCACCGGAGTCCAGACAGGAAACCCCGTTGGCCTCCGCTGTTGATCGTAAATCGGCTGAGCCACCCCAAGCAACAGGAGTGGCCTTCAGCCCGGCCTCGGTACTGATCAGCGTCGAAGGCAGATATGTTGGTCTGTCACCGCGGATTTTGATGTCCTCCGTCAACGTTGCCGTTCGATTTCTGAACCCGTGTGGTATCAGACCAGCCAGTTGATCCAGCGCGGGTCGAACAAACACTTCGAAACAGACCATGCTGCTGACGGGGTTCCCTGGCAAACCAAACACCAGGCACTGGCGATGACCACGCTGCAGTGTTCCAAACCACAAAGGTTTTCCTGGCTTCATGTGAATCCCGTGAAACACCTGCTCCACACCAGCACTGGCGAGTTGTGCAGGGACTAGGTCCAGCATCCCGGCTGACACGCCTCCGGAAAGCAAAAGCACATCCTCTTGAAGTCCAGCTGCAATTCGGTTGGTGAGTTCCTGTTCGTCATCACGTGCAATTCCAAGAGGCATGGGAACACCGCCAGCGCGACGAATCTGCGTCACCAGCATCGGTTCATTCGAATTCCGAATGCGTCCGGGAGTTAACGCTTCAGAAGATTCAATCAGTTCGTCGCCGGTTGCCAGGACTCCCACAATCGGTCGTGGTACAACCGGAACCTCTGCCACACCGAATTCGGCCAACACGGCAATATGCTGCGGCCGGAGAACTGTTCCGGCAACAATCAACGGTGTCCCTGATTGCGCAGAAACACCACGCCTGAGTACATTTTGTTCTGCTTGTACATGCTCCGCCGAAATCGTCACGAATTCGGGAGATTTCTCATCGAAACTCGTGTGCTCAATTGGAATCACACAGTCCGCACTGTCAGGCATCGGCGCACCTGTCATGATCCGAGATGCAGTCCCCCGGCCGAGGGACTGCGTCGGCAGGGTACCAGCGGTAATCGTTTCGATGACGTTCAGTGTCTTCGATTCACCGTCGGAGACGTGTGTACTGCTGATGGCAAACCCGTCCATCATGGATTTGTCGAATGGAGGGGAATCATGTGGAGTCGTGAGGGACTCTGTCAGAACATGGTTTAGAGCATCGTGCAATGGCAACCGGACGGGAGACAGCTGTAATGTGTTCTCAAGAACCTGAGTCAAAGCCTGGGCAACAGTAAGCATGGTGAATCTGCTGAATACAACACTGAATGATAAAGTCATCGTTATTCTGGCGTGGTGTTGACAGGTCAGCAATGCAGCATCAAAAAATTCGTCCGGATGACAGCACGTTGCCTGTGCTTCCTCCGACAGAAGTTCGTATCGATCCACTTATTCGACTGAGAATACGTCTCGGACGTTAAATCCAATCCCAAAAATTGCACAAACAACAAACGACGGCATTCCATCTTCGGTAACAAACCAAAGTGTGGAGTGTAACATTAACATTCCGCTCAACGTGTAAACTGACAGACTGATCTGCACCGGAACAACGAACTCATTTCCTGGTCGACGAATCGCATGACGTCGACAGTAACATCGACCATGAAGCCTCATACACCATTCCCAATCACAACGCTGCAGATTCCCAATCCGTTCTTTGAAGGACGGAACTGTGTCTACGTCATTCATTCTGATCCACTGACAGTCATTGATACGGGAGTTGCAACGGAGAAAGCCCGAACTGAGTTGCGGAATTCACTGAAGGCCGAAAACATTGCGGTCGAGGATATTGGCCGTATCGTCCTGACACACAAACATATCGATCACGTGGGTAACGCGTGGTGGCTGCAGAAAGAATCCGGCGCTGAGATTATGATTCATGAAATTGAATCCGGGGCCATTTCGGACGTTGATCCTGAGGGACGCCGCTGGCGAACGCTCGTTACAGAGCGTTTCGAATCATGGAATGTCCCTAAAGAGACGACAACCGAAACCCGTAACGTCAAATGGGACATTCGTCCGGCGCGGCCAACTGCAATCACCGGCGGACAGCAGATTAATCTGGGCGGTACAGCACTTGAAGTGATTCATACCCCCGGACATACGATGGGGTCCATTTGTCTCAGGCTCGACCGTGTGATGTTCGCCGGAGATCACATTCTTCCCGATGTTTCCCCAAACATCGGTGGTGGTGATTTGATACATCAGGGACTGTTGAACGAATTCCTGACTTCACTCCGGCGATGTCGCCAACTGTCGTCCGATATTGATCTCGTGCTGCCCGGACACGGAGCAGCATTTGAGGATCTGCAGGCCCGTTGTCAAACTCTCTATGACCATCACCAACAGCGACTTGACGATGTGATGTCCATTCTGCGTCGGCAGGGCCCTCTGAATGTGTATACGGTAGCCACGGAACTGTTTGGAGATATTGCCAACATTCATGTCGTGCTTGGCTGTGCTGAGGCTCAGGCCCATTTGGAACATCTTGTGCTCGAAGGTCGCGCCACCTGCAACGGGGACGTATATATGGTCGCGTAATGTCCCACAGCAAACAGATCTTCTTCCTGTATTTTCTTCGAACTCAACAGTCCAGAAAAGAGAGACAACTTTGCCCGGAAAACTATTCGAATTCAGCAGCGTAGCAGCTCTGTTACTATTAGTCGCATCCGTCAGCGGGATTATCGGCTGGGCTTTAGATGTGACTGGTACCGAAGTACATTATGGGTGGGGTGGACCTTCTGGATCCCCTACATATACCGGACTCTCCGCGTTATATGAATTATCTCTGTTGCTTGTGTCCGTTGTGGTGGTCCACTGGCTTCTCTCGCGAAAACGTAAAAATTTTTCTGAAAGCGAATGCGACAACTGACACGGCAAGGACAAATTTTTAAATCAGGATTGACGGCATCCACATTCAATACACTGTCATATCAGAATCCCGCCGCCTGGTGGCAGTATGGCGGCTCAAGACAGGCCTGATTCCCAACACTCGAGTCGTCTGACCAGACGTCACTGCTCACTATCACAAACATCCTTCCGGGCGCCGTTGGAAACCCGCCAAAACGGGTTGACGTTCTAAAGAATGTTTGCCCACCGACGTGTCGCTGCCCGGATGACCGAGTGTGCTATAAAAACACACGTCAGCTGGGAGAGGGGAAACCACAAAAAAGTACAACAGTAAACGGTTTACCCGACGCACTCGGCAGAGCGAAATACCCGTTCCGGCCGGACAATACAGTTCGACGACAGGATTGTCCTGAACGCATCTGCAACTGTCACCACTCGAATCACATAATGAGTGCTCTTTGGATTTCCGCGAAGTTCCGTTGACTGCATAGTGACCACAAAGAACCAACAGCATTCTCTGAATGACCTGGGAATTCATTCCAATTTTCGGTTCACTTGTCAGACATCAGATCCTGTGGGAAAATAAACACAGGTACAAACTCGTTGACAAAAACTCAACAAAACCGGGTCATCTCACGAATGAAATGAAGGACAGATCGGTTTCCACTGTCAATTTGGCTCCCCGGAAATGCTTTCATTGATGCATTCGATCAGAAGTCCATCGCAGGAGTAACATATTCGAACCGCCAACTGTCGTCGTCTGCGGCAGAACATACGGACATTCCTGCCTTCGTTGTTTGTTATTCCACGTCGACAACGGTAGTCGCACCAAAATTACGGGCCGTCACATCTCTACAGTTGGGAATTATTGGTAACACTCAAGAACTCCGAGTGTCCCGTTTTCACAATGTTCGCTGAACATTCAACAATCGTCCTTCAACGAAAACTGACGCAGCACTGGTGCGGCCACATGGTGTCACGATCGACGCGCGACACAAAAGACATCTTCCGATAGTTGTCGTGTCCAAAAATCGATGTTGTTCTTTTCTGATGAATCATCGATTCTGCACTTGAAGATCCGTTCACGAACAATAACCTTTGCGCCCCACCGTCCATTTGACTTTTCTAAAGTGAAATAGAGCATGGATGTTTTCCTGAAACGGCAGCCGAATGGGACCTACCTTCCACCGCAGACCAATCAGGAACTTCTTCAGTCTGAACCGCTTCACGCTCAGTCTTTACTGGAACTGATCGATGAAATTGCAGAACTGAAAAGCAGGAACGTTCGCCTGGTCAGTATTCGACGTCAGCAGGTAATACGTCTTGGCCAGCGTGAGCTGCAGAATGTACTCGCCGGGAACGGAATTGATGTGGGGGCCATCGGCTATGCAGGAGGCTTCACCGGCACTCTTGGGCGAAATTACGAATCAGCAGTCGCCGATATTCTGCGTGCTTTGGAATTAGCCGCCTCGTTCAATGCACAATCAGTGGTAGTCGTACCAGGCTCCCGAACGGGGCATACGTGCAATCACGCGAGCAATACAATCCAGGCAGGGCTGGATCGATGCCTGGATGACGCATTGCGATATCGAATTGATCTCCAGATCGCACTCAACAATGTGATTGGCGGCCGAGATGACGTATTTGTGCCTAAAAACGAATCGCCGCTAGACTGGGTTACGAGTCTCGGAAGCCACCGTATGAAAGGATTGATGGTTCTCCGAGGAGGCGACCCTTGGAAGTGCCTGCCGGACTGCTGGCGCCGTTGCCTTCTGTCGGGAGGCGTTCTCCGATTAAGCCGCAGCTGTCGCCAGATGGCAGGAACCGGCTATGTGATTTCCTGCATCCTGAGTGGACTTAATAAGTTCTCGACAACAACCACAGAAAACGTAGTCGTGTCAAACTCACAGTAGCCGCACAGTCCGTCGGGTACCGCCCATTGTCAGCGAAAGACCCTGCGACCAAATCCCTGCAGTAGTTTTTCAGTCTGATCCAGCTGACGCTGAACCTTGGCGTCTGTCTTCTCGCCCAGAATACCGGATCCAGAAACCTGCCGAATCAGATCCTGCGGTGTCGCCTGCCCTGACTTGACTTTGGCCAGCAACTGCTGAGCCTCCTGTGTTTTCTGCAGCGTGGCCTTGTGTTCCGCAACAAGTTCCTGGTAGCGCCCACGCAGTTCCTTTATCAGGCTCTGTTTCTGTTCTGTCGCAAGATGCCCCAATTGATTCGTAAGACTGGCCTTCAACTGATTTGCCTGTACTGCGAACACTGACCGAAGTCCGGTGGCGAGTTGCTCACTAAACATGGACTCGATCTGCATGTTGGGAGCGCTGATTGACCCGTCAAGTTGAACGGTGGCATCGACCTTGTCGATACTGCTAAAAACATCTGAAACAGCATCCCGCAACAGCGGAGTCATTTTCTTGGAAGTCAACTCAGCGTGATCAAGATCCGAGACCACGCTGACTGTGCCATTGAGATCACTGCCGGAAATCTGAATGCCTACGGTCCAGTGAAGATTCGTCAATGCGGCATTGAGAACAGCCGTGTTTTCTTCGCCTGCGCTCAACATGCACGGCTGACTCTGATGAAATCCTGCGGCCACATGCGTCCACGGAATTTCTTTTGTCGCATCGTGTCGAATTGCCAGTTGCAGAGGTTTCTCGCCTTGTGTGTGAAGACGAAACTCAGTCGGCTGAACAGACAGTTCGGGATTGCTGCTCAAATTCGACATTACCGCATGAAATGGCAACAGTTGCTGGTCAATTGACAGTTCCCCACTGAATTCAACTCGCCGACACAGAAATCGAGGCGTCGGATTCAGAAGGTCGAATTCCAAATTCTCACCCCGATGGCGGACAACCTGCGTTTGCCTGCGTATCTCTTTTTGATACTGCGCACCAAATTCCAGCCACGTCAGTGCCTGATATAATTTGCGATACACTTCCGGACCAATTAATGACTCCGTGATCTTCCGCGGACTGGGTTTCAGCTGCCGAATTCTCTGAACCACCTGCTGCTGGTCATTTTTTCGGGCCTGATCCAGAAGTGACAGGTCGGCACCGGCTTCCGGAAGAAGCGCCTGAATCTGCATTTGCAGCCGTTCGGCTTCCAGAAGAAGCGATTCGCCCTCGTTTGCAAGTTTCAGATAGGCCTGTACCTGAGTTACAGATCGAAGCTGTTTCGCCTTTTCCAGGCGATCCTGAAGAACATCAACTCGCGGCTTAAATGCAGCCAGCTTTTCCCGCAGCGAGTCCATTCGCTGCTCCCATTTTACGCTCAGTATTTTACCGGTGCGCAGAGTTTCCAGTGTATTCGGATCCAACTGTTGCCGCACATCCAGGATCAGCTCTTCCAACCATTCATCGCCACCTGTCCTGAACTTCTCCGTGATCCACGATGGCTTCCGACTTGCTGCATCCGGCTGTCTGTCCAGCTGGCCGTCATCGTTGCGGACTGTTCCAAACCGAACGCCCATTACGTGGGCTTCTTCAATCACAAAAGATTTACGCAGCAGCGCATTCCCGCCGATGCGGCATTCAAGCTGATCGAATTCGACCACATTCGTACCAGGTGAACGTGCACTTGCCAATGCCACCTTGCCCACACTCAAACTGGGAGGAAATATTCCCGTCACGAAGGAATTGATATCAACTCTGGCTCCGGAAGCAGACTCTGCGACCCGAATGGCTGTTTGCCGGAGCAAAGGATCCATTCCAAATGCTAAAGCAGTCCAAATCACGGCGAGCAGAAATAATCGGGGTACCAACCAGGACCATCGCACAATGTATCTCCTGCGATTCTCACTGCTGCAAGACGACCGGCCGGCCCCTCGGCAACCATCCGATCAAACCGTTCACAACCTCTGAATTTCCAAATGTCTGTTACTCAACGACTCCAACACGCGCCGCCCACTCGGCTCCCATAAGCGCACGAGTCAGCCAAAATCGTCGAATCCATTTTCCGGCACCTTCTGAGTACTTTTCAAACACCGGTCGACTGAGCCTGTGGGCCGGATAGAGCAGAATCAATCCAACAACGAAACTGCCCAGCACAACGGAGTTGTTGAATCCGGTCCACGGAGCTACCGGCAGGTTGTACAACCATGTCCAGAATGATGAGAGACCCGGATGCTTCAATAACCAGCTACCGATCACGTGCGATATCGGATCGATTAGCGGGGATGCCAGGCTACAGCATACGATTGCGCCTGCCGCCACACCCAGATTTACACGTGACGCCGCCAGGATCGCAGCAAGAAAGACAGCCAGCAGATTCCCCTTCGGAACCAGACCCACAAGAATTCCGAAGGCAAGTCCCATTGAAAGTTGTCTCGGTGCCGATTGCCCGGCCAATGCAGCGAGGCAGAGTCTCAAAGGTTTCAGAAACAGGAACATCAGGCACCATGAGAGATGAGTCAGTTAAGTGGACTGTGAATCTGCTGACTGTCGTGCTGATCGTCAAGATGAAGAAACCGAGTTCGTTCGGCGAACGGTTCAACCTTATACCAACCAGGGTTCGTTGTGGTCATTTTTGCAGTCACCAGTCGTCAGCGGGCATTTCCTGCCGAATTGTAATTTGGATGAACAGGTTGTCAGCACGTGTCGTCGAATCGGGAGTCGAAACACTCAATTTGATATGTTTCGTATAAACAGGGAAATCACGTCCCCTGCTTGTGCGAAAAGTTTGAATCTGCCATGCACCCTGCCAGTCCAAAATGTCCAAACGCAATCTTTCACGGCAGTGTTGAAGTTCCGTTTTTCCACTTTTCGGATTGCCAATGTCTTTTCCATCGGCGGACAAATGATTTCTGCGAGGCTTCGGTGATGTGTCATGGCGACGTCAGTAACAGGACGTCACAATGGCTGTCTGGCTATCACAACCTCACCGTCGCCGTGCTGGTCTCGACGAGGGACCTGTTCATCCAGGAATTCTTTGTTGTCCCGGACACCATATACTCCGAATGTGGTTTGATGTTACTGCTCTTCCGATGTTTGTTTGACGTCGAGCCAAAAGTGACAATCAAACCGTTATGAGAACATCTGTCGCGTTCAGAATGACCGAAAGCCTCAGCAAATCGACTGATTCGTTGCGAGTTTCATCGGCGGTCGTCTGAGAACAGATACCGACAACTGAAATTGACACAATGCATTTACAGGTTATTCCGTTCTGCCTGACCACCGCTCTGTGGCTAAACAGCGTTATAGCTGCTGCAGAACATGAACGCCCTAACATACTCTTTGCGTTTGCCGACGACTGGGGGCGGTATGCCAGTGCTTATGCGACCATCGAACCAGGTGGACCAAGTGATCTGATTCGAACTCCGAATTTTGACCGGATTGCCCGAGAAGGCGTACTTTTCACAAATGCATTCGTGAATGCTCCATCGTGTACACCGTGTCGCAGTTCACTGCTTTCCGGCCAGTATTTCTGGCGCACCGGACGTGGGGCAATTCTTCAGGGCGCCGTCTGGAACGACACGATCCCCACCTACCCACTCATTCTTCAAAAGGCCGGATACCACATCGGACACACTTGTAAAGTCTGGAGTCCCGGTCGGCCCGCAAACGCTCCATACGGATCCCGTGCAACCAGTTACAACAGAAGAGGGAACCGATTCAATCAGTTCAGTCAGTTTGTTACCGGACACGACAATCCAAAAGCTGCAAAACAGTTATTGATGAATGAAGTCCGGGACAACTTCAAAGACTTTCTCGCTGATCGTCCCCACGAGGCCCCGTTCTGTTACTGGTGGGGACCAACAAATTGCCACCGCACATGGATTCAGGGCTCAGGAACAACGATGTGGAGGCTCAATCCGGACCAGTTAAAGGGGAAATTGCCGCCCTGTCTGCCCGACGTCCCAATCGTACGGGAAGACTTCGCAGATTATCTCGGTGAAGTCATGGCCTTTGATGCCGGACTCGGAGCGCTGCTGAACGAACTTCAGGCCATTGGTGAAATTGACAACACAATCATCGTCGTCAGTGGTGACCACGGAGCCCCAGGATTTCCTGGCGGGAAATGCTATCTATATGACTTTGGAACCCACGTGCCACTCGCCATACGGTGGCCAGAGTCAGTGAAGGGAAATCGGATTGTTCAGGACTTTGTCTGTCTGACTGACCTGGCCGCTACGCTTGTGGATGCCTCCGGCGAACGCGTGCCAGACGTGATGACGGGCAGGAGTCTGATGCCTGTGTTGATGTCAGATCGATCCGGCATTGTGGATTCCTCGCGAGATGCCGTAGTGACCGGGCGAGAACGTCATGTCGCGAAAGCACGCACTCACTGGCTCCCCTATCCGCAGCGTGCAATCCGCACAAAGAATTTTCTGTATATCCGGAATTTCGCGCCAGACCGCTGGCCCATGGGAACCGGGCCTGGATTCGGAGAACCGGCCGCTGAAATGCCAATATTCGAAACGCTGCGTGACAACACGTTTGCGGCCTTCGCAGACCTGGATGCCAGTCCCACAAAAGCGTGGATTGCCACAAACTGCGCAAAGGCCCCCGGCCGGCGACGATACTTTGATTTCGCGTTTGCTCGTCGACCAGAAGAAGAACTTTACGATCTTCACGTCGATCGTCATCAGCTTCACAATGTCGCCGGCGAACAGCATTACGATGCTGTTCAAACCGATCTTTCACGGCGTCTGATGCAGGTACTTGTTGAAACAGACGACCCACGAGTCACGGGAAACGGTTCGACATTTGACAAACTCCCGTTTACGACAACGGAGTAAGAGTTGGTCATTAGCCGGACAATGCAAACCTGTGGCCACTTGATGTCAAGCCCCCCCAGGAGACCAAAAATGATCTCAGGCCTCGTATCAAACTGCTGGCAACAGCAACTTCAGGCTGATATGCCGATAGAGAATCTGATTCAAGAAGCTGTGGAACGCGGGTATAAGGCCGTCGAGTTACGTCAAACATGTCTTGGTGAATTTGAATCGGGGCCAGAGTGCACACCCGATGCCATCGCACTCTCGAACTTTCCAAAGCTGTTCCCCACAGTGCGGTTCAACATCGCGATGGGGCTGCCCATTTTCTCGACGACTCTCACCCCGGACATACGGCTGTTTCAGATCGGACTCGAAGCTGCACTTGCCGTGTCCGGACAATTCACGCCACAACTGAGACTCGTTGATCTGACAACGCAGTTCACCGAACAGTCGACGTCCAAAATTCAGAGCATCGTGGAGTCCATGAGTCAGCTCGCTGACGCCGCAACACGCAGCGGTGTGGTGCTTTCAGCTGAAAATTCAATTCAGCCCTGGAGTCAGTTTCGCCGGATCATGGAGCAGCAACGAATAAGTCATCAGAATGGCAGTCAAATTCAACTATGCTACGACGCAGCGAATCTCCTGCTCCAGCCTGAAGAGGTCGATCCAGACAGCATTACGCGATCACTTCGATCGACTGAAATTTCAATGGTCCACTTCAAACAGCGCGGGAACGGAAGATTCCTGGAGTCCGTTCGTGACGGCGACATCAACTGGACGGACCAACTTGCTGCTCTGGTTCACATTAACTTTGACGGACCCGCATTGTTCGAAATCGAATCATCGCCAGCCATCTGGCGGTCTCTTGATACCAGCCGTGAGTATCTGCGGGCACGCGGTGCTCAGTTTGAGTAGTAACTACCGGATCCCGGCCAGCTCTCATAATTCGTGGTCTCAAAGACAACCGTCCTTTAGACTCGCAGCACCGGCTGTATGCATCGTTCGAATTCGCTTCAGATTTCGTCTGTTACAGGAAATGAGCTGACTTCCGAGAATGAGTTGGCTGCCGGATGCGTTTGATACTCGGAAAACACCACTGATCTCGTCTGCCCGTGTTAATAATCCACTGTCTATGTCCTGGCCAGGTGCGACTCTCACATGGCAAAAGGTCTCATTCGATGCGTTTGTTGTCATTGCTGATCAGCATCATCCTGGCCACCACTTCAAATGCTTCTGAGTTCAAACTGAACGGCCAGTCATTCATGCTGCCCGATGGTTTTGAGATTGAAGACATCGCCGGAGGAGAGCTCGTCGAACGTCCGGTGAGCGCAGACTTTGACGAGCAGGGCCGACTGTACGTCACGGATTCCAGCGGTTCGAACGAACACGTCGATATCCAGCGAAAGAAACGTCCTCATCGGATCGTGCGTCTGACAGACAATAACGGCGATGGCAGGTTCGACTCCGGTACTGTATATGCAGATCAGTTGATGTTTCCGGAGGGATCAATGTGGTTTGATGGTTCGCTATACGTCGCCGCACCGCCCGAAATCTGGAAATTCACCGATACTGATGATGATGGCGTCGCCGAGAATCGCGAAATCTGGTTCGACGGAAAGACACTGACACATTGTGCGAATGACCTGCACGGGCCGTATCTCGGTCCGGATGGCTGGATCTACTGGTGCAAAGGCGCATTTGCCAGGCAGACATACCAACGCACCGGTCGTCCGGCCTTTCAAACAAAGGCCGCCCACATTTTTCGGCGTCGCCCAGAAGGTGGTCCGATCGAATCAGTAATGACCGGCGGCATGGATAATCCGGTTGAGGTCGCGTTCACGCCAGGCGGAGAACGCCTCTTCACAACAACCTTTCTGATTCATCCTCGTCAGGGACTGCGTGATGGTGTCATCCATGCGATCTATGGCGGAGTCTATGGAAAGGATCACTCAGCGATTGACGGCCATCCAAGGACAGGCGACCTGATGCCCGTGTTGTCTCACCTCGGTGTGGCCGCCCCCTGCGGACTGGCCCGACTTGAGTCGGATGGTCTGGGCAAAGAATTTCAAAACAATGTGCTCACCTGTTCTTTCAACATGCATAAGGTCGTGCGACATGTATTGACGAAGAATGGAGCCACATTCCATGCTACAGATTCCATTCTGCTGCAGAGCAATGACCTTGACTTCCATCCCACCGACGTTGTGGAAGATGCTGACGGCAGCGTCATTGTCGTCGATACCGGAGGTTGGTTTCGCCTGTGTTGTCCGACTTCGCAACTGGAAAAACCGGATGTGCTTGGCGGGATCTATCGAATCCGTCGATCTCAAGTCCGGCCGGTCGAGGATCCGCGAGGTCAACAACTCGACTGGAATCACTCTGACGATGCCACATTAGCTGAATGGCTTGGTGATACGCGTTTTTCCGTTCGGCTTCGGGCGCGACAAATAATTGGCAGGCGCGGCGTTCGAATGATTCCGGCACTAAGACGCATCGTCGAATCGTCGAATGACCCACACCATCGACTCCAAGCGGTTTGGGCACTCACATGGATAAACGGACTCAAAGCACGACAAACTGTACGTACCGCGTTGACGGATGCCGATGAAACCGTGCGTCAGGCCGCGATCCATTCGGTCAGTGTTCATCGTGATCACAAGTCGCATACACACCTGCGAGCTATCCTGACGCATGGAACACCCCACAATCGCCGGGCCGCCGCGGAAGCATTAGGGAGAGTTGGCTCGGCCGCGGACATTCCCGCACTGTTGTCTGCTGTGCCTGCAGCGATGTTACCGAGGCGAACTGGTAAACAAGTGGTGGACCGCTGCCTGGAACACTCATTGATCTATGCCACCATGGAATTGAATGCACCGGAAGTCGTACAACAGTTTCTAACCGCAACCAATGACCGTACACGGCGTGCAGCATTGATTGCCCTCGATCAAATGAATGGTGATCACCACCTTGGTGTTCACGACATACGAGAACTTCTGGTAACGAAGAACCAGATATTGAATGGAACAGCATGGTGGATCGCAGCACAACATTCGGAGTGGGGTGATCACGTGGCAGATGCATTCCTCCAGGAACTCCGGTCATCCGATCCCAATAAAGTATGGCTAGAGCGGTTCGGGGAACGCCTGACACTGTTTGCCGAATCAATCAGTGTGCAACAGCTAATGGGCGACATGTTACTGGACACGAAATCCAGCCCTGAACTTTGCGTCACAGTACTGGATGCAATGACGGCAACTCGGCTCCGACCAATACCGGACGTGTGGGAGGAAGCAATCAACTTGCGATTGAACGACAACAAACGCATCACCCGTGCTGCTCTTGGAACGCTGAAGTCTTTGGGAAATGGACAGTTTGCCGCAGCAACAGTTTCGCGACTGCAGAAACTCGCACTCCAGACCGAAGGACAGGATGCGGACATCCGACTACGGGCGATTCGATTACTGCCGACAGAAACACGAGAATTGACGCCGGAGGTCTTTGAGTTTGTTTGCTCTGAACTTAACTTCGCAAATGACGTGACAAATCGTTCTGTGGCAGTGGATATTCTCAACTCGACACCACTGACTTCCGACCAGTTGCAGCATTTGGCGCATCAATTGCCACAAACGGGAGTAATGGAACTTGGCCCCCTGATGGATGCGTTCACAAAGTCGACGGATCCCCAGGTTGGAACTGCCCTTGTTACCTCGTTGCGGCAGTCGCCTGCGGCAACCTCGCTGTTCCCCGACAGACTCACTCAGATCGTGAACAACTTCGGAGACGGTGTGGTTAATGAGGCTGCGCCACTGCTCAAAAGGATTGAAGTCGAAAACGGCAGCAAGGTAGAGCGTGTCGAATCGATTCTGGCCCTCCTGCCAAAGGCGAATATTCGCCGAGGATTGAAAGTGTTTCAGAGTGCAGCCGCGTCCTGCCTCGCCTGCCACCGCAGAGCCTATCTTGGCGGAGAGATCGGCCCTGACCTGAACCGAATTGGCCAGGTCCGCAGCGAACGTGACTTGTTGGAATCCATTTTGTTTCCCAGCCTGACGTTTGTGCGCAACTACGAACCAATATCAATCGTCACAACAAGCGGACTTATTCACAATGGAATCCTTCACTCAGAAACGGACGACGTAGTGATCCTGCAACTGGACGCGAACAAAACTGTGGAAATTCCAAAGGCAGAGATCGATGAGCGACATTCCGGCACGACATCCATCATGCCTGCCGGACTGGAGAAACAGCTCTCACCCCAAGACCTTGCTGATCTTGTAAGATATCTCAAGGAAGGATAACGCCTCTTGACAAGAGAACGCGTGATCTGCGTAGCAGGCCCGCAGTTCTGGCCAGAAATTCAAACAAACACAGATCCACTGCCTGAAGAACGGCGGCATCTGATCAGGTCACACCGCAAAACTCTATTTTTTGCACATGTGTAAGTTCTCCTGTCAGAAGACGCTCCGGTGTGACCGTCATCCCATATCATGAGGCATAACGCCGGCAACTCACTCCTAACCAATCCTGGGAACCGGAGTAATGAAATTCATCGCCCTCGATATCGGTTCCACCTCGATTAAGGGAGTGGTCTGGGACCTGGATCGGCTGCAGGTCGTGGGTAAATCCGTACGGGTTGCCAGCCCAGACGCAATAGCGGGGTTGCCAGCGGGCCATTTCGAGCTGGATCCGATGCAGGTCACTCAACTGGTTGGCAAAGTCGTTGATGCACTTTCGGCCGCGGACAATTGTGATGGAATCGTAAGCTGCACCCAAATGGCCGGTGTGGTACTGACCGATGAACAGGGAAGCCCGCTGACCAACTACCTTTCCTGGCGAGACCAGCGTCTGCAGATGAAACATCAGCGGGAAGGACAAAGCTGTTACGAGCTTCTGCTCCAACGACTTGGGGACGTCGTGATCAGGCAACTTGGCCATGAATGCAAGCTCGGCTCCTCTCTCGCACTCCTCTTCTGGCTCCAGCAAAACGGACAGCTACCACCCGACGCGATTCCGATGCTGCTGGGTGATTTTGTCGGTATGCAACTGGCCCACGCCGAGCCGGTCACCGAGTACACGAATGCTCTGGGTGCAATGAACCTGGAAACACGCCGGTGGCACGATGAGGCATTTCATGAACTGGGTATCGACTCCCTGCACTGGCCTCGCCTTTGCGACCCCTACAGTCCTGTTGGCCACATCACGCTGAAAGGCAGGAAGGTTCCCTGGTATCCCTCTGTTGGGGACCACCAGTGCGCTCTGGCCGGCACTCTACTGGGAGTAAACGAACTTTCCATCAACGCTTCGACCGGTTCGCAGGTCAGTGTCCTAAGCGATGACTACTGTCCTGGTGACTATCAGATTCGTCCCTATTTCGATAATCGCTACCTGAACACACTGACCCACCTGCCTGCCGGTCGATCGCTGAATGTAATCGTGGACCTGCTCACAGAACTCACCAAATCCCAGGGACTGGCACTCGACGACCCGTGGCCATATATCCTCTCGGAAGCAGAAAAAACCGAAACCGACCTCGACGTAGAACTGACTTTTTTCACAGGTCCTCTGGGTCATCGTGGCGGGATCCGGAATATCACCCTGGAGAACCTGGCAGTCGGGCCCCTGTTCCGGGCAGCCTTTGAAAATATGGCTGCGAATTACGAGACCGCTGCCAGTCGACTGGGGATACAGAACATTGAGAAGCTGGTCCTTTCCGGCAGTCTGGTCCGGCGAAGTCCAACCCTGCAGCGAAAGATTATCGAGCGACTCGTATTTCCACAGCGACTTGTCGAGTTTGAAGAAGAAACCATGGTTGGCCTCCTGGTACTGGCCCTCGTCGCCAGCGGAAAGCATACAAGTCTGTCTGCAGCATCCGACTCACCAACTATCAGAAATCTGGCCGTGTCATCGTCTGCATACATGGGGTTAACTCGGTAACCACCCAGAGCGTTTCCCGGTCAAACGACGCCACAGACACAGATCTCCGCCGGAGAATGTTCTGAACATAATGTCTTCGGACTGATTTCCGATAGTACATTTTCTCGGAGACGCGTTCACTGGGTACCCAAGGTCACAGAACAACTCCGCTGTCAGAGTGAATCCGAACCAGACACGCAAAGGTCTGCTGAGCTGTTTTCAGCGTCGCCTAATGGTCCCGCTTTGTGATCCATTCCGTGGTGTCTGGTGGACTGCCATGTTTGTTGACATCCCGTACGCCAACCCAAAGAGCAATCACCAACTGCAGGATACCAAATGAAATCAGGACCAGAAAAAATCCCTGAGCCCAGTTCTCAACACGAACAGACGGGGACGCAGAACCCACCAAACCTGCCATAAAAATTCCATACAGGGCCAATAATGTCTTAAACTCGGTTGGCCCTGTTCGTGCCAGTGTAAATTCCCCGATCATTTTTGCTTTAATATTCGTCAACACGGCCGTGGCATACAGACAGATTACGGCAACCAATCCCAGATCCAGTCGGGAACAAGAGACACTAATCCCGACAAGCCAGTAGGAGAACGAGAGGGGATCCGTAAAGTGATCCAGAAGTTCACCTCCATTTCGGCATTGCCCCGTGGCACGGGCGTGAGTTCCGTCGAGGCAGTCAGCGGTGTGATTTCCGAGGACTCCTAATCCTGCCAGCAGTCCACCCCACCAACACCCGGTCGAATACGAGAACCCCACTGCCGCCAGAATGGCCAGCAAATGCCCGATCAAAACGATTCCTTCGGGTGGAAATCCCCGGGGAATAGGCAAGACCTTATAAAGGCTTTTCAAAGGCGGACCCAGCCACGGATCGAGGACGCTGTGTGAAATTCGTTTTCCCATAGTTCCGACGTGACGAGAGTCGTTCAAATTTGATGCAGATCCTGAGCGTCCAACCGTCCATAAGTGGAATTCACATGAGCGAACATCACATGACGCCTGAACAATTTGGTAGTTTAGTGTGTGTGAAGAAATCACCAGGGATTCTGGAAAGAAAGCTCCAAGGTCGAAACTAATTTCCCATCAGGGTGGAGCCTGAGTGTCGCAAATCATCTATACGAATTTCCAGAAACTCTTCGGAACCGTCAACGGCGCCCCTGGCATCGACCATTTCGCCATCATTAAAAGAGGATTGAGGCGATGCCAGACCGCTGCAATTCAAACGATCGTTCCCGAAGTGCAGTGAATATCGTGTTTCACACGGACATTGTAGCATCCGGCTTGGCGAGTAGCCGATGGCAGGTTACACTGGATCGTTCCTTTTCAGGAGTCCGGCGTCTGAGTTGTGCCGGATCACTTTCACACTTTGGAGGCTCTTTGGTGGTTAAGCTGCGTTTGCGGGACAACGAGAATGTTAACGATGCTGTCAAGCGATTTCGAAAGTTGGTAGAGCATGCCGGAATCAAGAAGGAAATGCGCAAGCGCGAGTTCTTCGAAAAGCCCAGCGATGAGGCCCGCCGAAACCGCCGTCGCGCACAAATGCGAGCTCGAAGAGCCCAGACGCAGCCCGTCATTGGTCGTTGACCAGACGTTTGCCGCACCAAATCAGAATCACATCGGACATGGGGGACGAGTACCAGGTTCTTCGTCCGATTTCACTGGCTGACCGCGTCCTCGACACGCCAGTGAGCGAATGTGCAGTTGACGACCCGCAACAGTTCTGTTTGTTTGCCGGCAGATGCTGCGGCCTGCATCGTCAAACCGCAATCAACATGAACAGACGCACCAGCCTCCAATCATGACTCACGACTGAGTTGCTTCGATTCAGGGTGTGGTTTGGACCATACGTTCGTCCACGTTCCACCAGTTTGCAATCCGTTCGGCAAGTCGGGCGACAAGTTGTGGATGGTCGGCAGCCACGTTGTTTTCTTCATGCGGATCATCGTGAAGATCAAACAATTGTGGGCGTCGTTCGGCATAATCATGAACAACCCGATAGCGAGTCACCTGCCCATCGTAGGTCAGGATCAGTTTCCACCGATCCTGAATGATCCAGCGGTACAGCAGCGTGTCCTGCGGGTTATCCAGATCAACAATATCATGCGCAAAACTTTCTCCAAAGATCACATCGCGCTGCAGTGTCTGTGATTCGGTTACGAGGGGCAACAGACTGATTCCGGGCATGGATGGAGAAGAATTCACACCCGCAGCGGCCAGCATAGTGGGAACCAGATCGATACTGCTGACCAGTTCCGAACGGTCAGCAGGTTCGATCGTTCCAGGCCAGCACAACATCACCGGTGTGCGGATTCCGCCTTCATTGGGTGACTGTTTCGACCTGGGAGCGAACTGAGTCCTCCAGCCATCCGGAACGAGCGTGTGCGCAGTTCGTTGAATCCAGCCGTTATCAGTGACGTAGACAATCAAAGTGTTCTCTGCGAGTCCCTGATTCTGAATGTGGTCGACCAGTTCACCGCAGGTTTGGTCAAACCATTCGCACATAGCGAAATACGTGGCCAACTCTATCGGACGATCCGGGGCACGATATTTTACCAGAAGTCGCTCAGGGGGATTGTGGGGTGTATGTGGAAGAAACGGAGCATACCAGACAAAAAACGGAGTTTGTTGCGCAACAGAGTCATTGATGAACTCCAGTACCGGCGACAGTCCCTGACGCCCGATTTTCAGTCCGTCATCACCATGACGACCACCCGGCATAGGAAATCCACGTGTCATTCCGTGCGTGAATCCCCCTCGACGAAAGTTGCCTTCCCACCATTTCCCGCTTTGATGACTGCGATATCCAGCCTGTCTGAGTAGTCCCGGCAACGTTGGAATACGGTTGATTTTCGAAATCAGATCCTCTTGTAACTGATTGAATTCCGCCTGGTTCCCGGAGCGTACACGAGCCGGATCGTTGCCCGTGATTCCGTGGCGGTGTGCATAAAGCCCCGTCGCCAGCGTTGCCAAAGACGGCCTGCACAATGCTGTCGGGACATAGCCTCTTCGAAACAATGCGCTGCGTGACGCCAATCGATCCAGATGGGGCGTCCGGATCGTGGGATGCCCCATAAATCCATAGTCCGTCCAAGCCTGATCATCGCTGATGATTAGAACGATGTTCGGTGGTGTTGCATTTGTCGATCCCGAGAAAAGCACCGTCGTGGAACAACAAATCAATAGTAAGAAGATACGGTTCATTATTCATGACTCCTGCCACAGACTCTCAAATGCCCATCATTCGATCAACACACGACAATGGTCGGACATTCCGCTACCAATTGCGGTGGATGGTTGCCGACCGCATCATCGATGATGGTGCATCACAGGACTGAAGCACCACTGGTCAGACATTGCCCCCTGGTTCATATGACAACTGATGCCGACATTCTCATCGTTACGGGAATCTGTACTGCAAGCTGTCGCCACACGATTTCAAAACATGATTGCCGGAATCCCGTGATAATTCCTATCTGTCACAGATTGCAGCCTGATTTGAGGCCACTACGATCCGACAACTGAGATCAACGTGTGCACGCTGGAAATCTCTGCACCACCTGTGTTGGGAGCCTGATCAATGACTGTAAGAACTCGTTTTGCCCCAAGCCCTACAGGATACATGCACATCGGCGGCATGAGAACAGCTCTGTTCAACTGGCTCTGGGCCCGGCACAACACTGGCCAGTTCGTTCTGCGGATTGATGACACAGATCAGCAGCGAAACGTTGAAGAGGCACTGGAACCGATCCTGGACGCATTTCGCTGGCTGGGACTGGACTGGGATGAGGGGCCGGAGACCGGTGGTGACTGTGGTCCGTACTTTCAGTCTCAACGGCGTGAACATTATGACGAAGCGATAAACCAGCTGCTGGATACTCAATGTGCGTACCTGGATTTTGAATCACCGGACGAAACACGACAGCAGCGTGAGGTCGCCGAACGTGAAAAAAAACAGTATGTCAGCAGCCGGACCTCGCTGGACCTGACCATCAATGAAATCGAAGCACGAAAAGCAGCCGGAGATCCACATGTGGTGCGGTTTCTGGTCCCAAGAAATCGCACTGTGCGTATCACAGATCTTGTTCGCGGCGAAGTGGAATGGGACTGTTCACTGATGGTCGATCCTGTCATTGCCAGAAATGACGGGAGCCCACTTTACAATTTCGCAACGGTTGTCGACGACGCAGCGATGAGCATCAGCCATGTGATCCGTGCCGAAGAACATCTGTCGAATACACCCATCCAGGTGCTGATCCACGAGGCGATTGGAACCCCATTGCCCGAATTTGCCCACATCCCGTTTGTGGCGGCGCCGGCATCAAAACGGAAATTGAGTAAGCGTGAGATTGGAAAGTACCGTCAGCAAAAAGAATTTCGAAAACTGTTCGAACTGGGGGATCAGGTCCTGACACGCATCGGCCGGGATGCCGGCGAAGATGGGTTGTCACCGGTAATGGTGGCCTTTTACCGTGAAGTTGGATTTCTGCCATCGGGACTGCTGAACGCGCTGGTGCGGCTGGGCTGGTCCCTGGACGATGAAACCGAAATTTTTTCGAACGCTGAGATGCAGCAACACTTTGGTCTGCAGAGAGTTGTCAGTGGATCGGCCGGTCTGGATCCCGACAAACTGATGAGTTACCAGGCACACTGGATGTCAGAACTGTCGCATGAAGAACGTCTGCACGGGTGTTTAGGATTTCTAAAAGAGGCGGGGTTGATTCAACCAGATGCTGACGAAATCACACGGAACCGCGTCAAATACGTGATCGAGCTGGCAGGTGATCGCATACGGGTTTTTGGAGATATCCTGTCACTGGATGAATTCTTTGTTGAAGACGACGACCTGGAATTCGACGACAAGAATTTTCGAAAGCGTGTTGTGACACCGGATGAAACAATTGGTCTGCTGAAGAATCTGCGTGACGAATTGGCCGACTGCACACCATTCCACAGTGCAGCCCTGCACGACCTGGTTCAGGAATTCGTGGACAGACAGGGAATCCGCTTTGGTGCCATAGCAGCGCCACTGCGGCTGTGTGTCACGGGAAAAGCACAGGGGGCGGATCTGTTTGGGACACTGGAATTGCTGGGCCAGGCAACCAGCCTGAAGCGTATAGATCGAGCGATTGGAATTGCAGAAACAATGCGTTCCGGGTAATGGTCCCAGACAAGTACAAAATCGGAGTTCTTGACGGCAGCAGCATGCTACAATTCGAGTTGTGATTCGGTTTTTTCCACGTGCAGGGTACAAAACATGTCGACAGTCCTGGTCACTGGTGGCGCCGGTTTTCTGGGGAGCCACCTTTGCGATCGACTCATCGAGCGTGGCGACGAAGTCATCTGTCTGGACAATTTCTTTACCGGCAAACGTCGAAACATCCAGCACCTCATGGACCATTCCGGCTTTGAGGTCATCCGACACGACATTGTGCATCCGATCTTTCTGGAAGTGGACCGTATTTTCAATCTGGCATGTCCTGCGTCACCGGAGGCGTATCAATTCAACCCGATTAAGACAATCAAAACCTCCACGGTCGGAATGGTCAACATTATGGGTCTGGCCAAACGATGTCAGGCCCGTGTGCTGCATGCCTCGACATCGGAAGTCTATGGTGATCCGCAAATTCACCCTCAAACGGAAGAGTACTGGGGGCATGTCAATCCAATTGGTCCCCGTAGTTGCTACGACGAAGGGAAACGGATTGCTGAGTCATTGCTGATGAACTACCACCAGGCTCACGACATCGAGATTCGCATCATTCGGATCTTCAACACCTACGGGCCTCGCATGGATCCGAATGATGGACGTGTGATTTCCAATTTTATTCGTCAGGCGCTGGTCGGCGATGATATCACAATTTACGGAGACGGAATGCAGACTCGTTCGTTCTGCTATTGTGATGACCTGATTGAAGGCATGCTCCGTATGATGGATCAGGATCAGCACATCGGTCCGGTCAATATTGGCAACCCGATCGAAAATACAATGCTCGAACTGGCTCAGGCAGTCATCACCGCAACCGACAGTTCGTCAAAGATCACACACCATCCACTTCCCAAAGACGACCCCCAACAACGCTGTCCCGACATTGGTCGAGCCCAAAACTGGCTGGACTGGCAGCCAGGTGTACCACTCAGCGACGGACTTGAGCGGACAATTGACTGGCACAGAAAACTGATGAAATCATCCTGATCCAGCCAATTTCAGTACACAAATCGGCCTGATCTGTACGTAGACCCGTGGAACACCCGTTGGTCGCTGTTGACTCATTTCCTTGGAGCCCGGTGGAAAATGTCGAATATTCTGGTCACCGGAGCTGCAGGATTCATTGGGATGCACACATCCCGTGCATTGCTCGACCGAGGCGACACCGTTGTTGGACTCGACAACCTCAACGACTATTACTCAGTGCAGCTTAAGAAAGATCGGCTGGGACTGTTGTCACCTAACCCGAATTTCACGTTCGCGGAAGCCGCCCTGGAAGACCGGGATGCAATGAGTCGCATTTTCACTGAACATCACTTTGACAGTGTGATTCATTTGGCTGCACAGGCCGGTGTTCGCTACTCGCTGGAGAATCCACATGCTTATGTGGATTCCAATCTGGTTGGGTTTATCAATGTCCTCGAAGAGTGTCGTCGACAGAAGACCGGTCATCTGGTCTATGCCTCTTCCAGTTCAGTCTACGGGACAAATCCCGGCATTCCTTTTCGAGTGAGTGACCGTGTCGATCATCCGGTCAGTTTGTACGCTGCCACAAAGAAATCGAACGAACTCATGGCCCACTGCTACAGTCACCTGTTCGGCATACCTGTAACAGGTCTCAGGTTTTTCACGGTCTATGGGCCATGGGGCCGACCAGATATGGCAATGTGGCTGTTCACCGAGGCGATCACTAACGGGCGGCCGATCAACGTGTTCAATCACGGAAAAATGCAGCGTGATTTCACGTTTGTGGACGACATTGTTGAAGGCGTAGTACGAATCAGCGACCATGTCCCTGAATCAGCTTCAGACAATGCAACGTCCGCTCCCTGTCGTGTCTATAACATCGGAAACAATCAGCCTGTCGAGTTGATGCGGTTGATCAGCTGTATCGAAGAGTGCCTGGGAATCGAGGCTGAAAAGATCATGCTGCCCATGCAGCCCGGGGATGTACCGGCAACATTCGCTGATGTCGATGCCCTGCAGGAAGCCGTTGGATTTCGTCCCTCGACCCCAATTGAAACCGGCGTGCGGCGATTTATTGATTGGTACCGCGAATATCACGACGCATAAACAGGAATGGACCAATGAGCCTTTCCCGAACGCGTGAGCCGGAAGTCATGGACTCGGTACAGGAAGCCGAAGACTATGACAATATGGACCACGCAGATGTGAATCGACGATTCGTGGACGACTACCTCGCATTTTCCAGTCCCGATGTTCATCAATCCAATGACAACGCGACCCTCCACATTCTGGATCTCGGCACTGGTACTGCGCAAATACCGATCCTCCTCAGCAGTCGGCTTACGGTCCGACACACAGTGATCGCCTGCGACCTGTCGAAGCAGATGCTGGAAGTCGCCCGACAAAACATCAGTGCGGCCGGATGTTCGCAGGCAGTGATTCCGATTTTGTGCAATGCCAGACGATTACCTGTTCCGAACAACTCCTGTCAACAATTAATTTCCAACAGCATTATCCACCACATTCCGAATCCCGCCGATGCGTTTTCAGAGATCCATCGAGTTGTGGCTCCACATGCTGTTGTTTATATACGCGACCTGCTGCGACCGGACACCACTGAAGAAGTTGATCAGCTGGTGAAAGAACACGCCGGAACGGCCACACGACACCAGCAAAAGATGTTTAAGGACTCGCTCCACGCTGCATTGACGATGAGAGAAGTCCGGACAGTCCTTGTTCAAAACGGACTTAATCCGGACTGGGTGAATCAATCCTCCGATCGACACTGGACCATTGCCGGACGGATGCCCGTGGTATGACAATTCATCAATTCACTGAATTCAGGAACCAACTCCATAAATCCCAGCAGCATTTTGTCATGTCAGTCTCTTCGACGGACCGACATCGATAGACTTACGGTCGAGTATTGAGCAATGATGTTTGCGTTTCCTTTAACGACGGCAGCATGATTGCTGTGTAAGAATCGGGCCAGTCTTTTCCTGCGTGTCAGGCGCGCCGACAGAATTTCCGACCAAATTTTGCGAACACAATCACTCGTCATTTCCGGTCTGGTGGTCGCTGCCACGATTCAGGCAGGCATCATCGTCAGTTCCGCAGTTCCACTGGGAATCCCTGACGAATGGGTCTGGCATCGGCATGAATTCCCTGAACAACCGATCTTAGCAGTCTCACAGTTCGCCCCTACAGTCTTGGGGATCTCGGTTCTGCTGTTCGTGGCTTCCGTTGGAAATCGTTATCTGCTTGAGCACCACGCGCGTACCCGCAGTGACAAAACTCGTCAGCAACGGGGCCCGTCCCGCTCTGTCACTGGATTCCTGTTATTCTCACTTGTGTTTGGTTCATGGGTCTGGCTCAAAACAGCAGAACGTTGCGCCCCGGCCCCCCACCGAAATTTGAAATCATTGTGGGTACTGTATGACCCGGCTTCATCCGGATATTTCTATGAGGCGAATTTCAACATCGATTCAACCCGGAAGTTCCTGGCGTCCTACACAGAACGCATTCAGGACGAAGTCCTGCATATGGGGACTCATCCACCAGGTCTGTTCCTGCTGAACAAATGGGTCATTCAGCTGTGCCGCAGTTCACCGCGGGTTGCAGAACAAATTCGACTCTGGATCGACCGCGATGATGTCAAAGCATTTCGAACCACTGAGGCCTCGTTGAATCTGGGACACGAGGATCGGATCCTGGACAATTCGGAATTCGTCGCGTTGTTCGTGGTTTCGGAGCTGACGACGCTCGCGGCTGCTCTGACGGCGATCCCTCTGTATTTCCTCATTCGAAGATGTTTTGATGCATTGGTTGCCTGGCGCGTCAGCTGCCTCTGGGCCACACTCCCCTGTCTGGCCGTTTTCCTGCCGAAATCGGATGTCCTGTATTGCCTGACAGCCTTGTCAGCTATGTATCTGGGAGTCCTTTCCCTCATATCGCAGGCAAAGATTCCACGTCGCCTTCTTAGTGCGATTACCGGCGGACTGATTCTCTGGATCGGGCTTATGCTGAGTCTCGCTCACTTACCTGTTGCCGCCCTGCTTGTTGTGTTATTCATCATTCGATCCCTCCGGCAAATCACCGACAGACAGCAATGCCACAAAAAGGAACTGCTTCGTAGTGCGATTGTAATGGCTGCCATCGTGGCTACACCTGTTGTCGCGACCACAGTCTTCAGCGTTGCAACAGACTGTAATATGTTGACCGTGTGGTCGACAAACCTGATGAATCACAACGATTTCTATAAAGAGTATACTCGCACCGCCTGGAAGTGGATGATTGTCAACCCGGTTGAACTGGCTGTGGCCGTGGGCCTGCCACTTTCTCTGGCTGCTCTGGCTGGGTGTGGAATAGGCAGCTTTGCCACAGACCTTCGTCGAACGTCCAGGACACTGGCCATCGATGTATCGGCCGCTATTCTGGTCACGATCGTAGTCCTGTGGCTGTCGGGACGTAACAGTGGTGAAGCGGCTCGCCTGTGGTGCTTCCTCACTCCGTGGCTACTGTTCCTAGCAGCTCATTTGGTTCGCGCAGAACTGAAGTATTACGGTACCCGCGGCAGACCAGCCATATGGTGGTCCCTGCTGCTGACTCAGATGACTGTCTGTATCCTGACGTCTGGTCGAGTATCAGGTTTCTCTTTTTGAGGTACTGTTCAAGTCAACTGCGTACCGATAACCTGGGGATGAAATGGCTGTTGATATCGACGCAATCGAAACTGCGGAAGCGTTAATCGCTCAGGCACTGACAGAGGACCTGCAGGAACGTGGGGACCTCACCAGTGAGGCTGTCATTCCTGCGTCCTCAATGGCGACTGTTAACGTTGTGTCTCGCGAATACGGCACACTCAGCGGGGCAGTCCTGATTCAACCCGTCTATACGGCACTGGCCACTCGAATGACGGTACCAACACCCTGCAAAATTCAGGTATTCAGAGAAGACGGAGATCAACTGGAACCAGGGTCAGTCATTGGAAGTGTGACTGGACCAGTCCGCGCGTTGCTTGCTGGTGAGAGAACCACATTGAATTTTCTGACTCATTTGAGTGGTATCGCGAGTTTAACGGCAAAATTCGTCTCACAGATCCATGACAGTCCCGCTGATGTTCTGGACACTCGAAAGACACTTCCTGGGTATAGAACACTGCAAAAATACGCCGTGCGCTGCGGTGGTGGGTTAAATCATCGCATGGGGCTCTACGACGGTATACTGATCAAAGATAACCATCTGGCCGCAAGGAATGACGATCGCGCCGCCAAATGTATCTCGTCCGTTCGTAAATTCCTGTCCACCAGACATTTGCATCTCCTGGTTGAAGTCGAAGTCGATTCCCTCGATCAGTTGCGCGATGTGCTGACGGAGAATCCGGACATCGTTTTGCTGGACAATATGAGAACATCCGAATTACAGCAGGCTGTCGCAATTCGTGATGCCATGTCACCGGACACTCTGCTGGAGGCATCCGGTCGGGTTACTCTTGAGAGCATTGGCTGTATCGCCAGGACCGGTGTTGATCGAATCAGCATTGGATGTCTTACACATTCCGCACCGGCGCTCGATATAGGCTACGACTGGCCGAATGCCGATTCGAGGAACATTGTCCATTGAACTACCCACGACGACAATTCCTGACCACGTGCACCGGCGGCGCCGCGGTTTTGGCAACGCACGCAAATTTCGGGGCAAATCCGCCACAGCGGATACCGGGATCACAAATCAAACTGAGCCTCTCGGCATACAGTTTTAATCGCCTGATGATTCGACGAGGAACGCCTGAACAGCTGGAAGTGGCAAGGATGACTCTGGAATCATTCATTGATTTCTCCGCCTCCCAGGGTCTGGGAGCAGTGGAACTCACGGGTTACTACTTCCCACAAAACGTGACCGAGGCATATCTGATCAGTCTCAAAGAACGAACGCATCGACTCGGACTGTCGATCTCAGGCACGGCAATCGGCAATGATTTTTGTTTACCAGACGGTGCTGCGCGCGAGGCCCAACTGAGCGCGTGCCGTGAATGGATTGACTATGCTGCGATTATGGGTGCGCCAATGATTCGTATTTTCGCCGGCAAAGTACCTGTGGGTGACTCGGAAGAAGCAGCCATTGACCGCTGTGCCGTGGGGATCAACGAGTCGCTCCGTTACGCTTCAAGTCGCGGTGTTTTCCTGGCTCTGGAGAATCACGGAGGGATTACTGCAACGTCTCAGCAGATGCTGAGGATCATCGAGCGTGTTGAAGACTCTGCATGGTTTGGAGTGAATCTTGACAGTGGCAATTTTCACACGGAAGATCCCTGGGTCGATCTTGAGGCGATTGCGCCGTATGCAGTCAATGCACAGATCAAGGTCATGATTTCATCGAATGGCCGGAAGGTGCCAGCAGACATTGAGAGGGTGGTTGGGATTCTTCGAAAGGCGAATTATCGTGGCTATGTCGCACTCGAATACGAAGAGAACGAGAATCCATTTGACGCTGTTCCCAGGCATTTGAAGACACTTGCTAATGCCATAGCAACGTGACTAGGTCGGAACCAATCCGGTTAATCACGAATGACGTTGACCTTGCTTCGGGTTCCCTATGCAGCTCCGACTACCGGATTCATGATGCCGGAAGCAATTGAAATGATAACCGCGCCACCATTGGAGGATCCCATGTGAGATCTTAGCGGCAATCATTTTTTGTTCAGTTGCTTTTTATGTTTTAAGGAACAGAAATGTCGGTAACCCAACCCTGTTGTGATTTCGGTTTTTGATCACACGCTCGGTCCGACGTCTATCATGGACCATCAGACGCAGCAGGACCCCGGAAATGAGCGTTTTTTCGGTTGGGCCAGTCTGAACAGACATAATGCAGATAGAGTTGATGTTCCCCCTGTTGGATCGTCACCATCTCGCCAGGTAACACACCGACTGCAACTGTGGTCGGAGCAATCAACTGTGTGGAATCAGGCGAATAATTCTGCCAGAATCAGTTAAGTCAGCACCTCGTGCATATTTTTGCGGATCAATCTTTGGCGTCTCAGGATCCAAATCAACGCACTCCGCTGAGTGCCAGTCTTATTTCCCAGTCACTGGTCGCAGTTGGGTGTCTGCTGGGTGCATATGTCCTCCCTCGCTTTCAGCCGGAATATCGGGGTGCAACGCAGATAATGCTCTTTGTCTGCGGAACAATTTCCGCCGTCACAGCCCTCACCAATGCCGTCTTCAGTAGTACCATCTCACGAATGATGACGCGTATGGGACTGCGTTCACGAGTCGTGATTCCCCGAGAGGGGCTCGTCCATCTGGGTATGATGTTTTTTCTGGCACTGGGCGGCCTGGTCGGCCATTCCAATATATTGCTGCTTATATTCGGGCTCATGGCCGGCCCATGGGTTCTCAACGGCTGGTTTGTCTATATGGCCCTGCGACGAGTTCACGTCGAACGTCGTTTTCACGATCGAGTCATGGCAGGAACACCGATGACGGTTGATATCTCTGTCTCCAACACAAAATCATGGATGACGTCACGCTTCATTGATGTACGTGACGAAATTTCTTCTCCTCTTTCGACCGGCACTGAGTCGCTGGGCGCAGGACTCGTGACAATCGTGCGATTACCGGCAGGGGAAGAGAGAACCGGACAGTATCATGTGACATTTCAGAAACGCGGTCGTTATCGACTCGGGCCCATTCGAATCAGCTCGCGTTTTCCCCTCGGTATCGGGGAACGCGCTCAGTTCATTCCCGAAAATGAATCCATTCTCATTCGCCCTCGAACCGGACGACTGCGGGCGGGATGGGCAACGCGTCAGAATGATCAGGACGAAGCAAGCCAAACCCAGCCCTTGCGAGGCGGCGCCTTTGACGACGAATTCCACCGAATTCGTGAATTTCGTTCCGGGGACAACCCACGATCCATTCACTGGCGTTCAACTGCCCGGCGTGATCGACTGATGATGCAGGAATTTCATCAGAATCGTGAATCTGACATGTTCGTTCTGCTGGATCTTTGTGCCCATGATGATTTTTCTGACGCTGAAGTCGAGCTGGCAGTATCCGTCGCAGCAACTCTGTGTGTCGCGCGAGCTCACAGCGGATCCGATGGTCGATCGACTTTGGCGATCACCGGACAAACACCGGCATTTGTATGTGATTCAAAGGGCACTCGTTTCGCAAACGAAGCCCTGGATGTCCTGGCCGGATGTCAGCCCGCAGAGTCTCCGTCCCTGGAAACGGCGATACACGACCTTACGGACGCAGGAATTCTCCAGCGATGTCGCGGCGTTACCATTACGTCACGACCGGAATACTGTCGACTTGCGATATCGCAAATCTGCGCCGATCTGGTACCCGACAATCCGGATCTGATGAAGCGCATGGTCATCGTTCCGGCAACAACGCTTTCACTTCGCGCCGTGATCACTCTCGATATCGCCGGTGAAACAGACGACACTGGACACGAGAGCGTCGCCCTCGATACAAGTGGAGCCGGACGATGAATTCTCACAGAGAACTCAGATCTGCCTTCCTGGCGGGAATGACACTGACCGTATGTGGTACTTCAGTTGTCCTGTCACTTGCAGAAGGCGCTTTGTTTCCTGTCGGTCTGACACCCGTCGTTGCTCTGGGCGCACTATGGCTGAATGAATGGAAACAATGGCTCGTCCTGCCCACAATCGCTGCGAATTTCTGTGGCGTGGCGGCGGTCTGTGCTGCGGGTGTTGAACTGATGATGGACACTCAGGACACCCGTCTCCTTTCCGGTGCACACTTGAGTGTATATCTCACATGGATCATTCTGTTCATGCGCAAGCAGGATCGGCAATACTGGTGGCTGATGGCCCTCAGTGTCCTGCAACTGGCTATGTCCGGTGTGTTCACCAACGCTCCGTATCTGGGCGTATCACTCGTTGGAATGAAGTTGGTGATGGTGTGGACGCTCGCCGTGTTTACTCTCCTGCGTCTCAAGACCCGCATGGAATCGAACAAGAATCCATCCGATGCCCAAACTCAGCCCGCCTCCGGCTCTCTTCTTGTGGTACGACATGGGATTCACACAGATTCCGGCGTCCGCTGGATTGGAACGCGTTTTCGCCTAATGATTCTGGGAATGTGTCTGGCATCGCTGCTGATGTCGGGCGTTGTGTTTGCTGCATTTCCTCGTGTTTTCGTGGGTTCCCCGGCGTTCCTGCAGAACTTGTCAATGGTCAAAGAAGGTGTCGTCCAGCGAACTGGTTTTCGCGAGCAGGTCAAACTTGGTGAATTCGGATCGCTGCTGCAAAGTCAGGAACGCGTACTCCAGGTCAGGGCAGTTGATCCGACAAACGGCGATCAATTGACCATGCAGGAATTAGCAGATTATCTCGAGATGGATGAACTGCAGTTTCGAGGAAACTCAATGGGATGGTATGCCGCAGGAACGTGGGATCGCGGTCTTACGACAAACAGATATTTTTCTGAGTTCACTCAGCGGCATCTCAACGATAACAGTTCGCCGATTGACTGTATTCGCGTCGAGATTACTCAGGAAGCCCCGATCGGAACATTTGCCTTTGTGCCCACCCCAGTCGTTTGCACCCGGCTTCTCAGTCACAACGGGAGACTGATGCAGCGAAGTCTGAGCGAGTCTCTGGTCTTTGATTTGCACAGCCACACTACAGCTCCGAACAGCGAAGCCTCACCAGGCCTCAACTCGAATGCTGTTTCGTTTCAGGTCTACTGCCAACCACCATCGACCTATTTTGAACCCGCACCTCCTGACGAAATAGCTGGATCACTGCGGAAATGGCTTTTCCCGAATGCCCGCCCCCCCTGGTGGAATCGGTACAGCAACCGATATGCCCGGAGTCTTGCGCTCACCCAGGGCCTGGAAAAGATTGTTCCGGAAACCATGAAACTGGCAACGGAACTTTGTCGCGACAACGGGCAACGGGCAACGGTGAAAGAATGTGTTCACCGCATCGAGCAAAAGCTCAGAGATTCCGGTGAATACCAATACGTACTAAACATGGTACCCACCAATACCGATCTTGATCCAGTCGATGATTTCCTGATCAATCATAAGAGTGGTCACTGCCAGTATTTTGCTTCTGCAGCAGCCCTCATGCTGCAGTGTGTTGGAATCCCCGCACGAATCGTCAATGGATTCAAAGGAACACAATACAACCCGGATACCGAACTTGCTGAAGTCCTTCAGAAACATGCACATGTCTGGGTGGAATATCGCCACCTCAATCGCTGGAACACGATGGATCCGACTCCTTCGGCTCGAGAGACCCTGCTTTCGAATTCCGAAGACCAGGGAATGCTGAGTAATGTTCAGAAGACGGTCAACAACATCTGGAAAACCGGAATCAACAATGTGACTCCGGAACAGCAGCGTGCGGCGATTCAACCGATCGTCGCAGTCTGGAAGAGCACAGTTGCGTCCGTACGACAGCAGGGACTGGGTGGAGCCATTCGTACAGTCCTCGGCAACGTGCTGGCCAACCCATCTCAGTGGATCAGTCTGAAAGGATTTGTTGGGTCATTTGCCTTACTGCTGCCGCTGGTGATGGTACTAAAACTCCGGCCCTGGTCCTGGCTCTGGCCCACAGTCCGCTGGTTCCGCAACCTTGTAAACAGCAGACGGTGTACGGCCACGTACATCGTTCGATTGTACGACGCTTTTCGCAAAGCGTGCGCTCGATCGGGTCTCGAGCTGCCTGCCAGCAACACTGCCCGTGAAAACGCAAAATCTGCTGAACATTATTTCCGAGATGAACTCACGCCGGATATTCAAAATATTCCGTCTCGAATTGCCGAAGCATTCAATGCGGTACGCTACGGTAATCAGTTGCTCACCCCCGAAAAAACTGAGCAACTTGGCCACGATGTCACGCAGCTGACGTCGGCAATATCAACAGCAGCACCTCGCCGAACAAAATAAACCGGTCTATTCTCTGGGCACCAACAATCCATCATTTTCTACACCGGGTTTCAGTCACTCGCAATCAGGTCGCTGACATCAATTTGTTTCAGATGGATAGTGACATCCATCTGTACCGGGTATTTCCAGCGGAACGTCAGAAGAAGACATCAATCACCTGGTCATCAGGACCAGGTCAAACAATGCTTCATGGCTGCTTTCATTTTTTGGCCAGGAGAATTGACCATTGGAGCACGGAGAAGACATCAGGCCCCCGAACCACCCGGTAACACTGTCAAATGATGCACTGTTACGGGAATGTGTGGCACGACGATTTCGGGCCAGCGGACCAGGAGGACAGCACCGGAACAAAATTGAAACTGCTGTCGAGCTGCTTCATAAATCGACGGGCGTTTCTGCTGCGGCTACGGAGCGGCGAAGTCAGATGGAAAACCAGCATGTGGCACTGCGGCGACTGCGCCTACGACTTGCGATCGAAGTACGCTTCGTCACATCGGCTGAAGTTTATCCGTCGAATTTGTGGAAATCGCGGTGCCACAACCGGAGAATTCAGTGCAGCGAACAACACACTGATTTTCCTGTGTTGCTCACCGAAGGTCTGAATGCCATCCATGCAAAAGATTATGACGTCAAATCTGCCGCTGATGCACTCGGATGCACAACATCGCAACTCGTGCGATTCATCGCTCGGGTTCCTGATGCACTGATACGAGTCAATTCTGAGCGTGGAGCAAGAGGATTGCGCACTCTCAAAAACTGAATCGATCCGGCCCGTCATCAGTTTCCGCGAGTTTCACTAAGCCAGGCGGACCTCTCAGCCGATTGAAGATCTCCGACAACTACACCTCAACGACGTTGAGCACCGGCAGGTTCACCGGGTCGGATTCCGTTCGACGAGGGCGAACAGGCAGGACAGCGTGAGCGTATTCCCACATTTGTTCGGGTGTCTCAAACAGCTGCTCATGAGTTACGTCGTTATCGAATTCGCACTCGTCGGTTGTATACTCGCGACAGATACGCGGCCGCGTCTCATATGCGCCGCACATGTTATTCGGAAGCAGGTGTTTGCAGTCCGCATGTACCATAAGATACCAACTGCCATCGTCAACAAAAACCGACACGTTTCCATGCATCATGTACCAGCGAATATGGTCAAAATCTTCCCAATCCGCAGGTGTTTCCATAGGCAGAGCAAAATACCGACAGCACTTTGCAGTACAGTGGTCGCACAGCACTTCGCCAGGTTTAAGATCTGATCGATTGAATTGTTGTTTCATAAATCCGTTGTCGAGGAGTAGAAGGAACCGCGTGAAAGCGCAGTTGATTACAACTCAGGCATTCTGTACATGCTGCCGCAACTGTGGCGTGTGTGGCCAGTTTAGTGAGTACACGGTCCGCTCGCGAACGATCATTTGTAAAACGAATTCAGACCGGCGAATTCCAGTTAAATCTCGACGGTCAGGCACCGCAGAATTCATCGCTGCATAAGAGTGATGTGATGGCCGTCGATACACCTCCAAAACTGCTTACGAAGCACCCATCAGCGAAGACCTGACGTCAAAACAGGAATCTCATCGAAACGGTTCATGATCCGGCTTTGGCCGCCGGCAGAATCTCATCTTTGCCAATCCATGGACGCAGAGCCCTGGGGATTATGACTGTGCCGTCCGCCTGCTGATGGTTTTCGAGGATCGCAATGATGGCTCTGGCACAGGAGATGGCCGTTCCATTGAGTGTGTGGACGAACTGTGTCCCTTTTCGTTCCGTGGATCGGCAGCGAATATTGAGCCGACGTGCCTGGTAGTCCGTACAATTGGAAGCCGATGTGACTTCCCCCCATGTTCCATCGTCAGCACGACCGGGCATCCAGGCTTCAAGATCAAACTTGCGGTACGCAGGTGCTCCCAGGTCACCGGTTGCTGTGTCGATCAGTCTGTACGGAACCTCCAACGCCTGAAATATTTCCTCTTCAATACGGACAATGTCTTCATGAACGGCATTTGAGATGTCCAGATCCGGCGCCGTGAACACAAACATCTCGACCTTGGTGAATTGATGAACGCGATAGATTCCTCTCGTCGCTCGACCATGCGCTCCTGCTTCGGTACGGAAGCAGTGAGAGAGTCCCCCACACCGAACAGGGAGATCCGCGACATCCAGAATCTGACCGGCCAGTGCCCCACCCAGTGTAATTTCGGCCGTGGCCACC
>JAKVAY010000007.1 GCA_022447185.1 Fuerstiella sp. | reverse complement strand
CGTTTTCATCACCCGGTACGTTCGCAGTAACTCATGCTTCGTGAGGTCCATCGTTCTGCCTTCCAGATATGGATTATGGATCGATGATATCTCACTTATATCAATGGTGCGTGTAATCCGCCAGCGGATAGTCAGAGCTGGTTCGAGTCCTGTTGAGAATGAACTCCGTTCCAGTTGCGCCTAAGCGGACAGGCGAGATCTCATAGGCGGAGCAGGGAACGTAAATCCTTTGTTCATGCGACAGGTGTCAATCCGGGAGTTGACATTTAGAACGCATCGGCATGTTCCTGCACTCGGTTTCCCAGACAAACGTGAGCAGCCTGATATTGTTGACACATGTCACTGGTGATGTGTTCTCTGAATTTCAGATCGACCTCAAAGACAAGTCCACCGGCAGAAGCCAGTGCCGTCACTGTATTCGTCAAAAAAAGAGAGTATTCGAGTTCTGAATGCGGGTACGGAAGAGCCGTTAAGCTTACCGGGGTCTGTGATCATGTGCTGGCTGGGAATTTCCAGATATCCAGCGCATTACGGCCCAACAGCAGCTCGCGATCAGCATCGCTGTAGAATTCACAGTACCTGTCCACGAACTCAAGTTCCTTATCCATTGGCAATTCCCACCGAGGACGCGGATAACCGGTTCCCCACACCAGTTGCTTTGGACCGAACTCTTCATAAATGGCCTTATAGAATGGCCACGTATCCTCGTACGGATATTGTTTGATCTCCGACATTTCATAAGGTTCAGAATTGCTGATCCAGACCTGAGGGAATTTCTTTAAACGAAACATCTTTCGAAATTCCGACCAGCAGTTTTTGGCCTTCAGGTCCGGCTTCCCGGCGTGGTCCACCACAATCTTCACACCAGGGAAGCGACCTGCCATCTCTTCCAGCATCGGCATTTGATGAGGAGCGATGTAATAGTTGAACACCGCACCCAGTTTCTCCGCTTCTCGCCACAGTGGATAATGTTCCTTCGAATTCAGCCAAGTTGAGTCCGGGTGATAGATCGGGCTGAATCGCATTCCATGAAGTCCGCGTTCGGTCACCCAATATCGGAGCTTTTCAGCGGCTTTGGGATCTTCGGGTTCGAGCAGTCCATGGCCCACAAAAAGGTCCGGGTAACGCTGCACGCAGTGGGCAATATAGGAATTGTCCCAGCCAAAGTAGCGAGGATTGATCAGTACCGCGTACCGCAGACCGAAATCCTCCATCTGTTTCACCTGATTTTCGATCGGTGCCGGTTGCTGTACATTCAGATTTGGTCCGGCCTCAGGGTGATTAAACGGAAACCGGGGATCGAGAGTCCAGACTTCGAGGTGAGTGTCGATCAGCAGCCGTTTTTTGGCTGGTGCTGCAGCCAGTGACATGGTCGCTGCGACCAGAGTACTGGCCAGCATTTCCCGGCGGTCAAGAAAAGTCGGTTTGTTCATCGGTTTCCTCAATTTCCAGTTACGATTGTTGCACAGCCGGTTGAGATCAAGCGTGCTGTTCATTAGTTTTCAAATCACCTGTGCTTCAGAATGATGGAATGATTCGAGAATCGGCTTAGGGCAACAGTTGTTTCCGCTGATTTGGTTTGATGCGGTGGTCCGGTATTACAGACGACTTAACGGGCACAGATTGTCCATATCGTTAGTCAGCCACTGAATGTTGAAACGGGCCAGTGTGAGCCTGGAAGATTTGTCTGCCTCATACAACAACAATATGTGTCGATCAGCTGTCACGGTCAAATCGGAATAAGCCGATGAACCTTCATGTACAAGCTTTGAGACAGGCCAGCTTTGACATTCGTCGTAGCTGAGTCGAACCGTCATGTGACTTCTTGTGTTCTGCGCGGCGGGCGAGGACAGCAAAATTCGACTGCGTTCGAATCGATTTGTGTCTGTAAATCGGACCAGTGCACCCTGACACGATGGTTCCGGAAGAGTTGGATCGAATTTGATCGGGGACCAGGTTTCGCCACCGTTTTGACTGAAGGCATAGGCGCGCTGATGCTTTCCCTGTCGGCTGCGGGCGTTCATATAGAGTGACCTGTCCTCCAATTCGACGACTTCACATTCATCCGACATGTTGGATTCCAGTGCTGTCCCTGCCGTCCAGCTCGCGCCTGCATCGTCACTGTACAAGGCAAAGGACTGTTGAATCTCACCAAGATTGGGTGTCCTGTCGGCCCAGCAGGGGATGACAAGTCGACCGTTACTCAACTGGATTCCATGGCCAGGACCGGTTCCTAACCAATGCCACGCAGGGTTGGCCGTCTGGACTTTGATATCAACCGTCGCCAACCAGGTTTTTCCGTCATCCGTACTCTTCATAACCAGGATTTCCCTGTTCGTCCGGCAGAAGGGAAGCCAAATTGTTCCCGTATTTCTGTCCACCACCGGACAGGGATTGCCCATCGTGTGGTTGCCATCGTCGGCGATCACCTGCATCGAGCTCCAGGTTTTGCCGCTGTCGGAGCTTCTTTTCACGACCAAATCGATATCACCATGATCGCCGCAGCTCAACTTGCGTGCTTCCGCGAACGCCAGGATCGTCCCGCGTTTTGTCATCAGCAGTGATGGAATTCGATAGCAGTAATAGCCTTCGGTTCCACTTTGAAACAATGGTTGTTCTTCAAACACCGATGACTCGGTGCCCTCGGCCGCATTGGTGATCCGATCAATATTGAATAGTGTTCCCATTGCGAGGGACCACAGCAGGAGCGTTTGTGAGAATTGCTTTTCGCTGATCTTTGCGGCCATCATCATTTTCCGACAAGTGAAGAGCGCTGAGTCGCGTTTGTCGCGAATGCTTCTACCATTAAGACTTGGCAGGAATAGATGGTACTCGTTTTGGAAGGCAAACTGTTTCCATGGATCGTGAGAAACTGAAAAACCGATTATCCGGCTGTTATGTCACAGTCCCCACAATGTTTCACGATCATGATCAGGAACTGAATCTGCCGGCCATCCGCAGACACGTGCAGTTTCTTCGCGATGGGGGAATCAACGAGGACACAGCCGTCCTGCTGGCCGGTGGCGCTGCCGGTGATTTTTCAACAATGAGTTTTTCGGAGCGGCTGCAGGTCGCTGAAACTGTCATCGAGGCATCTGACGGCAGGGTGCCTGTGGCGATGGGGGCGCAAACCACTAACACTCGCGATGTGGTCGAACTGGCCCGTGCTGCCGAACAACTGGGGGCAGACTTCATTCAAGTCTCTCCACCGTTCTATTTTGGGCATACAGAAGAGGACTTTTTCGAATTCGTCACTGCTGCCGCACAGGCCGCAGACGTAGGCATTATTGTCTACAACACTTACTGGACGAGCACAGGCGTTTCCACGGAAATGGTGGAACGACTGACAGAGATTCCGAATGTGGTTGGACTCAAATGGGCGACTGCGGATTCGACGCGTATGACGTTTGAATATGTCGTGGCGCAGTTTTCAGATCGTCTGAGCATCATCGACAATCAGAACCGCTTCCTGACCAGTCATATCCTTGGGGCCCGGAGTATTGAACTTCACATCTGTAATCACTGGCCACAATTCGGCGTGCAGCTCTGGCAGTTGCTCGAAGAACAACGCTATGTCGAAGCACAACAGGAAATGATGCGCGTCATCCTGCCCTTTATGCAACTGTGGGCCGAAATGGAGCAATACACCAGTGGCGACGGGTACCTTGACAAACTTTGTATGGAACTGGTGGGGCTCGATTCCAGCCGCTGCCGTCCTCCTACACGCGATGTCCGCGACAAATTCCGTGAGCAGACTCGCCAAATGCTGCTGGACTGCGGTACTCCGCGCGTTCAACAGAAATACCAATGAACCCGCACCGCAGGATTGTGCTTTGAGGCGGTCATGATCCGGTCGGAGTGTCAGATCGTTCAGTCGAGTACCCAGATGATTTCTGACATTACAGAATTATCGTTGATGCCTCACCTTCGTCGTCCACTGCGAAATGGTGTGTTTTTACGCATCAATAACCTTACAGACAGAAGGTCATGATTCTCGCGATGCTTTCACTGCTTCCCATTGCTCCGGAGAATAAATGACTTCACGTGCCTGAGCACCGTTGTACTCACCAACGACTCCGTCTTCAGCCATCCAGTCGATCATTCTGGCCGCACGACCATAGCCGATGCCGAGACACCTCTGGAGCAGTGAAACGCTGCCTCGGCCTTCCCTGACCACGACATCAATGGCGTTCTCGTACAGATCATCGGCCTGTCGTGGTGCGTTATCTCCGCTTCCGCCGGACGTGGAGCTGCCCGCAACAATCTGTTGCAGCTCTTCACTGTAATCCGGTTCCAGGTCGCTAAAGAAGTCAATGACATCTGTAATTTCATCGTCGCTGACAAATGTACCCTGTGCTCGGGACACGCTGCTGGTTCCGGGAGCGAGATACAACATGTCACCACATCCCAACAGTCGTTCCGCGCCCCCTTCATCCAGAACAACGCGACTGTCCATCTTGCTGGCAACCTGAAATGAAATCCGTGCCGGCAGGTTCGATTTGATCAGACCAGTGATCACATCGACGGTTGGCTTTTGGGTGGCCAGTACCAGGTGAATACCAACAGCTCGGGATTTCTGGGCCAGACGGATGATGTGTGCTTCAACATCCTTTCCGGATGTCATCATCAGATCCGCCATTTCATCGGCAACAATCACGATGTACGGCATCTTGTGAGGGATGTTTTCTGCTTCTTCATGTAACTCGCTGATCCCCAGTCGATCGAGAATTTTCCCTCGGCTAAGCTTGTTGAAGCCATCGAGATGACGTACGCCGATCCTCGCCAGAAGATCGTAGCGTTCTTCCATTTTCTCAACGGCCCATGCCAGAACAGCTTCTGCCTTTTTCATATCCGTAATAACCGGATGCATGAGATGCGGCAGATTTTTGTACGGGCTGAGTTCAACCATCTTAGGGTCGATCATCAGCATTTTGACTTCGTCCGGAGTCCGCGTCATCAATATAGACAGGATGAGACTGTTCAGGCAGACGCTCTTTCCTGTACCTGTTCGTCCTGCGATCAGCAGATGAGGCATTTTGGCCAGATCCACGACCATGGGATGGCCACTGACGTCTTTTCCGACCAGCAGTGGAATCTTGAATTTGTCAATCTCACTGCCGGCGGTCATCAGCAGTTCCTGGAGACGAACAGTCACTTGATTCTCATTGGGGACTTCGACGCCAACTGTATTCTTGCCGGGAATTGGCGCCACGACGCGAACGGATGGCACCCGCAGCGCAATCGCAAGGTCATCTTCCAGAGCTGTGACTTTGCTCAGGCGTAATCCGGGTTCGAGTTCCAGTTCAAACTGAGTAATCACGGGTCCGGTATCGACCTCCGATACCTTAATGTTCAGACCAAACTGCTGGAATGTGCTCTCGAGGGTGGCGGCAGCGAGACGAGCTTTTTTGGCCAATTGTTCGTAATCAAAGTCTTCAGGTGGATCGAGCAGTTCGATTTCCGGCAGTTGGTATTCTCGCTGCATTCGTGGTTCAGCGGTCTGGTGCACAGTCAAAGCGACGGGTGGATTAATTCTCAGACCGGCAGATTCCTCATCTTCGTCCTCTGGGTCGAGTGGTTCATTGTCCCAGGAACTTTCTTCGTCTTCGATGACGTTATCGATATCAGCCAACGGGGATATATTTTGATCGGGATGATTGTTGGTTTCGTGGATCGAGGATCGCCGGGCTGTCTGAGATCGCAACAGACTGGAGGCCATTGATGCTATCGCAACAGGGGCAGCAGCAAGTTTCAGGCCCGGGTTGGTGAGGTGCCACAGGGGTGACAGCATCCAGCCTGAGACCAGTCCGCAGATCAGCACGATGATGACTCCGGTCGGGGCGCAAAAATGCGTAAGCAATGTACCTCCCAGGGCCCCGGTCATTCCGCCGCTTCCCCACGTAGAGCCGGAATCGAATGTGGGAGCAGCCAGTTGCACCGCCACACAGCCTGAAATCACCAGAATCACAGTTCCGGCCAGAGAGAGCAGGTTGCCGCGTGTCTTGTCCCGTGACAGGAGTCGCATATCCCACGCGACGACTGCAGCCATTGCGACCCACACGCCGAATCCGAGCAAATGCCGCCCGTAAAATGCGATACTTGCTCCCAGACTCCCGCAAATATTAACGGGTGACCGACGCGCCGGAAAAACAAGATCAGATGGTGGATCAGCCGGATCGTAGCTGAGAAAGCTCAATCCAACGAACACCACGAGAGCAAGAAGCCCCAGTGCAAGGGTGTCGTTTCTGAATCTTTCGAAGTCGAACATTGGTAGAGTGATGAAAGATGAACAGAAGAATTCAGGTCTGCGCAACCCAACGCTATCACTCTGACGTGAATCAAGATTCAGAAATTCATTAAAGATGTTGCGAAACCGCAACGAGATCCGGATGGCTGCCATCATTAGCAGTCAGTCAAGGAGTCCACGTGTGCGGAGCCGATCGATTACGCAGGTGGCGTATGGTCCGGATCACCGATCCGTCACCGAACCACTGAAAAAAACTGAAGCGACCTTGACAGATTTTTACGCTGTATTGCCATTTGCAACTGGCCAGGTAATCTGGACAGATCTGCTGTTCGTTACAATCGGATCACTGTTGCTCACTACAGTACACACCATCATGAGGTACGGGACGATGAGGTTGATGATTTGCCTGTGTACATTTCTCCTGACCTGCTCAACGTTTGCGCAGAGCGCTGATTCCTGGGGGCTGGAACGCGGCACGCCCGACCTGCAGTCAGCCGGTGCCCTTGCGTTCGGTCCCGATGACATTCTGTTCGTTGGTGACACGAAGTCCGCCACCGTCTTTGCGATAGCCACCGGCGATTCTGCTGGCGACCCCACAGATGTGGATATCAATATCGATCACTTTCGGACAGTAATGAGTGATGTTTGCGATGCCGATACCATAATCAACGATCTGGTTGTCAATCCTCGTACTGGTACAATATTTGTATCGGGAGCTGCGGGTGATGTTCCTGCGATATGTCAAATTGACGGATCGGGACGGATCATTCGACTTTCTCTCGAGAATGTGCCGTTTGCCAAAACGACTCTGCCGAACGTACCTGAAGACAGATTGGTACAGCGTGGCCGCCGCAAACGGAATTTTCGCAAAGATGCCATCACCGATATTGCATTCTACGAAGGACGCATTCTGATCTCCGGCCTCAGGGCAGGCGATGCACCGTCGAGCGTTCGGGAATTCAGCTTTCCGTTTTCTGCGATCGACAGAGGAACCGGGATTGCCATCTATCATGCGGCACATGGAAGAGAAGAAGACTATGCCGCCGCCAGAACCTTCGTCACACTGATGATCGACGGTGAGCCGAACCTGCTTGCCGCGTACACGTGCACTCCTCTCGTGAAGATCCCGCTGAATGAGTTGAGGAAAGCTGAAGACAGGATTCAGGCGACAACCGTGGCCGAACTTGGAAACCGCAATCGACCTCTGGATATGATCAGTTACAAGAGGAATGGGACAGGCTATCTGTTACTCAGCAACGATCGACGTGGTGTCATGAAGATTACCACCTCGGGGCTGAGAGACAACAAAGGTCTGAGTGAACCAGTCCGGCGTGGTGGGAAGGCCGGGCAAACCTACGAAAAAATCGATTCGCTCCACGGAGTCGTCCAGATGGATCAGTTGAATGATGATTCTGCGATCGTACTTATCCAGCAGGATGAGTACGTGAATCTGAAAACAGTTCCACTTCCGTAAACAGCTTTATGCAAACAGCACCGTATGTTGTCACGGAAAGCAGTACGCTGAGACACAGGGCCGGAATCGGGTGCCGATGCACGTGAAGACTCGCAAAACTTCGGGATTCGTTTGCTGCAGGATTAGCGAGTGATGATGTGGGCGAGTCAAACCTGCAGGACCCCATGTGGTACGACAGTATCGCCACGAAGAAGCAACACAACATCCTGATCTGTTGCATTGACCATGTGAGAATTGCACACGGCGTACAAAAAAAGTCGGCAACCACAGTTGCCGACTTATGTTTTTATTGGGCGGAGCGAGAATCGAACTCGCGACACCAGGATTTTCAGTCCTGTGCTCTACCAACTGAGCTATCCGCCCGCAGGCAGTCTTCTCTGCCTTCGGTTCACAATATTGTGTTGCGAGCCGGGGAGTCTAATGACGACTCCAGATGCTTACAACCCTCGTGTCAGTGGTTCCCAGGGGATCAATTGGCAGTCAGTCCGGAGGCAGACACGACTTCGATTGCGTGGCCGCGTGGACACGTCGAATGACTTCGGGTTTGTCGCGTCATCATGTATCCGTGGAAACTCTGCCCCAACTTCAGGAGAGGCTTAATGAGTTAAAAATGTCTTGAAGAAGAGAGATGACAATCCGTGCTGCTGATGCGTTAATGGATACGTGCACGCGTCATTCATGACCAGAAACACTACAGGGTATTCCGTGTTGCGCAGGTCAACTACAGTTCACTGACCCGCTCGTCGTACCGCAGGGCGATGAGATTTGTAAGGAACTGTATGTCAAATCTGTCTGACTCAATAGAACCGAATCCGGGCGATTCATCAGACGACTTGTCGGTGGATCCAGGAATCGTTGGCCTGGCGGCCAGTCCGATCTTTGCTGGAGTCGTCGTTACCCAGTTCCTGGGGGCGTTCAATGACAACTATTTCAAACAGATACTGTTATTGAAATGTGTTGAATTCGAACGCATCACGACGGAAAAAACCGGTTCAGGGATCGATCTTCAGCCCTACGCAATGATTGCGTTTGCGCTTCCCTTTGTGCTGCTGTCGGGGCTGGGTGGATATGTTTCCGATCGCTTTTCACGACAGCGAGTGATTGTCCTGTGTAAAGTCGGCGAGATCGCGGTGATGGCGTCAGCCCTGGTGGTCCTGCTCATGGGTGATCTGTCAACATATTCCCAGTTAGCGCTGCTGATCGGTGTTCTGGCAATGATGGGTGGTCAGAGTGCTCTGTTTGGACCTTCCAAATACGGGATTCTTCCGGAACTTTTTTCTCGCAACCAGCTACTGCCCGTTAACGGGGCAGTTCAGATGACGACCTTTCTGGCCATTATTTTTGGGATGGCACTGGCCGGCATTGCTCTGGATGTGCTGGATGAATCGTTGTGGTATGCCAGCGTGATCGCGGTAGGAATCGCGTTTGCCGGGACACTCAGTGCACTGCTGATCCGTCGTACCCGACCAACCGATCCTGAACTGCCGCTACGTTTGGAAATGCTGTTTGTGCCGCGAGAAACCTGGCGATTGATTCTGAACAGACCTGGGTTGCGCAATTGTCTCATGATGGCCATGCTTTTTTGGTTCATTGGTGGTGTGACACAGCCGGCCGTGAACAGTTTGGGAGAACTGGCGTACGGACTCAGTAAGACTCGCACCAGTCTGCTGGTTGCATCCGTTGGTGTCGGAATTGTCTTCGGTTGTTTGACCGCAGGAATATTCAACAGGAATCCCGGTGACGGTTCGACATGGGTCACGGTTGGGGGCTGGATGATTGTGCTGGCACTCATCGTGATGACTGTGCTCAGCAGCGGATTGGCGGGATCTCCCCGACCGTCGGACGCACAGGAAGCGATTATGGCGGCGATACTGCAGGCGGACCGGATCGAATGGCTGCTGCGTGGTGGTTTGTTCTTTCTGGGATTCTCGGCAGGTGTTTTCGTGATCCCCATTCAGGTCTACATTCAGGCAGCACCACCTGCAAACCAAAAAGGAAGAGTTATCGGAGCTCTCAATCTGCTGAGCTGGACCGGGATCGTGGTATCGGCAGTTTTTATCAAGATTTCGAATGCGGTGGCAGATACCTTCGCCGGTGCCGAGTCTGCCTACGGTTTGAGATATCTGGTATTTGCAGCGCTCGCGGTTGTCATGCTGCCGGGCGCAATATTTTTTCGGCTGGATTCCAGATCACACTCAAGAAGTGATCAACAGCAGAATGGTTAATAATACTGTCTGTGGGTTCGCGGAGGTGTTGGAAAAACGCTACATTCTTCCATCAATAGCTGACAACGGGAGGGATGTCCTTTGAACAGCGTTCTGACAGTGATACTCGCCGGCGGCAAAGGATCACGACTGGATCCGCTGACACGTGACAGAAGTAAGCCGGCCGTGCCGTTTGGTGGCTGCTTCCGCATCATTGATTTCGTGTTGTCCAACTGTATCAACAGTGGACTTCGACGGATTTTGGTGGTCACTCAGTACAAGGCGGCCAGCCTGGAACGCCATATTGAAAACGGCTGGCATTTCCTGTCTATGGAACTTGGAGAGTTCATTCGCGTCCGTCCTCCTGAACAGCGGGTTGACGAAAACTGGTATCAGGGGACAGCCGACGCCCTGTATCAAAATATCTATGCGATTGAACAACAGCGGCCCTCTCACGTGTTAATCCTGAGTGGAGATCATATCTACCGGATGAATTACTCTGGGTACGTTCACGATCACATTCAGTCGGATGCCGACTGTACGATCGCGTGTCTGCCTGTACCGCGTCAGGAAGGCCGCCGTTTTGGTGTAATGCAGGCTGATGATTCCGGCAGGATTCTGAGCTTTCGCGAGAAGCCGGATAACCCTGATCCGATGTTTGGGGATCAGTCTCGCTGCCTGGCGTCGATGGGTATCTACGTATTCCGCACGGAATTTCTTTTTGAGAGACTCTGCGAAGACGCCAACAAACCTGGAAGCCATCGTGACTTTGGCAAGGACATCATTCCTTCTATCATCGACGAGCATGTCGTTCGCGCCTGGCCGTTCGTTGATGCCATTACGGGTGACTCAGCGTACTGGAAAGATGTGGGTACGATTGATTCGTACTACGAAGCCAGTATGGATCTGATCAGCGTGCATCCAAAATTAAATCTGTATGATCCAGGCTGGCCCTTTCGGTCAGCACAACCGCCATTTCCGCCCCCGAAATTTGTATTCAATGACGATACTCGCGGACTTCCACGCGTGGGACGGGCGACAGACAGCATGGTATGCGCCGGATCTGTTATTTCCGGAGGTATGGTTGATCGATGCATTGTTGGCCCGTGTGTGCGCGTCAACAGTTATGCAGAAGTGAAGGATTCGATCCTGTACCGAGACGTCAATATTGGGCGGTATTGCCGCATTCGTCGGGCGATTATCGACCAGGGAGCTCAGATTCCGGAGAATACGAGGATTGGGTACTCCGCTGAGGAGGATCGCGCAAACGACCTGACGATCAGCGATTCGGGAATTGTCATCGTGCCGCGCAATGCCAGGTTTCACAGGCCTGGTACAAGTGCACCCATTAGTCAGCCTCAGGTGCTTCGACACGAATCTCGTGTAGTGAGACGAATCCCGACCAACAGTCAGGACCAGTGATGCAGTGATCAGACTGATAACGTTCGATCCTCGTGTTCAGGATGAGAATTTCACTCGCGGTTTGTTAACAGTCCGGAACGGACAGACGGATGTTTCTGCAGAAGCAGTCCTGATGCCGATGGTTGTGACGTTTGTCTGCCAGCTTAACAAGTATGGACGAATGGGAAGAAATCTGTGTCGAGAAGCATCATGCGTGATGGTAAATTGAGGCTTCAAGTCGCTCGGATGCGGCGCAATTCCGAAACCATTGTTACGATGAGCAGTCGGACTGATGGACCACATGAGAGCACATGTCGTACTTCTGTTTGGACATCGTCCTCAATAAAACAGTCGTGCATCGTCAAAGAGTGGTTTTGGAGTTCCTAATCGTAACCAGTGTCGTGAGGCTTCGGATTTTCAGTTCACCTGAAGTCCTGCGACTCAAGCGATACCCCGTTCCCGGACTTGACACAGTGTAGTACGTCGACTTCCCAAGGCGTTGCACGCGAGACCTGTGCGAACACCATCAGAGCCAGGCAGTATTCGGAGATTTCGAAATGATGACATTGTTGGTAGCTGTTCTGTCGTTTGTCGGCTTTATCGTCGCATACAACACATACGGTCGCTGGTTGTCCCGGCGTATTTTTCGAACCGACCCAGCCGCAGTTGTGCCATCCATAGAACTTCGGGACGACGTTGACTATGTGCCGACGAATCGTCATGTGTTGTTCGGTCATCACTTCACCAGCATTGCTGGCACGGGGCCCATTGTCGGACCGGCAATTGCTGTATTCTGGGGCTGGCTGCCGGCGTTGCTGTGGGTCGTCCTGGGGTCGATCTTTGTTGGTGCTGTCCACGATTTCGCGGCACTCGTGATTTCACTGAGGAATCGCGGACAGACCATTGGTGAAGTCGCAGGACGACTGATCAATCCTCGAGCACGAGTTTTGTTTCTGTTGATCCTGTTTTTCGCTCTGACGATTGTTTTGGCGATCTTTGGCCTGGTGATCGCCAGTATCTTTACAATTTATCCTGAGTCCGTTCTTTCGGTATGGATTGCGATGCCGGTCGCAGTTGGAGTTGGTTTGTTGGTGCACCGACGCCAGGGGGCCCTGCTGATTCCTTCGATTGCTGCACTGGCGATTCTGTATGGTTCTGTTCTGCTGGGCGTGTATACGGAATTCTTTCAGCTGCAGCTCCCCGCGTGGCTGCTGATCGGGGCTTCTCCGGTGATCACCTGGACTGTGATCCTCATGGTGTACTGCTTTGTCGCTTCCGTGCTGCCCGTTTGGGTGCTGCTTCAGCCGAGAGATTTTATCAACAGTCATCAGCTGTTAGTTGCCCTGGGACTTCTCATTGCGGGATTCGTCGTTGCATGTCTGACGGGCAAAGCCGATCTGGCGGTCAGCGCTCCGGCAATTGCGACCGTCGTTCCGCCGGATGCTCCGCCGATGTTTCCCTTCCTGTTTATTACGATTGCCTGTGGCGCGTGCAGTGGATTTCATTGTCTGGTCAGCAGTGGAACCAGCAGTAAACAAATCAGTAGTGAAACCGATGCCCAGTTCGTTGGGTATGGATCAATGCTCCTTGAAGGAGCTCTCGCAGTTCTCGTCATTCTGGCATGCTGTGCCGGGCTGGGAATGGGAAGTATTACCAATACAAGTGGCGAATGGGTGCCGGTGCTGGCAGAGAACGGCAGTGCAGTGGTCGGTAGAGACGCCTGGCGAAACGTGTATGAAGCCGACGGCAGCTGGGCCAGCTTCAGTTTGGGTGCGAAGGTTGGTGCGTTTGTTCAGGGCGGGGCTAACTTTGTGAATGCGCTGGGGATTCCACTGAAACTGGGTGTGGGGATCATCGCAGTACTTGTTGCCTGTTTTGCGGCGACGACGCTTGATACCGCGACTCGCCTTCAGCGCTACGTGATTCAGGAACTAGCCGGTACGCTGCACATCCGGCCGCTTTCAGGCAAATACGGCGCTACGCTGTGCGCCGTGACGCTCGGAAGCCTGGTGGCGATGATTCCCGGTGGACCAAAAGAAGAAGCAGGCATGGGGGGACTAATTCTGTGGCCGCTGTTTGGTGCGACGAATCAGCTGTTGGCAGGACTCGCCTTCCTGGTATTGGTTTTTTATCTGGCTCGCCGTGGCCTGCCGGTCCTGTTCGCACTTATCCCAGCGTTCGCAATGTCGATCCTGCCGACCGCTGCGTTACTCTGGCAGTTATTCAACAGTGAGACCGGCTGGTTTGGGCACGACAAATGGCTGCTGACAGGATTCGCACTGGCAATCCTTGCTTTGCAGGCGTGGATGGTATTGGAGTGTGTGTTGCTGTACCCACGGATTCGTGGCGTTTTGGAAGAAGAGCTTCAGCCGCTGACTCCGGTTCATGGTGGTGCGGGATGACGCCAAACACGATCATCGCAACAACGTCATTAGGATGTACTGACTAATGAATGGCACATTTCAATGAGTGGTATGCAGGGACACATCGGCGAACCGGGCATGTCAACTCCTGGGTTGATAACTGGCACGGGAATAGGCGACGCACGTACACGGTCCGCCAGACAGATTCTCATCTGCTCGCGTTAGTACACGGAAAGCAGCCTCACAGGTGTCAGACAGCAGCAAAACGATTTCTCATAAAGACGGTGCTCTCAAGACACATCAGATCCTGCACAGCCATCTTGGGCAAAGGATTCTTATTCTGGCACTGCCGACTCTGCTGCAGCAGCTGCTCACATTCTGTGTAGCACTTTTCGACACCTGGCTCAGCGGTCGTATTGACGCAGCCGCGACATCCGCCATCGGCATGGCCGCTTACATTGGCTGGCTGGCGGGCCTGGTGGTGAGCACAGTCTGCATTGGTACAACAGCGATGGTCGCTCGACATTTGGGAGCAGGCGAGCCTGCTCAGGCCAATCGTGTCATGCACACAGCGCTGATTGCCGGGCAATTGGTGAGCCTCGGTATGTCCGCATTCCTTTACTGGATGGCTCCGATATTCGTGATGGCATTTGCACTGGATGGCCAGACGGCTGTGATTGGTCTGAATTACCTGAGAATGGATGCAATCGGCCATGGTCTGTCTGGAATTGTATTTGTTGGCGCTGCAGCTCTCCGTGGATCCGGGGATATGGCCCGGCCTATGCTGGTTCTTGGAGCCATTAACGTTCTGAACATCATTCTCTCGTGTTGCTTTGTTTACGGAATTGGTCCCGAGAGTCCGATCTTTGCTGCAACCGACTGGCTGTCGGCGCTGGGGGTCTATGGAATAGCGGCAGGAACAGTCTGTGCCAGACTCGCCGGTGGGTTGATGATGGCCTGTGTGTTGTTGTCGGGGAGCGGGGCTCTCAGATTCCAAATGCGACTGATGCGGCCGGATCCACAAATCATCCGTCGACTCATTCATTTGGGCGGGTTCGCAGCAGCAGACAATTTGAGCAATTGGCTCGGGCAGTTCAGTTTCCTGATCATCATCCGTAATGTGACTGGAATGCCATTTTCGGCCGACGTGATATTTGCGGCTCATATGGTGGGACTGCAGGTGGAAGCGATCACCTACCTTCCGGCTATAGCCTGGGGACAGTCGGCAGCAGCAATTACCGGCCAGTGTCTGGGAGCCCGAAAAGTTCGTCGTGCATTTCGTACCGGCATCGTTGCGACGCTCCAGTGCTGTGTTCTCGGACTGGTTGTCACAGTTGCATTCTTCTGGGGTGCGGAAACGATCTATCGTACAATGCACAGCGATCCTCAAATTACGTCAGTGGGGGCGGCACCGTTTCGTGCGATGGCACTATTCCAGATTCCACTGATTGTGTTCCTGGTTCTGAAATTTGCATTGCACGGGGCAGGAGACACGCAGTGGCCGATGATTGCCACAATTGGGGGGACAATTTGTCTGCGACTGCCATTGGCGTGGTTGCTGGGGGTCTACCTTGGAATGGGTCTTCTCGGTGCATGGATGGGAATGTTTGTCGACGTCACGTTCCGTGCGGCAGTCCTGTCATGGCGCTATCTGGGACGTAGCTGGCTGCGAAGACAGGTCTGACAACTGCTGAGTCAGTTCCTTGGTTCATCCCGTGCGGGGCAGATCCAGGACGTCTGCGAATCGTTCGAGAACCAGAGATTTCAGTGCGGCATAATCCGATCCATCAAACTCCCCCGTACGGACCAGATCGAAGGCCATACGGCGTGCCACAGTAAGAATCGATATGTCACGGACAGGATTAGCAACTCGCAGCGGTAAAACTCCGCTTTGCCGGGTTCCAAGAACATCTCCAGGACCTCGTAATTCTGCGTCTTTTTCTGCCAGAATGAAACCATCCGAAGATTCCACCAGAGCGTTAATACGAGCGAGCGCGTCCGGAGAGTCCCCATCTGAAAACAGGAAACAGTAGCCCTGAAAGCGTCCTCGACCAATGCGTCCACGAAGCTGATGCAGCTGGGCAAGGCCAAAGCGTTCTGCCTGGCGAATGACCATGATCGTGGCGTTCGGGACGTCCACTCCGACTTCAATTACCGTGGTACTGACCAGGACATCGGATTCATGATGCCGAAATCGGTCCATGACTTCACGTCGTTTGTCACGATCCATGCGCCCATGAAGCAATTCAACACGAAGCCCCGAAAGTTCGGAGGACGAAAGCTGCCGATAGACAGATTCGGCAGCCGCGTCGTCATCCTCGTCCTGACCCTCGACCCGGGGACACACAACGTAGATCTGGCGACCTTTCTGAATCTGTTGCCGCACGAAGTTCCATGCCTTCGCCTGGTTCACAGAATCCGAGACTCTCGATGTGACTACCTTCTGGCGACCGGGCGGCATTTCCCGAATCAGTGAAACGTCGAGATCGCCGAAACGGGTCAGACACAGACTGCGCGGAATGGGCGTTGCCGTCATCACGAGTACATGAGGCGATTCCGATTCACTGCCAAATCGGGATCGCTGTCGAACTCCGAATCGATGCTGTTCATCGATCACGGCAAGTGCCAGATTTTGGAACTGAACGCCGTCCTGAATGACAGCCTGAGTTCCGATAATCAACTGGCATTCCCCATCGGCAATTTCCGCCAGCAACTTTCGTTTCGACGCGGTGGGAAGTCCGCCGACCAGAAAGCCCCGTTTGACCCGACTATGACTGAGCAATTCTTCGAATGTCTGCCAGTGCTGGGTGGCCAGAACTTCCGTAGGAGCCATCAGAACTGTTTGGAAACCGGCTGCGACAGCTGCCAGCATCGCATATACAGCGACAGCCGTTTTTCCTGCGCCCACGTCTGCCTGGAGCAGTCGATGCATGGCATGGGTATTGTTCAGATCGTCGACGATGTCAGCAACTGCAGCATTCTGTCCATCGGTGAAACGGAAACTGAAGAGTCTTCGAATCCTGGCATCCACAACCGACGGTGTTGGTATGGCACGAGCTTTGGATGTGTGACTCCATAACCGGCGACGTATTGCCAGACCCAGCTGGAATTCCAGAAGGTCATCCAGAATGAGTCGGTGTCGGCCCTGTCTGAAGTCCTGTACCGACCGAGGGCAATGTACTCCCTGCAATGATTCAACAAGGCCGGAAAGTTTGTGGTCGCTGCGAAAGCGTTCGGGGAGTGGGTCGATGAGTTCGGGCGTACAGTATTTGACGACACCAGCGGTCATGCGGCGCATCTGACCCATTGAGATTCCCTCGGTCAGCGAATAACGGGGCAATACCCCGGTGGCACTCGTCAGGTCATCGTCATCAGCCGTCGGAAAGTGCAGATGAGGATTGCTGAATTCCCAACGTCCCGAACGGCGTTTGGGTTTTCCCCTGAAGACCACACGGTCGCCGTCGTTGAACTTTTTGAACATCCACGGTTGATTGAACCAGGTGCCGCGGACGAAATGTCCGCTGCAATCCAGCAAAATTCCTACCAGGCTGCGGCCATTTGTCAGCTTGCGAGAGTCTCGTTCGACAACAACTCCATGCACGGACTGTTCAACGTCTGCCTCTAAATGGGGTACGGTTCTCACATTGCTGAAGTCATGGAATGAATGCGGCAAATGATACAGTAGATCGAAAGCACTGCGGATGTTCAGTTTGTGCAGGAGTTCCGCACGGCCAGGACCGACGCCCGGTACAAACTGTACGGGTGTCTGAAGCCGGTTTGGTTCCGTTTTGGGTTGAGAATCCGATTGAGACAACATACCAGTCCAAATCACACGTTGCCCCCACCTGCCTGCAGTGCATTAGAAGCAGGTGAGGTCGTACGCAGATACTGATGTGAGATATTTCTGTCGAGCGAAATCGCACGGGAGCTGTAGAGCAGATCATAAGAGAAATAAAGCTGGCAGCATCACCCACTCAGCAGGCAGTCCCGGGGCGACAGGTGATTTTTGTCTCCCTCTCGCCGGGTCACCGACATTGTGAGACATGTCAAGTTGCCGGCTTCCAGTCGATCAGCCTCAATTCCACTCGTTCAAAACCTCGAAATGAGTTGATGACTGGAGCAAAATACACCGACAAACGTCCGTTGACAGCAGCAATTTCTTCGGCCCATTCTCCGCGACCAAAGGCCACTGCGCGCATGACGGTTTTATGCTGTCGAATACGAAGCGACAGATGCCGATCGCCTTCGCCCATTGTGCGTGGTGGATCCACCAGCTCCACGTTCGTGGCAGAAAATCGAGGTGCTGGGTTTGCTTCGCCGAATGGACCAAGGTGATTGAGCTCCTGAACCGCACGGCGCGTGACTTCAGAAAGCAGGACTTCTGCATCGACCCGCAGGGCCACATCTGATTCCTGAACGGAATGATGCGTGGCTGTCCAGTTGGCCAGAGCTGTTCGGAATTCGTCGATGCGTCCCGCGTCAATTTGAATGCCGGCGGCCACCTTGTGGCCACCAAAGCCAAGCAGGTAATCCTGACAGGCAGCGATACCGGAATACAGATCAAAGCCGGCCCATGATCGAGCACTTCCCTGTCCTGTACCATCATCGCGCAAGGCGATCAATACGGTCGGCTTTTCATAGAGTTCCGCAACGCGGCTGGCAACGATGCCGATCACACCAGGATGCCATCCATGATCGGCAAGCACCAGCGTGGGATGTTCTTCCCATTCGGATTTCTGATCCACCATCTCTCTGGCGGCTTTGAAGATTCGGCGTTCTACTGTCTTTCGGTTGTTGTTCAGTTGATCCACATAATCGGCCAGAGAGGCAGCACGTTCCGGATCTGACGTTGTCAGCAGCTCAACGGCCAGTCGAGCCTGACCAAGTCGTCCTGCTGCATTTAGTCGAGGTGCCAGCCCGAAGCCGATATCTTCAGCAGTCAGTTGCGGCTTCTCGTCCAGTTTCGACACGGTCATCAGTGCCTTCAGCCCCAGAGATGGATTTTCTTTCATGCTGTTCAGACCGTAACGCACGATCACGCGATTCTCCTGCAGCAGCGGTACCACATCTGCAACCGTTCCGATCGCCGTCAGTCCAACAGCTGACTTGAGAAATTCTCTCATACGCGGGCTGGCCTTCCGGCCATCACCGAGTCGCTGACAAATGGCCCACGCCAGTTTGAATGCGACGCCGACTCCGCAGAGATCACCAAAAGGGTAATCCGTGTCCGGTAGCCGTGGATGAACCAGACATGAAGCCGAGGGAAGTTCCGGACCGATGTGATGATGATCGGTGATAATCAGTTCAAGCCCCAGTTCCTGAGCTATCGCGGCTTCTTCCAGACTGGCAATCCCACAATCCACAGAAATCAGCAAGCGGTCTGCATCTTCTTCATGCAGCTGGCGGATCGCATCAGTATTGAGCCCGTAGCCTTCCTCCATTCGGCAGGGAATATAGTAGTCGACTGTCGCTCCGGCCAAAGAGAGACAATGCCACAGCACGCTCGTGGCGGTCACTCCGTCGACATCGTAGTCACCGTAGATCGTGATTCGACGTTGATCGGCTATTGCCGTCAAAATACGATCGGCTGCCTGATCGACCCCAGGTAACCGGGACGGATCAAACAGGTCAGCCAGACGTGCGCTGAGAAATGTACGTGCAATTTCAGCTGACTGGAATCCACGAGCGATCAGTACCTGAGCGACGAGCGGAGATAATCGGAGTTGCTGCGACAGTTGAGCAATGGCAGCTGGTTGATGTGGCTGGAACAACCACGGGCGGGGCATTTTCGAATCCTCGGCTTCCGTCGGTGCGTGTTGAAGCAACAGCCGCCCGACGGTGTGCCGCCGACGGTCTGTGGATTACACAGATCACTGGTCAAGATGTCAATTCCCGGGAACGCCCTGTTTCGAAGCGGGTGCTTTCGTCTAAATTCGCAAGCATGATTTGCAGACACAGGCTCGCTTTTTGAATCAACTCAGGCTTCGCTGCCGATGCGGTCGCGTCCACCAGCCAAAATTGGTTATTGAGTGGTCGAGCCGAAGGGGAACGGAGCAGTGCTGCGGTGCTGAGTATGTCCACCACCAGGCACATGCACGGCTTTGACATATGAGGAACAAAGCATCTCAGGACTCGTCAAACCGTAAAAATGGAAATTCAGAGTCCTTCACGAAAACTAAAGTTGTCGAGACGGACCAATGGCAGCAGCCTGTTGATGCCAGGTCCCCGCGGTAGTGCAAAACTGTAAGCGGCTACAACTCCTGAATTTTTTTCTGCAACGTAAATGGCACCTCGGGCCGGCTGATTACCCTGGCCATTCAGTTGGGTCGTCCCGGACACAATGCAGTATTCAGGATTCGTCTGTCCACGATTCGTCTGGAAATCGGCAGCAATATTGTGGGCGTACTGGTGAGTAAATGTCCCGGTTTGATTGTTCAGTCGACCACCCCGAAGGATACCCGTCAGATGGTCAAGGATAAAAACGGCTTCTGTATCGGCGATTCCATCGACAGGTACGGTGACCATCGAAAACTTATCAGCACTGCTCGCGGTGGCTCCGGTCACGGGTTGCTGGGGTAACAGCCCCGCAGCAAATACACCAACCGCAATCCCAAACACCAGAGCGATCCAAAGGTTATTTCCAGTCTTATTCATTATGAATCCTTCAGGAGAAATCTCGATTGGGGCGAAGTGGGACTTAGAGGACCGATCCCACCAGACCAGCTTTTGCCATTGTACGAAGGTATGATTTCCGGTGCCAGATGGGTGAGCCGACAGGCCGAACAGAACCGGCAGGCCATCCTGTGTGTCTATACAGCACATTCGGTCAATGATGTATGTGTTCCACAAGTGAGGCGATTCAGCCGTCCCTGCCTGGAATCTCAGCAGATCATGGCATACTGACAGGGACCGAGTCGGAGGATCATCCATAAACGTCGGCAAATTCGGTCAATCTCGAAGTCCGACTTGTGAGTTGCGTTCAAATGATCAGACTGTTGAGCAAATATCGTACAACTCTCCCGCACCCTTGTCATTTTGAGCATCAGAACGTCTGCTTTCTGCAGGGCTTATAAGAACCAACCAATTCAAAAATACTGCCGTGATTGCGTGTGACCCGACGAATTGGGCCATAAGCGAGTTTCGCCGAAAATTATCCGTGACAGAAAACACAAAAAACTCTATTTCTTCCGTGCTCGATACTGGACAGTCGGTCTGGACATTGATTCGTGAAGCGGCGCTTCGTTATGTTAAAAACGAGCCCATGCTGGCGGGTTATCTGCAGGAATCCATTCTTAACCACGATCAGTTTGCCGACGCGGTCAGCTTCCACCTTTCGGGCAAGCTTCAGACCCGGACACTGTCCGTCATGCAGTTTCGCGAGATTATGGAAACTGCGATGGATTCGGATTCTTCAATTGTGGAATCGATTCAGGCTGATATTTTGGCCGCGCGTGAACGAGATCCAGCCGTAAACTGCTGTCTGGTTCCACTGCTGTATCTCAAGGGAGTTCATGCATTGGCTTCCTACAGGATCGCTCACTGGTTGTGGCAAGACGGCCGAACGTTGCTGGCAATCCACCTGCAAAACCGAATCTCTGAGATTTTCGGAGTTGATATCCATCCTGCTGCGCGGATCGGCAAAGGGATTTTGATGGACCACGGCACGTCGGTCGTGATTGGAGAAACAGCAGTTGTTGGTGACAACGTGTCCATGCTGCATGAAGTGACATTGGGAGGTACCGGGAAGGCCTCGGGAGATCGGCACCCCAAAGTTCGACACGGAGTTCTGATCGGCGCCGGTGCCAAAATTCTTGGCAACGTCGAAGTAGGAGAGGGGGCAAAAATTGGGGCGGGCAGCGTGGTGCTGACTGACGTGCCGCCGCATTCGACGTTTGCCGGTGTTCCTGCTGAAGCTGTCGGAACTCCTGATACCGATCAGCCGTCACTTTACATGAACCATGGTATCGACATTTGAATCCTATGCCGGTTAAGCCTTTGCCTGGTGGCCGGTTCACTATTCACGTGTTGCTCATCTTTATCTCGCTCCCCATTTGTTCATTTGTCATGTCTGCCGATCTTCTGACATCTCCACGATGGAAACCTGAACACCTTGGGTTTCCTGTTCCCGACGATCGTGATGCCGTTTCTGCATGCCTTCCGCAGTGGAATCACAACATCGCCTATGAAGAGAGTGACCCTCTGGTCGTCGAACAGCTCCAGGCTGCTTATCCTCGGTTTTGTATTCATCCGGATGTGGCGGAACTCTGTAATGAACTGTCTCCTAAACGGGCAGTCCTGCCATTTGCGACATCAGCCGCTGCCAGTCGCGCCGTTCACTATGTGCAACACGCCGGCGGTACGTCAGCTGTTGCGCAACCGATCGCCGGTCAACCCTGTGTGGCAGTGGCAGTTGACGATGACGAACTGTCTTTGCTTCGGCAATACTGGCAACATGCCGGAGAAATTGTGTCATCGCGTATGGCCCGGGCAATGCTCGCAGGCACTCCGGTTAAGGTCACTCAGAATGACGCACGATTAAACGTAAGACAACGAGTCGCTGACCTTCATCAGACATCAGCGGATAATGTGTACCTGTTTCCTTCTGGTATGGCTGCCATTGCCGGTGTGTGGCGTGCGATCACTCGGCTGTCACTCGGACGACCAACATGCCAGTTCGGTTTTCCCTACGTGGATACACTCAAGATCCAGCAACGGTTTCCGGCCGCGTCTCATGTGTTCCTGCCGATGGGATCTTCTGGCGACGAAGAGACACTGACCAGGTTGTTTCCTCAGCGAAAATTTGCAGCTGTATTTTGTGAAACACCGACGAATCCGTTGCTGATCACTCCTAACCTCTCGTACCTCCGGGAAATCACGGCACGGCATGGTTCCCTGCTGGTCGTCGACGACACGCTGCGCGCCTGCTGTCGGCAGACCGTGTTACCATCCTGTGACGCAGTCGTCACCAGTCTTACCAAGTACTTCAGTGGCTACGGCAACGTGCTGGCAGGCGCGCTGGTGCTAAATTCTCAATCGGCCGCCTACGATACGCTTCGTTCTTCGCTCGCTGACGATTTCGAGGAATCCCTTAGCGATCTCGACACCGAGGTTCTTGATCACAATTCGCGGGATCTTGCGATGCGCACGGCGCAGGGGGTCCGGAATGCCCAGGTGCTGTCGGATCGACTCAGGCAGCATCCTGCGGTTGCTCAAGTGTTTTTTCCCGAATACAGCAGTGTCAATGATACCAGCTGTGGCGCTCTGTTTTCAGTTCTGCTGAAAAACGCAGCGGTTACAACACCCCGTGTATTTGATCAACTTCAGATTTCAAAGGGCCCGAACCTGGGGACCAATTTTTCACTTTGCTGTCCATACACGATTCTGGCTCACTACCGCGAACTGGATTTTGCCGAGCGTTGCGGTGTATCGCGATGGTTGTTGAGATTCAGCATCGGGATCGAACCCGTGGAGGACCTTTGGCATCGTTTTACTACCGCTTTGGGAACAGTCAAGGAAACCTGATGATCCATTCATCGTTTCGATATGCATTGACCGTGATCACCATCGTATGTTCGTGGACCTGCGGAAATCCGTTACGCGCGGATAAAATTTCAGTGTTTGCTGCTGACTGGAAAGGCGACGGGGCGAACCCGTTGTTCACTGGCCGACAGAACAAATGGGATGCACATATTCGGGAACGTGGCTGGGTCATGAAAGATGGTGATACGTGGAAATTGTGGTACACCGGATACAGGAAAACAAAGGAACCTGTAACCATGAAACTGGGATACGCCACTTCAACCGACGGGATTACATGGAAACGCTGGTCGGAAGAACCGATTTATGATGATGCGTGGGTCGAAGACATGACGGTCGTCAAACAGAACGGTCGGTACTTCATGTTTGCTGAAGGAGCACGCGATCAGCCGCAGTTGCTGGAGTCCGACGACGGGATTCAGTGGTCGCGCACCGGAACGCTTGATGTGCGTCAGGAAAGTGGTCGGCCAATCAAACCAGGGCCGTATGGTACGCCAACGGTGTTCGTCAAAGACGACGTCTGGCACTTGTTCTATGAACGATACGATGCAGGAATCTGGCTGGCCACGTCAACGGACAGAAAAGTGTGGACCAATGTTTCTGATGAGCCGCTGATTGTCCCCGGACCGGACGACTACGATGCACTCATGATTGCTATGAATCAGATCGTCCAAATCGGCGACCGTTTCTGCGCTGTATTGCATGGCACCGGCAGTTCAAAAAAGCCGCGACAGTGGTGTACGTATTTCGTTGAGTCCAGCGACCTGAGAAACTGGACGAAGTCGGCGCGAGGTCCCGTACTGCCGATTGAGGAAAACAAGTCCAGCGGTATTCTGGTTCATGATGGCAAAATCTGGAGACTCTACACGATGCACGCCCGCGTGGATGTTTGGTTTCCCGAGTATTGAGACGCCCCATTGTTGTTCCCCTGTCCGACGTCCTGCCAAGACGAAAAATCAGGGTTCGCTGCTTCGGATCATTTTAAAGTTCGAAATCGAAGCACAATTGATTGTGAATGGTATTTACTTAGGTCCCATCGATTCACAGCGTGATTCTTATCAGCTGCACACCTTAACAGTGTTGCCGGATTGTGTTGGGCATTGGTGCCAGGTGTTGCTGGAAAAACTGCAGGACGCGCTGCTCATACTCACTGGTGGCGAACTCATGAAGGTCTTCGTGATTCGCACCTTCAACCATCCATAACAGTTTCGGCTCGACGGCAGTCTCAAACATGGCCCTGGTGTCGGTTGGGGTCGTGCGGGAATCGACAGTGCCGGACATAATGAAGATCGGACATCCGACCTCTGCCAGATGAGCAATCGGACACATTTCAGAAATTGAAATACCCATTCTCGGTTTCATCTGCATCAGCAGAAGTTGTGTGCGGATTGTGGCGAACAGGCGAGATTTTTTCTCGACGCGATTTCGTACAGCCGTTGCGATGTCCGGATAGACCGATTCCAGTACGATGGCGTTGACCTGCAGAGGTGATGCCAACAGAGTTGCAGCGCCACCCATCGAAAATCCAATAACGCCAATCGGTTCATTTGGGTGTACAGTTTTTGCGAACTCGACAGCTGCCTTCACATCGTGGCGTTCGAGAAATCCGATCGTCACTCGGTTTCCGGAACTTTCCCCGTGAGCCTGAAAATCGACCATGACGACCGAGTATCCCTCGGTGTACAGCAGGCGTGCACGGTTCAACATTGATAGACGTGATCCACGGTACGGATGCAGAAGTACGATGACCCCCTGGCGGTCCACAGACCGAATATGCCAGCCGGCAAGTGATGTGCCTGAGTGGCTGTCGAGAGTGACGTTTGTCGCCGGAAAATCATCCGGTGGGTTACCCACATCAATCGCATGAGCGGCGACCAGAGATCCGGCGGTGATCCAGGTCTTAATCAGACCGGCTACCAGCAGTACCGCCGTCACAATCAAAATAAAAACCATTCGCTTTGATCCGTCATTTGTCGAAGGTGGACGCAATTCCTGCCCGGAGGATTTGCGTGATTGCAGTGTATCGCACGTGTCCCTGAGGCGATTATGGTCAGGCGGGATGGGTTGAAAGTTCAGTCAGTATGCGTTGGAGACGGTTGTGTGAAATCTGTTGGTCGCTCGACCGAATTGGCACGTTTCTGCCACGTTAAGTTTCGGGCAAGTAACACAGGTCATTCCATGCCACGCGTTCTTTGTACGATGATCCGTCAACGATTGTTTGCCGTTCACGATTTGGAGGCAATTGGATGCGATCAGAGTGGATGCTCAACTGTATTTTTCCTGATACGGAAAACGTTTCGGATTTGGTTTCGGTTGACGTGACAGGTGCTGGTAAACGAAGCAAATCGTGTCACATTCAGGGGTGTCGAACTCTGCTGTTTGATTGTACAGAGATCGAGCTAAGGTTGTGGATCCAGAATTCCCAGCGACTCTAGTATGAAATTGTACTTCAGCCTCTGAAAATGCTGATTGTGAATTCCGTGGCGGGCACTCGGGTAGACCATAAGATGGAATGTCTTGTTTGCGTTTTGTAGCGCCCTGATCAGCTGAAACGTGTTGGCAGGATGCACATTGTCGTCCTGAAGTCCGTGGACCAGCAATAAACGGCCATGCAGATCCGCCGCTGATGCCACAACGGACGATTTTCGGTACCCCTTCGGATTTTCCTGAGGTGTCCCCATGTACCGTTCGGTGTAGATGGTGTCATAATTGGCCCAGTCCGTGACTGCGGATCCGGCAATCCCGGCAGTGAGACAATCGCTGTGGGTCATCACGTAACTTGTCAGGAATCCTCCGTAACTATGGCCACTCATGCCGATCCGACTTTGGTCGGCCCATACCTGTGCAGCGAGCCATTTACATAAAGATTCCACGTCTCGAGTTTCTTCAACGCCCAGTTGCCCATGTGCCTTCCAGGCGCCGATCGCTCCGTGTCCACCCGCAGTTCTCGGATCGAATCGAATCACGATGATACCGTGACTGGCAAGCAGGTGGTCGGCCAGCGAGGCGTGCCAGGTGTCGGATACTGTCGGGCTGCGAGGACCGCCGTAAATCCTGATCCAGATTGGATGTGACAGCAATGCATTAAAGTCCGGTGGGTAGACGACGATTGCTGCTGTGTGCGCTCCATCAGCCAGAGGCACATTCAGGATATCGACGTTCCCAAATTCAAATTCATCCCATTCCTCCGGCGGTGTGGCTCGATGGATCTGTCGGACAACACGACCAGTTGAATTGCGTAATACGACAGATCTGCGTTGTCTGTGGCTGCTCCAGGAGTCGATCAGGAGTCCTCCGGTGGGGTTCGCTGACACAACATGATGACCCTGTTCTTGGGACAGACGCTGGATGGATCCTCCATCCAGAGCGACACGGTAGAGATGATCAGCGGACGGTGAGTGGCGAGTTCCGGTCACAATGACTCGATTTTTGTCTTCGTTGACTGCATGAATACCTGTGACGTCCCATGGACCGGATGTGAGTGGTTGACGTTTTGTTGCGTCAGCCGAAATGCGCTCGACATGTTTCCAGCCTGAACGCTCGCTCAGCATCAGGAAACTGTGGTCACTCAGGAAGTGGAGATCTCCTGGTTGCTCGACCCAGCCTGCAGTGGTCTCTCGCAGTATCACATTGCCTGAACCTGTTGTTTTGGATGTACGAACAAGATCCAGCCATGTCTGACTGCGATTCTGGGCGTACCAGTAAACGTGGCTGCTGTCGGGATACCATCCGAAATGGGTAATCAGAATCGAGTTGTCGTTGTGCGGTGATTTCATCCAGGAAACGGAACCTCCATTGACGGAAACAATTCCCAGACGTACCGCCGGATTAGATTGTCCGGCCATCGGAAAATGTTCTGTTTCGATGGTTTGCGTCGGCTTCGTGTGATCAATGACTGAGAAATTTGGGACGCTCGAATCATCGAACTGCTGAAAGAGCAGAAACTGACCGTCGGGGCTGAACCGGAATGCCTTCCATCTTCGTTCCAGGATTTCTTCGAAATAGACCCAGTCCGCTTTTCCGTTTCGCACGTCAGGCCCCGCATCTCTGGTGAGTCGCAATATACGACCTGTATCAAAGTTGGCGCACCAGAGATCGTTGGCCGATACGAAAGCGCAGGCGTTGCCGGTTGGGCTGAGAGTCAGAATTTCAATCTGCTTTGGAAGCCCGGTTACGATGCGAACACGTTCACCATCCAGTCCGGCCCGTGTCAGTCTGCGATTGGTTTGTAAAACGCATACCCGCTGCGCTGCATCGTGCAGAGTCCAGTTTCCATCGGCGATTTCATTTGCGTCCTCATCATGGACCCCTTCTGCCAGGAGTTGTCCGCGAAGCCGTTCTGCATCATAGAAGGGAGCCGTCTTCCCTGTGATTGCATTGACTTTCTCCCAGGTAGTTTCAAATCGCAGCAGATTCGTATTGTCCAGCCACACGAACTCACGAGGAGCGGTGTCTCGAATGATGATCCGTTCGTGACCGTAAACATGATCCCACGTGAGTGGTTTTCGGTCGTCAGCAGAGGCTGTTCGACCACCGAACGAGAACAGAGTCGCCAGCACAACGACAGCAGCTTGTGACAACAATCCCATGCGTTTCACCGGATTGGACTCATGTTGACCTCGGTGCAACTGCCACATTTGTCACATTCCAAAATGGGGGACGCCTTACGCATTTTTAAACTGGACCCGGCAGGGCTGTTCAGTGAGTCGACGTATTGCTGCCCGGTTCAACTTGTTGTGGAAACGTCAGAGCAGCAGTCACACGAAAGTCCAGTTGTGACTCGACTCAGAGTCTTGTATTCGAATGATGGCGCCACAACAATTTCCTGTTCTGCCAATTCATGCCGTGACATTGCACTGTAACGGACGTAACTCATCAGATCGATTTCTGCATGAAATACCTGATCATTGTACTTTTCTGTTTGTCGACCTCAGTCCAGGCATCCGACACGATGCCTGGGCTTGTGCCGCGACAGCCCGAGTCCGGTCGATTTGTGAAGACGGATCAGGGCTTCATGGTGCCATATGAAATGTCAATTCCAGGCACCGATGTTGTGTTCGCTCTGGAACCGATCCCCGGTGGCCAAATTACAGTGGGATCAGATCATCGCAAATACTTCATTGGGCCGTTCTGGATGGGACGATTCGAAGTGACATGGTCTGAATATAAACAATTCATGAATCTGTACCATGTGTTCAAGCAGTTTCAGATCAATCGCCAGCGAACGGTGAATGACGACAATGAAATCGATGCAGTCACTGCCCCAACGCCGCTCTACGAACCTACATACACATTCGAATTCGGCGACGATCCACGTCAACCGGCTGTTACGATCACTCAGTACGCCGCCAGACAGTACACCAAATGGTTGTCGGCAGTTACGGGACTACAGTACCGATTACCGGCGGAGGCCGAATGGGAACACGCCTGTCGTGCTGGCGCAACGACAGCCTACCATTTTGGAAAATCTCCTGGTGACCTGTCAGAATTTGGCTGGTTCAAGGGTGCCGCAGATACAAAAGGAGCTCAGATCGTCGGTCAAAAGAGACCAAATTCATGGGGTTTATATGACATGCACGGCAATGCAGCCGAGTGGGTGCTGGATGGTCCTGATGGATCATCGGCGGCAGAGGGAGCGACGATTCTGGACGCATCGACCGAGTGGATTCGGTCACAGACTCCGGATCACCGCAAAGTCTGTGGTGGAAGCTGGGAATTTCCCGCAACAGACTGCACCAGCACGTCCCGGTTGCTGTCAGTACATGCAGAGTGGAAGTTCACTGATCCAAATATACCGAAGAGTCCGTGGTGGTTTACTGATGATCCGGCCCGTGGTGTTGGATTTCGAATCATGCGTGCGCTGAAGTCGGTAGACCGGAAGCAAATGGAGGAATACTGGAAGATCGACAATGAATCGATCGGCTGGGATGTGTTTGATCGAATCGACGAAGGGCGGGGTGTTAAAGGGCTTGTTGATCTCGCTCTTCCACAGGCCATCACGGACCTGACTCAAGGTAAATAGAGAGAATATCGCTGTGCTGTACCGATGTCGTTGAGATCACAATCCGTAAGCTTCTGCCGTGGTCGAACGTAAACACATATTCAAAAAGGCGATTATCGCTAAATGGAAGACCTTGCCCGCTATCAAAAGCAAATGTTGTTCTCCGGGATTCAGCAGACCGGCCAGAAGCAGCTGCGAAAGAGTCACGTACTCCAGGTTGGCTGTGGCGCTCTTGGATGCGTTGTGGCCGATCATTTGGTTCGTGCCGGTATCGGACAGCTGCGGATTGTCGACCGCGACTTTGTGGAACTCAGCAATTTACAGCGTCAGATTCTCTTCACTGAACAGGATGTGACTGAGCATCTGCCCAAAGCAATTGTGGCAGAACGTCGCCTGAAACAGGTGAATTCAAATGTACAGATTGAGTCTTATGTTGCTGATGTCGACTATCAAAATATTCAGTCGTTTGCGAATGCCGTTGATCTGATCATTGACGGTACCGATAACTTCGAAATTCGTTATCTGATCAACGATGTTTCACTGGAGTTTGAAATTCCGTGGATCTACACAGGCTGCACCGGCAGTACGGGTCAGGTGATGCCCGTCTTTCCGGGGCGGTCGGGTTGTCTGAGATGCCTGATTCCGGATGCCCCGCCACCTGGTTCCACGGAGACATGTGACACAGCCGGTGTACTGGGCCCGGCAATCGGTATGGTTGCCTCACTCCAGTCAGCGATTGCTCTGCGGATTCTCAGTGGGAACGCCGAAGATGTTCCCTTGCAACTTAGTATTGTGGACGTCTGGGACGGATCAATGAGGGCGATGGATGTGTCGGCACTGCGTGATCAGGGAAACTGTCCTGCATGTGATCGCGGTGAACGGCCATTTCTCAGCGGATCGACTGCTTCCGGATCCACGGTCCTGTGTGGGAGGAATGCTGTTCAGGTTTCACCAGCATCGAAATTGAGCATTTCCCTGGAAGAACTATCACATCGACTGGAATCAGCCGGTGTCGTGACGTCCAATTCCTTTCTGGCACGTGTCGTCCTGGAAGAGTCCGGGATGGAAATCACAGTGTTTCCTGATGGTCGAGCGATCATTCGGGGTACGGAAGACCCTGCTGCGGCACGGGCAGTTTATTCGCGTTACATTGGCGTCTAGATTGCGATTGAACTGACAGGGCTTCCACAAACACTTATGGTTTCTTTAGAGCTTTCATCCAATCATCCGATCAACATGTTAATGGTTCGTCTGACAGTCTCCATTCGGCAGTATCTGGATCTGATTCGATTCAGCCATACGATCTTTGCGCTGCCATTTGCGCTGCTGGCAGCCGTTTTGGCCTGGCAAGCCGATGACAATCCATTTTACTGGAACGACCTCGCAGGAATTCTATTGTGCATGGTCTTTGCCCGATCCGCCGCCATGGCCTTTAATCGGCTGGTTGATCGGGACGTTGACGCTCAGAATCCGCGAACGGCACAGAGACATCTTCCTGCAGGTCTTCTCAGTGTTTCTGCAGTGACGATGTTCACGGTACTGGCGGGCGGAGGATTTATCGCGTCGACTCTTTTGTTCCTGCCCAATTGGCTGCCGGTTGCTCTGTCAGTACCGGTGCTCATGTTTCTGCTGTGTTATTCGTTTGCGAAGCGCTGGACTGACTGGTGCCACTATTGGTTATCAGCAGCATTGATGTTGTCACCAATCGCAACCTGGATTGCATTGACCGGTACAGTGGAGCGGACACCTCTGCTGCTTGCGTCGATGATCTTCTTTTGGGTTGGCGGATTCGACATCATCTATGCCTGCCAGGACACTGATTTCGATCGCAGTCATAAGCTGTTCAGCCTTCCGGCCCGGTTTGGGATTGGACGGGCTCTCTACGTGGCATTTCTCAGCCATGTTGCCGCAATGATCAGTTTGTTCGCTCTGTGGTGGCTCACAGACCTGGGTACACTGTTCCTCACCGGAATCATTGTCCTGAGCGTCGTTTTGATGTATCAGCACACGCTCGTGAGTCCCAATGATCTTGATCGAGTCAATACTGCATTCTTTAGTGTGAATGCGATCGTGAGCTTCGGCATTCTGGTCCTGGGCTGCCTGGACGTCTGGCTGCGTCACGACTAAACAATTTCCAAACGACGCAATTGAGTTCTGTCTGGATCAACAGCCAACATGTCGACAACTGCCGCGTCACAACTTGACTCCATTACTGACAGAATCAAACATGGCGAACGTCTTACGTTCGACGATGGTCTCTATCTGGAAAGGGAAGCTGACCTTCACGTGCTGGGACGACTGGCGAATCTGGTGCGAGAAAAAAAGAATGGAAATGTTGCGTGGTACAATACCAACATTCATCTGAACCCAACCAATGTCTGTGTTTATCGATGTCGATTCTGTGCGTTTCGGGCGGATTTGAAAGATGAAAAGGCATATACATTTTCAGATGAGATGCTGCGTGAGCGGATTCTGGAGGGGCAGTCCGGTGGCGCTACGGAAATCCATGTTGTGGGTGGACTGCACCACCGCAAAAAATTCGACTGGTACGTGAACGTGATTCGCACGCTTCATGAGACATGCCCGGAAATTCACATTAAGGCATGGACTCCTGTTGAAATACACTGGTTTAGCTTCATCACAAAGAAGCCGATCGAATGGATTCTGGAACAAATGATTGATGCGGGTCTCGGCAGTATGCCGGGCGGCGGTGCGGAAATTTTCGATCCGGAAGTGCGGAGTCAGATCTGTGAGCACAAAGCGGATTCCAGCGTATGGTTTGATGTGCATCGCGCGGCCCACCAGCTGGGATTAAGGTCCAACGCAACGATGCTTTACGGCCACGTCGAAGATGTGTCGCATCGGATCGATCACCTGTTGCGGCTGCGCGAGTTGCAGGACGAAACCGGCGGATTCCAAACATATATTCCTTTGGCGTTCCATCCTGAAAATACCGAACTGGATCACATTCGAAAACCAGATGGTTTGTTTGATCTCCGGATGGTGGCTGTCGGCCGTCTCATGCTTGACAATTTTGACCACGTGAAGGCGTACTGGATCATGATGGGGGAACAGACCGCGCAGCTTGCTCTGAGCTACGGTGCTGATGATCTCGACGGTACAGTGGTGCACGAACTGATTTACCACGATGCAGGAGCAAAAACGCCCGAAGGTAAAACGGTGGAACAACTTCACAACCTGATTCACGAGGCCGGTCGTGAACCAGTCGAGCGAGACACGCTGTACCGCAGAGTGATTCGAGACGGACGGAACTGGACTGTTGCTGCCGGGCAGTAATCCTGACTGCAAAGCAATTGTGCGATTCACCAGACGGAGGGCCTGTTTGAATTCCTGCTGCGGCAGCCGATCTGATTTCAGTTCTGCTGCAGCCGGTCATTCTGGCCGCGCTGCAGCGGAGCATGTACAGCCTGTCTCCATCGTGGAAGGTGAGCCAGCAAACAGATCCCGAGGGCTGACGCTGCTGTCAGATACTACGCTCAACATTAAACAACGTGTCGTGCGGGCCTGTGCTGTATGTATTGAACACGGCGGTCAAACAACATCCGAGGAACTCCAGCCTTTGCGGGTCATCGGTGATGCCATGGGGCTTTCTATGCCGTTGCAGAAAATATACAGCGTGTAAAAGCCTGTTGCGGTTTAAAGAACTTCAATCCGAAGTGTTAGGTGCACACGTAAACAATGTGGAACGTCAGGCAGTCCGGTGAGGCCGCACAATTGTTGCTCTCGCGGCTTGCTCCGTCGTGCGCCATCGACCGCGACGGTCCGGCAGGACCGAATAGCAGGTGGAGCATTGAGACGCATAAGTCATCGAATGGTCACGAAATCGTTGTGATTCATCAATACCCAAACCGCGAGTCGAAAGACGTCTTCGTCTGATGTGTCTGGTAACTGTCGCCACCTGTTCATTGCAGTCTGGCATCTGGCCGATTCTTCTTCACTCGGTATTGTTCCCAGGAGAAGTCGGAACGCACGATCGATGAACACTGGATCCGTCAGCGGTGATCCATTGTGCAAACGCCTGGCAATGTGCACAGACGAGTCACGAACCAGGCGGCTGTTGCTGAGAGCCAGTGCCTGTTGAGGAACGATACTCGTCTCTCGGCGATAGCATTCGTTGACACTGGCCTCGTCAAATGTTGTCAGCATCAGGTTTCTGTCATTGTGAGAATGAAAGAAATACAGACTCCGTCGTCTTGATGCAGCCTGATCCTTCGGCTCAACAACTGGTCCACCTCGTGTGTCATCCAGTATGCCGGCATGTGCAAGAACGGAATCACGTATTGCCTGAGATTCCAGCCTCAGCGGCGTTCGTCTCCACCAGCGCAGATTGTCCGGATCTTCGTCTGTGGCGACAGAATTGTTTTCAGCCGATGAACTGAGTTGATACGTTTGGGACGTCAGGATTAAGCGATGCAGATTCCGCAGATCCCAGTTACTGTGGATCAATTCGGCAGCGAGCCAGTCCAGCAACTTGACATGTGTTGGTGGCGTCCCGTTTCGACCAAAGTCGAACACAGTAGGCGCCAGTGGTTGTCCCATATGACGATTCCAGACGTGATTGACTGCTACCCGGGCAGTCAGTGGATTTGACGAATCAGTGATCCAGCGTGCCAGCGCTGTTCTGCGTCCCGTACTGTGAGAAGGAAAACCGGGATGGGTATCGTCCTTCCCGGAGTATGTAAATCGGGTCGGAGTCCACCGGGTTCCTGTCAGTGGAACAAAAGAGTCACTGTCGGAAATCTCCTCCGCTGCCTTTGCCCTGCTTGTTTCGAGCTGTTTTCTTGCTGTTTCCAGTTTCTTCTGAGCCGAATCCCGTACTTTGTCGGTGGCTTTCTCGAAGTCACGTTCTGCTACGGCGATCGCATGCTTTGCTTCGGCAACAGCGGCAGTACGTTGTGCTTCAATTGCAGCACGTTTGAGTTTCGGTGTTCTTGAGCTTTGCGTATCCCAGCTTGATTGCATTGCCGCTACGCAACATTGCCGGCTCCTGAGTTCGGTTTCCGCTGCTTTTGTTGCCAGCTCGGCAATCCGTAACTCTGGCAGTGATGGACTCGGTGGCTGGCCGACAGGAATGTTCGCCGTTTCCCGTAAATTGGATTCTTTCTTTCGGGTTCGGGCCAGTTGCTGCCGAGCCGAGGCAAGATGTGTCTCCAGCACCCATGGTCGTCGGGCGGTTTCCCATGAGTCGTGCGGAAGTTTGACAATGCTGACCTCGATGTCACCACCTCCAAGAAATACAGGGAGACCTGGTGTGATCTGTTTTGAAGTGTCCGGGTGGTTTTCCTGTCCTCGTTCCAGACGATAAGTCGGTGCATTTGGCAATGCATCAAAGACACATGGAATCCCGTTTTTATTTACGTCAGGTTCACCAGGGACCATGTCGATCCGGGCCATGTATGGCTCAAAGAATGCCTTCATTCGATAGTAGTCCGTTTGTGCAATCGGGTCGAATTTGTGATCGTGGCACTTAGCGCAATTGAAGGTAAGACCCAGAAGGGATTTGCCCACATGCTCGACTGTTTCATCCAGCCAATGCTGTCGATTGAACAGATTGAAGTTGCGCGCCAGAAACCCGGTTGCCCTCAGTCGGTTCTGATCGTTCGGGAACAATTCATCTGCTGCCAGCATCTCACGGATCATCTGGTCATATGGCTTGTTCGCGTTAAGGGATTCGATGATCCAGTCTCGCCAGTGCCAGATGTGCAACTGGCTGCGGCGGAGCTGGTCACCCAGTCCCCACCAATCACTGTAGCGCCAGATATCCATCCAGTGACGCGCCCATCGTTCCCCGTGGCGAGGATCAGTCAGAAGTCGATCCACAGTCTGCTGATACCATCCTGCGGACGATTCAGACTCGAGCAATTCAAGTTGCTCTGGCGTCGGAGGTAGTCCGATGACATCGAACGTCAGACGTCGGAGCCGTTGCCGCGCGCTCGCAGATGACTGAGGCTTGATGCCTGACTCTAGGTGTCGCGCGGCGACAAATGCGTCGATTGGATTGCGACTCCAGTCGCTGTTGTCGACGTTGGGTACCGGCGGCCTTACAATCGGTCGAAACGCCCAATGATCACGAGGATCCCGGTCGGGTTGTTCGTTCTGCGGTGCGACGGCTCCCGAATCGATCCATTTCGCCAACAAATCAATCTGCGAGACACTGAGTGGTTCGGCTTCATGCTCAGGCGGCATACGCTGTTCAGGATCGTCGGCTGAGACGCGTTCGATGATCAGACTGGCGGAGGCATTGTGGCGCACGACAACACCGCCGGATAACATGGCCGCGACGGTATCGAGTCGCAGATCTGCTTCCTGCCGCAGAGCTCCGTGGCACGAGTAACAGCGGTTCCGCAGCAATGGTTTTAGATCGGACTCATAGTCAACGGCCATTACCTGTAATGATGCAAAACACATCAGTACACAGACAGCTGCACTGACTGAGGGAATGACAGACGGTTTCACAGGAAGCATGTTGAGGGCTTCCGCTACAAGTTGGGTCCCGAAACGAGCCGTCATTGTTCGCTTTGAATCCTCCGAAGTATGATTCGACGCCCAGGACCTGCTATCTTTCCACTGGTCCGCCAGCCTCAATGGATGCGGTATACAGGGCGCGCCAATGGGCAGAACCATCATTCGGTACGAGGCGAGAGTTGGCGCCCTTTGCATAGAACGGAATCAGTCCTCTGTTGGCTGCATTGAGCAGGAAATTGACTTCGTTCCCGCTTGCGGTGTACATCCGTCGGCCGTCAGCCCATGTCGTTTCGACAAGCCGATCCGTCAGTGGTCGTTCAGTGGGTTTTGGTACGCGCAGTTTGTCGACCTGATCACGGTCAATTTCATAACCAAGACCAGGACGGTCCGGAACGACTGAGTGGCCGTCCTTGACCACGATGGGTTCGGTCAGCAGATCGTGCTTAAACAGCTGGTGGCAATTGACGGCTGGCCAGACGGCCTGTTCTAACACACCGCCAAAATGCAGCGAGTGCGCCGCCGACAGACCAGCTCCAACAATCTGCAGCCAAAACGGCATTCCGACCTTTTCACAAAAACGACCCGTGCCAACAACTCCGGTTGCACCACCGCCCACCACAAAGCCGTCGCAGCAACCTGACTGTACAACAACTTTTGGTTGTGGACTTCCGAAGTGCATGGCAACCTTGACAGGTGTCGCATCCACGATCCTGCGGTTCCCTTCCACGTCACCCTGTGGAATAGGCGACTCAAAAATGTCGACTTGAGGGTATGCCTCCATTTTTTTGAGGATCGGCATTCCTTTGTCCGCCGTTAGCAGACTACTGTTGAAGTCCATGTCGATCTTGAATTCCGGGGGGACCACACTTGTTGCGGCGTCCAGTTGTTCAAAAATATCAAACCAGGGACGTCCTTTGGTTTTGTAGGACATGTAACCAAGCCGCAGGGCTTCAGCACAGTCCAGTGCCATGTCGGCCGCTGACGTATCAATGTTCCACCACGACAGTGGAGTTGTATCGTGCACCTTCGGTCCCAGCAACGAGTGAACCGGCACGCCGGCCGTGCGTCCCACGGCGTCGAACAGCGCCATTTGCAAACCCGATCCCAGTCCGTCATCCCACATCAGGTCAACAGCATTCCGACCGATCAGATCATCATCTGATGTCGCGTCCCAGGTGTAGAACAGCATTGTTTCGCCAGTTCCAGTGACACCGGAACTGAGTGTGACATCGCAGATTTCGATGTAACGCCAGTGTGGCAGCTCGCGACTCATCGCACGATAGGGGACGGGACGGTATTCGAGGCGCACTGTGGAACGCTCAACGCTGACGACCTTGAAATGTTTTGCACTCGCAACACTGCCTTCGGCCTGCAGGACAGAGTGACTGTAACCTGCCAGCCCGAAATACGCAGCAGAACGAGCGGAGTGTTGAAGAAACTGTCGGCGATTGAGTGACATCGTAATCCTTAGAAATATACGACCGATAAGGCGGGCATGCGTTCAGGTACTCAGCATAGTCACTCTCTGAGGAAAGCACGAGTAATTTGGGGTTTCAGCGGCAATGGTTCCGTCTTGTCGCGCGGTAATGCCCAATGTGATTTCTGTGAAACGCTGAAATTTTAGAATCATTGATGGAAGAGAGACCAACCCTGCGATGGCCGTTTACGTGCGTTTGAACACAGCATTGTTTCGGGAGTCAGGAAGACTCACACGGAACCAGCGTTGTATCCGATCAGCTATTCGTCGTGGTAACCTCGCCACATCCAGACAAGCGTATTGGCCAGTGTGTGTTCGAAAACCTGGCGATCGCAGTGGCGCGAAGCACGACTGAACACGTAGCGATAGTCGTAGCCTTTGGCTTTCAGTGCGACCGCCGTACGTTGGTTTGCCATCACCCAGTTGTGATAAGTACTTTCCGGATCCGTCGCACGAATGTCATTTTCTGCAACGTGCGTAAAGATGCGAAGTGGTTTCTTTTCGCTTGTTTCAATGAGCTTCATTCCGGAGTGATATTCCCACGCTCCCAGTGGGTATGTGGCTTCTTCCGGTGCGTCATCGTCCTGCTGATCCACGAATGTTCCGGAGTAAGTGATCAACCGACGAAACAGATCGGGGCGAAACCAACCCATCGTCAGAGTGGCCGCACCACCGGAACTGCACCCCATCGCTGCTCTGCCCCAGGGATTTTCTGTAAACGCTATTTTCGGATAGGCGGCCCTAATCTCTGCGTTATTCAGGACAGCTGGCAACACTTCGTTATTGATGAATCTGGCAAAACGATCGGACATTGTGTCGTATTCCAGTCCGCGTTGACTACCCTTGCTGTCGTCTCCTCCGTTTTGTACTGAAATCACAATGAACGCGGGAAGTCTGCGTTTCGGATTCTTCGAGATCGTCAAATTGTCCAGTGCATGTTGCACCAGGTCGAGGCGGTTCGGTCCGTCATGCATAACAAGAATGGGTGCTTCCGTGCCGTTGCGGTAGGCTGCGGGTACATAGACGAAAATATTTCTCGCCACGCGCACGGGCTTTGTAGTGTCCAGTGTGGAATCATCGCCACGAAAGATATTGCTTTCGGCCAGCGGCATCGAAAACTGGAAATTCTGTCCTTTGGGGTTTCCGCAATCTGTCAGATCCGGGTCGATCTGATAATCAGGACCGACGATTACATTCCCGTTGCCTTCAGTACCCGGATTTTCAGAGTAATCGTCGGCAATGGCGAGGAACGAAAAGCTGAGACAGACAGCAACGACTCTTGATATGAACGACATTACGCCGAGGCCGACCTGTGGAATTCGAAGGATTACCAATGGACATGTCCCTAATCAGGCAAGAATTTCTCTGACAACTCTGGCTTCATCGTTTTCCACCAGCCGAACCTCGCGGGGGCCGACACGGAACCTAAGATCCTGATGTTTGAGCCCAAACTGGTGGAGCACAGTTGTCAGCCAGTCGTAGTGATGCACGATTCCTTCCACAGCGTAGTGGGAGAATTCATCCGTTGCACCATGGATATGGCCCTGTTTGAAACCACCACCGGCGACCCACTGACTAAAACCGTATGTGTTGTGATCACGTCCCACAGTACTGCGTTTGCTCAGTCCGTTCCGGAACTGAATAACCGGCAAACGTCCCATTTCACCACCCCAGTGGACAATGGTGCTGTCCAGCAGACCTCGTTGTTTCAGGTCGCGTACGAGTGCTGCTGCCGGTTTATCGACTTCGCCACAGCGGGCCGGAAGCTCTGTGAGAATCGAACCGTGATGGTCCCAGTGCTGGCCCCTGCAAAACAGCTGTATAAAACGTACCCCTCGCTCGACGAGGCGTCTTGCAATCAGGCATCGAGTGCCGTAGTCAGAAGTGAGTTCCTCGTCTATTCCATACATTCTTTGAGTTGCCTTTGATTCCTGAGACAAATCAAAGGCATCCTGTGCAGCCAGTTGCATCCGAGCCGCCAGCTGATAGCTGGATATTCGTGCTTGGAGGTCATTCTCACCTGGATGAGTCTTCAGATGATGCCGGTTGAACTGATCCAGCAGTGCCAGTTGATTTTGCTGAACGGATCCTCTCAGATGCGGGGGGCCCTGAAGATTGAATATTCTTGGTTCCGTTGGACGAACAAGCGTTCCCTGATAGATGGAGGGCAGTTTGCCGTTCGTCCAGTGTTCAGTACCCATCAGCGGCATGCCGCGTCTGTCAGTCAGTGCCACAAAAGCCGGCAAGTCCTGAGTCTCACTGCCGAGTTCATGCAGCAGCCAGCTGCCCAAAACTGCGCGACCGGACTTGTCGTCGCCTGTGTTCATCGCGTAATTCGAGGGTACATGGTTGTTGACTCCGGTATGCATTGAACGCATCAGAGTAATATCGTCGGCAATCTCGCCCAGATGAGGTAACAACTCAGAGATTTCCATACCGCATTCGCCGTGGGGTCGAAATCTCCAGATCGGCTTCATGATCTCACGACTGGCCTGTGCCGGATTGTCAAATTTCACATCTCCTGGAAACGTTTTTCCGTGGTGTTTGACCAGCTCTGGCTTGGGATCAAACAGGTCGATCTGGCTCGGACCGCCCAGCATAAAAATAGAAATCATGGCCTGTGCCGGTGCCGAATACTCAGGGTGCTTTGGCAACAGGTCGTACGTTTTCTGTTCGAGTTCCGGTTTGACCGGTTCAGCAGACTCGGATGCAAAAAGTCCGTCCTGCTTGAGCAGCATTGCCGAAGCCACGGAACTCAATCCAAACGCAGAAGTGTGTAATAAGTGTCGTCGCGAGCAAATTCTGTTCTCGGTCATTGGTCTGATTTCCGAATTCAAATCAAGACTATTAGTTTTCCGATTCCTCATTAATCCACATACAAGAACCGATTTGATCCGAACAACGTCTGGCACAAGGTCGCCAGAGACCTCAACGCCGGATCCGGTGGTTCGGCCTGGTTCTTACCAGACGGCAGTGTTTCAAACTGTCGGGTCTGGTTTGACAGAAAGTTCGCACAATAATCCAGTTCTGTGTCAGTTGGCGGTTTCACGAACAATCGTACGAATAATTCGGCCAGTCGCGACTGATCGTCTTTGTGCCGGTCCACCAGCAGTCTGGCCAGATCCTCGGACCGGCTGATCAACTCAGCATCGTTCAGGAAATACAGAGACTGGGTTGCCACTGTGGTTGCTCGACGGAGATCGCAGTTGGGAGTCATTTCTGGCTGGTCAAAAGTTACCAGTACGTTCAGTGGCAATTTGCGATGCACCTGAATGTAAACACTGCGGCGGGCCAGATCTGTGTCTGCCTTAATGCCATCTCGTTTCTGCGGTTGTCCAATCACCACTTTGCCTTCACGGTCTTCCGTGACAGGCAGACTTGGACCACCCAGTTGTTGATCCAGTCTCTCAACAATGGACAGGACGGCATCGCGAAGTTCCTCGGCTTCAAGACGCCGCAGGCTCATTCGGCCCAGTAGCGAGTTTTCAGGATCAAGCTGATCCAGACGTGCAGATCGAGTGGACTGTTGCTGCCAGGTTCGAGACAACAGGATCATGAGGTGAAGTCGTTTGTGATCCCATCCGTTACGGACGAAATCATTGGCGAGCCAGTCCAGAAGTTCCGGATGAGTAGGACGTTCTCCCGAGATGCCAAAATCGCCGGGAGTTGCCACCAGACCACGTCCAAAATGGTGCATCCACACGCGATTCACAAAAACACGAGCAGCCAGTGGATGAGTTCCATCTGTCAGTTGTCTGGCCCACGCCAGTCGCCGACCGGTACCAGGATACTGTTCATCATTCACCGGCAGTTGTACATCACGACCACGATGGAGCACCATCACCTCGGCAGGCGTGACTTCGTCACCGGGACTCTGTGGATTGCCGCGATGAAATATTGTGCTCACCGGTACGACGTTTGGCCGCTCTTGAGTTGCCATTACCAACTGACCGGGTGGCTTGGTCGCCCTGAGTTCAGAGATCTTTGCCGCTTCTTTTTGACACTCTCGGTGGAACGCAATGTCGTACTCCACAAGATAGCCGGCGATAAAATCGATTGTTTTGACCATTGGATACAAATCGAGCAGCTTATTTTGCTCCGGCGTTCGCTTGTCCGGGGCTGTTTCAACTGCGTTGAGAGTGGCCATTCGGTCGGCTTCGGGAACGTCCGCAATTTTTTGTTCGAAAATCGTGGTTGCATGAGTTTTTTTGCGTTTGTTCAGGTCCTCTTGCAGGGATTTGCATTCTGCTTCGATACGTTCCCATTCCGCTCGTGTTTCGTCTGTTGTGAAGTCAACAAGTCGCCCGCTTGGCTGTTGCCAGTTATTCAGTGGAAAGACCGGATCAAACACAGCTCGGAATCGATAGTAGTCATCCGTACCAATCGGGTCATATTTGTGATCGTGGCACTGAGCACAACCCACAGTGAGTCCCAGCATGGACGAGCTGACGACTTTGAGTGACTCAGCAACTGCCATATTCCGATCGGCGATACCGTTGCTGCTTTGAGTGGTATCGGGAGCCATTCGCAGAAAACCGGTTGCCGTCAACAGTTCAAGATGACGCGGATTATGGATATCGACGTCACCGTCGATCAGCTCATCTCCTGCCAGCTGCTCAACATAAAATTGATCGATGGGTTTGTTGGAATTAAATGAATCAATGACGTAATCCCGGTAGCGCCAGGCGTGGGGACGCTGAGTATCTTTGTTGGGATCTCCATTGGTCTCAGAATATCCGGCGACATCCAGCCAGTGTCTTCCCCACCGGACACCGAATTGCGGAGAATCCAGCAGTTTTCGGACCAGTACCTCCCAGGAGTCGGTTGATTTATCAGCGATGAATTCCTGGACATCCTTCGGCGTTGGAGGTAACCCCAGCAAACTGAAGCTGACACGTCGAATAAGCGTTCGTTTGTCGGCAGCTGGAGAAAAACTAAGTTCATGTTTAGCCAGACGTCGCGCGACAAAGCTATCAATCGGCGTTCTGATCTCGTATCCGTCTACGTTCGGAATTGCACGGTCCGCCACCGGTTGCCATGCCCAGTGGGACAACTCTTCCTGTGTATACCGGGCATCCTTAACATTGTTTGGTTCCGGACGCGCCGTCCTCGCACCCTGTCGCAGCCAGCGGCGAATGATGTCTTTCTGCGCGGCAGTGAGCTTCTTGGATCCCTGCGGCATTTCATCGCTGTCGATGTATTGCCACAGCAGGCTGTCGTTTGGCTGGCCAGGGATGATAACCGGTCCGGATTCTCCCCCGGCCCGCATTAACCTGACAAGTCGGACGTCAAGGTCACCACTCAGTTCAGGCTCTTCTCCGTGACACTGAAAGCAGTGAGCTTTGAAAATGGGGCGGACATGTTCTTCAAATGTGAGTTCTTCCGATGGCTGATCCGGCCTTACCGGATCAG
>JAKVAY010000069.1 GCA_022447185.1 Fuerstiella sp. | reverse complement strand
TTCTCGATAAGGACAGGCAGACGCCAGTTTTGGATAGGCAGCGTGAATTTCAGGGCTGTAAGTCTGACGCCTGTATCTCCGTCCGACCCACACGTACGACGCTGAATTCAAGTGCAGGTACCCGATGTTTCCCTTACGGACGAGATGATCGATGTGAGAATGCCCGTTCACAGCCAGTAGAACGCGATCTGCCGCTGTGTTCAGGACATTCTGAATGTCATCGGCGTTATCGACGGCCCATGGACCGGCCAAAGGCTGATGACTTAAAACGAGGATCGGACCATCATGACTTTGGAGTGTGGTTTGCAGCCATGTCATCTGCGTCAGTCCGATGTGCGACGGATAGCCACTTATGTGATTTGGTGGTTTTTCGTTCCCGTCGAGTACGATCACACGCAGACCTCCAATGTCACGGTAGTAGTATCGTTCTTTCATTCCCCACGCTTCGAGTGTCTGGTCGTATGAATATCCACCATCGGCATCGTGATTTCCGAGCACGTGCATTGCGACAGGATGAGCATGATTGAAGGAGTCTGTGAGCGTCTGATTTTCTTTGGAGGGAACCGCAAAGTCACCCAGCTGAATGATCGCATCCGGCGGGTCTTTCTTCATTTCTTTCAGAAATGTTCCAAGACGTTCCGGACCGTCGTGCACGGTGTCCTGATGCAGGTCGGTGATCATGCCGAGTCGAATTGGCGATGAAATATTTGACAGGTGGCAACGAGCAGATTCGGAAACCAAAATCGACGTTGCCGCCACCCCGACAGATTGCAAAAAACCGCGACGAGTGTTTAGGGCTGGCAGAGGATTCCTGAATCGGTGTTCAGTCACAACAATTGCCTTCAGACACAGATGAACGGTTCTTTAAAAGCACGACGTCGGATTCTCTTAATCGCTCACCACCAGCAGAGCTTCCGTGATCGGACCGTGCGAGCGACCATCGACCACCACATGAGCGGTCACCAGATGGCGACAGGACGAGTGAGAAGAAGCATTTGCGGGGATATGTGTGTTGAAGGTCAGTTCACCTGTGGCACCTGGCGCCAATCTGATCTGATCCTGTTCAGGGTGGGTTGCAATCGGGAGTGTGGTGCTGAGGTGTGCCGAGAACGTCGTTTCTTTGCCAAACGAATTACGCAACTCCAGAGTATACTCGACCTCACTGCCAGGACTCACACGAGACTGATACGGCAGTAACCGTGCCCAGAAGAGATCCACACCGAGTTCTTCCGGCGGCGGAAGAAGGTCTCTCCAGACAGCTTCCTTGGATTCCACATATTCACGATGGGACTGGAATGCCTCTTCAGGAATTTCGTAGTACGGTCCATGACCGGGACAGAGCAGATCAGGATGCAAACGCTCAAATTCGTCGGCACACTTGCGATGCATGGAGAAGGTCAGCGAATTGCGGAGAACGGAATTGACCATCCACTCCTTCTCTTTTTCCGGCAGGTAGCGTTTGAGCGGGTATGAGCTGTCACCGGAGAACAACACTCGCCTGCCGTCGATGTCCGCAGCGATTGCCGCGTGGAATTCGGTCTGACCTGGATAGAACACGATCTCGAATAGAATTCCCTCCCACTCGAAACGTTCGCCATCCTGAAATCGTCGATCGACACGCACCGGTGGCTGCATGATGCAGGGAGTATTCCAGCGTTCCGGTGCCTCGATTACCTTCGCAACGTCGTCCAGAGTCCAGCATTTCGTGCCATGATGCTTCTGCAGATAGGGAATGCCGCAAACGTGATCGTCATGAATGTGAGTGGCAATTACCACGTCGAACTTGCGAATCCCCCAACGCTCGTATAGTTCATCCAGATGGTGCTCGGTGAAACGCAATTGCGAGAAGGGTTCGGGAGAGTGAAGGCTGGTGAGAAAGATTCCGCGTGAGAAATACGGATAGTCGATGAACAGTGCTTTGCCACTGTCCGATTTAATCACGTAAAAATTAGAGCACGTGTGTTCGGTTCCCCAAAGTAAGTGCGGACTAATCTGCTCAAGCTGAATCTCATGCGGGAACCGATTCCCAGGTGGAGCGCCCACACGGTCACGCATGAGGTCAAGCAGAGCGTGAAGCCGTTCGTCAAGTCGGTCGATGCAATCGTCGGGAGATTCAATAAGCGGCCCGTGCGAAGGAAGTGCCAGCGAGACATTTTTCTTTCTGAGCGCTGAGATCGATTGAGCGGTCAACGTGGCGCCGATCAGATCTCCGTACTCGTATTCCATCGCGTGGAGCTGGTAAAGCTTCCCGTCGTCGTGCATCAGGTCACCAGTGAACGCGAACGTTTGGTCATTCAGGTTCACGATCAGTGTGATGCTGCCGTGCGTGTGGCCTGGCGTCGGCAGGATGAATAACGAATACGGGCCCCATTCGAATCGCTCATAGTCTTCCAGTGCTTTCGCGATGGGCAGATCCTCACCAATGGTGAAAAAAGTGCTGCGGTCGTTGTAGTTGTCGAAGATCCGCTTTTGCTGCCAATAATCATGGGCACGATCAAAAAGATGACGCTCGTGCTGAGGGGCCGCCAATCGTGCACCCTGTTGCAGTAGTCGGTTTGCGCCGAAGCACTGATCACGATGGTGGTGGGTAAAGAGCACCCAATCGACCTGTGCCACACCCACCTGCGGGAGTTGGTCGACGATCGTACCGCTGCCGCAATCAATGAGGATCGCGCGGTTGCCATCACGAAGGACATAGACGTTGCAGGTGTCGTCGAAGACGTACAGGTTAGGTGCGATTTCGTTCAAGAGAGGACTCTGTAGTGAGAGTGGTGACGCGGAGCTGTTTTATGTTGACCTGTGCGGATCCGAACTCGGTGACTTCCCGCATATTTGCGAACTCGGCTTTGGATTCGTTTTTCAGAAAGTGAGAGTGAACGCGATTACGATATCGGGCAACGGGACCAGTGATGTTATTTCCGCGGTGTTGAAAATTCCGGAATGTCGTGGCAGGCAGCACGGCTGACTTTGCCCAGACGTGCGTTTGCATCAGTCGTCAATCGCCTGTCCAACTAACAAACGAAACTTCCAGCGAGTCTCGTCATCGATCTGCTCCCGTGTCTGCTTCATAATAATACCGAGCGTTCCCTCTTTGGGGTCTGCGAAATACTGAGTGTTGAAATAGCCGCCCCAGTCAAAGGTTCCGGGACTCCCCAGACCGCCAGTGACCTGTCCGTGCTTCGTAAGAACGCCGAAGGCGAGTCCGTAATGTCTGTCATCACTACCAAAGATCGCGCCTGTCTGATCCTGCATTATGGTTTCTATCGTTGTCCGGCTGAGAATACGGACTCCGTTTAATTTTCCGCCGTTGAGATACATCTGCAGGAAGGTTGCATAGTCCTTTGCCGTACTCGACAGGCCGGCTCCGCCCGAGAAGAAGGTCTTGGCTCCTTTGATGGGATAATCCGGGTCGTAGAACGTCACCGGGTAGCCGACCCAAACGTGATTCTCCGGTTTTTGAAGACGGACCAGTCGGTGTGCTTTCTCTTCCGGCAAATAGAATGCAGTGTCGTGCATGCCGAGCGGTTCAAACAAACGTTCGCGCAGGAAAACATCAAAGGGTTGACCGGATACAATCTCAATGAAATAGCCTAAGACATCCAATCCCTCGCTGTAGGTAAACTGCTCGCCGGGATGATGGTGCAATGGCAAGGTCGCCAGCTTCTTCACATTTTCGGCAATGGTCACTGGTTCAGTGGTAACGACATCAGTGACGCCGACCCTGGCATACATCTTCCGGAATCGCTCATCTGCGTCGATCACGCCATAGCCGAGTCCCGAAGTGTGGGTGAGGAGATGGCGAATCGTGATCGGTGTTTTGACCGGTTCCGTCGTCCAGGTGACCTCTTCTTCATTGAAGGTTTGAAGCACACCCGTGTTCGAGAATTCGGGAATGTAATTGGCAATGGGATCGTCCAGTTGAAAGCGTGCCTCTTCCCATAACATCATTACAGCTGTCGCCGTAATGGCTTTGCTCTGGGAAGCAATTCGGAAGATGTCGTCCTTTTTCAATGCTCTCCCAGCCTCGTTGTCCGCCATACCATATGCCTTGTGGTAGACAATTTTTCCGTGTCGCGCTACCAAGGCCACGATTCCCGGTACATCACCTTCTTCGACGGCGTTCTCACACATCCGATCAATGCGTTTCAGTCGTTCCGCCGACATTCCCACGTCGCGTGGAACAGCCTTTGTCAGCGGTGCTGTTGTGAGCACTGGCTGCGCATGAGCTGTAAACGTCTGAGTCACCGCAATCGCGGACAACAAGACGGATCGAGCAAGTAACCGGAGCGGGATTCGATTCATGTGATCAGACTTTCTCGCGGAACGCCGGTCTGCAGTTGGCAATCCGGTCATCGCTACTCATCAGGCGAGAGCGATCGCGGTTGAAGGGAAAAATCGTGTTCGCGTCACTCAGCGTCGAAGCAACACTGGTCAATCGTCAGTGTGTCTTGCCAAAGCCGTATCCTACGGATGCCTTTAAGGGAGTTTCAACCAATACCTCAGGTCGACGGCACACGGCTGAACCTATGAACTCTAAGCCGGGAGACTCTGCGGCATCCTCAATTCCGGCTCGGTATCACCGGCGCGTGTAGTGTCAAGTGCGGGCGATGGAACTATAGTCGGAGAAATAGTCCCCGAAGACCCGCTGCCGCTGGAAGACACTCCCACCGTTTGTTCAGAAATGCACACAGCAAACAAACACCGGCTGTTTACATTGCAGAGGGCCACGGGCACAGCAGTCAACAACTTTGCTGGTCACGAAACGAACAGCCAGCTAACGGCGGTCACGCAATGAATTTTCACATTTCAGAAATAAAGTAAGTATGCCATGAACAACGAACACTCATCAAAAATTCTGAGTCGTCGTGACCTTCTGACAGGTCTGGGTGCCGCAGCTGCCGGTGCCGCATTCGTGCATCAGGCGGTTGGGCAGGACAGGAATCCTGCGGCGCAAGTCGCTGACCGCGCATCGGGTGTGAAGATTACAGGCATGCGCACGCATCTTGTTCAGAATAAAGTCTATGTTGAGATTGAGACCAGCCGGGGTGTAACCGGGTGGGGCGAAGTGAGTGCGTTGGTTCCCTCCGCTGCCGAAGCACTGGCCAGACGGATGTTTGATCTGCTCGACGGAGAAAACCCGACTCGCATCGAATACCTGTGGCAAAAGCTGTTTCGCGCGCATCGCGACATGCGCGGCGGGCCGTTCATGTGCCACACGATTGCCGGAATTGACATGGCTTTGTGGGACATCACCGGCAAACTATGGGGCGTGCCCGTGCATCGTCTGCTGGGCGGACCATGTCGCGACAAGGTTAAGGTCTATCCCACGTCGAAATCGCGCAAAGCTCCGCCGGCAGGCGTTTACGATCACGCCGTCACGCCGTCGGAAATCGAGCGGATGATCAACCAGATCAGGCTCGACCGCGAGCGTGTCGGCCCGGAGGGCATCGTGATGTTCGATGCTCACTGTGCGATACCGCCGGCTGCGCTGATCCAGCTGGCGGCGGCGGTTAAGGCGTACGACGTGCTGTTCATCGAAGAGGTGGCCGTACCGGGCAACATCGAAGTGTTCAAGCGATTGAAAGCGGCCATCGATATCCCGCTGGCCACCGGTGAGCGGGACCGGACGATCTGGGAGTTCATACCGTATCTTGACCAGCGCTGTATTGACGTGCTCCAGCCCGATGTGGCCCACTGCGGCGGCATCACGCAGATGAAAAAGATTGCCATCCTGGCGGAGACTTATCACGTGCCGCTGGCCCCTCACTGTACGACGTCGCCGCTGGGCGCGACTGCAAGTCTGAGTGTGGGTGCGTCCATTCCGTTTTTGTTGATCCACGAAACGGCGCCGGGACTCCTCCGATGGGGCGAGCAGTTTATGAATCGGCCCTGGACCGTCGACGATACAACGGCCTACGCGACATTGCCTGAAGGTCCGGGCCTGGGCATCACGATCGATCGCGACAAGATGGCCAGCGTCGCCGCAGACCCCAGCTACAAATGGCGCTGGCCAGGTGCGAAGCTGCCGGACGGCTCAGTCGCTGACTATTAAAAAAGATTGTCTGGGTTCCATGATTCAGGTGAAGCAACGACGGCAGGTGGCGTGCGTACAGCAACGGTGCAATTCATTGTATTATGTGGGAACGGGGTGCCGGAGTTTGTTTCCATTCGTCTTCGTGTTGTGGACAGGATCCTTTTACCCAATATCAAAACACATAACCCCAGGTGAATATGATGACAGCGACCAGACTGACGGGAATGATTCTGATGTGTCAGACGATGCTGAGTTCGATGGCGATCAGCATCGAGGAGGCAAATCAGGTATCTGGTTCGCAATCGATCCTGATTTCGGGAGATGAGGAACTTCAACAATTGTCGCAGCAGGAGGGAAGCGGTGTGACAGGAGGCCCCGGCACGAGCGTGGACGACGCGTATGTGATCCGGGATAAGAGTTTCACTGTCCAGGATAACGAGGACCCGGTCACGATTAAGAATACCAGACGCCACATCAAGATCGTGCGTGTGCGAATAACAGGATCACGCGACCGAGCCGCCCAGCTGGGCGGCCTTGTCATTGAAAACTGTCACAACGTGCATGTTCAGGATTCCGAGGTCACAGGCACCAAAGGAGTCTTCATCAATAAGTCGAAACAGTTCGACATGGCCGGGTGTCATTTGGAATCGAACATGCGGGTCTATGTCTATTACTCGAGTCACGGAAAATTTGTGCGGAATACGATCACCAGGAATCAGGAAAAGGGTTTAATACTGGCCAACAGCAGTCATGTTCTGATCGAGGACAACGAGGTGCATGACAATGCTGCGGAGGGAATTGTGGCCTGGGGACACGGCGGTCTGAAAGAACCACTGCCGCCTTCTCCGACTCACCATATTACGATTCGAAACAATCGGGTCAGCGGAAACAACTGGCATGGGGTCGGTACGGAATTCGGACAGGATGCCGAAATCAGCGGCAACATTGTCAGGGGCAACGGGGGCTACGGAATTAATGTGGGCAGCTGGTCACACCGCAATCACATTTTCGGAAACGTTGTTGAAGACACGGCCGGTCAGGGCATCATTGTGGAAACGTCTCAGGACAGCGTTCTTGAGAACAATCAGATTCGGCGCAGCGGAGATAACGGTATCTGGTTGATCAATTCTGCTGGTACCGTTATCCGTAACAACGAAATCTCCCATGCCTTTACGGGAATCAAAATCGAGTATTCAACGACGGGACGTCATGCTCTGAAGGTCCGTCAGAAACCGGACGGAACCCGCAACCGATTCGAGAATAACAAGGTGGAACAATGTTTCACTGGCGCACAAATCTCTTCGTTAAAAAATATTTTCAAAGGGAATACATTCAGCAGAAATCGCGATGCTGTGGCCATTGGCGGCACCATGAATGTGTTTGAAGAAAATACGATTCTGAAAAGCGTAAACGGCCTGCTTAATTCAGGTAACAGCAACCGGATCGAAAAGAACATATTCGACGGGGCGAGCAATGCCATCGTGATTAACAAAGGCAGCGGTAACCACATCGTTTCGAACCGGATTAGAGATGTTTGCTTTGATAATATTGAAGTCCGTACCAATGCCCGGCAGAACACGATTGCCGGTAACGACCTTTACTCAACAGCGCCTGGTATTGTGCTGAAGGGCAAACACAACATTATTGAGAAAAATACGATTGTCAGTACCGGCTGGTTCTACAGCACACCGGGAGCCATCGTGATCAACGGCGGAGTCAACAATACGATCCGGCAGAATACTTTTACGAAAAGTATGATTGGCATCACCTGTCTCAAAGGCAGCGGCAATGACATCACCGACAACATCTTCACTGAAAACGAGACGGCTATCTGGCTTAAACCTGACGTCACAGAGGACAACCTGATCAGAGACAATGTCTACACACAGAACGACAACAACCTTATCGATACGCAGTCTCCTCCTGCATTTCGTACATGGTGATGTCAGCTGCGCGATTGTTTCTCTGTCAGGAAAGCTGCCGGGTGCAGGCATTCCTGTCGGCTTTGCCAAATCGTGTCACATATGACCTGTTGCGAAGAGTGTTTGTCAGGGACCTTACATGCGGCAGCCAGCTTTCGTGATCCGGCGATTAAGACAGAATGCCGATCGCGAGTGTGACTGAACCCGCAGAAACAGATCATTGGTCGAAGTCTGTTGCCGGGAAAAGGTGCGCAAACGTCAGTGACGTCGGGATCGACGGAGTCGCACCCGAACTGGAACAGACGAAAGATGCGACCTGACCGGCCCATTCGTGCAGTCGCGGAAGGGGGACCTGGTTCAGCATCCCAATGGCCACCGCCGCGTTGAATGCATCGCCGGCACCGACAGTATCGACCACGGAAGCTGATTCTGCCGTCCGTTCACTCACCTGGCCGGCCCTGTTGATGATCATGGATCCGGCGCTGCCTCGCGTGAGGACTGCCAGTTGCAGGTTCCAGTGAGATATCATCGTTTGGAGTACATCTGTCTCGTTCCCCGAGCAATTTATCAGGGAGCCGAGGACTGAGAGTTCTTCGTCATTGCATTTGAGCACATTGGCCAGTTCCAATGACTGCAGAATCATTTGTTCCGACCAGTGCGGCGGGCGCAGATTGACGTCCAGAATTCGGATGCAGTCTTCGTCTGTCGACTTCAGAAAGCGGGTGACCGTCTGTCGACTCACCTCGCTCCGCTGGCAAAGCGTGCCAAAACTGAGGGCTCTGGTCTGCGGTGCCAGTTCTGCGAGTCTCGAAGTCCAGTTGATGGTGTCCCATGCCGCGTCCGGGGCAAATGTGTACGTCGCCACGGCGGACTCATCCAGAGAAACGTTTACACATCCGGTAGGACGGTCGGTCTGCGCCACACCGTCGATGTTGACACCACGGTCTGTTAAACGTTGCAGTGCCTGACGTCCGAGATCGTCGTGTCCCACCGCGCTGACCATTCCGGTTGTGACGCTTCCCGTTCCCAACCTGGCAGCACAGCAGGCGAAGTTCGTCGGAGCGCCACCGAATCGCCGACCATCCGGAAAGACGTCCCACAGGATTTCTCCCAGTCCAATCACGAGCGGCGGAACAGCAGAACACGGGTCTGAGCTCATAGATTTTCCGTCAGCAGCAGGAAAAGCTCAAACAGCCTGTCGCGCAGATTGAACGTCCGGTCATTCATCGGTGCGTATGAAACTGTGAGCCGGTCATCGCACAGAATTGGTTGGCGCGTCCCGGGCAGATTGCCAGAACCTGGTATCAGGTTCGACCCGTGTGAGAGCAGACGAGACTGTGTCAGTTTAACAGCCAGTGCCCGGTATCGAACGTGAGGACTTCGGGTTTCAGGACTTTTCCTGATGCCACGCCGAGACAGGAACGTGACTGCATGCGACGCGAACAGTATGCCGGATTAGTAGACAGGTAGCATAATGAGCTGTAGGATAAATTGACAATTTCATCGGCTGGTCCCGAACGCAATTCGCTCTTTTGACCCTGAATGAAAACGTTATCCCGGCAGCACACAAAAATATCGGATTATCGGGAGTTAATTAAAATCGGATTATCGGGAGTTAATTAAAATGGCGGAGCCAGGCGCAGCAATCGTTTACTTTCCTAACGTTCAAAGGCGAATTCTCGGACGCATTGGCCGAGAAATTTTAGGATCCGATCTTGGAAAAGAATACAACCGTTCTAAAGAAGCATTAGGAAAGTTGGGCAAACGTAAGTGGGTAACAAAGGACCTGAATAAGCTCAGGAAAGCGATCGCCGACGGCAAAGAGCGAGCAATCATCATTGTTGGACACGGAGCCGAACCGGACGACATGGAGCATCATGGGCTGATTGGCGGCGGTGAAGGAAGAAGTGTCCTTGCACCGCAATCTGCGTTAAACATCGCACGGAACATGGTTCAAATCATGGACGATACACTGTATGAAATTGATAATATTTGGCTTTGGGTTTGTTTCTCATGTGACAACGAGGTGGGAAATGAGTTCGTACGGGGGCTTGGTGAGTTCAAGAGAAGGATAACGGTTTATGGACACACAGGGCTGGTTGGCCAGATTGACGAGTTTATGAAGTCGGGCCACTGTCAGGGCTGTGACGACTTTGAAAAGATTTCTGTCCCGCGTGGGGCATAAATCTGACCATCGTAAACCGAGACATCACACCCCCGTATCAGGGTCTTTGCCAAGCTCCGGATCGCGGGCGCGGATCAGGCGGTGCAGGCTGATTAGACAGATCTTTAACGGTCCCGTGTGACCACGGTCAGTACTGAACGGTTCGCCTTCAGCGTCCTGTTGAAGCGGCGAATCCAGTTGCATTGCACTCTCCGTTAATGTGCGTTCGGATTGACGTGCCCTCCCAATAACCGGGACCATTTCCTGAATGGTAAATTCAGAATTTTTCTCGCACGAGGAGGCACGATCTGCCACCGCAACGATATCAGCCAGAAGAGATTAATCCGAGGCTTCGAGAAGCTAAAGTTCTTCTGTTTCGGGGAAAGAGGGTTTCGGAACCACGTCGCCAGATTGGAGTGACGACACTGTCTCATCGAGTCGGATAGTCCATGGGAGAACGGTTTCAACAATCCTTCAACGGAAAACCACGAAACAAAATTTTGGATCGAGATATCTTCGATATGCTATTGAAGCCGAAGGTCCTAACGGAACGACTGCGTCAGTAATCACGGTGCGCCAAACAGTTCTCCGGGCTATCGGCCATCGGCTATTCACACGAGGTCCATCACGGTTGCTATCGAGCTTGTTGAAATAAAAACATGTATCTGAGAACTGCCACTTGGAAAGTGGATTGATTCTCGAGGGCGGGGCATTCCATGAAGTCTGCAGTGCGCTGTAAGACGTAAATTTGAGGGTTGGGCGCAATTCCGTCTGACCGGGTTGGCGCTCGATTCAAATCGGAAATCTCATTTGAGAATCACTGTTTTCTCCAAATTCAAAGGAGTTAGCGGATGTTGCGTTTGTTCATGTCTTCATTCTGCCTGGTTACCACAGCAACAATCGTGGGCTGCAGTTCCGAAGATTCACTTCCGGCGAGCGAATCCGAGTCGACGTCGATTGTTGAACAGGACGCAAAAAAAGAAAAATTTTCCTTCGACACTCCCGAAGCGGCTTTTGAAGTGTTCACACAGGCGTTGCTGGCAAAAGACTGGCCCATGGCCATCACTATGGTAAGTGTCGAGTCTCAAAAGATGCTCGCGTCCGGACTGGTCATGGATGCATCGTTCAGCACTTTTGAGGACAAGGCCACGGAACAAGCACTCAACACACTTTTGAAGAAACACGGGATCGACCTGAATGCGGAACCGGAGCCCGGTGATGAAAACCCTGGCTTCGACTCTTTTCTTGATTCGGTTAAGGACGTTCCGGCACTCGTAACTGAGCTCACGGAATGGACAAAAACAAACATAGATCGTTCGTCGAAGTCAGGGTTTCCGGAATTGGGTGGACTCGACAAAGTGGTCGTCGATGGTGAAAAGGCGACGGCACGGGTGGATTCAGACAGGGGATGGATGCCCCTCGAGTTTCACAAAAGCAATGATTGCTGGGTGATCCATCTTCCCATGGACCGATCACCCACCGATCCGGTCGAAGATGACGGAACTTCCGGGATCGGGACGCTTTGGATCGATGACACGGCATTCAAATTGCGTGAGGTCATGGCTTACCCGGGGCTGTTCTTCGACAAGCCGTGTACACGACTGTTATTCACTGAGCGTCAGATGTCCCCTAAACAATTCGACAGCATGAAAAAACAGTTAGAGGAAACCGGCCGGATTAACGCGATGGCGTTGGGAGGTCATGTGGAAGTGATGCTGAACAAAGACGACCAATTGCAGGACATTTTCGCCTGGGCCGAAAATCAGTCTTTTAGCATCGGAACAGTCAACAGCGATGAGGTCAAAGTCACGGTCAGCAGAGACAGCAATCGGATTAGTGGTGGGGCGGCCATGCCAGAGCCCGTAAACATCGGACGTGGTGATAAGACGTTTCGATTCGAAGTCGAATTCGACACGGAAATAATTCAAGTGAAGACGAGTGTCCTCATTTCCGACGGAGAGTCGGAAACAATGGAATTCCTGGAATCGGCCGAAACCGCCTGGCCCGACGACGAATTTGAATGGCCGAAGGCTCCCGACCAACTGGCAACAATCAGTGGTCACTGGTCGCTCGAAGCCGGAACAATCTATTTTTCCAGCGAAGGAAAAACAGTTTTGGGGGATACAGAGTTCACGGGGACGTTCGAACCGTTGGACGCAGATTCAATCGAGTTCCGGTGGCGATGGGTGGGGACTGGCTTTGCGGATGTTCAGGAAGGAGTCAACTATTTTTTCGAAACAACGATCGATGTCGATACGGATACGGAGTTACCATTTGACACGGACGAGCCGGTTAACATTCGCTTTGTGCCCGGCGAATACACAAAGGGTGTGTTTTGTGATCTCTTTGGTGAGAACCAGGTGCCTTTCACAAAACTCGACAAGTCCCCGGTTGCGCCGCCCTCGACAAAGACCACAACACTCAATGAATCCCCGGTTCCGACTCCCGCTGAGGAAGATGCAGAGTCAGCAACGATTGCGGGCGGACCATCATCTGTTCCATCGGCAGAATTCCAACCCGCCACCATTCAGGAAATGATCGATGTGATTGATTTGGCCACGGTTCCGCAAATGGAAGGAGCCCGGGTCAAGTCGGCAGGTCTGTGTCATCTGACGTTTGAAGCGCCCGGCACGCTTACAGCGGCTGGAGAGTTCTGTAAAAAAACACTGAGCCAAATGGATTGGTTGGAACAGAACATGTCCGTCGAAGGACTGGATCCGGACAAATATTGTCAATTTACCTTCGAGAAATCGGACTTTACGGTCACTGTCTTCATTTCGGCAGGTGACAAGCCGGATCAGGTCCTTGTGAATCTGACGAATTGGGGCGACGTTGATCCTCGGCGGCTTCCCCGTTTGGACGAAGTCGAGTTGACGATGAATTCGCGGACCTACGTGAGCTTCACAAGCTCAGCCAGCCCCGCAGCGGCTGAGGCATACTGCCGAAAAGAGATCACAGCATTAGGCTGGAAGCTGGTGCCCGATCCGAACTTAGAGTTTTTGAGGGAACAGGGGCGCATCGTCCTGAAATTCGTCTGGAATGCCATTGAACTCGGTACGGTGATCACGGTGGAGAATGGAAAGACATCGATTGCCTACTACACGACGGCTTCTCAGCAGGCAATCGAGCAGTTTAAAGTGAATGCGGTCCTCCAGATAAAGGATTCGTCTGGGCCAGCGACAAACGAACAGGCAATCGGGGCGATTGATCTGCGCGAATTTCCTCGTTTGGAAGCAGCTTCTGTGCTGAATGAACAGTCGGCCAACTTAAACTACACCGCCGAAGGAGATGTCACTGATGCCACCAGCTTTTATCGCCGGCAACTGAATGAACAGGGTTGGAAAGAACAGACCCCGCCAATCCTGGAAGACACCGGGAATGCCTCACTGAATTTCAAGAAGGACGGTTTCTCATTACATTTGTGGGCAGCAAAAAGCGATGAACCCGGCAAGGTCGATCTGTCACTGTCCAATCGAGGCAACGTTGACGTGCGACAACTCCCTCTGTTCCCCGGGGGACGCATCCATCCCGGTTCGGAACATGGTCATATCAGTTACACCGTCACGGGCGACGGAAAAGCTGTCGCCGAATTCTATTACAAACAACTTGCACAGCGAGGATGGAAAGAGTTCACCGAATCAGGGGGTAGCCACAGCACCTCTCGCGGAACCGTGCTGGTGTTTCTGCAAAAGGCCATCAGGCTCACCATCGAGATTGGTCAATCATCCGGTGATGTCTCCGTACAGGTTCACGCCCTGGTTCAGGGAGTGGCTGACCAGCCATAAGGGGCAATCTGCAATAATGAGCGAGTGATGTTTGAAGGTGTTGCGAAATCGCAGTCGGATCTTCATCCGCCCAGGGAGGTTGCAGATGACTCAGATGCCAGTTGCGTGACCTGATTGCCACAGTTGTGAAGTCTGCGGAAAAGGTCGAATACCGGTGAGTCTTTACAGACGTATTTTACTTTTACGATTGTGAACGCTGCCTGTCGGATACTGTTTCGGTTCTGTGTCCTTTTCAACAGACTGGTCACAGTCGAACCACAAATGTTGAAACTGATATTGGCAGGTGCACTCCGAAAGCGACCGCAGTTCCATGTCAAATTCAGAGTTGTGTCAACATGATCCCTGAAATCGTTGTCACTATTATAAACGGACCAGACAGCATTGTTTTCTGTTTGAGGCCTTTGTCACCAGGAAAGGCCTGTTAACAGCCGTTTCCGACTGTTCATGATTTGGAGAGGGATTGACTTGTGTGGATTTGACTTTTTTATGTCACGTATGAGATGTCTGGAAAAATGAAATATTTTGTGATTGCCGCGATACTGATACTTTGCGTCGCTGAACATTCAAACCAGCTCCAGGCTGGTCTGCTGGACGATGTGGTGTCTGTTCCTCGCCGAGTGATGGCTGTTCCTCGACGAATTGTCAATGTGGAACTGAACAGGCTGACGTACCCGATTATTGACATGTCACGTACGATACCAGCGCCACATGAAGTGGCCACCTTTCCATCGCTTCGCCGTGGTCAGGTGCTGGCTTATCCAGTCAACCTGGTGCGTTACGTAGTGCGTGTGCACCCCGGTGTCAGAACGGTGAGACACAATCTGGGCAGTCGTTGAGTTTTGTCGATCAGCTGCGAAAATTACTGACGGATTAACCCGAACAATGGAGCATGGGTGCAACCAGATAAGGACATCCGTCTTCCAGGATTCCGATGGTTGCTTAGTACATGCGCAAAACCTGTTAAGAATCCGCACCCATAACCCTACCGTACCAGACGACGGGAATGGTGCTGGCGTATGTTGAGTGCCGCTCCCACGAATCCGGTAAAGAGCGGATGCGGGTTGTTGGGTTGGGACCGGAATTCCGGGTGATACTGAACAGCGACAAACCAGGGATGATCTGGTATCTCCACGACTTCAACCAAGGTTCCGTCCGGACTGGTCCCGACCGGAGTCATTCCCGCGTGAATGAATTTTTCACGATATTCGCAATTGAATTCATAGCGATGCCGGTGTCTCTCATTGACTTCACTGGAGTTGTATGCTTCCGCCGACCTTGATCCTTCTGCCAGTAAACAGGGTTGGGCCCCAAGTCGCATTGTCCCCCCTTTGGCGACAACGCCCTCCTGCTCATCCAGCAGGCAAATGACGGGGTGTTGTGTATCGCGTTCGAATTCACTGCTGTTGGCATCGTTCAGGTGCATGACATTGCGTGCAAACTCGACGACAGCACACTGCATTCCCAGACAGATCCCGAAAAACGGGATATTGTTCTCTCGGGCGTACTGAACCGCCTGAATCTTGCCTTCGATACCGCGCATTCCGAATCCACCTGGCACCAGGATGCCGTCAATCCCGGCAAGGAGAGCGTCGGCCCCCTGCCGCTCCAGTTCTTCTGATTCGATGCGTTTTACAATGATTCGAGTTGAATGTTGAAACCCGGCGTGGTCCAGGGATTCGTAAATGGATTTGTATGCGTCGCGGTGATCGATGTACTTACCAACGACTGCGATCTTGGCTTCATGTCGTGGATTCCGAATGCGGTGAACCAGATCGTGGTAATCGTCCAGTTCCAGCGGGCCGGCGGTCATATTGAGCTTCTCAACGATTAATTCGTCCAGTTGATGCTCAACCAGACCGACTGGTACCTCATAGATCGAATACTCCTTGTCGATTTCTTCGATGACAGCTCGTTTTTCCACGTTGCAAAACAAAGCGATTTTGTCCGTATGCTCGCGACCGATTGCCCGCTCTGTACGACAGATCAGAATGTCCGGCTGGATTCCGATTTCACGAAGCTGTTGAACACTGTGCTGAGTGGGCTTGGTCTTCGCTTCGCGCGCCGCTTTCAGATAAGGCACCAGCGTTAGGTGAATGAACAGGCAGTTTTCCTTTCCCACGTCGAGCGGAATCTGTCGGATGGCTTCCAGGAATGGCAGGCCTTCGATATCGCCGACCGTTCCTCCCAGTTCGGTGATGACGACGTCAACGTCCGGCGAGGCCAGTTTGCGAATACAGCGTTTGATCTCGTCGGTGATATGCGGAACGACCTGAACGGTGCCGCCCAAATATTCGCCGCGACGTTCTTTCTCGATTACCGTCTGATAGATCTGGCCAGTTGTATAGTTCGAATCGCGATTCAGAGGGCTTGATGTGAAGCGTTCGTAATGTCCCAGGTCCAGGTCAGTCTCAGAACCGTCGTCCAGCACGTAAACTTCGCCGTGCTGGTAGGGACTCATCGTGCCTGGATCGACATTAATATACGGATCCAGTTTTTGCATGCGGACCGTAAGCCCGCGTCGTTCCAGCAGCATACCGATCGAGGCCGAGGTAAGTCCTTTGCCCAGCGAACTGACAACGCCACCGGTCACAAAAATGTGCTGAGTCATAAAAGTTCCATTCCATTGAAACAGCAGCGTAAACAGACGATGCTGTGTCGCTTAGGGAGTCAGTCTCACGACAGTTAACTTCCGTGTGAACGTTCCGCCGTATACAAAGGGCACTCAGTAGATCTGACTGTCGTGACCAGACTCGCAGGGTGTCTCAGCCCGTCTATTAGAACGGATCCTGTGGTATCCTCAACACTGCTGCCATTCAATCTGAGCGGATCGGTCGAATCGGTTAAAAAGCCCGGCTTATTAGCCATGACTCTCGCATCCACGAATCAAAATCGGCTGTTCAGAAATCCGCCGTGTGAGCGCTGATTGTCATGATCTGCCAGGATTTCGCGTGTGTCCAGGGTCGTTCGAGTTCATGGAAATAGGACAGATTCAGGGATGCCCTGCAGGAGCTGACTCACAAGAGTCAGACACGATTCGAGATCAGAACAGCTGATTCAGTCCGTTGAACGCTGCGACACGACAGGCTTCCGCCATCGTCGGATAATTGAATGTGGAATTGACGAAGTACTGAAGTGTGTTGTTGTCACCATGCTGGCCTGGCCGATGTGAATGATTTCGGACGCGTTGGCTCCAAAACAATGGATGCCCAGCAACTGCCACGTTTGCCTTGTGTATCATGAGGGTTGCAGTGGCTGTCGAAATGCCGTCCGGAAAGAATGGTTGGTGGCGGTAGCACGCATGGTCCAATTCCGCGCGGACCAGTACAAACGACAGGTTGCCGGTTGTCGTGACAAGTTGAATTCCCCGTGGTGGTCACTGTTATCTTTGCAGTGTCTGGTGGCCAGGATCAGTTGATCTTGAGCAGTTCGACCTCAAAGTTCAGCGTTGCGTCTGGCCCGATGTCGGGTCCGGCACCTCTTTTGCCATAGGCCAGGTACGGCGGAATGGTGAGCTTCCATTTCGAGCCGGTCTGCATCATTTGCAGGGCTTCGGTCCAGCCTTTGATGACTCCGTTTACCGGAAAGGTTGCCGGCTGTCCCCTGGAGTAGGAACTGTCAAACTCGGTGCCATCTGTGAGGGTGCCGCGGTAGTGAACTGTTACTCTGTCAGTCAGTCCGGGCATGGGCCCGTCTCCCTGGGTCACAATTTCGTAGATAAGCCCACTGTCCGTGGTGACCTGTGAGGCCGGATCGAGCTGTATAGGATCGTTGCATCCGGTAACAGAGATCAGTAGACCGAGAGACAGGATGGCAGCCAGTTTTTGAATACGATTGTTTTTCATTTGTGCTTCCCGACTAGGCGATTATTGAATCAAAATGCTATCACATTGGGGTAATACGTGCAGTCCCTGTCGATGTCATTCGAACAACCGTGCAGTTAAGCTGTGAGTTTTCGGTTTTGCCGGTACGGGGTGCACCGCCTGTCATTCACCTGCGCCAGCTGTCAGCGGACAATTGTTGAGCAGAGTCCGGCACCGATTGTAGGCACAGTTGTAACTGAGCGCATGGTGCTGCCGATTCCAGACAAGGGATCAGTTTGTGCGTCGCAGATGCCGCAATCACGGCGACAAGGATGCCGCCGATGACGTCGCATCCGTAGTGCCATCCGGTTGTCAGCGTTGATATCACGACCATGACATTCAGGATCAGCATCGGCACACACAACCAGCGATGATTTCTGAATCCCCATGCCACCAGCAGAGCCCATGCCGTATGAAAAGACGGAAAGGTAATCAGCCCTTCCAGCTGATTCAGTGATACGCGATGGAATCGTCCCGATCTCAATGCATGAAAGTGTTCCAGGAAACGCTGCTGATCCGGCCGACTTTCATAGCCGTAAGCAGCAAACGGTCCTTCGGCCGGCCACAGGAAGAAAATAATGGTTGTCAGGAGCCCGGCAAACATGAACTGCAGGACAAACGCCTGCAACTGCCGGCGATCCTGATCGAGTCCCAGGACCACAAGTGCCAGCAGTGTCGAGAGCATCACAGAAGGGTAAGCCGCATCAAAGACAGCCTTAGCCGACGGATGAGCCGTCGTCCATTCCACGATTGACGGCAGATGAATCCCAAGTCGTGCGTCGCAGGCCTTCAGCCACCTGTCTGCCAGTGGTGCATTGAGCGGTGTTCCAGCGTAAGTCAGGATCGAAAGAAAGACGTTGAAGGCCACCATGCACAGGAAACCTGTCAGCAGATTTACGAATGGAGCAATGCCTCGGCGTTCAAAAATAACGGCGAACGGGGTCAGCAGAAAAATGGTTCCTACTGCGGTGGCTGCAGAACTGAACTCAAATGTCATTTGGTGATGCACCAACAGACTAAATGCGGCCACGCCTGTCCATGCAATGATCAACAGATTCAGTCTCATCGATGGACTGCGAATCGTATTTGCCGCTACGGTCACTGACACTTTAATGAGCTCACTCGACGAGGCTGGACCGCTGAGAACAGAATGATGTCTGAACTCAACATAGCTTGCTGGCTGTTTCGTATTGTGGCAAATCAACAGACGGTCATGGTTACGATGACCGTTGGTTCAATTGCAACGATTGTTCAGCTGGCCTCACCGGCGCAATGATGCCGATTTATCATTTGCGATCCTGGCAGACTGTGGTGTCAGCCGGAGTTCAGTCACAAATTCAGGAAGTTCTGTGAGCAGATCATACGCGTCGGCGTCCGGGTCACCCCGGTGATCGAGCGCTCGGATTTTTCGGACAACTAACTGAGAATTTCCGGCTTCAATACGGTCGGCGATCAACTGCAACGCCGTAAATGCATCACGTCTGGCGGATGACCGTTCCATCGTTCGCGCGATCAGGAAACCTGTACCCAGGGACAGAAGAGCAACCATAAGGACGAAGATTCCTCCGCACCATTGGCGAATCCAGCGGATGTTAGTTGACTCACCGACACACAGACCCCAAAGGCTCCAGCAGGTTAAGAGGATCACCAGCAGGATGATGACAATCATGGTTACAGCAGCACGCTAATTTTGAGGTTGTGACGGGCAGCAGAATGTTCATCGTCTGACTTGCAGTCGATGCACTCGGGATTCCGAAGAGCGTGTTGGATTCTGCCTGAACCGAATCATTGCAGCAGCCGCTGTGACTGTTCGGCCACAATCAGGGTTTGCGGCCGTGCAGAAACAACAATTGAGAGCTGAATTTGTAGGAATTGCAATCACGATTCTGGTCAGCGGGTGGGAATCGACAGGGACAAAAATCTTCGTAACCTGTTTCGCAGATATCGGTTAAGTGCTGTGTCTGGATCAATTCCAGCCGAATGCCGCGTTTGGATCGGCATTTGCAGCCGGTTGTTCTCACACGGGCAGTGGAAGGATCCACTGCTGTGACTTCGAACTGAGACATTATGACGGACTGAGCATGGATGCTCTGATACTTCGAGTGACACTGATCCTGATCACTCTGTTCATTAGTACCGGTGCCAGCTACCGCACCCGTAACTTCATTGCGACGGCCACCAGCGCTGAAGAAGCCAGGTCGGTTGCAGAGGCTGCCGAACAGTATCGTCGACGTTTGGCGATTTTCTGGACTGGCAGGACACTGAAGAACTGGTCGCACCCCTGTACGATCAACGTGCGTTCGGGTTCTCTGGGCGCTGCGGGCCAGACCACATTTCAGTTTGTGGGTACGGAGGTCATGAACTGGAAAATGATGGTTCAGGGCAGTTCGGAACGCATTCTGGACTCTGTGCTCCCGCACGAGGTGAATCACACAGTTTTTGCCAGTTATTTTCGCCGTCCGCTTCCACGCTGGGCAGACGAGGGCGCATCCACACTGTTCGAGCATCGTTCCGAGCAGCAGTTGCAGCTGGGCCTGCTGCAAAATGTTGTCAGAAGTCGTCGGGAATTCATTCCACTGCGAAAGTTACTCAGTATGAAAAGGTATCCAACGGGACATCGGCCCATGCTGATTCTCTATGCAGAGGGATTTGGACTGGTCGACTTTCTCATGCAGCAGGAAGGTCGGGAGACGTATCTGAAATTTCTGCACGATGCACGTGGCGGCCGCTGGGAAGCTGCGATCCGTAAACACTACAACCACAAGGGTGTGGATGCGCTGGAAGTGGATTGGCGCAGCTGGGTGATTGCGGGAATGCCGCGGTATGGAACGTCGCCGGAAGAAGCAATCACAATGCAGGTCACAGAGGCACTTGATGCTGCAAAGCCTGATATCGATCGGCAGCGCAGGTCATCCGGCGCTGTTCGTGGACAAAATCCCGAGAAGGATCGTGCCCGGCAGACAGCAGGTGCTGACCGTCGCTCGTCATCGCGGAAATCCGAAAATCCTGCGCGCAGGGCCGGTCGGGACGCTTCCCGCGAACTGGCTGCGTTCAAGCGAGACCGTCGATACAGAGTGAGGGCGCCCACACATCATTCATCGTCGACATCAGCCGTCAAACGACACCGTTCTTTGTCGGACGGATCACAACACGCAGCGATTGACGAGGATTCAGCGACTAAAAGTAAAAAGTCCATACCGTTCACAGAAGGAACCCGGTTTCAGCCGACACATCATCATGACCGATCTTTTAATCGGCAAATTTTTTCCGGCGCGGGCCTCTTCTGGAAACGCAGCGAGGAAACCGGTTCTACCCCGCAATGGGCCGGATTCCCGGGGCAGATGGAATTGTTCTGATTCCGGCGCGGAGGACACGAGTCACTTGTTGACCCGCGTTCCTGTCAGCTTGACTTCCTCCTCCTGAGTCGATGCTGTCTTCTGCGAATTTGCCAGCGTTTCCAATTGGGCGAGTCACCAATCCCGCACGGTGGCTCGCCCCTTTTCTTGGTTCACGGTCAGCGTCACCGGATGGACCCGTTCGCCTGTGTACGGAATCACCTGTCTGACCAGCGTGTTGCTCTGTTAATTCTGTCACACAACTTTCTTCAGGCACGCTGAACGGACTGAACGGCTGTGTTCCGGTTGACCTCAGGTGCCCGACGAATTGTGCTCAGCTGCTCCATTCCGGATGAAGCTTTGCGCGGATCTTTGACATGTCCAGGTCCACTCCCAGTCCCGGACGATCCGACAGTTGAATGACGTTGCCGTCCCATTGCAGCGGACTCTTTAGAAAACTGTCGTAAGAACCCTTGCAGCTGATGGCATGTTCCAGTCGGTAGAAGTTGGGTACGGTCATCGACACATGAGCTCCGGCCAGAATTTGACCGGGCCCTTGAGCATTGTGCGGACTGATTGGAATGTAGTGTGCTTCAGCCATGCCAGCTATTTTTTTCAACTCCGAAATCCCACCCGTCCAGACGACGTCCGGCATGATGAAGTCGGCCAGGCGCTGCTCAAAGACCGGTACAAAGTCAAAGCGGGTAAACAGACGCTCGCCGACGCAGATGGGAGCAGTGACCTGTTCACGCACCTGGTGGAGCGCCCCATAACTTTCCGGAGGTACTGGTTCTTCAAACCAGCCAATCTGTGATTCGTCGTGCAGACGGTTGGCAAGCCGCACGGCGGTGGGAACGTTGAAGTGCCCGTGCGCATCGATCAGGATTTCAACCTGAGTGCCTACAGCGCTACGGATCGCTGCGACGATCTCGCAGCCCTGTTCCTCACCGGCAGGTGAAATTTGACCGTCCACATATCCCGTATGGAATGGGCTCATTTCCAGAAACGGGTCCAGTTTCAGAGCGTCATGACCAGCATCGATGGTGGCTTTGGCGGCCGCAGCAAACTGCTCGGCAGAGTTGCAACCGCCAAACCAGGCATTGGCGTAAACACGAACGCTGTCACGGAACGTTCCGCCAAGAAGATCATAGATCGGTCTGTTGAGCGCCTTGCCTTTCAAATCCCAGAGTGCAATGTCGACGCCGCTGACGATTGTGCTGGGGAATCCGCGTGACCCAAGATAGGTATAACGCCGATAGAGTTTGTGCCAAAGCCGTTCGATGTCAGCGGGATTCTCTCCGACGAGCGCCTCGCGCACCGCGCGGATACCGGCTCCGGTGAGCAGTGACGCATTTCGTGGAACACTGGATGCCTCACCCCACCCCTGCAACCCTTCATCAGTGTCAATCGTCACGAATGTCCACTGCCAGTCGCTGGTGTCGTTACTCAGCGACCCGTAATCAGGCACGACGACATAGGCGTTCACATCGGTGATTTTCATCAACTACTCCCGTATAGGACGTGTCCTGCGTCTTGCCCGAGTCATTCTGAGAAAACTCTCCTTCGCGGCGACGAATAGCGGAAGGATGCCACGGGGTGTTGTACCGAGGCAGGCAGATACATGGCTTTTGGCGAGGCAGCGATGGACGCCGCTGTCGCCGCTCCGATTTTTCGCATTCGGGTGACAAAGATTCAAGTGTCTTGCCGCTTTAGTGCTTTGACTGGTTCGTAGCCTTATCTGGGCCTGTCCTGAAGCAGCTTGAGCATTGTTAGCGGTCCCGCCTTCTTCATTGGTGCGGAGATGGCTGTTGGTAATCAACCAGGTCAGGCAACGCACATGGCGTACCAGGTTGTTCCTGAAGACCCCTGAAGACGACATACACAGATCGCGTGCGCCGCGCAACTGAATCGACCGATTGCTTGAAGTCGCCGCAGTTAATTTGCCGAACGACAGGGAAACATTTAAACTAAAAATAGATTCGGAGCGGGATCACACGTACCTTTGTTAAGGGTGACCAATGAATGCTCAGAAGGCCTATAAATTCAGTGCGGTCGCCAGTAATTGTCATGATCCTGGTGTCGGCCGTGATGGTGTTGTTGCGGATCTGGGGCGATCCTTTGGGGGTCGCATCAAAGATGGAAGTATGGTGGACGATCGCGACTCTCTTCGGAACCACGATGTTGATTTTTGCGATTACTCGCGAGATGGTCAAAGTTACCAGGGCCAATGCCCCGGCAGATGACTGATCTGGTTCGCTGGGGTCTGTGTCGAGCTTCCAGGATCAGGAGTTCCTGTGTGCGTCGTTTCTTTATGGATCCTGGTGTGAATGGACAGGTCTGTCATTCAGCGACTCGTCGGTGTTCGTCAGGTCAACCGTCTGCGGACAGTTGTTGCTGTGCGTCAGACAGAAACGTCTCTCAGAAAGAGATCGAACTGGCCATTGCGTTCTGAGACGCTGAGCAGTCTTCGGCCGTCAGGGTGCCATGTGGGGTAGTCATCGCGTTCGGGATGGTCAGTCACCCGCATTTGATTCGAGCCGTCGGCCAGCATGATGTAGATTTCCAGGTTGCCGTCACGAGCACTCGTGAACGCGATACGTTTTCCGTCAGGTGACCAGGCAGGTCTTAGGTCGCGGAACCGGCCATCCGTCAATCGGTGAACATCACCACCGTCGATGTTCATCACGTAGATATCGAAGCTTCCCCTTCGACTTGAGCTGAAAGCGATTTTCCGCCCGTCCGGCGATACCGAAGGCTCACGGTTGATACTGTTTGACTGCGTCAGTTTTCTGAGATCCTGTCCCTGATTGTTGACAGACGCAATTTGCCGACCACCATCCGACGATAGTGTAAAGATAATCCGTTTCTGATCCGGGGTGAACTTCGGACTGCGTGCTGTACTTCGAGCACCAATCGGCCGAAACTGAAATTCCTTTTGTTCACGCGTATCTTTGATCACCAGGACAGTCTGAGGACTTCCTGTCGACATCGCAAAGCACTGAAATCGTCCGTCGGTGGAAAACGCTGCATCCAGCTGGTGTGCGTTGATGGATGGAAACAGTCGTTTCTGTGAGCCGTCGGAAAGCTTCAATTGCATGAGCGATACCTGACGGGGAACATCGTGACCGGAAAAGATGATCGCGCTGCCGTCCGCAACAAAGGCCGGGGCAAGTTTCATCGTTCCATCGTTTGTCAGTCGCTCAAAGGAGTCCATCGATCAGGCGTCCCCCTTCCAGTACTTTTAATTCCGCTCGTGCTTCCGTACTGACACCGGCAAGATCAAGGATCGTTGTACCCACCATGGCCGGTGGTACGGGATTCGTTAAGGGAAACTGACCCAGTGGATCACTTTCGCCGATGACCCGTCCTGGTTTGATTCCGGCTCCTGCCCAGATCGAAAAATAGCACTGAGGCCAGTGGTCGCGTGATCCAATATCGTTGATCCGCGGCGTTCGGCCAAACTCACCCAGACAGACAACAAGCGTGGTTTCGAGCAGGCCCCGCTGTTCCAGATCGTCCAGCAGGGTTGGCAGGACACGATCCAGCAGCGGACCATGCCAGTCCGATAACAATTCAAAATTGTCGGCATGTGTATCCCAGCCGTTGTCGCTGTTCGGATAGTGCACTTCCAGTGTCTGACTCCAGTTGACCTGGACATAAGGGACACCTGCTTCCACGAGACGCCGACCCAGCAGACAACTTTGACCGAATTCGGTTTGTCCGTAATCCGCACGAACTGCGGCCGATTCACGGGACAGATCAAAAGCGTTTGACGCAGCGCCGGATGTCAGAAGTTCATACGCTCGCCGAGAGGAGACGTCCCATTTTTCAACGTCGTCGGTGGATGAAAGGTGGATCTGTCGGAGACGATCGAGATCGCGGAGCCGGTCCTGTTTGACCTCCTGCTGACGTGACGCAGTAACATCATTTGCGTCTGAATCAACGAATCGTTTGACGTGGTCAAGTTCCCGAAGGAGTGTTCGTCGTTCCGAAAGACGCGTGGGTGTCAGCCCCTCGAGAAGGTTCAACTGAGGAATCGCCACATCGCCCAATGGTGAGCAACTGACCATGAATGGATCGTAGCCAATTCCCCAGGGGCCGCCTCCGTAGCCCTGCAACAGCGAGCCGTCCGTGCTGCCGAGCAAACCACGAGCAAGCGAGACAAATCCAGGCAGGCCAGTGGAATTCCGGTGCCGGGCCAGGATGGATCCAAAATTTGGAGGGACCTCTTTCAGGCCGTCTTCCGGTGCACCGGAGAGCGAAATTCGGCCACCCCCAAAATGGTCTCCATTGAAATTGATATTCGATCGAACGAGCGAAAATCGGTCGCTGCGATCGGCAAGTCGCGGCAGAAGTTCGGTGAAGTTGACGCCTGGTATCCGTGTTTGAATCGTGGTAAACGGACCTCGATACTCAACGGGAGCATGTGGTTTGGGGTCGCACAGATCCAGATGGCTGGGTGCTCCCCATAGCCAGATCAGCAATACCGACTTCGCTTTGGCGGATTCTGCTGCACTGGCCAGTTGTCCAGCGTTTGACAGCCCGTAAGCCAGCGGGAGCGTCGTGCCGATTTTTAAAAACGGACGGCGGCTGATTCCCTGACACGATCCGGTACGAAAGCTTCCAAGATTGATCACGGGGCATTTCCCGAACTCGATGGAACGTCACGGAACCACTCCTGTCACACTATTATGCCACGTCAAATGACCTGAATCAATCCGACAGCTGGACCTGAACGTCGTACTGGTTTCACCAACGACGGTGTTACTGAACCTCATTTCTGCAGAATCACCTGTGTCTCATGTTCCTTTGCTTTCGTATTGGATTGTGTCTGCGACGATGCCTGCCGAGAGACCGTTCAACAGTTGCATTGTGTCCAAAAAAGACCCCGCCCCCTTCCGTTAGCCCTGAATCGCACGTTACGATCGATATCCTCCTGTTGGACCGTACTGAACGGCTCCGCAGGAACTTGCAGAGAGTTCTGACTGCAGAATTGGCTCAGTACGCAGGTCTTGCGGTTCTGATGCGTAACATACTGCCGACCACAGGAATCATCCCTTATGCTGCAGTATTTGTTTTTCATGCTTTTCGCCATCTGCCACGCTGCAGTCTGTGCAGTGGCATCTGTACCAGCGAAGATCGATTTCAATCGCGATGTGCGTCCGATTTTGTCAAATCACTGCTGGAGCTGTCACGGTCCGGATCAGGATGCCAGAGAAGCCGGGCTGAGACTGGATCTGCGGGATGCTGCGCTCGCGAAGACGGAAAGCGGCGTGCGTCCGATCGTGCCTGGCGATGTGACATTGAGCGCACTAGTCGCGAGAATCGAAGCACACGATGATCAGCAGATGCCGCCGGAATCTTTTCAGAAGCGATTGTCCGCTGTTCAGCGGGAAATCCTGAAGCGCTGGATCGTGGAAGGGGCGCCGTATGCGATTCACTGGGCGTTTGTTGTACCGCAGCGGCCACCACGACCAGTCGCCGGTCAGACAGGCTGGGCACGAAATGAGATCGATGAATTTGTACTGCGACAGCTGGAAGGCACCGGGCTGACACCGGCGGACGAGGCAAGCCGTGAAACCTGGTTGCGACGTGTGACACTTGATTTGACCGGATTGCCACCCACTCCTGCAGATCGGCAGGCGTTTTTGTCGAATTCATCACCAAACGCCTATGAAGATGTCGTTGATCATTTGCTGGAGTCTCCGCGTCATGCCGAACGTCTGGCGATGCACTGGCTCGACGCTGCACGATACGCAGATACCAATGGCTATAATAACGATGAATTGCGTACGCTGTGGCCATGGCGAGACTGGGTCATCAATGCCTTCGCTCGCAATCTGCCTTACGACCAGTTTCTGATCGAACAGCTTGCCGGCGATCTGCTTCCGGACGCGACGATCGGTCAGAAAGTGGCGACAGGATTCAACCGTAATCATGTCCTCACGACAGAAGGAGGAATCATCGAAGAAGAATACCGCGTCGAATATGTCGCGGACCGCGTGCATACCACGGCAACCGTGTTCATGGGCCTCTCTCTGCAATGTGCTCGCTGTCACGACCACAAGTACGACCCTTTTTCACAACGAGAGTATTATCAGTTCGCGGCCTTCTTCAACAATATTCCGGACAAGGTGGTTGGCTACAGCAAGGGAAAAATGGCCGAACCATTACTCAAGCTTCCTTCGCCCGCTCAGCAGGAAGAACAGGACCGACTGGAGTCTCGTCGGGATGAACTTTCCGCACTTCTGGAAACCAGATCAGTACAGATCGGCGCTGAGCTTTTGAAGTGGGAGGCGTCACTGACTCCCGAGCAAATCAAAGCCATTTCGGCTGCCTCCGGCGATGCATCTGCAGCGGACGCCACTGATGCAGAGGCGGCAGAATCGACGGATCGAATCAGAGAGATTTTGTCGACAGTCGGCGCGAATCGATCTGCTGATCAGATCGAGTGTCTTGAAGCGTGGTATCTGGAACACATCGATGCGATCTCCAAAGAGTGGCAGACCGAACGGGCCGAGATTCTTGAACTTCTCAAAAAACTCGATGACTCAATACCCGTGACGATGGTGATGGCCGAGATGTCTCCACGGCGGAGTACACACATACTCAGGCGTGGCGAGTACGATCAGCCTGGCGAAGAAGTCCAGGCAGGTGTTCCCGCTGCCCTGTCCGGTCCGTCTCACACTTCAGCGAACCGTCTTGCAATGGCTCGCTGGCTGACTGATCCGCAGCATCCCCTGACGGCGCGTGTCGCGGTGAATCGCTGGTGGACGCTTCTGTTCGGTGCCGGACTCGTCGAGACGCTGGAAGACTTTGGTGTTCAGGGGACACCACCCAGTCATCCGGAACTGCTCGACTGGCTGGCCACTGAATTGATTCGGCGAAACTGGAACACGCGTGAGATGCTGAAACTGATGGTCCTTTCCGCGACCTATCGCCAGACATCGGATGTCACGCCTCAAAAGCTCGAACGAGATCCAGGGAATCGATTGCTGGCTCGCGGATCTCGATATCGGCTCGCCGCTGAAACAGTCCGTGACAATGCACTTGCGATCAGCGGGCTGCTGATTGATCGTATCGGTGGACCCAGTGTGAAGCCTTATCAACCTGCCGGCTTGTGGGAAGACGTGTCGGTCGAACGCCGTGAGAAATACACACCTGACATTGGAGATGGTCTGTATCGTCGCAGCATGTATACATTCTGGAAACGCACATGCCCGCCACCAGCCATGACAGCATTTGACGCACCAGATCGCGAAACGTGCGTGATTCGTCGCGCACGGACGAACACGCCATTGCAGGCTCTGGTGCTGCTCAACGATCCGACCTATGTGGAAGCCGCCCGAAAGTTTGCTGAACGCGTACTGTTACAGCCGGGTTCCGATGAGGAACATTTTCAGTCAGCCTTCGAGATGGCGCTGTGCCGATCGCCGAAGCTGAATGAGATCGCAGTTTTGAAGTCCGTCCTGCGGGCGGCGAAGAAACATTTCAGTAATGATTCAGCCGCCGCGGAAAAACTGCTCACAACGGGACACTCACCATCTACGGACAGAATTGCAGTTACAGATTTGGCGGCATGGACGACCGTGACCAGCCTGATACTGAATCTGGATGAGACGATCTCAAAAATATGAAAGCGTTCGTGGGTGAGTCGACCTGCAGACAAGTCGACAGATGTGCCAGGCTCAATCGAAAGTATTGAAGGAACCTCAATGAAAAATCCCTGGATCGAATACCAGGATTCACTCAATCGTCGGAGGTTGCTGCAGCGGTCCACGTCTGCAATCAGTGTGGCGGCCATGGCAGGGTTGATGGCTCGTGATAGTGTTGCTCAGAATGCTGCGGCCGACCAACTCACTCATTTTGCGCCACGAGCCCGGCGAATCGTTTATCTGTTCCAGTCGGGTGGGCCGTCGCATCTGGAATTGTTCGACTACAAGCCTGGTCTTGGGAGACGACATGGCAGCGAACTTCCGGACTCCATCCGCCAGGGACAGCGATTGACAGGGATGACGTCCGGCCAGAAAAGTTTCCCTGTGATCGCTCCAAAATTTAACTTTCGGAGAGCCGGACAGGCAGGAACGTGGATCAGCGAACTTTTGCCTCACACCGCTAAAGTCATGGACGAAATCTGTCTGATCCGTTCCGTTCATACCGAGGCGATCAACCATGACCCGGCCATCACATTCATACAAACCGGCTCGCAGCAGCCAGGTCGACCATCGTTAGGTGCCTGGCTGAGTTATGGACTTGGGAGCGAAGCGGAAGATTTACCGGCCTTCGCCGTCATGATTTCTCACGGTTCGGGCAGCGATGCTAATCAGGGACTGCTGGAACGACTGTGGGGCAGCGGATTTTTGCCGTCCAGTCATCAGGGAATCAAATTGCGAAGCAGTGGGGATGCGGTCCTGTATCTTTCCGATCCACCCGGGATCGATCGGGACCTCCGTCGAACGATGCTCGATGGTCTGGGGAAACTCAACGAGCAGCAACTGAAGCAGTCGGGGGATCCTGAAATCGTTACGCGGATCGCCCAGTACGAAATGGCGTTTCGCATGCAGGCGTCGGTGCCGGACCTGACGGATCTGACCATGGAGTCAGCTCAGACTTTCAAACGTTACGGGGACGATGCGCGGAAGCCCGGAACGTTTGCTGCAAACTGTCTGCTGGCGCGGCGAATGCTGGAACGCGGAGTTCGCTGTGTGCAGCTTTATCACCGTGGGTGGGATCAGCATGGAGGCATCCCAACCAATATCCCCAAACAGGCGCACGATATTGACCAGCCTCAGGCGGCGCTCATTACGGATCTGAAACAGCGAGGGATGCTTGAAGACACACTTGTTGTTTGGGCAGGAGAATTCGGTCGTTCGGTTTACGGGCAGGGTGGGCTCAAGGTTGATTACGGTCGCGACCATCACGGCCGTTGTTTTTCGATCTGGCTGGCTGGGGGAGGCATCAGGCCGGGCATCGTGCACGGCGAGACCGACGACTACGGGTACAACATCGTCCACGATCCGGTACACATTCACGATCTGAATGCCACGATCCTGCATACACTGGGTTACGATCACAAACGACTTACTTTCCGTTTTCAGGGCCGCGATTACCGCCTGACAGATGTCCACGGCGATGTTGTGTCGGATGTTCTGAGCTAACCATTCAGTGATTCGGGAACACTCACCAGAACAGTTTGTCGTCCGATGTGTTCCCGTCACATGAATTGCCGGCGAACTCGGGAAGCTGGTCTCTAACAGTCACCATGGTTGTCCTGTCGGACTCATTGATCAGGTGTTTCAACTTACTTAAGCCGCAGTGTCCTGAAAGACTGCAGCGCCGGCCGTCAGGAGTTGATGCATTGGCCTTAGTCGCGAATTGACAGACGTTTGTGAGGTTTCACTGAATGTGGAATCAGGAATTCACAGTCTCGCGCGCGCCAGGACCGCCATTGACGCCGATGGTTTGTCCCGTAATCCAGTTGTTGGCGGAACCAAGCAGAAAAGCGATAACGCCGGCGATGTCATCCGGTTCACCCAGACCTCCCAGGGCGTGCATTTGAGAAGACATTGCCGCGGCTTGTTCGGTTTTCCACAGCTTACGTGTCATCTCGGATTTGACGAGCCCTGGATTCACCGCATTGACCCGAATACCACGATTCGCATAGGTCGCAGCGGTGGACAAAGTGAGACCGACAATGCCGGATTTTGCCGTGGCGATCGCTTCATGGTTCGACAGGCCGATCCAAGCGGCCGCCGGATTTTTGCATTGCTTTCGCGGCAGCTTGAACGAGTAAGAATGAGGAGGTCAGATTAGCGGTGATGGTGTGACACAACTTCACACTGATCCGTGCATCGACCTGTCAGCCTCAGACGATGTCGCGCGAAGACCGCGTAGCCGAGATCAAACAGGTGGCTGATGATCGGCAGACGAGTCAGCCGGACCATCGGACGCAGGCCAACGGCAGAATACAGCCTCCGGAAGACTTCGACGCCCGATACCCACGTGCCGTCAGGCAGGCGTCCGTGCATTTCGGCCATGAATTCATCGTGTGACCTGCCGTAGTCGGCCGCGACAAAATCGGGTGCGGCAATGTTTGTGAAACGAATTCTGTTCTGTCGATCCAGACGTCCAAGGAGTCGAGTTTCACGCATGCACAGGGGGCAATCGCCGTCATAGAACATCTCAATATCGAATAAGTCAGGCATGAGAGTTTTCCTCGGAAATGACGCTCATACTGTGCGCCCCGGTTTTTCAAAGCGACAATGACATCGGTTGCAGAGACACGCCCCTAACGTGGATCTGTCGTTGACCGCTGTCGGATTCTTCAGACTTTCCACCGGTTTTCGACCGATGGTGGCGTAAACCGGTGTTATCAGCCCCAGCCAGAGACTGAACAACCGAACTGAAAGACAGGCTACGGGAATCATCAGGCGTGTTAGTCCTCGCTGTCGGGCATACTCACGTACGAGATCGCCATACGAAATCTGGTCGGGGCCGCCGATATTGCAGACTTTGCTTTTGCTCGGTTTATGGTCGAGGGCACACGTCAGGTAAATGAGAACGTTTTCGATGGCAATCGGTTGATCCAGGGTCGACACCCACTTCGGGCAGACCATGACGGGTTTGATCCCCGGATTTGAGTTGAAGGTCACAGAACTACTTCTTCGCTGTTCAGTTCCTAGACTCAACGATGGTTTTGACCAGACGATCACAGCGAGTAATTGAAATTGAGATGGAAATTTAGTCAGAAGTCAGCTGACGGTGTGCCGAATGCGGTGGAGCCTCGATTCGGTCGGGCAGCACTTCCGGATGAAATCGGTTCACCCGTGTCCCGATGCCTTCTTTTGCGTGTCATCGGCTTCGTCAGTGCAGGTGTAGTGTATTCCCCTTCAGTTCCGCGCTGGCAGAGCTTACAGCACACTGTGAAGCCGGTCTTTGTGGAGTTGGTCTTTCAATTTTGTTCTGCTGACACTCAACGACATCTGCGAGTCGGCGGCCCCACTGTGATTGACTCGTATTGGTGGATGATTGAAGAAGTTCGATTTGGTTCAGGACACCAAAACGTCGATCGAAATACGTTGCGGACAAATTGTTTCATTCCTTGTGGCCGACTGAAAGTGGCGTTCTATAAACAGCCAACACTCAACCCTCGCGTTGAAAAAAAACAACTGAACCTTTTGCTTGACGGACCGGAGTCAGAAACATGAAGAAACTCATCACACTCATCGCTGTGGCAATGTTTGCGTCCACTGCAGTCGCGGGAGACAAGTGCAAAGGAACCGTGATTCTATCGAGAAAAACCCGCCAGCATTGTACGGTTACGTACATTCCCACGGCGCACTCAGCGGCCAGGGCGGACATTGTTGATGCCGCTGTTGAAGCGGGGTCATTCAAGACACTGGTCGCCGCGGTTAAAGCCGCGGGTCTCGTGGAAACTCTGAAAGGCCCTGGCCCCTTCACCGTATTTGCCCCAACCGACGAAGCTTTCGCAAAACTTCCGGAAGGAACCGTTGCCAACCTTCTCAAGCCGGAAAACAAGGACCAGCTCGCTGAGATTTTGACCTACCATGTCGTTCCTGGAAAAGTGCTGGCCAGTGACGTCGTTAAAATCTGCAGTGCAAAGACGGTGAACGGCAAGTCCGCGCGTGTCACCGTGAGTGATGCGGGTGTCATGATCGACAGGGCCAACGTGGTTGCGACAGACATTGAGACCAGCAATGGCGTGATTCATGTCATCGACAGTGTCATGCTTCCGTAGTTGATACCCAGCCATGAGCGATCCGACATGAGCGACCGAAAGTTTTCGGTCGCTCATGTTTACGTCGGTGTCAATCAATTCCTGATCGGAAACGTCAGGTGTTGACTAACATTCAGCTGGTCGTCGTGCCTGCGAGATGGGTGGCAGTACCAGACATTGTCATGTTGTTGCGGATGGCGAAGCAGGGCCACTGAACTGGTGAAATGATTCCAGGTGGTGCGACGCTGTTCAGTTCATCGTTCGATAGGTAATGACCAGTACCAGAATTGCTCGCACCGTCCATGTAATCGTGCGAATCCAGTTGGTGGCAACAAGTTTGTTGTACGTCACTGTTGAATATTTCACCGTCAGTGCGTTGTGTGCCGGCACAGATAAAGTCGCTGTCGAAAGCCAAAGGACAGCCACGAGGGCTGCGCCAATCCATGCCAGAGTCCCGCATTCTGACGGCAGATACTTGAGCAACAGCAACGCCGTAGCCAGTTCGACCAGCATTGCCGGGCCGACAATCCATGTCGTCAAACGCTGGTGCCGCTCTTCGTACGTCCTGAATTCTTCAGATCCAACATTGGCAAACAACGGGTAATGCACAATCTGTACGAACCAGATCAGTCCTGTCATAAACAGGGTGGCGAACACATGGATGAGCAGAATGAATTTCATAGACGGTTGATTGACCGGGCCGTCGCGCGGCGTTCGTCAGTCCTTTGTGATTCACAATCTTCAGGTAACGTTGGCAGCTTCGGATCGTGCGGCACATCGGCTGCTGAATGATATCCAAAACCTTTCAGCACCCGCCTGTTATGTATAAAAACTCCGGGTATCTGAAGTCGTTGCCGTTCAGAGCTCCCGGACCATGACGGTCCCCGAGATTCTGAGTCCCTGGACCTTCAGGCCAGCGTGATTCCGACCAGTAATGGTGTGCTTCATGTCATCGACAGTTGTTTGTTCAGCCGTTTCCCGGGTTGTCAGCCATGTTTTCTTCTCAGGACGTGTGCGGCCTGGCACATTGATTTTAGTTTCAAATAGGCTTGGTCCAGGTCCATCGGATTCTGTACGGAAGGCGAGAATCCGCAGTCGGGGTGCAGCGTGATGCGTTCCCTGTCCACGTATTGCATCGCTTCTTCGACACGTTCTATAACGACTTCCGGTGTTTCGATTTTCCGGTCGCAGTGATCGATGCAGCCCAAGCCCAGTCGCGGTCCGTCGGGGAATTGTGCCAAAGATTCCATTCCTCCGGCAACGGGAGTGGCATACTCCATCGAGATGGTGCCAACCCGTATTTTTGCCAGAGCAGGCATGATGAGATCATAGGGACCTTCAGTGCCGTGCGTGTAATTGAAGTGCGCATGGCACAGGTGCATACCTGTGTCGATGGACGTGAAACCATCCAGCACCTGATTGATCAGATCGACGCACAGATCCATCTCGTATTGAACATCTGTCAGGCCCTCACGTTCACGAAACCTGGGATCCACAAGGGTACTGAGCCACGGTTCGTCGAGTTGTATCGTATTAATCCCGGTTTGGATGAGGTTTTCAATTTCGCGTCGGAGTATGGGAACACAATCTTCCATCAGTCGTTCCGGCACAGGATACGCCTGTTTCGAATGGTCCGGATGCCACATGCGTCTTCCAATGATATACGGCGCGGGCAATGTCACTTTCAGACGGCATTCTGTTCTCGGGCGGGCAAATGCGGCCTCTTCCAGGACGAGAGGGCGGTAGTATTCGACGGGTTCGACGACCGCGGGATACAACATCTGCTGGATGTCGATTAAGTCCGGTTTGAAGCCGCTGACACGTTGCGCAAAAACTTTGACATAACTTTCCCGACGCCATTCACCATCCGTGATTTCATCCAGGCCCGAACGTTCCTGCAGCCGCATCACGGATTCCACAGCCGGGTCCAGCAATCGGTTCGTTTCGTCTTCGGAGATTGTTTCGTCTTTGCGGTCCAGGATGATTTCCCGTATCCACTCAGGTCGAGGCAGGCTGCCGATAACGGTTGTCGGAAAAAGTGTGTCTGCCATAATTTTGTGCTCAGAAAAAAAACAGGACAGCGAAAAATCACAACTGTCCTGGCGAGTCCGTTTCTTTAGGGGCAATCGGATATCGACGTAATATGCACGATCTGAAAATGCCGACCGGCGGTTCGAGGTCAGATAACTATTCAGGTTGCCAGAATCCAGGTTTCATGGTCATCCACCACGAAAAATTCCGGTCGCCGTATTATTCTGCCTCCGAGGCACCCTCGTCTGAAAAAGACTAACGATGAAATGTCATGCTGTCCATTTGTGAACGGCAGGCATCGGAGCAACGGTATCCGTTTCTGTGACGGTTGACTGTGTGGACCATTAACCTGTGCTGCTTTGTTTCAGTCTTTGCGGGCTGATGCTGGACAGGTGCTGCGTCGTCGATAACCTTGGACCGGTGTCACTTCTTCTGAACGAGGTGCGATACTGCCTCCATCGGGCTCAATCCGGTGGAAGAGACCCCCTTTTGAACGAAAGGGACTATACTGCGGCAGTATGAACCATTCAGTGAACCGTTTAGGGGTGAATCTCGTCTGCTGATCTATCGGCGACTCGGAAGCGTTTGCGGTACTGGTGTCCGTCCCGGTCTTCAAAACCGGTGAGATCAGCTTGCCTGGTCTGGTGGGTTCGATTCCCATCCGCTTCCGCTCTTTGACTTTACGTCACGTCAGCTGTTTTCCATTCGCCGCCAGATTCCGTTTTGACATCAACTTTGACATCAACCAGCTCGGTGTCAGCGTCAACGAACAGTCGTCCCACCCGTTCGGCAGCGTCTGCTTGAGCCCCCTGCAACAAGTGGCTGTAGGTGTTCGCTGTTAGTTCGAACGTTGAGTGTCCTAAACGCGCCTGAATCACTTTCAAGTGAATGCCGGCGGCAATCATCAGACTTGCGTGTGAATGCCTCAGGTCGTGGAACCGGACAGACTTCGGAAGGTCCGCCGCTGTTCGGATTGGATACCACGTTTGTCGCGTGAGTTCACCCCGGAATTGATGTTTCCCGAGGGTGTTCGGGAACACGATCGGAACATGATCCGGATGGCAGCCTTCCTTGATTGCCTTCCGGCGCCGGTTCTTTAGTGCCTGCACTGCCAGTGAGTCCAGATTGACCGCCCGTCGTCCAGCTTTGCTTTTGGGTGCCTTCACAGATTTGCCGGATTTCAATTCCTGCAATGTCCTGCGTACCGACAACACGCCTTCCGACAGATTCACGTCGGACCACTCGAGCGCCAGTAATTCCCCCAGTCTTAAACCCGTCAGGACGGCCAACGGGACGATATCGCCGAGGCGATGTTTTTCGCATTCAGCAAACAGATCCTTGCACTGATCCAATTCCAGCGGAATCACTTCTCGCCGTTCGACCTTTGGAATGTCGAGTACCTGCACAGGGTTGATATCGATAATCCGATTTTTCACGGCGCGGTTGAGCGCGTTCCTCAGAATTCGAATTCCTCGCAGCCGCTGATTGTTTGTGTGACCTTTTCGAACCATCGCTGCCTGCCAGGATTCCATATCCTCAGCCGATAGTTTCGCCAACTTCCTGTGGCCAATGAATGGGACGATGTAGAGACGACATGCCAAATCGTATTCTTCATGCGTCCGTGCCGCTTTGTTCAGCCGTACCACATTATCGAGCCAGTGTTGCAGGTACGCTGCCAGGGAATCCGAAGCGCGTTTGAAATCGAGTTTCTTACCGGCCTGTTGTTTCAGTAGTTCGACTTTTTCGCGACATTCCTGCTGAGTCTTGCCGTAGACACATTTTCGAACAGTCTTGCCGCGGGAATGCCGTCCCACTGTCACGAGACCCTGCCACCGTCCGTCCTTCCTCTTGCTGATTGTGCCTTCGCCATTTGCTCGTTTTGCCATGATGAGTCAGCCTTTCGATGTGCCGTCCCTGGCGAGTGGTTTGAAATCGCATGATCGCCACTTCGCGCAGCGTCATCGCGGAATGGAAACCTGGGCGGAAGAGATCGGCAGCGGGCCGGTGAAATGCGCATCGCGTTTCAGTAAACTGCATGGCAGCTCTCGATCCTTCTATCCAAGGTTCGGGCAGTTAGGTGAGTCGGAAGCTCTAACTTCCGGCTCACCGTCTTCCCGTAATTTCCCGGGTTGGTGTGTGTTTTTCAACCAACGCCAGGCAGATTGTGTTGTGGGGTCAACAATTCGAAGATCATCACTCACCGATACTCATCCCGTTCATCCTTGCTCATCTTCCGCCCCGTGTGGTGAAAGATCCTTTGGCAGGTCTGGTAGGGCGGTCACTTAACGATCTCACAATTCGGCAATGCCTCCTGGAGTTTGGCGACTCCCGCGTCGGTGATTTTGGTTCCGAAGAGGCCGAGCTTCTGCAGACTGGTCAGCCCCTTCAGATGCACGAGCCCCGCGTCGGTGATCGAGGTGAAACTGAGGCCGAGCGTCTGCAGACTGGTCAGTCCCTTCAGATGCACGAGTCCCGCGTCGGTGATTTGGGTGTTCCAGAGGTAGAGCGTCTGCAGACTGGTCAGTCCCTTCAGATGTACGAGCCCCGCGTCGGTGATAGAGGTGAAACTGAGGCCGAGCTCCTGCAGACTGGTCAGTCCCTTCAGATGCACGAGTCCCGCGTCGGTGATTGGGGTGCGGGAGAGGCCGACTGTAACAATCGCGCCCTGGGCATTGACCTCAAGTTTGGCCCCCAGCTTTTCCAGCTGTGTCTTCACGCTGCCGACATCTACGGTCGGTTCTTTGGCTGCGGGCGTCTGCTGAACCGTATTTCCATCATCACTCTGGATACTCGGATTCGGTGTCTGTTGTACGGACGTCTCTATGCCGGATTCATCAGGTGCGGCGGGCGTTTGCTGAACCGTATTCGCATCATCATTCTGGATCCTCGGAATTTGATTTCGAACGGATTTGGCAAACGCTGACTCAGCGGCTTTCCGAATTTGATTTCGAACGGATTTGGCAAACGCTGACTCAGCGGCTTTCCGAACACTTTCGTCATCGGCTTTTTCAGACAGCATGAGCAGGGCAGCCTGAGCGATGGAACGAGTCTTTTGGTCCTTGTCCTTCAGTAATGCAGCGAGCGCCGAGACAGAGTCAGTCTTTACGTCAGTAAAACGATACAGGGATTGAGCGGCATTCTGACGGACCGAGGCATCCTCGTCCTTCAACGCGGCGATAAGGGCGGGAACTGCTGTTTTCGAATCAGCATGGATCTGACCAAGTGCCCATGCAGCCCTGCGACGTCCAGAGGAATGATTCTGTTTCAGCGTATCGCATAACACAGGCACAGCCTCGGCTGCTTCCGGCCCGATTGTTCCAAGAATCCAGGCCAGTCGATGAGGGCTTTCTGAGTTGCTCTGCAGTGCATTGATAATTCCAGGCACCGCCGGCGGACCGATGGCTGCCAGTGCCTCATCAGGAGCCGATGCTCCACTCATTCCGAACATACCAACGTATGGCAGCAGTGCCGGCGCCGCGTCTTTGGCTTCGGGGCCGATGTGTCCGAGTGCTTTTATGGCCTTTATGCATGTGTCCCCGTCGAAACCGCCTTCCAGGACCTGGATCAGGATCCCGACATCGTCTTGTGTGAAATCTGTAACGGGCCTGTCGAGTTGTGACTGAATGTAATTGTGTTGAGACACGCTGTAATTAAAGATGCCTATGACAGTCACGGCGATCACGCCGATAGCGATACCGATTATCCGACCCGTGTTCGCACCGGATTTGGACTTCTTCGATCGTGTTTTCTTTCTGCCTCCGCCCGCACGCCTGCTCTTCGATGCAGGCATCCGCGGGGGGCTGGTTGGGGCTTCCTGCTCACCCCAGGACCCCTCTTCGTATTCATCCTGGTATTCATCCTCGTACCCATCGGGTACGTGAACAAAGGCATTGCATGCCCGGCAGCGAAACTTTCGGCCGGCCTTGTCGTCAGGGACCCGATACTGTTTGAAGCACTCCTGACATTCCGTGAGAATCGACATGTGGATCTCTTACTGGCTCAATAAACGATAAAACAAAAACGTTGACGATGACCGTGCCGGATAGATCTCCGCCACCTGACCTGAGGCATTCAACTTCACTTATTCGCTGCTTAGCACTGCCCCGATGAACACTGCCCCGAAGTCTATATCCATTGCAGGTTACGCTAGACGATGTCGTCCGGGACGGCAACGACTGTGAGACCGTTCTGTTGTACGGACGCGTGTTTACGAGACCAACGACCGCTGTTTCGTTGACAGGAGTGTTCTTTGCTGTGGCAGTTTCCATGCGGCATTTTGCTGCAACATTTTGCGGCAGCCGTGTTGTTTTAATGCAAAGCAGCCGAACCGGTGATTGTTTTCGAAATTCGGCGACTCGCTGATGCGGCAGGCAGGTTCATTCCTGAGAACCTCAACTTCCTCCGCTTCAGAGAGAAACCCCATGAAACGCTTCATCACAGCAACGTTGACCTTGGCTTTGACCGCTGCTTTGTCTGCCGACAATGTGTCTGCAGCCCAACCTGGTGTCAGTGAAGAGTTGTACGCAGGTTTGTACTCGCCGAACACTGGCGATGACCATCCGAACCTCCACCATTGTTTCGTTGACTACATCTGGGCTATTTGGCAGGACTGCAACGATTACGACGGAATCGAACCCGACAAATTGTCTACTGCCATCCTGGACGATATGCCCTTTTTGGAGTTTGGCGGCCAGGAAGGTGAGGACCTCGTGGACCTGTGGTTTGAATTAGTGGATGCCGGATACACCGAAGACGAAGCCTTTGAAACGATTGAATTGCTGATGGATAGTGATTCGGCGTTTACACCGAAGACGAAGCCAGTGAAGACGCAATGACCCGCTTTGTTAGGAGAGACGGCTCAAGCGACGCAGCTGATCGAGTTTAGCAGCGTTCCGTTGCCGTCCTTCTTCAAGGGGCAGGTTGTCGTGTGATTCATCGCTTGGCTGAAGGGGCATCGTCGGCGTTATGCCTTTGGCGGCTGCGATGTTGTGCGTGCTGATCTTTTTAAGCAGTTCGATGGCCCGGAGCCGAATGTTTGCGTCCTCGTGCTCGACTAGCACTTGCAGCTCGTGGACAGCTTTCGCTCGAACTTCCAGCGGTACTGGCCACAATTCAGAAACGGCGCGGGCCACCAGCCCGAAGTCTTTCGCGCTCGTGATCAAGCGTTCTTCACGCATTTCGCCCCTCCCAAAATAAACGGGGTTTTGCAAAGCGATGCGGAACGGAACGGCCCGTTCAGCACCCATGCGTACAAAAAAATCCAAGGAGAAGGGACCCTCGCGCCTTTCATTCGCCCACAAAGGACCCACTGAGTTAGCTGGACGATCGGCCACCGGGCCACGTGAAAGCTTAACCTGGCCCGTGATCCAGAGGATCATTAGTGGCCGATCGCACAACGGGTTACATGACGTAAAAATCCTTTGTGAGCTCGACTTCAGCCATACACCGGTCGAACTCTGGTTGCCGCGACGCGACAACATCCTCCGCTTCGTTCAAAGCCGTTTTGCATTCTGTCTCCAGCGCTGAAAGTTTTTGCTGACATACGATCGCATCATTCGAGTCGTTCCAAAGCTTCTGTGATTCAGCGAATCGTCCCGGATCGCTGTGACGATCGACACGCTTGCCAATGGTCGATTCCAGCTCCTCAACCAATTGCAGACGTGCCCGCATCGTTTGAAGTGTGCTGCCAGCCTGCCCCAAATCAGCAAATTGTTTTGCAACATGATTCTTGCGGGCCGAAAATTCGTCTTGGACGAATCCGGGCAGCATCCTGATTTGCCGCAATTGCTGAAGGTGTTTCTCCATCTGGTCGAGTTTTTTGGTGGGACCATCGACGGCGCTTTCGAGTGAATCGATTTTTGTCTGTATCGAGGAAACGACGCTCTCGAGTTCGGCACGAAGTTTCGGAAGTTCTTCCGCCTTTATCGCTTCTGCTTCCGCGATGTCGGCGGCGAGAGATTCTCGCTCAGCTGCGGTTCCGGCGACCCGTTGATGTGTTTTAATGCCCCGTAGGCGGCCAACCTCCCGATCGACTTCACCGGCGGTGACGATTCCGCACGACCGCAACAATGTGATCTCGGCGGCTGACAACGTGGCTCCGTCCGCAGCTTTCATCAAGACGGCATCGGCAGCCGCGTGCAAATCGCGATTTTGTTTAGTGATAGTGGTAATTTGCTTTGCTGTCAGCACGATTATTGATCCAGCGAAGGAGTTTCGTGTTCGGCTTCATTTTCGATCATAGACAAGCTGGCAGCGAGAGTTCTCAAGCCGTGGTGCGTAGAAATTCCGAGACTGTGCAGCAGTAAAGCGATAGAATATTCGTGGGCGGCGCTACATGTAGCGGCGGGCGGTGGAGTGCTTGTTTTGGGCTGTTCTTGCGTAGTCAATCGGCTACTGCAATTTGTGCATTCTCTGCGACGAAAAACCGAGGAACCGGTGGTTTTCGTTCGCAACACGCGAGTGGGACTGTCGCATTGGGGACACATCATTTTTATTTTTCACGGCTCCAGTTGTCCGTTGCCAGAATCTCAGCAGCAGCCGCGGACACTCCCTATAGGAGGTGTCCGCGGCTGCTGAGAGCTGGGACTTCCCGACAGACAAAAGACAGCGTCAAAGGACACTGTCCGGTGAGTTTTGTCCGTTGAAGATTTTCAGCCCTTCACAGGTGCGATTGTTCGCTGTTTTCATTGTTACTCGTTTGAATCCGCCGTGGCTGCATAGCTCGTCTATAACACTTTGAAATGATTCTCGGCGTGGTTTGGTTCCGGCTGCCTCCGCCAGTGCTGCACACGACGCCTGGCCGCCGTTCCTGGTCAGATAGCTTTTGATGTCCTGCATGACCTTCCCGATTCGCTCGTTTTCACGCTGCTGGGACTTAAGCGAACGATGGTCAAGCAAACTGGTGATATCCGCTGTCCATTTCTGTTCGTCGAAATCCAGTTTCAGCAAGCCGAACTGTTCATCACGTCCGCCGTACCGAACAGCGAGTGTGTGTTTGCCGTCACCTTGATACTCGCCCATCCGCCCCATCAGCCAGTAATTGCCAGCGAACTCGGCGATACCGGCTTGGCTCAAATCTTCCAAATTCGGCGCGTCGTCAAAGGACGCAGATTTTTTGATGTGGTGGGCGATGACGACGCTGGCCGGATAACAGCTCTGCATGAACTGGCGCATCGCAGGCCCCACTTCAGTCAGGTTTGTCGTGTTCACCCCCTGGAGCCCCATGTACAACGGATCGAGAATCACGACTTCAATCGTGTGTTCCTTGATTACTCGTTGAACGGCCGCACAGTCCGCAGTTGATGGCAACGTCGGAAAATTGACCGCTTCGATTCGGAGTTGATCATTGAAGTCCTCCGCACGCAAATTCAAAGACGCAGCGGCACGCCGGATTTTTCGGATAGCAGCGCCTTCCGACGCTTCGCCGACGATCATCAGCACACGTCGTTTTTTTGGCACTTCGAATTTGCGTAACCACGGCCAACCAGTTGCGAGGCACACGGCCAAATCTGATAGCAGCGTTGTTTTCAACGCCTTTTGTTTAGCGCCAAAGATCGTCGGCTGTCCCGCTGAGAAGACGCCGTCAACCAGCCATTCAATCGGCTGGTCAGCGAGACTCCACAAATCCGAGACTGCCGCTCCTGCAAATCGGCGGGTTGTGGTGCTGTCGAGTTCACTTAATTTGGCAGTGAGCTCGTCAACCACGTCTGCGAGCGTACAGCCGT
>JAKVAY010000068.1 GCA_022447185.1 Fuerstiella sp. | reverse complement strand
TCGACTTACCCGCAGTTGATCTCGAAGACGGTGCCCTGCCCGCTTTTCTACTACTCACGAAACTGGGGCTGCAGAAATCGAACGGAGAAGCTCGCCGTCTGATTGCCCAGGGGGGAGCCAAGCTCGGCGAAGACAAAATCGTGATTGAAGATGCCTTCCAAAAGATCACCGTGGAAAACGGGTTGCTCGTGTGGGCTGGCAGGAAAAAGTTCTGTAGAGTCAACTTAGTTTGACGTAATACCTCCGCATTCATGTAAGCGATCACCTCTGTTCTTCCCTAAGGATTACTCATGGTTACCGGATTTGCCATCATTGGTACGGGCATGATTTCACACTTTCATGCTAAAGCAATTGCCGCGATTCGCGGGGCAAAACTGGTGGCGTGTTTTGATCACCTTCCTAAATACGCTCACGCATTTTCTGCTGAATACGGCTGTAAGGCCTATGAGTCTCTCCCGGAACTCATGGATGATCCTAATGTAGACGTCGTCAATATTTGCACGCCGAGTGGATCACATATGGATCCAGCAATTGCTGCGGCTAATGCTGGTAAGCACGTTGCCGTCGAAAAGCCACTTGAAATTACTCTAAAACGCTGCGACAAAATCATAGACGCGTGCAGGATGAACAAAGTGCGGCTGTGTGCAATTCTTCCGTCACGGTTCAGCCCCGTAAATCAGGAACTCAAATCTGCAATTGACTCCGGTCGGTTTGGCACACTGACACTCGGCGATACCTATGTGAAATGGTGGCGAACTCAGGACTACTATGACAGCGGTGGATGGCGTGGAACCTGGCACATGGATGGCGGAGGCGCCTACATGAACCAGGCCATTCACCAGGTCGATTTGCTGAACTGGATGATGGGCGACGTCTTGGAAGTCACTGGAATGACGACAACGATCGCGCACAAACGCATCGAAGTAGAAGACGTAGGTGTGGCCACACTACGGTTTAAGAACGGTGCCATTGGAGTCATCGAAGCGACGACTAGTGCCTGGCCAGGTTTGCAGAAGAAGACCGAAATCCATGGAACTCAGGGAACTGTCATTGTAGAGCAGGACAGTTTGCTGCAGTGGGAGTTTGAAAAGAAAGATCGCCGGGATGCATCGATTCGTCGGAAGTATGCGGCAGACTCTGCAACATCCGGCGGAGCGGCCGATCCTAAAGCAATATCGTTTCAGGGCCACAAAGATCAGTTGCAGGATTTTGTGAACGCGATCAAGAATAACACGGCACCAAAGGTCGATGGTGTTGATGGTCGCCGCAGTGTGGAAATTATTCTGGCGATCTACAAGGCTGCATGGACTGGCAAGACGATTCAGTTGCCTCTTAAAAGTGATCCCAAACTGCCTCGTGCTAATTAAGAGCCGGTTGTCGGCAACATTGAACAGTCTGCACGTTAATGTGAAACCTGTTTCGTTGTGGAGATGCAATCAGTCTCCACAACCAACTTCCAGATTCATTGCGGTTTGCAGCAGACGTGATTCGCGACGACTGTGAGCCACAAATGCCTGCATCCAGCCTTTGAGTTCGATACGGAGAGTACGAGCCAGAACTTTCACTTTCACCGCTGTCGGCAACTGATGTCGCAGTTGCTGCAGGCGATCACATATTTGTGCGTGTTCGACCTCGAGTGATATGACATGGCACTCCCAATTGGGCTGCACGTTGAGAACTTCCTGCAGATAACCTCCTTGTTGTTGTTTGAGTTCAAATTGTTTTGGCAGCGTTTCCAGAATCGCATCAACAACAGCTGAAACCCAGCGAAGGTTTTGTTCATCAATCGGTGACTCGAGCAAATCACGTAAGTCACCAATCAAGATGTATTCCAGCCGGGAGATTCTGCGTAATGATTCTGCGCAGGCCAGTGTTGCGGATGTCATAATTCAACTCGCACAGAATGGCTGAATCAGATTGATTGGGACACCAGGAAATTAAATCTGCTTGGAAGCGAATGTGAGCAATACCGGGAATGATTGTTCTCTGAAACGAGAATCAATGTGAGTTTATCAATCAAAAACTCTTTCGGCAATTAAGAATCCTGAATGTGCACGGCAGCGTCCCTGTTTCATGCAACAAGTTCAATGCTCGAAACGACTTTCGGAGTGCGACAGAAGCTTCGGATTTGGGTCGGTGTGCCCAGACAGCACAAAAAAAACGTCTGCAGTATTCAGCAGACGTTCAGAGAAAACGGGTGGCTAACCGGATTTGAACCGGCGACCTCTGGAACCACAATCCAGCGCTCTAACCAACTGAGCTATAGCCACCAAAATGAAATGCCGACCGGGAGCCTGGCGGGTCAGATGATATCTGTGACTCTGGGGCGGATCAAGCTGTTGGGTTCCCCGTGCCACGGAATGCGAGTCCGGCCGGAACCGACAGCCGAAAATCTTGCGCACCCAGAAAATTTCACACTCATTCCAGTTGGTTGCCGAGTTGACGAATGACTCCTGAGAGAAATTGTTCGAGGTGTTTTGTGGCCGATTTCGCGCGAGTGAACCAGCGTTTTTCTTCCCCGGTTTGTCTCAGGTCGGAGACCCAGCGACTCAGTGGATTGTGAGAAGAAGCCTTTGATTCCGGTTCAAAAAGGGCTTTCACCACGGACTCGGGCATCTCTTCATGCAGATCATCAATGATGGCTCGAATGGAAAGACACGGAACTTCAAGATTTTCACAAATCTGAGCAACGGCCAGACTTGTGGTATCTACCGCCGACGCCGTTGTTCCGTCCGACCATTGAAGTTTTTGATCCAATGTGGCGGGATGACTGTCTGTGACCAGATGTGTTCTGACGGGGGCATGCCTGGATTCCGGAATCGGACAGTTGAGTTTGAGGCACTGCCGGTGAGTATCGCAGATCTCGTCGGCAAGACAGAGATCTCCGGCCCGGACATCTTTTGCGAGCGATGAACTGAATCCGGTGGAAACGACCCATGCTGGTGCATGTTGAGTGACCAGGACGTCTGCCGCTTTCCGATGAGCTGCAAATCCTGCTCCGGCTTCGACGACAGCGACGCGAATGGAGGTGTCAAAAAAACCACCGGTGAATCGCATTCGGCCATCGGAATAGCGCCGGCAACGATCGAGCCGACTGAACAGCGAACTGAGTTCCAGCCTGTGAGTGCAAACGAGGCCAACGTGTGCAGTTGAACGATCGGTCGTTTTTTCTCCACCTGTGGATAGACTGGTTTCGATTGATGAATCGGAAGACATGCAAATCGCGGTATCACGGAAATACGAGGTGGCACGTTGCAGGAGATTATTCCTGCAATTGCTACGTAGTGTACTCTGAATTCAAGCGGACGTAGTCCTGAGTCAAATCGGACGTCCAGAATCGGACGGAATGATTTCCGAATCGGGGACCACCTGACAACTCCAGGAGAAGATGCACATCTTTCTGCTGCATCTTTTGAGACAGTGCCGATGCGTCGAATGGAACCGGATTGCCGAAACGGTAGACCGAAGTACCGTTGATTGTCAGTGACAGGTGATTGGGATCGAATTCGACCCCTGCGTAGCCGGCTGCCGAGGTGATGCGTCCCCAGTTCGGATCGTTTCCGGTAATGGCCGTCTTAACCAGTGCGCTTTCTGCGACTTCTTTGGCAATTTGAAACGCAGTCTGGCGAGTATCAAATCCGAAGACATCAACTGTAATGAAGTGCTCTGAGCCTTCGGCATCCCGAATAATGTCTGTGGCAAGTTCCTGGCACACTTTGGTTACGGCGCCACGAATCGCTGTTTCATCGGCGTCGGTATTGACAGGGAATCCCGAAGCTCCATTTGCCAGCAGTAGTACGGTGTCACTTGTACTCATGTGGCCATCTACACTGATGCAGTTGAATGAGCGATCCACTGCAAATCGCAGGATCGCATCGCACTGTGCAGAGTTGAGCGAGGCATCCGTCATAATCACTGCCAGCATAGTTGCCATGTTGGGAGCGATCATCGCGGCTCCCTTACCTGCGCCGGACACACGAATTTTACCAGTGACCGTGACGACATCGGACGATGCTAGTTTTGGAAACGTATCCGTCGTCATCATGGCTACAGCAGCATCACGGAAACCGGATCCGTTTTTCTGAGAGCTGACGACTGCTTTCGGGAGACCGGCGGTAATCACATCAAGCGGCAGTGGCACACCGATAATCCCGGTTGAACACACAAGCACCTGCTCCGGATCGCAATTCAAGGCTGATGCCACACCGGCGGTCATGGTCAGGGCTGCCTGTTGCCCGTCTTCTCCGGTGCATGCATTTGCGTTGCCGGAATTGATGACGACAGCCCGGACGGACTCGGCTGGGACACGGTTTCTTGAAACATCAACCGGAGCTCCGACAACACGATTGGTCGTGAACACACCGGCCGCTGCCGCCGGTGTTTCACTAATAAACAGGGCTAAATCAGGCTGACCGCTGTCCTTGATGCCGCAGGTTGATCCTGAAGCTCGAAATCTTTCTGGAAGTTCGTGCGTTGTGTCCACTGAAAAACCTGAAAAGTTGACTGAAACAATCGTGATTTCTAAGTGTAGAGTACTCTGTCAGCCAAATTTAGCTGTGGAACGAAGTCGGGGAAAGCCGGTTCGTCGCCCTAAGGTTAATTCCTGATTCTCCCGCTCTGCCTTCGTCAAATTGAGCGAAATCGCTCAGTTAGATTCGTGTTTGCGAATTCTTATTGGTCACTTAGATCAACCCTGTCTGCTGATCCAGTCCGAGCATAAGGTTTAAATTTTGAACCGCGACACCGCTGGCTCCCTTAATCAGATTGTCAGTGGCGGAAAAGACGACCAGTTGATCGCGATTCATCCTCACACTGATATCACAATAATTCGTATATGCCACATGTTTCGTTGCAGGAATATGCTCGACGACCCGGACGAACGGCTGGCCTGAATAGAACTCACGGCAGGCTGCCATCATTTCATCAACAGATGCTGTGGTCCTGACCCGAGGGTACATAGAGCACAGGATTCCTCGATCCATCGGCATCAAATGTGGGTTAAACGCAACGCTGACGGAGACGCCGGAAACGACACTGAGTATCTGTTCAATTTCGGGAGTGTGTCGATGGTTGCCGATGCCATAGGCCGTGACTGACTCATTACACTCCGCATACAAGGTCCCCTGTTTGGGCGTTCGCCCTGCTCCGCTGACACCACTTTTTGCATCAATGATGATTCCATTCGGTTCGATGAATCCCTCTGCCAGCAGTGGTGCAAGTCCCAGGATGGACGTACTGGTGTAGCATCCAGGATTTGCAACCAGATCTGCATCGGGGATTTGATCCCGAAACAATTCCGGAAGGCCATAGACCGTGCTCTTGAGCCGAGTTGGATCGGTATGAACATGCCCATACCATTTTTCGTAAACACCGGGATCATCCAGTCTGTAGTCAGCACTGAGATCAATGACACGGCAGCCGCTGTCCAGTAACTGCGGAACAGCGTCCATGCTAGCTGTGTGTGGAAGGGCGCAGAACACGATATCTGCCCTTCTGCCAACTTCTTCGTGCGAAAGATCTTCGCACGGCAGATCGAACAGGCCCGTGAGCGACGGATGTACCTCAGTGACTGGCGGGTTTCGCGTTTGACGTGTTGTTAGAGCAACCACATCCGACTGAGGGTGACGTGCCAGGATTTTAAGCAGCTCCAGAGCTGTGTAACCAGTGGCTCCCAGAATCGCAACTTTGATCATAGGGATTACGTTCGCTGAGTTGTCTGATAGTTATTGGGCATCAATTCGTTCCGATATTCTACGACACCAATGACTGCTCGCAACCAGTCCGTAGCGAGACATTGTTTTTGTTGGAGTCGGAGTGTCTCTGACGAAATTTCCTGTGGACTTTCCAAACGTGTGCTCCTCCGCCAGAATGGTTGCCACTTTCATTCGGACACCAAGTTTGCCGGTCGGATTCGTCGGTTTCCGGCCGTCCACCGGATTGGCAATCGAAGTCCACAACGAACACAGTTTGTACGGGTAACCACGCCCGAAATGAATCCATTCTTTGGCCACAGTCAAACGAACCTCAAAGCTCTGTTATGTCGAATGTTGCAAAAATTGCTGCCGATGCACTTACTGCCGGAAACGGTATTCTCAGACTTGCTCCAACGTGGGTGCCACGTTCGTTTCTGCAGCCCGGACGACGTCTGAAACTCCATCCGGACGACTACTATGCTCTGGGCATGAGCCGAGGTGGCATCGATGAACGGTGGTTTGGTTCTACAACGGAGGCAGCTAACGATAACCGTAACGACGACGAAGGACTGTCGTACTGTGTTCATAACGGTGAACGATTCCTGCTGCGTGATGTTGTCACGGAACTCAAAGATCAGGTGATCGGTGATCACATCTGGCATTCTTTTCAGAAATGGCCTGTGTATTCAAAGTTCTTTGACAACATGGGGCCAATACCCCATCACATGCATCAGAATGCTGAACAGGCTGCCCTGGTCGGACAGGAGGGTAAACCGGAAAGTTACTATTTTCCTCCTCAGATGAACCAGATCGGAAACAACTTCCCGTACACATTCATGGGGCTGGAACCTGGGACTGCAAAGCAGGATGTGGTCGATTGTCTGGATCGCTGGAGCGAACGGGAGAATGGTCTGCTCGATCTGTCCAAAGCCTATCGTCTGAAACCCGGAACCGGCTGGCTCATCCCGCCGTGTGTACTCCATGCACCGGGGTCGCTCGTCACTTATGAACCACAGTGGGGCAGCGACGTCTTTGCGATGTACCAGAATCTGGTGGAAGGCCGCGAAGTTCCTCGTGCATTGCTGACAAAGGATTTTCCGGCAGACCGCCACGACGACAATGTGTACCTCGTTGACGCGCTGGACTGGGATAAGAATGTTGATGCCAATTTTAAAGATAGTAATTATCTGGAGCCAGTTGTCAGTGAAGAAGGTGACGGGTGGTGTGACCGGTGGATCGTTTACGGTCGGGTGGATGGCAGGCAGTTGTTTACGGCGAAGGAACTGACACTGCAGCCAGGAGCGAACTGCACCATCAAAGATCCTGGTGCGTATTGCTGGATCACGGTTCAGGGTATGGGCAGAATTGGAAATATGCACTTGCAGTCACCGGTGATGATCCGTTTTGGGGAAATGACGGAAGATGAAGTCTTTGTGGTTGCCAGTCGCGCGGCTGAAGGCGTTGAGTTCGCAAACACCGGCACCGAGCCGTTGGTTGGACTCAGATACTTTGGTCCGGATGCTCAGCCGGACGCTCCTGAACAGAATGCCTGGCAATGTTAGTACGGGACGACGGTACACGACCGTCTCAGCTTTCGCATGTCAGTTCAGCTCTTAACAACCAACACAGCGAAGCAGAAGCGTATGATGTGCTTGCTGTTCTGACCGATGTATGAACGGAAACAAAGGAACACGACAATGTTGAAACTGCATAACGCAATGTGGCCTGGTCTCGTTGGCAAGGGTGACGAAGACGGACAGGAACCTCCTATCAGTCTTGAGCGAATGCTCGAATTGACGGCCGGCGCCGAAGTCAATGGACAAAAATTCGATGGAATTGACTACTTTCTTTTCCTGCCTCATACCGATCCGAATGCCAGTGATGATGATTTAAGGAAGATTGCAGATCTGATCGCTGGTCACGGGTTCAGTGTTGGATCACTGGTAGCTCCTATCTGGCCTGGTACTGTCGGTGATTCTGCGATGGGTGACAAAGAATCGACGGACAAATTCCTAAGCGCGGTTGCAATGGCCTGTCGAATCGCCCGAATATTCAATGACCATGGTGTCCGTCAGTACGGTGTCATTCGCATTGACTCAGCAGAGTTTGGTGTCGACGCGTGGCGTGAGGATCCCAAAGCGAACACGGCCAAAATCGCAGCAACGTTTCGAGACGCTGCGAAGATCGCAGCGGATCACGGTGAACGTCTGGCCGCTGAGGGCGAGATTTGCTGGGCCGGCATGCACAGCTGGAAGGACATGATCGATTTACTCGAAGCGGTCGACATGCCGGAAACACTGGGCTTCCAGGCAGATCTTGCACATACCTATCTGTATCTGCGTGGCTACAATGCGCCGGAACATGCACTGGTGCAGGAAGACTGCACGGAAGAAGAGTTTTATTCCGCCTACAAAACGATGACTGACAGGATGCGTCCGTGGACCATAGATTTCCATGTTGCTCAGAATGACGGAAAAGTTCACGGAGCCGGTTCCCACGACAAGACCGGCAAACACTGTCCCGCCGATGACCCCAACGGAAAGCTGGACATTACGAAGTGTTCCGGTTACTGGCTGAAAGGTGCCGAGGAACGTGGGATTCAGCATATCTGTTGGGACGGATGCATGTTCCCAAATGCGATGCTGGAAGAACAACAGACATGGAATACGATTCTTGATGCGATGATCAAGGTTCGCGATGCACATGTCTCAGTCTGAAGGGCGTTCACTCGCCGGAATTTTGACATACTAATATCGCAGTGGATTTACGACAGGTCATTACGCTATGCCAACTCAGAAACCCATCAATATTGGACTCGTTGGTTACGGGTTCATGGGACGTACCCACACCAACGGCTACAAACGAGTTAATGATTTCTTCCCCGAACTGAGTCACCGACCTGTGCTCAAAGCTGTGTGTGGGCGCAACGAAGACAGAGTCAAGGCCTTTGCCGATCAGTGGCAGTACGAAACGACAGAGACCGACTGGCGTGAGCTTATCAGGCGGGATGACATTGATGCGATCGACATCTGTACACCCAATAACGCACATGCCGAAATCGCGATTGCTGCGGCTGAAGCCGGGCGAATGATCCTGTGCGAAAAACCCCTGGCGCTGAATCCTGCTGAGGGTGAGAAGATGGTCGAGGCTGTTGAAAAATCCGGAGTTCCCAATACCGTCTGGTACAATTACAGACGTGTTCCCGCAATCACACTGGCTAAACAGTTGATTGACGATGGTCGTCTGGGGCGGATCTTCCATTACCGAGCCAACTTTTTGCAGGACTGGACGATTGCCGAAGACCTTCCACAGGGCGGTGAAGCGTTGTGGAGGCTGGATGTGGACGCCGCTGGTTCAGGTGTGACTGGTGACTTGCTGGCTCACTGTATCGACACCGCCATCTGGCTCAACGGTTCCGTTACTGACGTAACCGCCATGACGGAAACGTTTGTCAAAGAACGCATGCACAATTTGACGGGCAAAATTGAACCGGTGGGAATCGATGATGCGTGTGCGTTTCTCTGTCACTTCGAGAACGGATCATTGGGTCTCTTCGAATCAACGCGATATGCTCGCGGACATAAGGCCTTATATACGTTTGAGATCAACGGTCAGCACGCTTCGATTCGCTGGGATCTTCACGATCTGCACCGACTGGAATACTTCGACCACCGGGATGATTCCGTTGTTCGGGGATGGCGTTCAGTCCACGTTACTGACGGCGACATGCCGTACATGGACAAGTGGTGGGTTCCGGGTCTGCAGATTGGTTATGAGCATACCTTTGTTCATCAGGTTGCCGATTTTCTTCAAAGTCTTGAGACCGGAGAACGCTGTAGTCCGACATTCCGGGAAGCACAGGAGACGCAGCGGGTCTGCGATGCAGTGCTGCAGAGTGCCCGCGCGCGTCAGTGGACCAATGTCTGAATGCCCGATGTTGTCAGTGTGGGCTGATGATTGCTGTTTGGTGAATTCATTCTGAGGACGTCAGAACTCTGAATGAACATATTCAGCCTGCCGTGGTGCGTACAACGGCGGTACGAAGGGTGCAGGATCATCTGTACTCTGTCCTTTCTCGTCGTCAATGGGTACACTTCTGTTAGTTTTATGAATGCTCGGCGGCTGAGAAACCCCTCTCTTAGCCGCCGTTACTATTGATCGATGATCAAGGTGAGAATCCAGCCGGATGAGCCGACTGGAATTTGCTCGCAGACTTTTATCTCCCAACAATTGATCCCGAGTCAAATCATGGATCCTCATCCGATTTCCCGTGCTGGTTACGACAAAATTCGCGAAGAAATCCGTGTGCTGGAAGAAGACCAGCTTCCAGCCGTCACAGAACGCATCAAGCTGGCTCGCGATGAAGGTGATCTGAAGGAAAACGCTGAGTATCATGCTGCAAGAGAGCAGCAGGGTTATATCCAGGCAAAAATCAGCCAGCTCAAAACAAAACTGGCCAACTGTCGAATTGTCGAAAAATCGGATATGCCCAAAGGGGTTGTCAACTTTGGTTCCCTGGTTACTGTCCGAGACCTTTCCGACGGCACAGTGGAACAATATGAACTTGTTGGTCCCGGGGAAGAAGACTATGACGGCGACGTCATGAAGATTCTCACGTCCAGTCCGATCGCCCAGGCCATGCTGGGCAAGAAAGTCGGCGAGAAGTTCGAAACTGAAGTGCCGGTCGGCACTTTGAAATTCGAGATTACAGGAATTGGAGACGGTGAGGACTAAGCTGGCCAGATACGGTCATTGGAGGGTACCGGTATCTCGCATCCAATTAGTGGGTCTCTCAATATCCGATTCGGTCACTTGTGCTGTGTGGTTGGAAAATTGTGTGCTGTGACTCGCCTCGTTGGTTCCTGTCGTTGAACGCGCCAAGAATCAGCCGTGCAATCGCAGAATTTTTTTCTCATTTCATGCGATATGAACGGTGATTCTGTTCACTCGCGCAGATTCTGGTAGATCTGCGCCAGGATCTCTTCGACTGATTTGTACTTCTTCTTGGATTCTCGCACGGTGTCGATTCGACAGCGTGCATCCTGTGGCGTGTGTCCAATGCTGATGAGTGCCTCGTAAGCCTCGATGAACATGTCCCGATCGCCACTGTCCGGGATATCAGTCGCCACCATCATCGCAAATTTGGCCATCTTCCGACGCAGCTTGGCTACGATTCGCTCGGCGACTGCCGGTCCAACTCCTGGCAACGTACTGAGTTGTTTGATATCGCGTTCCTCAATTGCTTCTGCGACTTCCCGAACTGGCCGAATCATGGCTCGCAAAGCTTTGCGAACACCCACCCCGTCGACAGAACAAAACAATTCGAAGAATTCCTTTTCTGCGTCACTGGCGAAACCAACCATTCTTGGTACCAATCGACCTTGCTGGGGATTCCCTTCCATAAATTCAATTGTTCTGAGGCTGATTTCTTCGTTCAGCTTTGACTGCAGTTGTCGGCGGACAAGGTCCGGCACCAGCACCTCGTGTTCCATGCCTCCAATACGCAGTGTTGCACAAACGTCGTTGAGACTGACGAGCATTCCCGTAATGCGGGTAATCAAGACAATTTTCCTGCTGAATAGACTATGAAATCCGGGGAACCCAGCGGAATTTTTGTTTCTATCTGAATCCGCCGACTTCAGGCTGCAAATCGCACGGAATGATACAAACACAGTGCGACGGCGGAAGCGTCGGCAACATCATTCGGTTCCGGAATTTCAGCCAGTTTGAGTTCTGCTTTGACGGCATGTTGAATCTGTTCTTTGGGAGCACGACCACTGCCGGTCAGCAGTCTTTTGATCTGAGTCGGCGAATAATGGACGACCGAAATTGAAACGTCTGCCAGTGTGACGAGAATTGCCCCCCGAACATGAGCGAGCTGAAGGGCTGTTTTCAAATTCTGCCCGTGAGAAAATATCTGTTCCATCGCCACGACACCGGGCGAAAATTCCTCAACCACCTCACGTATCCCCGCAGCGGCTTCATGGACCCGATGCTGGAGCGATTCTTTGGGTGTCGTTCGAATGATTCCACCTTCAAGCAGAGTTGGTCCATCAGCATGACGTTCAAGCAGAGCGTAGCCGGTACGGTTGAGCCCTGGATCAATTCCAAGATATCGCAAATACTGGTCTGTGCTGGAATGCGGGCTGTCGGCAAACGACATGGTTGTTTCCGTGGCGAAGCATTTGTTGGCAGCAATGACAGTACGACTGCAGACTACACAGATTCTTTCGGCGATTCGCGACAAAGCAGCACAACAACATCTGCAGCAATTGCTTCGCACCGTCCGATTGGTCCTACCTTCTCTCCGGACTTGGCCTTCACGTTCAATATGGAGATGCTGACTTCCAGTAATCCAGCAAGTCGCTTGCGAATGACGGGTTTCCAGCTGGACAGCTTTGGCTCTTGCGCAGAAATCGTACAGTCCAGATTCTGAATCCGCCATTGTCCGTCAATAACGGATTCACGCACATGTCGAAGCAGTTCAGCCGAATCAGCGGATTTCCAGCGTGTATCGACGTCGGGAAACCATTCGCCAATATCACCCTGACCGGTCGCTCCAAGTAATGCATCGATCACGGCGTGAATCAGTACGTCTGCATCGCTGTGACCATCGAGGCCAAACGGCGCGTCCACAGCAACTCCACCAAGCATCAGGGGCCGGCCTTCTATGGTGCGGTGGCTGTCGTGCCCTTCGCCTACACGATAAATCGGCGGATTCTGCATGTCTCGGGATTGCTTTCGATGATTCTGACTGTCACGCCTGCAGGTGGCAGAAAGTACTGAGGATTTGTTCAGTGCCAAAACTTGTCTGACGTTGACGGACGAAGCGACTGATCCGTAGCCTGCGTCCGATTGGCAGTATTTTGTCAGGCTCGCATCAGCCACATGTTCCGAATATATCCGGAATCCTGTCACACCGTCCGAAATCCGTCCATGCGTTTTCGAACTGAACTTTATGTTTTGCTGCTGTTCGTCTGTATCGGTGGCTGCGCATTGTTTCGGGGGGATGCGAAAGATCAGCTTCGACAGAAGTTAAAAGAAGAACGTTCCCGGATTGATGCAGATATGTTGGAGGGGGTTCCTGTAAAACGAATCGCTCGTCTGACCGCATCAGTCATTGATCAGCCAGTGTCAAAAAACCGCGTGCGACAGGCTGTTTGGCAGCAACTGTGCGAGAGTGTTTTGCAAAAATGGCAGTCCCGGCGTCCATTGAATGCGAATGGTTTCCGAGTTGGAGTGTCTCAGCCACCGTACCCATGGGCACTTCAAAGTCTGATGAGTACCTCGCAGAATCATTCGCAACAGGAGCGCTCGCGACGCAGATCCGGCGCAGGCCCTATGTATTTTTCGGCCTCCGGACAGTCGGGTGTACCGATTATTATTCCAGACGGCAGCGAATCCCTGATTGAAATTCGTCGTGGAACCAGAGCAGAGATTCCGGATGATGTGACGATTCCTGGACTGACTGGAGTTGATGCTGGCGATGAAATCCATTGCGTTTTGAGAATCAAAACGATCGAAACCGGTGACGACTGGATGCTGCTGCAATTCGTTCCTGAATTACAGTTTGGTCGTGCAACAATGCGTCTGACTGTAAAGGATGCCCACGATCACCTTCCAATTCGCCAAAAGATTGTCCCACTGTTCGATCAGCAGTTTGAAATCAAGCTTCGCAAAGACGACGTTGTCGTCGTAGGCTATTCTGTCCAGGACCAGTGGACCATTGGCCGATTCTTTTTCCAGACAGATTCAGTGACCAGCGCTTCGGAGCATCTGCTGGTACTGCAGGTCTCGCAGATCGAATCGATTACCGGACGGCCGTCTGTTCAGGTCAACTATCGGAAGTATTGACCAATATCGTGCCAAGAAGCGACAAATTCCGGACATTCAGATCGTGGTGTCACCGTTCATCCGGAAACAAACGTTTCAGTCGATCAGTTAATTCCTGACGGGCTCGAAAGATTCGGCTGCGGACGGTCCCGACGGGAATTCCCAGTGTCAGACCAATTTCATCGTAAGACATTCCGTCAATCTCTCGCAGCACGAGCGGTTGTCGGTATTCCTCGGCAATCGATCGTATGGCCTGCTGCACCAGCTGAATGCGTTCTTCCGTGGTAGCCGTTTGCTCCGGACGTGTGGCTGTGTTTGAGTCCGATGGCATCTGGCCATATTCATGAAGTTGATTGAGTGATGTTGTCCGGACGCGTTGTCGGCTTCGAGCTGTTTTCGCCGCGTTAAATGCTATGCGGTACAACCACGAATAGAATGCTGCGTCACGCCGGAAGCCAGCCAGATTTTTCCACGCGGAAACGAAGGCTTGTTGTGCCGCCTCCAGTGCGTCGTCTCTTGATCCGAGTGCGTGCTCAAGACTGTGTACAAGCCGATCCTGGTATCGACGAACAAGCGCATCAAACGCTTCAGCTCTGCCTGCGAGCGTTTGATCGATGAGGTCGTGATCAGCAGGTTCACTCAAAACGAATCAAGTGCCAGGGCGGAAAAGTACTGTGTGAGAGTAGCGCTGCCTGACAATCTGCAGTATTGATCAGATTATCCGGGCTGAGCGGTACTTCCGTATACCTTGAATGAATCATTTTTTTTTGACAGCCAGACCAGTATCGTGATGCCGGAAACAAACAAAGCGATGCTGATCAACTGAGAAATTGTCAGAGTCGTACCCAGTTGACCCTGTTCATCATTGCGAATGAACTCGATCAAAAAGCGATTGACTGGATACAGCGTGAACATCAATCCCACAACGAGCCCTTCAAACTTCCGTCTTCTGAAACACCACGTCAGAAATCCGGCCAGACAAAACGCCAGCAGTGAACTGTAGACTTGCGTCGGATGCAGAGGAGTTGTGCACAGCGCACCTGGTTGAATGACTCTCGCGTTCAGTTGTGCCTGATAAGTAAGACTGTCCGGCGGAAACTGCACAGCCCATGGCAGACTGGATGCTCCACCGTAGCAGCAACCGTAAAGGAAACAGCCAATACGTCCGAATCCGGATCCGACAAGCAGTGACGGAGCGACAACATCTCCGAGTAAAAGAGGACGGATTTTTCGGCGACGGCAAAAGATCCAGCCACCGAGTGCGCCGCCGATGACAGCCCCATAGAAAACCAATCCACCGTCCCATAGTGCCATCAACGACCACAGTGGATTCATGCCGGGAGGTCCAAAGATACGGTCCGAATACTGACACACATAGAATAAGCGTGCTCCAGCCAGACCTGGGATCAACAGCCACAGCATAAGATCCATGATCACTGCAGGATCCATGCCGATGCGTTTCGCATGATGCACTGCCAGTAACGTGCCGGACGAGAATCCAACGAACATCATGAAGCCATAACCGAATACGGGTATCCCGTGCTGAACGATCTTGCTTCCCGTGAGGCCAGTCAGCATCAGACCGACTGGAACCAGTGACCAGAATCCCAGTGAAATGCCAATCTCCCTGATGCTGTGGGTTTTGCGCCACAGCATCAATACGCTGACAAAGGCCAGTGCAGTCCAAACGACATACAACCATCCGATACCGACGTGTAATTCGTTGCCGGCTGACTCGACCTGCCAGAATTGTTCGTAGACAATCCGTAAAAGAACTTTTCGCATGTTTGAATCAGAATTGAGAGCGACGCGGACCTGGAATTACGGGAGTCGTGACTGGACGGAAAATATCACTTCTGGCCGTGACGTAACCTGAAGTGTCGGCAATGCGTCAAAAATGGAGAAATTCTCGCTGGTCAATTGAGTTGGGATGACACACTGATTTCCCGCAAAGTCGTGGTTTGATGCAGCCATCTCCGAACGTTGGAGAAAATATATCAACACAGACTGTAGCGAATTTTTCTCACTCAGCGAATGTCAGGATTCTGTTGTCGATCAGACGTGTTCTGCCGACCCGGGCAGCCAGCAGGGCAACTGCGCAACCGAAATTTTTCTCCATCGGCTGGAGGGATTCCGACTCTACAACGACTGCATAGTCCGGTTCGATGCCTTCTGCATTCCGAAGCGTTTCAGCCATTCCGGTCTGAATCTCCTGAGGACTCATTTGGCCGGCTGCTGCCAGTTGATCGGCCTGTTCAAGGACGCGGTTCAATATTAAGGCCTGGTCTCTTTCCACAGGGCTCAAATATCGATTTCGACTGCTCATCGCGAGCCCGTCTGGTTCACGGACGGTAGGACAGTTGATGATTTCTACATGCCAGTTGAGGTCGCTGACCATTCGGCGGATAATCATTTGCTGCTGATAATCTTTCTGACCGAAATACGCTCGATCAGGGAGAGTCATATTGAATAATTTTGCGACGAGCGTTGTGACTCCGTCAAAATGAGTCGGCCGGGACTGACCTTCAAGAATCTCCGTTATGCCGGCTACCTCCACTGTCGTACTGCTGCCAGGCACATACATGTCACAGACAGCGGGAGTGAACACCAGGTCAGAGCCTGCAGCCCGGCATAAGTCGAGATCGGATTCCATTGTCCGAGGGTAATCCTCGAAATCTTCGCCAGGGCCAAACTGCTTTGGATTCACAAAGATTGTTGTGATCACGAAATCGCAGGCAGCCCGCGCCGCTGCAACCAGACTCAGATGTCCCTGGTGCAGAGCCCCCATCGTCGGTACAAGGCCGATTGTTTGACCCGATCGACGGCGTTCACCTGCACACTGTTGTATGTCAGTCGGATTTTGAACAATGTCCATGGACAGGAAGTTCACCAGTGCAGAATGTCAAACACCAAACCGCAGATCACAGAGGCAGAGTTCATGCACAGCCTGTGGGATTTTCCGGAAGGCTGTTTCGAAGAATCTGACGGTGTGAAATCAATAATTATATTTCGGGTTGTTTTCGTCAAAGTCACGATCAGAAATACGGACGTTCGGTCGCAGATCCGTATAGGTGTAGTCCTCCACGATGGGTGGATCTGCACCGCTGCGAACAGCAAATCCAAATTGTTGCAGTCGTACCGCGAGTCCACTTTCGTCGTCGATCCACAAAACTGTTTTGTGAAAAGGAAACTGGCGACGCGGCCGCGGATGAGTCACAACGATTCGCCGGCAGGTCATCCCTCCCAGTTTTGCATTGCGAAAATACTTTACACTTGATTCAGTGTATTTCGATTGCTCGATCCACTGCTTTCGAAGGACAAGCAGGAATTTTTCGATACCTAATTCTGTAATAGGATGTCGGTTTTCGCTCATGACAAGACTGTCATTGGGCGCCAGTCTCAGCGTTCCCGCAAAGCTGGCGAGTCCCGTTTCGTGTACAAGGAGTTTGCCATTGTTGCTGCCCTCGACATAAATAACTTCTCGTCCTTCGTAATCCCCCAGAAAGTACAGATAGACACTGAATGGTTCCCGGCGAAACTTTATTTTCATTTTTTGAGTGACCATGCGGTCGTTGACACGTTCCGTTTTAGTGACGGTTGCCCTGTAAGCAGGGATGGCCTCGATTTTTTTGAGACTCTGCTCAAGAACACGCAGGGCAGGTATGAGTGGGTGTTGTTTGGCTTCCTCGGCAACCGACAATTCCACCCCAGCGACTGTTAGCAGACCTGTGACCAGCAAACAGACCATGGATTTTCGCGACGTCAGCATTCCTGACTTCTCCTTAACACATATATTGCCAAACCGTCTCCCCTGAGACATGCTCCACAGAGCAACCGTTCAGTCACCCCGCGAATGATATTGTGACATTCTGCCGATCTCAGTAGATTTCGGCAATATCTGCCTGTCTCGCACTTGAAACGGTGTATGGAATGGATTCCTCACGCGGCGGACCGCTATCAACGCTGATTCTGATGGTACCGCTCATTGTGGTGCCGGTTTTAGTCCTTCTCCGTCCACCCGAGCACGACACTGGGTTCGGAAACACGGATTTGGGTGCAGCCGAGAGCCTTGATTTTTCCGGAAGCCCCGATGATTTTGAGGCCATGTTCGGCGATTCAATGGATCTGAGATCCAGAATTGAACAACCCGCAGAAGTCGAACTTCTGGATGCTCCCCGCACAGACCTCGGGGAGGTTCAACCGATGGTGAACATCCCCGATTTGACCAGACGGACACATGAAGCTCATTTGAACTCACCATCGACATCTGACGCTCGTCGACTTCCGAATCTGTCTCATTTGGGTGTCACCAGGGCCGTATGGTTCACACCCGGAGATTCCGGTTCTGTGGGCCTAGCGGCGTTCGTTCCGACGCAAAACCGGACCGTACGGTACCGCTTTGCGGCGATTGGCTCCACGGATCGACAGGTTGTGGCGGATGTCGTTCACCAAATTGAGGAATGGCAGTCAACACAGACTGACCCCTCTGACGGCCGAGAGAACTGATGTTGTCCGCGCTCCAGTTGCAGCGGCCGGGAAACCCACTCGGGAGATGTTCTGCATCAGGATCCACAAATACGAGTGAACTTTCGAGGATCGCGTTGCTGTCCTCACCTCGTTTCCGTCTGCGGAATTCAATTGATACTTCACGAATGCGTCCGGACGGATCTCTGCTGCGATCCGATCGGATGGCGAGACTTGAGGCAGCCCTGATCATCACTCGTTCAGCATCAGCGAGCCGTCTGGCGCGTGTGGCACGTCTTGTCGATGCGGCAGAGGTTCATCAGCTGGCAGCTCTGCTCAATGCCAGCTATGACCGCTGTCTGTCTGCTTTCCGAATACAGCAAACCGCGGCGGGTTACCAGTTATTGACTCGCCCTGTTCTGGCGGGATGGCTGGATCGACTGCACCAGCGACAGAATCGCATGAAGCTGTCCCAGCCGGTTCAGGAGACTCTTACGATCATCGCGTACCAGCAACCGGTCACCCGCGCGGACGTTGAAGCTGTACGGGGCGTACAGTCCACAGATCTGATTCGTCAGCTCATTGATCGGGGTTTGATTCGAGTGGCCGGAGAAGACGATTCGCTGGGCCGGCCCTTTTTATATGCGACGACTCGCGCCTTTCTGGACATGTTTGGTCTCCGTCGACTCGAAGATCTTCCGGACTATGCTTCACTGTGTCGAAGCGGCCATCAACGTGCATTGTCGGATGCCGGCACCGGGATCAGCGCTACGGTTGATGTACAAGATGACGAAGATGACGTCACCGAAGCTGCTGAGCCACTTAGTGAGAGCGAGCCGTCTGATTCAGAAGATCACTCAAAAGCGGCCTGACACATGTCAAAATGTCGTCATTGATCGCCTGAACGGCTCGCAAATCTCCATCATCGCCAAGGCATTCCACAACACACCAGTTCGGCTGGGATTCTGCAATACTGCGGTAACACTCTCGTACACGTTCCAAATACGACTGATCGTCCTCCTGAATATCAGCCTCGTCTGACGTGTAGTCCCGCTCATTCTTGCGACCGACCAGTTCCCGACTCCAGCTGGAGGAAATTTCCAGCAGGACGTTGAGATTTGGACGAGGCAGACCGAACACACGGTGTTCGATGTCATCGATCCAGTTGATGAGTTTGACGCGTTCTGGTTTCGGTAATTTGGCTGACTGATGAGCAAAGTTGCTCGCAGTAAATCGGTCCAGCACCACGATATCGTTTGAGTTCATCGACTCCTGTAACACGCTCAGCGATTCAAATCGGTCGCCGGCATACAGGACGGCCGCAAGTTGAGGATGGACGTCTTCAAGTGAGCCGAAGCGACCATTGAGAAAATCACCGATTGCTTCGCCAAACGACGTGGCTGAATAACGCGGGAACTGAATTGAATCAGTTTGATAACCGAGATCACGCAGCCGCCGGGTGATAAGTTCGGCCTGAGTCCCTTTCCCGGCCCCGTCGATCCCTTCGATCGCAATCAATACCGTCATCGAACAGGCCCTTCGTCGTAATTCAGTCGGTTTCGGCGTTTTTCGACCCTGCGTAATGACTGGCTGCCGGTTTTTCTGACAGTCGTGATGTTACCCAGGAGAACATCGATCCGTTAATCAACGGGTCCGGGACCACCGTCCTCAATGACAGATATCTGACCAACGGTCACGAAATTCGCACAGCGGAGACGCCATGTCGAGTCGCTGATATTGCCCTGCAACTGACAAAACGGCCCAAGTCTGAGTCACCACCAGGAAATTCTACCGGCATATACCATTGATCCGTACCCCGAACGTATCCTGGAGTCTGTTCTGACAGTCGTTCTGCGAGTACCTGCAATTCTGCTCCACTATCGATACGGCTGTTGTAGAACCTCAACGCCAGATCACGTTCCAGGTCGCTCAGTTGCTGTACTCGATCCCGGATCACATTCCCGGGAATCTGATTCGGGAACTCGGCAGCCTGAGTACCGTCACGGCGACTGAACGGAAACACGTGTACTTTCATGAACCGAGCCTGACGACATGTTTCCAGAGTTTCCTGGAACTCCTGATCTGTCTCACCGGGAAAACCAACAATGACGTCGGTCGTCATTGCCGGATCGCCTCCAAGCATTTTGCGAATCTGGTCGATCCGTTCCAGGAATCCCGACACTCGATATCGCCGCTTCATACGATTGAGCACCGATTCGGAACCACTCTGCAGTGCCGGGTGAAACTGCGGGCACAGGTGTTCACAGTCACGTGCGGCCCTGATAAAATCATCATTAACTTCCACCATCTCAATACTGGACAGCCGCATGCGCCAATTGCCTGGAATTCGGTCGAGCCGGCGGAGTAAATCCCAGAGACGTTCCGGCTTTGTTCCTGGTTCCAGGTGATTTGTGTCGATGCCGTAGTGGCCGACGTGGACGCCGCTGATGACGATTTCACGATATCCGTTGTCGATCAGTCGGCGAAACTCATCTTCAATATCCACAGGGCGACGACTTCGCAGTCCCGGACGCACGGTCGGAATAATGCAGTAAGAACACTTCAGGATGCAGCCGTCCTGGACCTTCACAAAAGCGCGGTGCCGACCTTCAAATTCACTGATTCCCGTCGGCATATCCACAATGCCGAATCGACTCAGTACATCCGGCAGCTCTCGTTTGTCAGTCACGACCTCAATCACGTTTGGCAATTCGCTGACTGTCTGAGGATCACGAGTCGCATAGCAACCCATGACAATCGTCCTCGTGCCGGGATTCTTTCGAGCCAGTCGGCGAATTACCTGTCGGGATTTCGAGTCGCCGGTATTTGTCACTGTGCATGTGTTAACGATGCACAGATCGGCCGATTCATATTCAGTAGCCTCGCGATACCCACTGGCGCGCAGCGATTCACGGACCAGTTGAGTTTCGTACTGGTTTACTTTGCAACCTAAAGTCACCAGTCGAGCTGTACGTTGAGCAGTGACCACAGGTGGGTTCTCTGACAATGTTTGAGCTGTTTTCCGGATCGTGACCTAGGAATTCGTTTTCTGCAATCACAGAGGTGGTGGGTGCTGAAGATATCCAGACTTTCCCAACAGATTTTGTGCGAGGCAGCCTCCAGGTGACCCCGGTGGATGAATTCAGGGTCGCATGATAACCAAAGGCATGACTCTACTGTACTGAACGGCACAATGAACAGTCGCAGGCTGCCCCAGGTCGCTGAGCACATGCTACGGCATTGATGTTCACTGCAAATGAGCTCATTGAAGATCTGACCGTTGATTGACTTGTCACCCCAGGGAGGGGTGGCAGAGGTTGCGTTACTCGACCGGTCGGAGGCTCTCTGAGTACCGGAACATCAGCTTCTACGGTGCACTATTTGTCTTCCAGGCCAGCGTTGACGCACGCTCGTGAGCGATTTGTCTGTCGGCATTTAGACGGCCTGATTCTAAGGTCACCGCGACCAGCCAATGAGACCGAGTACGGTGGGCTCTTCCTGCCGACTCACCACCGACAGATATCACTGTACCTGGTCAGACAGCGTTATGGCGACGTCAAACCTTTACAGGTCAGTTAAGAATTCCAGTGGTTCTCCATAGGAAGAACCACTGGTCCGAATTGGCGATGATTGCCTCCGCCTAGCCCTGATCTTCGTTGGAAGTTGTGTCGGGTGACGAGGCATTGGCCTGCTGTCCACCCGACAATTCCACGACCTTATAGCCGCCCTGGCTGGTGAAATACATCATCAGCAGGACGTAGCTGATGCACATTGCGATCGGCAGCATGGTGGCGGTTTTCAGGACCTGCTTCTTGGACCCGTCCTGAATATCGCCAATGATCTTCTTCTCCTCATCGGTGGCGTCAGTGTCGTCGACGCTCTGGTAAGCGATCAATCCCAGGAAGGACTTTGTCTCGGTATTTGCCACGGTTTTTTCGTGAATTGCTGCGTGGTCCGCCTGGAGGTTCTTAACGGTGTCAACGTCCTGGACGTAACCAAGCCAGGCAGCTCCCAGTGTACCGACACTAAGCATTCCGATACCGGCAATCATATTGATGCCTAACGCTCCGCTCTTGGGGAACTGTTCGGAGATCACGCCCAGTGTGGCGGGCCAGAAGAATGTCTTACCGAAACCATAGAGTGTGGCCACGGCGAAGATCATCGTGAAGCCGCTGACCGATCCCAGTGAGTAAAGGCCGACCGCCGCCAATGCTGCGGAGATCGCCAGCAGCTTCAATGGTGGCAATGCGTGGACGATGGGGCCGGCAAAGAACCTCAGTACCATCATGATCAGTGACGTGTAGACCAGTAGCCAGGCGGGATTGACGCCAGCGATAGTCATCTCGTTGGTCATCAACGGTGTGATCCAACTGTCGGTTCCCAACTCGGTTGTCGCCAGCGGACACATGATCAGCACCATGAGGAAGAAGATCGGTCGTCCCAGTTTCCGGACATAGGCGGCAAAGGGGATGATCAAGACTGCCATCGCACCCAACTTGATAGTCGTGCTGAACTCGAAGACCCGTCCGACTTCCAGCACGACCAGCACCACGGCAACGGCCCAGGAGAGGATTCCCGGTTCCTGCAGCATTTCCTTAAATGACACGCCAGCCTGGACGCGTTCCTGGACCGGGAACTTCCGTCCAAAGAGCATTACGGTGTAGACGACGATTGGCAGTAATGTCAGGAGAATGATGAGCGAGTAGTTGGTGATATTTCCGGCTTCATTCGTATTGGCGACGCCCATGAAGAGCAGGCCGGCAATCACCAGTCCACCTGGCCACCCTGCGTGGAGAATGGCCAGCCATTTAGTTTTCTGGCGGGGGAACAAGGTCGCCACGACCGGGTTGATCACGGCTTCCACCGTGCCGTTGCCGAGGGCTCCGACAATCGAACCCCAGTAGAGCATATTGTAGGCACCTTCACCCTTAGCCGAATACAGCATAACCGCTTGGCCGATGTGGCAGATTCCGGCGAAGATCATCGCTCTGCCGTAGCCGATGCGGTCGATGATCAAGCTGAAGATGATAATGCTGATGGCAAACGGCCACAGACCGGCCCCAAAGATCTCACCCTGCTGAGTCTTGTCGATTCCGAACTCGCTTCCCCAGGTTTCCATCAACATCGCGCGGACCTGAAAACCGAACGCGGTAGCGATCAGGGCGGCGAAGCAACCCCAGAAAAGCAACTGGTTTTGACGTGGACTGGAGTCAGCCGAGTTATCCATCACTGCGGTACTTGCCATTGATCAACCGTCCTGTGCCAGAGGGTGATGATGGTGAAAAAACAGCCGATTCCGCGTTCCCGGGCCCGGCATTCTTAGGTCAATCCTAATCACTCGTGGCAACGAATGACATATCAGATGTTTATCAATTTTAGTGACAAATGACACCCTGGAGATGCAGCCCCACCTGCGACCGCTTTCTTTGAGGAACAAAGGGGGTATTGACGTCGTATTGTATGAAACTGCAACACACCCCCCAGATGTCATAATTTGTCGTCGCCAAATCCGGTTTCGGCAGCGACAGGTGTCAGGAAAACGGCAATGAGCAGCGTCTGCGACTGATTTTATTGGTTATGAATAACTCCTGTGTTTCTGAAATTGACCGGACTAAGTCAGTAACTATTTGGTACCAAATCAGACATCTCTGGATGCTAGCTTTCGGAATCGATCGGTCAGCAAATCCTGGATTATCAAATAGTGATAGAATTATTGATACCGGGAGCGAATTAAAGTTCACAGCGAAAAATACGAACGATCTTCGGGGTCATCGAGACTTCGACACCAGGGCAGTTGCTCGGGCGGCCGTCGGGCTGACAGACCGATTGGGCCAGATCATTCCAGTGTAACCGGGTCATTCCCTGTTGAGGCCACATCTGCTGGTCCCAGACCAGACGCAATGCCATTCGAACAACAGATTCCGGCCAAAGCGCAAGTTTGTTTCGTTGTAGCCGGCAAACACCTGGCTGCAACTCCAGAACAACATCGTCAAGACAGCGGTTGGCCACCTGAACAGACAGGTTTTCGGCTTCAGTGGCGTGACTGGCCAGTCGAAGCAAACTGTCGGTCAACTGCGGGTTGTACTCCCTGGCCAGTGTCGGAATCAGATGATTCCGAATCTTATTTCGGGTGTACCTGGTAGATGAATTGGATTCATCGAAACGCCATTTTAGATCCAGGTCATCAAGAAACTCTTCAATGGAAGACCTTGTGATGTCCAGCATCGGACGAATGAGCTGAACTCTGTGATTCAGCTGGCGTCTTATGCACATTCCCGTCAGGCCTCGCAAACCTGTACCACGAATGATGTTGTGCAGAATTGTTTCTGCCTGATCGTCACTTTGGTGACCGCAGACGACATATTCAATGTCTGCACTGTGAGCGGAAGACTGCAGCATCTGATAGCGAATCCGTCGAGCGACTTCTTCGGTGCTTCCTCCCGACTTTTGCTGCTCTTGGACTGTGTCGCCGCTGAGAAGTACGAACTGCAAACCCAGTTCTTCCACTGTGGTCTCAACAAATGCAGCATCTGCCCTGCTCTGATCTCCTCGAAGATTGTGATCGACGTGTGCCACAACAAGCCCAGATGTGTTGTCCGGCCACAGTTGTGCAGTCCCATGCAGAAGAGCCATACTGTCCGCGCCGCCGGACACAGCCAGCAGCAGCCCGTTGTGCGGTACTGAAAAAACGCCGCAGTCGGCATAGCCGGTTTTCAGCGACATCAGGAATTCAGCGCTTATATTCACGTCCACCGACAGTCCGGACGGGAGAAACATGGTTGGAACCGCCGGATTCTGCCGGTGGTTGACCGGATTTCTCGCTGTGTTAGCATGACAGGTTTGGCTGTGAACATCGTCATTTTACGACAATGCACATGGCAGGATAATCATCAGGATCTTCGGATCCTGACGTGAACTTGACACACTGACCAGCTCGCAGGAGCGGTTCGTTTGAGTTTGCCTGAAAGATCGTTTCCAGATCACCGACGTACGACATGTTTTCCTTACTGCTCCTTTTGTCGCTGCTGGCGTTAATACTGACTCAAGTCAGGGTTGTGCGCCAATGGTTTGAACGTAACCGCGAAAGCGGACGGTGCGTTTGGGCCAGTATTGACTGGCGGTCCGCTATGTCATTTCAGCTGGCGATTTTGCACGCGGACTGTTCCCATGCAGCCGTGTACAAGGCTGGGGCTCCACCGGGGTTACACGCAGTGACGTTGGCTGATTTGCTTGGGTTTTTCGGACAATTCTGCGATTTGCCTGCGTGTTCAGCGTCCAGTCAGCGTCGATTCACCGATTGACCAACGGCGGTATTGACGCCGTTCTGTCCGTGAATCCGAGTCTGAAGTCAGGCCGTCAGGAACCGTCATAAATTGGGACGTTTCCATGGAATCCTCTATTGTCGGAGCTGCGGTTGCCGCCGGACTCGCTGGTATTTTGCTCGGATTCTTTTTCGATCGGTTGCGTAAGGGCAGCGCCTATCAGGGTCGCGAGGAAATTCTTGAGCAGGCGCGAAGAGACGCAGAAAACCAGCGTCGCGACGAAGAAATTGCCATCAAAGAGGAGATGCTCAAACGTCGCGAAGAGCAGGAACAAAAACTGGAGCGACGGCGCGACAAAATTCGCGACCGAGAACGTGGTGCCGACAAACGTGAATCTCAGCTCGGGGAACTCCAGAATGGTATCAGTAAGAAGGAGCAAATGCTTCAGGCAACTCAGCTAAAACTGACGGAGCGCAATAAGGCCACCGAAGCTCGGCAAAAGGAGCTCGACCGTCTGTTTAAGGAAGAAAGGGAACAGCTTTACAAGATCAGCGGTCTTACGAAAGAACAGGCGTCTGAACAACTGCTTCTGAGTATTGAACGCGATCTGGCCGACGAAGTCGGTGCGTTGATCATGAAGCATGAAGACGAAGTCAAAGTTGAGTGCGAAAAGCAGGCTCGTGAAATCATTGGAATGGCCGTTCAGCGTTATGCATCAACGCATGTTTCTGAGACGACAGTCTCAAGTGTGGATATTCCCAGTGATGAAATGAAGGGCCGAATCATCGGGCGCGAGGGTCGAAATATTCGCGCATTCGAAAAAGCGACCGGTGTCGATTTAATTGTTGATGACACACCGGGTGTGGTCATCGTCTCAGCATTTGACAATGTCCGCCGTGAAATTGGCAAACTGTCACTGACACGCTTGATTCAGGATGGTCGCATTCATCCCTCGCGAATCGAAGAAGTCGTCGGGGAAACTCAGAAGGAAATGGAAGAACACATCCGAAGAATGGGAATGGAAGCCTGTGAGGAAGCCGGAGTGCGCGGACTGCACAAGAAGCTGGTTGACCTGATGGGTCGCCTGCAGTTTCGAACCAGCTATAGCCAGAATGTCCGGCAGCATTCGATAGAGGTTGCTCATCTGACCGGAATGATGGCAGAGCAACTGGGGCTGGACGGAACACTGGCTCGGCGCTGCGGATTTCTGCATGACCTGGGCAAAGCGGCTGACCATGAAATGGAAGGTGGGCATCCGGCAGTCGGGGCTGAATTACTCAAACGTTACGGCGAAGGTGAAGAAGTTGTGCATGCGGCTGCAGGTCATCATGATGATATCCGACCGGAATACATCTATACGGTTCTTGTTGCAGCGGCCGATGCTATTTCGGCAGCCCGCCCGGGAGCTCGTCGGGAAACTCTGGAAAAATATGTCCGGCGTCTTGAAGAGCTGGAAACGCTGGCCTGTGGATTCCCCGGAGTCGATCATGCATTTGCTGTTCAGGCCGGACGTGAAGTTCGAATTCTGGTGGATTCTTCGTACGTGAATGATCGGCAGGCGAAAAAGCTGAGCCGTGACGTCGCAGGGGCCATCGAACAGACGTTGACCTATCCTGGGGAAGTGAAAGTCACCGTGTTGCGTGAAACTCGTGCCGTTGAATATGCGAAGTAACCTCATACCACTGGCATGCTCTCATCTGCAATTACTACTGTTGCTGTCGTTCACCGATCTGTGAGATACGATGGTTTCGTTTTCGTTCTGGTTTCCTTGTTATCCCCAAGTGTCATTTGTTTCGATATTCACATTGATCGTCAAGCCGCCTGAATGTCTGTGGACACATCCGAATCGACTCAGCCCGATGCCTGCCGTGAATTGCTGGGCTATTTGAATTTTTCCGATGGCACCCCCAGTCCCTCCTTCCAAACAGCCCTCAATGGTCTGTTCAGCGAAGCCAGTGCTCCGGTATGTCCGGAGGATCTCAGGGATCAGTTGCTTTCAGTTCTGAACCGACTGCAGGCCAGCGACACGCCGGGTTTTAACGATACGATGCAGGCCGCAAACGTGGTCTCGATGGCGCTTTGCGACGTGATTCCTGCATATCGTCAGCATCATTCGGATCTCCTGTTTCATCTGAGCGATGCCGATTTTTTTTCTCCTTTGTTTCTTGGACGTGTTTTCGAAGCGACTCTTCGGGCCGGCAGTCGGCATGGCTGGAACAAGAGTGTTCATTTGCTGACTACTGCCCTCGAATTGCTTAACCAATTTGTTGGCTATCGGCCGGTAGCCGTGCTGGAAAATGATCGTAAAGCAGAAGTCTATGGCAGAGAACGGTTTTGCCCGATTCCGTTGTACCTGCGTGGTGTCGGAGTTGCCGTTGGTCCATGGAAGCGGCTGCTCGAATCGACGCTCGACTTTCTCAGAGAGCTGCCGGAAGACCTGACTGCACCAGCTCACTTCAATCTGAGCCGTATGGAGGAGCTGTCTCTGGATGTACGGGCACACGATCATCTTCACCCGGTAAACAAACGTACCAACTACATGTTTGGTGAATGGGATCCGGACCTCATCGATACCAAGGGATTTTATCGTCGCTTCGTGATTCGCAGCATCATTCTGGATTCTCTGCTCGACTGGCTGCAGACTGACAACGGAACGTCTCCGGAAGAACGTCTCTTCGATTCCTCGGCCGTTCTGGCGGGCACTATTCTGATGGCGTCATCGATCAGTGGTTCGGGGCCGCAGACCTTCGATTCCGGTGTCTCACTGACTTCACTGCTGCCAACGGTTGCCCGCCAGCGTGACGCATTTTACCAAACGCTTCTGAATGCCGCTCAGGGAGAACGTCGTGAACGTCTCGAACGTCTGACAGAAGAGTCCCGGCAGCCGTTCGGCCATGTTCGTCATGAACTCAACATGAACCTGTCGCGCTATGGAGCACAACAGGTACAGCATCGGCATCTTTCATGGCTGTATGCATCGATGGGATTCGAAGCTGCCAGCCGTGAAGAAGCCAGGGTGATCCCCTGCACTTCCGCCCGGTTTGAGTCCGAAATCTGCTCAAGGCTCATGCTGATTCACCGTCTGGTTCGCAGCAATCAGCTCGCAGAAGCAGTGGAACAGCTTCGGACGTGTCACAGACTGCTGCAGGCCGGGATTCAGTGTGGAGGCTTCGTTGACCCCTGGAATATACTTGGATTTCAGGGAATGTTTCCCTTGTTCACAGCACGTGAAGACGCCATTCCTGACAATCGTGTCGAAATCCTGATGGACGTGATGGAACAAATCTTTGATTCCTGTTCCTTTGTCATGGCCGAAGCTGCCGCCGCCGGGCAGACCGAATATCACCAGATCATATATCAGGATTTTCAAAAACTGGCAGACCAGTGGGACCAGTACGCCACCACGACTGTAACAGACTTACCCGAAATTCGTGGCCGCGAATCAGTCGCTGCTGCTGAGCATGTTGCTGCGGCACTGGTGGAATGGCGGACGGCAGGCGAAGCCGCTGCTGACATTTCGTTCTGGAAGAATCATGTCGATCAGTTCGAGTCGGCTCGAAGTTTTTCGCAGGTCGTTTCCTCGCTGCTGGATCGTGACGATCTGATTGCAGCGACCGGTTTGTTGATCCAGTGGTTGAGCCAGGCCGAAGCGTTTGGGCTCGAATCGGGCCGTCATTCGATTCATACGCAGTTTCAGCGGCTTCTGAATCTCATGACGCAAAGAGATGATCTTTCCGATCAATGGCAGTTGCTGCGTCGTCTGTTCTCCTTTCTGGAAGCCAATGCCGGCGAATACTGGTTGGTTCCGTCGCTCGGTGAATTTGCCGATCGTCACCGTAATGTCAATTCGGCGGATGACCGTCACACGGACCTCGATCATTTGTTTGATGACGATCAGTCCGAAGACGAGGCATGGCGGGAATCTGCGTTCGAAGGAATTGTCTATCGTGACAGCACAGATGACGGTAACGAATCAGACACGGTGGATGAAGGTCTCTCACCTGGAACAACGGAGTTTGAGATTCTGTATCGACAGATCGAACCTCGTCTCAAATTCCTGCATACGCTGGGATCTTTGTACAGCAATGCAGCAATAGCGCTGGCACGACGTACTCCAGAGGATCTGTCATCTGACGAGATCCAGTTGCACCTGCGCGAATGGGAATCTTCCATACGTCACTTTCTCGAAGCATTTTCGGTTCTGCTGAGAGAAATCAGTGACTTTGAAATCCAGACATTATCGGCCGATTTAGAAGCCAATATCGAGTTTGACGTCCAGATGCAGTCGCGTTTCCTGTTGATGCAGAATGCGATTTCCACCACCGTTCAGTTTCTGCTGGCGGAACGTCTTCTTGGCGCCCTGCTGCCTGCATCCCCTAAACACAGTACTGAGGCAGATTCGCAGTTTAGTGATCACCTGATTCGACTTCTGCGAAGTGTGCTCACGGACGACAGTCCGGCGGTCCAGGTTGAGTTTCCGGAATTTCTCAAACAACTGCGCCGCCGCCCGCTGCTGTATGTGCCGTTCGAAAACGGCGGTAATCCCCGAGATATCCTCCGAGCACGCACTCTGCAGGCCATCATCCGGTTGCTCCTTGGGCAACTTCCACGCTTAGGTCTGCTGCAGCAAACCTATCAGTTGCTCCAGACTGCCTGCCGTATGGAGCGGACCCGAAGACCACCCGGGCTGGCAGTCACTGAGTTTGACCGACTGTTTCGCATGGGGTTGACCTGTTCTGTCGAGGCGATGCTGCACGCAGCAAAACGCTGGAAACTGGAAACAACTGGACAGCGAAAGAAGGCTCACAGCCGCATTCAGCGATTGATGGATTCCTATGGCATACTGTGGGCTCAGCACAGCAGTTCAATGCGACTGTCCATCGTCGAAGAACTGCACGACAAAGAACGCTGCCAGGAGGTTCGCGAGTTTATTGAGGCATATGGAGACGATCTTTTCCACACGAGAATGCTCACTCTGGGCAATGCTCGGGCTATCGTGGTGCACGGCGCAGATTCGCTCCTGAACGAGCTTGAGAGTAATGTTGCTCCGTACCAGAAAATTCGTGTTATCGAGGATCTGCAGCAGGGGCGGATCGATCGCGACCATGCCATCGACATTATGGAATTCGTGTACGAATCCGTGGTGGACAACTTTGACGTATTTCTGGAATACAACACGACAACAACGCAGTCAGACTATGGTAATCGTTTGTATTGTCTGCTGGATTTTCTGAGGATCAAATCGCTTTACGATCGTTTTGAATGGAACCATCTGCCGTATCATTATTTTCACGAAGTCGTTGTGCGGAATGATGTCGCGGATATGGGGGCACTGATTGAGGAAGAGCTCACTGACGAAACACGTGAATCAGCAGAATCACTGGTTGAAGAACTCCATAAGCTGGAAGTCACTTACGGAGTGCGTCTGCCGACGATGCACGATTTGATCGGTGACCGCCTGATTGGTCCACTTCAGGTCAATCGAATGACGGCGCGAGTTGCTTTGTGTAATCCCGAACTTCCAAATGTGTCTGAAGAGGAAGCCAAAAGGAATTTTCGGTTCTTGAGAGACGAAATTGATGATTACATGGAAGGCCGGCAGGGGTCCGGCATCGAGACACCGGAATGGATGAACAGTCTTGGACGTGAACAGGCAAGAATTCAGGATCAGCTCGACGGAATTGAGCCGTCAGTTCTTGATGCGGCAGAATTCAAACATGTGACACCAAGAGAGCTCGACCGTCAGTTAGCAGAGATGCTCGACGACGAGGTTTAACCGGCTGCACGTTGCCCTGGTTCCAGCGGAACGACCAACGTCGCTCAGTTCAATAAAGCCAGGGGCCGTATCGAAGGCCAGCTACAGCGACTATTCGATACAGATACGTTTTGGTCACTGCACTTAGGACATTTCATTGACTCTCACTGGTCTGGCCGATGCAGAACAAGTGTAGATCAGTCCGCAGAAAAATCTGTCCGTTGGAGATGGCGGGTGTGGAATCACTTGATTCGCCAAGTTTGTTGCTGGCAATCAACTCCAGTTGCCTTGGATTGGGCACAAAGACACTTGTCGTACCGTCGCGACCGGTCACGTAGATTCTGCCATCAGCGTACACGATCGATCCCCAATTTGCTCCAGGCAGTCGAGCTCTCCAGACCTGATTGCCTGTTTGCAGTTCAAGACACTGCGCGGTTCCCACATCTGCGTTGGCAACATAGATATGGCCTTCAATGATGACACCCGAACCAAGACGGTCGGGCTGACTCTTCTCGATGTCCCAAAGGCGATTGGTGTCCGTGACATTTCCCGAACCTCCAAGGCGAAAAGCGAATGCGGGCCCCCGTGCACCAGTCATGGCGACGCCAATCCCGTCAGCAATCAGGGGTGACGTGTAGACAAGATCCGTGGACGGATTTGGAGGTCCGTCGCAAGTCCAGATGATTTGGCCTGATTCCGGATCGTATGCAACAACCCGCGTAGGCATCGTGCAGATGATCTGTTCCTGTCCCTCGATTTCGACAATCACCGGGGTACTGAATGATCCAACGATCTTCGGCTTCCGCGTACTGAAACCTCCAGGCTCTTCCGTCTGCCACAGTATATCACCGGTATTCAGGTCGACCGCCGTCATAAATGTTCGGTTGCCTGGTCCGAAATTCAGGATGACTTTCCCATCATGAATGACGGGAGACGAGGCATAGCCGTAAACGTGGCTGAATTCTCCCAGATCTGTGTGCCAAAGTCCGCGGCCTTCGAAGTCATAGCAGTACAAACCCAGTGTACCGTGCCAGATCACAACACGCTGGCCGTCAGCAACGGGTGTCGATGCACCATACGGGTTTTGTGTGTGTGTGGGGGCGATTTCGCTGTATCGGACCGTTTGGATCCAAAGTTCACTACCGTCTCTGCGATCAAAACAATGCAGACCGCGATTCCTGCCCTGGTCGGTCGCACATGCGACAAATACCCGACCAGTTGAAACGATTGGACTGCTGTTGCCCGGACCCGGGAGTGAGGCCTTCCAAGTGATGTTCTCGTCGGGGCCCCAGGTGACGGGAAGATTCTTCTCGTTGGAGATTCCGGAACCGCGGGGTCCTCGAAACTGTTGCCAGTCAGCGGCCTGAACGATGGTGAGTGTGACCGTCAGGATGCCGGCAGTCACCGTACACAGTTGCGTCATAGGTTCAGTTCAATTCAATAACGGTCGTTCAAAGCTGTGATTTATCGTGCAGCAGCGTTTTGTTTTTCGTTGTGTTCAGCCACGATCGTTGCCTGCTCATTTGGAGGCACGAATTCATACGAGTTGAAGTCCATGGTGAATGACCCCTGCCCACGTGTCAGACTTGAAATTGAACGTGCATAGGTCATTACGTTGGCCAGCGGTGCTTTGGCGTGGATGACCGTTAGTCCGCCAGGAATTTCGTCGAAACCCTCGACCTGGCCGCGTCTGGGATTCAGGTCACTGGTGACGTCACCAATCCCATCATTCGGAACAGTAATCTCCATTGAGACAAACGGCTCCAGAATCGCAGGCCCTGCCTGTTTGAACAGATCACGGAAGCAGGCTGCGCCTGCTGTTTTGAATGCGGTTTCGTTGCTGTCCACCGCGTGGTCTTTGCCAAAGAACAGTTCAACAATCACATTCTGCACTTGGTATCCGGCAAGCACTCCGCGACTCATCTGCTCGCGGACGCCCTTCTCTACAGCAGGGATAAACTGGTTCGGCACAGATCCGCCACTGATACTGTCAACAAAACAGAAGTTTAGCTCCTGGTCAAAATGAAACTCTCGCAGATTCGGAAACTTTTCTTTGGTGAAGTACTCGTCCGGTTCAATGCCTTCGGGAAATGCATACAGACGCATGTGAACTTCGGCAAACTGCCCCGAACCACCCGATTGCTTTTTGTGACGATAACTGCCTTCTGTTTTGCCTGTGACTGTTTCTCGATAAGGAATCTTGGGCTCATGAGTGATGATGTCCACTTTTTCGCGATCGTGAAGTCGCTTTTCTACCAGCTTGAGATGGAGTTCGCTCATACCTTCCATCACCATCTCATGTGTCTGTTCATCCCGGTGAACTCGAAATGACGGATCTTCCTCTTCAATCTTTTGGAGTGCCGTTGAAATCTTTGACTGGTCGGCCTGTGTTTTCGGTTCTACGGCCAACCCTACCATGGGACGGGGAAATGCAATTGGCGGCATGTTGATCAATTGCGAACCATCACTGATTGTGTTTCCGGTATGCAACTGATCGACCTTGGACACAGCGACTATGTTGCCGGCACTTGCGACGTCTACGGTTTCGCGTTCGCCGCCCTGGAAATCGAGCAACTGACTGATTCGCACTGTGCCGGACTCACCCATAATCTGGACACGGTCATCTTTTTTCAGTGTGCCGGAGTACAGGCGAATATAACTCACTTTTGAGATGTACCGATCGATCCGTGTTTTTACGACCTGTCCCAAAAGTGGTCCGGCAGTATCCGGTTCGATCTCGGCCTTTTCGCCATCGACAGTCACATGACGTTTGAGCTGCGCAGGTGAAGGAGCATACGCTGCGATTCCATCCATAAGTTCGGAGACCCCGATATTCTTCCTCACGGCGGTGCAAAACACCGGAATCAAACTACCGGCGGTGACTGACTTCAGGACTGCAGTCTCGATTTCGTCGGGCGAAATTTCACCGTCTTCGAAGTACTTCGTCATCAGATCGTCGTCAGCTTCGACTGCCGATTCAACAACCGTCTGATGTGTTGCGACGGGATCCATCACGACGTCAGTCGGCACGTCGCCGGCCAACTTCACCGTGTCGACCAAACCAGTCAGACTGTCACCGATTCCAATCGGCACATTCATCAATACACATGCAGTGCCGAATTGTTCCCTGATGGAATTCATCAGTTGCGGGAAGTCAATATTTTCATCGTCACATTTGTTGATGACGATGAATCTTGCCAGTCCGCGATTCCCCGCCTGCTGAAACGATCGTCGCGCGTTGACCTCAACACCGGAATGCGCATCAATCGTGATGATTGCGGTTTCTACAGCTCTCATCGCACCGATGGCGAAGCCCACAAAATCCGGCAGCCCGGGCGCATCCATCAGGTTGATGCGAGTATTCCTGTGCTCGAAATGGCAAAAATGAGACGTCGTGGAATGATGACGCTCTTTTTCCTCCTCTTCGACATCCAGCACACTTGTTCCATCGTCCGGGGATCCTGGTTTCTCTGTTTCTCCGGCCTTGAACAGCATGAGATCGGCCAGCGATGTTTTTCCGGCATTTCCGTTGCCTATAAGGACAACGTTTCGCAACTCTGAAACAGGATGCTTTGGCATTTCAGACTCCTATAGTTGAGTTTCCGATTTTGACAATATCCGGAGAACCGCGCACGATCAAATGACTTTGGGCGGTACGCCTCATTGTTGATTTACTCAGTAACACCAGCTTACTCATAGGAAAATCAAATTTCGATGGTCTTGAACTCACAGATGGCCGGTCTCATTATTTTCATGTTCTCGAACGATGAGTTGTTGCTGGTGATATCGGAAAGATCCGGATGTCAGAATCGAAAGACCGGTTGATCACGACCTGCAGGTCAGTCCTCCATCAACCACCAATTGGGCACCCGTGATATATTTTGCTTCATCTGACGCCAGAAACAGTGCGGCATGAGCGACATCCCATGCATTTCCCATACGTTTCATGGGAACCTGGTTGTTTCGTATTTCGAGCATGCGGCCGACGTCGCCGTCGGCGTAAACATTCTTCAATGGTTCAATAATCATCGGTGTATTCATCAGGCCGGGAAGGATTGTGTTGGCTCGGATATTCTTTTCGGCATACTGCATGGCAACACTCTGGGTGAGTTGCAGGACAGCCGCCTTGGTGGCGCTGTAGGACACATATGGCACACCCAGATAACGAATACCCACAATCGACGAAATGTTGACGATGGCGCCACCGTGTTTTTCCATGTGAGGCAGGGTGTGTTTGCAAGTCAGAAACATGCTTTTAAGATTGACAGCGACAACACGATCCCAGCTTTCTTCACTCGACTCGACAGGACCGCCAACATCCAGAATACCGACATTGTTGTGGAGAATGTCGATGCTGCCATATGTCTCAATGCAGTGGTTCACCATTGATTCGACTTGATCCGACTTCGTGACATCGACCTGTCGTGCGGTGCAGGTGCCGCCTTCGCTTCTGATGATCTCTTCGGTTTCGGCGACGGCATCGGCATTGATGTCGATGGCAAATACACTGGCCCCTTCGCGAGCAAACAGCACCGCGGTCGCTTTTCCATTGCCCCAGCCAGGTCCGGATGAGCCAGCTCCCGTCACAATCGCTACTTTGTCGGCTAATCGTTCGCCCATGTCTTGTGGTTCCGGCGTGGTTTCGGATATTGATTGCAAAATACTTTGAACACATTTGATTGGCAAGCAGTTGCCAGGTCATCCGGAGTGTACCGATATGTTGTTCGAGGAATTGCGAGACCGACTGTTGAAGCTCAGTACTGCCTGTGTCTGTGATGCGAACAAAATGCAAAGATCGCATGATCCTGCGATTGAGGAGTATCGAATCATCGACTCGGCGATTCGTCCCGTTCAATCGGGCCGAATGCTCGTAGGAATGGCGCATACCGTATCCTGCCACAATGATTTTCTGACAGTGATCAAGGCTCTGCGTGATGCTGTTCCGGGTGAAGTACTTGTGATCGATTCACAGAACAGTGATCGTGCTGTTACGGGAGGTTTGTTTCCGGCTGAAGCGAATCGGAAGGGCCTGGCTGGGATCGTTGTCGATGGTCCATGCCGTGACATCACAACGATCCGATCGCTCAGTCTGCCGTATTATGCGCGAAGCGTGATACCGATCGCCGGAATGACGTCACAACTGTTCGAGACACAGGTCCCTGTGTCCTGTGGTGGTGTTGTGATTCACCCCGGAGATATTCTCTTAGGTGACGATGATGGAATCGTCGTTGCGACACTCGCTGAATTTTCAGCAGTATTACCGCTTGCCGAACAGATTCACCGAAAGGAAGCTCTGTTACTCAGGAATATGGCGGAGGGCAGAAGCCTGCTGGACATGCTCAATTTCGAGGAGCATTGTGCAGCTGTGGATGCCGGAATTAAGAGCACGCTGGAGTTCACTGCCTGAATTGAGCGGGCCCAAACCCGTAGCATTGTGTTTTTTCGACATTCTGTAGTCCTGCTCGGGCTGCCTGTCGATGAAATTCTCTGTTAGTGCAACAAACGGTGAAATGTGAAAAACAGGTTATCAGGCAGCCAGAATACCGATTGAAGTTGCCTCCGAATGCGTCGAACGATACAAGGCCCTCATTCCGGATTTTGATACTGGTGAAAATCCAACAGAATTGCCGGTTTTGGCACGATGCATTCGATGGTACGTCTTGTCACAATGTCGGGAGCAGATCACGGCAACAGGTCTTTATTCCGGACCGGCAGTGTCTACTCAAACAGGCGATGGTCGAAGGAGTCTGATCCCTGACCCCGCACTTCTTCCCACCTCAGAAAGTAATGTACATCTCGAAAAAGTAATGTACATCTGGAACAGGTCAGACTCTGTTCTTCAGGCTGTTAAGGTTTTGTTATGTCGGCAGTTGATACTCCCTCCGCGCCCGAAGGTCGCCAACACGAACAAGTCGACACTGTTGTCGTCCGCTTTTGCGGCGATAGTGGAGACGGGATGCAACTGGCAGGCACGCAATTTACGAATGTCTCAGCAGCGTTCGGAAACGATGTCAGCACTCTACCGGATTTTCCGGCTGAGATTCGTGCACCGGCCGGTACCATTGCTGGTGTGAGCGGTTTTCAGATTTGCTTTTCCAGTCAGGACATTTTTACTCCAGGTGACGAAGTTGACACGCTGGTCGCAATGAATCCGGCAGCACTCAAATCAAATGTTGCCGATCTGAAACGCGGTGGCACACTGATTGTCAACGAAGACGCGTTCGAGAAATCTAATCTGGTCAAGGCCGGATACGACAAAAGTCCGCTCGATGATGGCGATGCCCTGGCAGGTTTCCGTGTTCATCGGGTTCCGATGACCCGCTTGACACGCGATTCAGTCGAAGGTCTGGGACTGTCTCAGCGAGAAGCCGATCGCTGTAAAAACTTCTTCGCGCTTGGACTGGTCTACTGGCTGTACGACCGTGATCCAAAGCCCACTGAAGATTGGGTTAACGCAAAATTTGGTTCGAAGCCCGCAATTGCTGAAGCAAACATGCGTGCTCTGAAAGGTGGATCCAACTACGGTTTTTCAACAGAATCATTCACCGTTCATTACGAAGTGCCACCAGCGAAGCTGGCTCCGGGAAAGTACCGGAAAATTACGGGTAACGAAGCTCTCGCCATGGGCATGGCTGCGGCAGCCAGACAGTCCAACCTGGATCTGGTCTATTCCGGTTACCCAATCACACCGGCCAGCGACATCCTGCATGAACTTGCCAAGTTTAAGCACTTCGGCATCACAACGTTTCAAGCCGAAGATGAGATCTCTGCGATGTCGGCTGCTGTTGGGGCGGCCTTTGGTGGCACAATGTCCGTAACGGCCAGCAGTGGCCCGGGAATCTGCCTCAAGGGTGAAGCAATGGGGCTGGGGGTGATTACTGAACTGCCGATGGTGATTATAGACGTCCAGCGGGGTGGTCCGAGTACCGGGCTGCCGACGAAGACCGAACAATCGGATCTCATGCTGGTTATGTTCGGACGCAATGGTGAATCACCGTTGCCAATTGTCGCTCCGGCCACACCCGGAGACTGTTTTTGGATGATGCAGGAAGCACTGCGAATTTCCGTCGAATTCATGACTCCGGTTGTGATTTTGTCTGACGGTTACATTGCAAATGGTGCAGAGCCCTGGATGATCCCGCGAATCGATGAGTTGACCCCCATTCATGTCGATCATCCGGATAGTGCGAACACGGAGAATGGTTTTCAGCCGTATCTGCGCGACGAGCGTTTGGTAAGGCCGTGGGTCCGTCCCGGCACACCGGGGCTGGAACATCGAGTTGGTGGGCTGGAAAAAGCGGATGTCACCGGCAACGTCGAGTACAGTCCTGACAATCACCAGCACATGTCAGATACCCGACTTCGCAAGGTACAGGGTATAGCCAGTTTCATTCCGGAACAGGAAGTGAATGGCCCTAAATCCGGCGACCTTCTGGTGATCAGTTGGGGTGGCACATTCGGTTCCGTCCGTACAGCGGTGCAGCAGTGTCAGGAAGCCGGTAAATCTGTTGCGCATACCCATTTGCGATATATGAACCCGTTTCCAAAGAATCTGGAATCCATCATTCGAAATTACAAACAGGTATTGATTCCGGAGCTCAATCTTGGACAGCTGGCATTCATTATCCGCAGCAGATTTCTGGTGGATGCCATTTCGCTGAACAAAATTCAGGGCAAGCCTTTTAAGGTCAGCGAAGTTATCTCAAAAATCAATGATGTACTGGCAAACTGAACCAGCCAATACTGTTCCGCTCGAATCCATTTTGACAATTCAGGAATTTTTGTCCCATGTCCAGCCTGTTGCCGCAACTGACGGCCAAAGATTTTGCCAGTGATCAGGAAGTCCGCTGGTGTCCGCGTTGTGGTGATTACTCCATCCTGGCTCAGATGAAAAAGGTACTGCCGGACCTTGGAATCCCGCGAGAAAAGTTCTGTTTTGTATCTGGAATCGGCTGTTCCAGCCGCTTTCCCTACTACATGAATACATATGGTTTCCACAGTATTCATGGACGCGCTCCAGCTGTTGCCACCGGGTTCAAGCTGGCGCAGCCGGATATGCAGGTGTGGGTCATCACCGGAGATGGTGACGCGTTGTCAATCGGCGGAAATCATCTGATGCATGCGATTCGACGTAATATCGACATCAATATCGTGCTGTTCAACAATCAGATTTATGGTTTAACGAAAGGACAGTATTCACCAACCAGTCCTCTGGGATCAAAGACGAAGAGTACTCCCTATGGATCTGTTGACAATCCACTCAATCCACTGTCCGTCGCAATTGGCTGTGAAGCAACGTTTGTCGCTCGTGCTGTCGATGTGGACATCAAGCATCTCACGGCGATTCTTAAACGAACAGCGGCACACAAAGGCACTTCGTTCGTTGAGGTCTACCAGGATTGTAACGTGTTTAATTCCGGGGCATTCTACTATGCTTCCAAGAAGGGCGAGAAAGAGGACAACATCGTCTATCTTGAACATGGCAAGCCTCTGATCTTTGGAAAAGATCGTGATAAGGGGGTTCGTCTTAACGCGCACGGCCGCATTGAGGTTGTGGAACTCAGCAGCGGAATCTCTGAAGACGACCTGCTGTTCCACGATGAGAATGCTGAAGATCCGTCACTGGCATTCCTGCTGGCTCAAATGAGACATCCGGAATTTCCGGAACCGCTGGGTGTGTTCCGCGACGTAGAGCGTCCGGTGTATGATGAAGCAGTGCGCAGTCAGGTGACACATGCCCGTGAACAACTGGGTGAGGGCAACCTCGATGCTCTGTTCAACAGCGGTGACACGTGGGTCGTGGACGAATGATTCGGTCAGTGTTCTGATAACAGCATCAATAAGTGACCGACGAATCCACTGATGCTCAGACAGTCGCACTGTGGGGAATTCAGGCTTCACCTGTTGTCCAGTGAGTTCGAACAGCAGGTTTCCTTCCGGGCACATATTCAGATGCATCTCAACGAGGTGTTGAAATCTGATCCTTGGACATTGTGGTCTCTCATTGTCTCGACCGACATTCGTTGCTGCAGAATTCGACGTCCGAAACCGGTGCTGGACGAAGAGGCTTTCAGGACAATGCGTCGCGAAGTTTGAGTTTGCAAGGGGCCGAAGCAACGTCGATAACAACATGCACCAGGTATGACATTGACGTCCCAATGCGTGGGGTCTGTGCGACATGCATGATAACGCATCGAAATGGTGTTTGCCGGTAACAGCGGACAGCGGCGAGGCGGGTTTTTTCAGCCAGTCCGAGTGGTGTCGTAGCGGTTCTCAACGACTGCAGACAGTGAACGATCCACAGGCCGACGCCTTTCGCATTGTGGTTGAACTAAGATGGCACCGAAGAGCAGATCCCTGTCAAATCTGAAGTGCCGTCTGTACATGTGGACAGCGTACACCGGAAGTGGATACTGGAACAACATCCACAGGACGCGTATAGTCGCGATTGACCTCTTGTTGATTTTGCCACACAGACAGCCGCACCAATGAGAATAACAACATGGAATGTGAACGGAATTCGTGCTGCGATTCGCAAGGGAATTGAAAAACACATTGAGGTTATTTCACCCGACGTGCTGCTTCTGCAGGAAGTGCGCGCGTTCAGAGAACAACTTCCCAGTGGATGGAACGGCTTCAACGAATGGCACATGATCTGGAATTCCGCAGCAAAAAAAGGGTATTCAGGAACAGCTATTTTGTCGCGGGATCCTGTCACCCTGATTTCAATGGATGTGGATCGGGCAGGTGACGACGAAGGACGCCTGATTGAAGCAACGGTCAACGGTCTGGGAATCGCCAGCGTCTATCTGCCGTCCGGTTCATCAGGCGAGCACCGGCAACAAGTCAAAGACCGCTGGATGAGGCGATTTCGCCGCTGGGCGACGTCTCGACTACGTGACAGGCCATTTCTGTTCGGTGGCGATCTCAACATCGCCCACACATCACAGGATATTTATTATGCTAAGTCGAACGAGAACACATCCGGGTATTTGCCCCATGAGCGAGCGTGGTTCAGCCGGTTGCTCAAGTCGGGCTGGCATGACACAACCCGGGAGCATTTTGGTGACGTTCACGGCCCTTACTCCTGGTGGTCCAATCGTGGTCGTGCTCGAGAACTGGACCGAGGGTGGCGAATTGACTATCTGCTGGTGAATTCTTCTCTGAAGCCTTTCGTCCAGCAGGCGATAGTGCATCGTGAAGGTGGTCTGGAAGTCAGTGACCACGCGCCGGTATCGGTCGATCTGGAGTGGCCAGGCCAGTGTGGCAGTTCCAGACAGGAACAAACGTAGTCGTGATGGAGTTGAGTTCAGGCGGACTCTTTGAGAACGAAGGATGCTAGGTCGAAGATCGGAGCACTACAACCTGGAATTCGTTGTGTGACATGTGGCAGGTTGAAGCAGGGTTTGGAATACTTCGTACTGTCCCGAGCGATTCCTGATCACGTGTTCGTCCACAAGCTAAGCTCCGACAGACGTATTGCTGTTGGATCGAATCGGATCAGAAAGTGTGACAAACAAATTTGCTGAATTGTTGTATGGTTTTGTTCGCCGTACCAATCGCGGCTAAAGGATCGATGCCAGTATGTTGTGGGAAGTAGAGATTCTGCCAGCAGTGACCGAGTTCGACCACGAAGGTCAACGGGTTCTGGATGACGCAAGAAATCTGGGAATCCAGGGGCTAAGTGCTGTCCAGTCTGCCAGATCCTTCCTGGTTCAGGGAGACATCAGTGAATCACAGATTACTGAGACAGCTCCCGGACTGTTGTACGATCGTGTTGTCGAACAAATGAAGGTCACCGCGCTGCCAAATACGTCCATACAGAACAATAGTGGCTGCATCAACGTCCTGTTGCATCCAGGAGTGACTGACAGCATCGCTCGAAACGCGGCGGATGCCCTGATTCGCCGGAGTTTGAATGTCACAGCTGTGGCAACGTGTCGCAAGTACCGACTGAGCGGTGAACTCAGTGAAGGTGATCGCAGTCAGCTGGTTTCTCGAGTTCTGGCAAATGATGCGATTGAGTATGTGCTGGAAGGTCCGCTGCAGCTCACGGACCTGTCCGTCGGGAGCAGATATGACTTTCAGAAGGTATGTGTTGCAATCCGGGACATGGATGACTCGGCACTCGAACGTCTGAGTGGTGAAGGCCAGCTGTATCTCAGCCTCGTGGAAATGCAGACGATTCAAAATCATTTTCGCTCACTTGACCGGGATCCCACCGACATCGAACTTGAAACGATTGCGCAAACATGGAGTGAACATTGTTCACACAAGACACTTGGTGGTCGAATTCACTACCGAGAGCATGCGTGCGGTGAAACATTGCGCGAGGTGCGATTTGACAATATGCTGCAGGAAACGATCTTTCTCGCAACACAGCAGATCCGGGAACGACTTGGAGACGACGACTGGTGTGTCAGTGTCTTTCGTGACAATGCCGGTGTCGTCGAATTTGACGATCGACAGAGCGTGTGTTTTAAAGTCGAGACACACAATCATCCATCTGCCATTGAACCTTATGGTGGAGCCAATACCGGACTCGGCGGAGTGATCCGGGACCCTATGGGTACCGGATTGGGTGCTCGACCTGTCTGCAGCACTGATGTCTTTTGTTTTGCTCGGCCGGACTTTTCGGCCGATGAACTGCCCCCCGGCATCCTGCATCCCCGTGCTGTCATGCAGGGTGTCATTGCGGGTGTGCGTGACTACGGCAATCGCATGGGAATCCCTACGGTCAAT
>JAKVAY010000067.1 GCA_022447185.1 Fuerstiella sp. | reverse complement strand
ACCCGATAGTTGCCGGAAATCGGTATTTGCTGACCATGCCAATCGTTCACCGTCGCCCTGAGATTGGAGTTCGGCTTAACGACTTTACGGCCCCGCGTCCGCGCCTCCGGGCTTTGATCCGTATTCCCGCCGACGATCTTGTGGAAGGGCCATTTGTCCAGATGCGGGGCAGCGGAGCCCTCGCTCGATGGAAGCACTTGATCGAGTGCCGCTTCCGCGGCAGAGAGATACCGTTCCAGATGTGACGGCGACAAACTGAGCGTCGGGCCGATTCGATCAAACCCATGCCATGCCGGCTCCTCCGGCAGATTGCCCGGATCGGCCGGAACGTATGTCGCTCCGAGAAGGTCGTGCACCGTGTTGGCATATTCGTCGCGGGTGAGTCGTCGCAAACTCACACGTTCGAACACAGCATAGCGGGCCGCGTCGGCTTCTCTGATCCAGTCCGAAATCAACTGCATACTGATACCGCGAGCCTCCTCAGTCGGTTGTGACTCGTCCGGCGGGGGCATCTCTCCCGAAGTCAGTCGCTCCAGCACTTTTCCCCAGTGAATAACGAAACGGGAGTCGGTCAGCTTTGCAGGCGCCCGATCAATTCGGAACTCTCCCTTTTGCTCTTCCGGGCCGTGGCAACGAACACAGTAGTTATCCACAAATGTACTTAAGGGCCCCGTCGGTGGCGGCTGCGCCGAACATGGAGGACTCATGGACACAGAAAGCAACCAGCAACACCCGATCAGAAACGTGCGCCAGACGTTAAGTTTCAGCTGAGTTTTGAGGAAATTGTCATTCATAGTGAATTCGATGACGTTTCCCGAATTTGGCTGTTTGATGCTGATCAATCATCCGACGACGAACCAGCACATTCTAGCTCAGTCGGAACATGAATATCTAGAACTAAGAATTTTTACATCGACTCACCTTCAGTGGTCCCCGCCGTTTCTGCGAAAAAAAACACAACCTGTAACGGTTTTTCACAGCGTTACCCGACAGCATCCATCATTCGATTCGGTTTCCTCATTTCGCTGTATCACTGCATAACTGCTGTACGAATTTGGGACCGGGAAAGACATGTCCCCGTAGACCGTAACGGACGACAGTCGGCATGTTGCAGTTCGTTATCCTGTCTTTCGACAACTGTCTGCTGCTTCAATGTGGACAAACACACTTACTGGCTGTCGGATTTTCAATGGCGTTGCCGGAACTTCTCGCTGGTCATCTCCGTCTGACGAATATCTCACATCACCGGGATTACGACCTGCTCCGTCACACCCCTCTGGATCGTTTTCTGTATCACCGGTACTCCGGAAGAAATGATTTCCAGTTTTCATAGATGATGTTGTGAATCATCTCATCCGGGATCCTCGGAAGACCGGTACCAATAACCACATCATTGATTTTGGACTGACCGGCAATAACCTGTGCGGCTGTTGCAGATGGAAAGTCGGAACCAAAAATCAGTTTGTGCTCCACTCCGTATTCGATTGCAGAAATAAATGCCTGATAGTGCCGCAGTGGCCGATAGTGCAGAGCGGAAATATTTGTGTACAAATTCGGGTGTTTGCGGATTAGCACGACACATTCATCTTCCCACGGGTGTCCCATGTGACTGATCACGATTCGAAGATCGGGACAGGCGACAGCAATATCCTCCAGCTGAATTGGATTTGAATACTTCAGAGGTCCTGTTCGGACAAACGAAGTGCCCTGATGAATATTAACGGGAATTCCCAGAGACTCCGCCTTCCGAAACAGGGGCAGATGTTTGGGATCCTGTGGATTCCAGTTCTGGTAAATCGGAGAGCATTTCAGACCTCGAAGCCCCAGATTGTTGACATAGTGCTCCAGCTGATCAACGCAGTCTTCATCATTGGGATCGACAGAACACCAGCCGATAAATCTGTCTGAGTGAGCCGCTACGAATTCCGCAATCAGTTCCTGATCCGAGTTGATCCCGGTGAAAGGTGCTTTGATACCAAACACAATGACTTTGTCGACATCGACCGTTGCTTCCAGCAATTGCTCAGGCCTCGAATCAAAGGCATTGGCCTCCATAAGATCACTGCCCGCAAAGTAAACATCTTCAGAAAGCTTCATCTTTGCCCGTTTAGCCTCCCAGGCAAACTCCACAAATTCATCCGAAAGATGTTCCGGATACCACATCAAATTGGTGTGCGTATCAAACAGCATTCATATCCCCTTTTTATTTCCCGGTCTCCAGGAAACGGCGCAGGACGTTCTGTGTAATCTTCGACACGGCCTCGTCAACCAAGACTGAACTCGGCCAACAGATCGATCCTGCAGAAAATACCGCCCCACCGCCATCTCGTTCGTGAATCACGATCTCACCTCCACCGTTGTCTGGATTCAGCCCCTTGGCCAGCAGACGTACATTTGAAGGTGACTGAGATGAAACTTTGTCAGTTTCATGACCAGACGCTCCTCCGGGTACTCTTTGATGCAGGCTGTGTTCGCCGAATGTGTCGCCGTTTTTGAGACCTGTACCGTCAAAGCACCAGTGGTCAGCATCCTTCACCTGATAAGGAGCAGCGGTCATGATACCGGATTCTGAAAAGACAACTCCCAGTAAATTGGCTTCTGATTCCTGACGTTTATCAAACCGACTTTCATACACGCACCCGTCCGGAGCAATTTGCGGTTCAGAATGACTCCATTTTGTGTTTTGATAGACGATGCGATGATCGTCGAGGAATTCCACTTCGCAGTTCAGGCCGTTACCGCCCAGATACATCAGTCGGCCGCCGCGGTTAAATACCCAGTCCTTCAGCCGAAAATACATGTCCGCAGACCAGTATTCCGGATGAGTGCTGATGATGAGTACCCGGTATTCGTCAAGTGAAAGCTGATCAAAATGGTACTGGGTTTCACTGTAGAGGTCGTAATCGAACCCACTCCGTTCCATCCATCCCAGCAACCTCCATTCGGCTGCCGCCATGTGACACCCCTGACGTCCCGCGATTGGATCAGTCAACTCCTCGCGTTCATCAATATGGTTGTAAGGATCCGGACGATCGAGGGACAGCGATTCGTACGAACCGGAGTCATAGGTTCGATGTTCTTTTTCGGTGTACCGTTTTAGTTCCAGCCGCGAGTTGACGATGGGCACTGGCGGCAGCCGGTCAGCGTTGATGTAGTTGCTGCGCCCGCCAAAGCTGTTGTACGCATTCCAGTTGATGTCCGATGCGAAAACCGCCACATTCGAAACCGGCCTTTCCGGAGCGACCACCCATGGAAACGAAAAGAAGACGCCGGACCTGTTCCGAGCGTGAAAGTAGTACAAACCAGATCGCTGAGGTGCCTCGATCAACTGATTCAGAGATTGACTGTGGTAACCATCTCTGTTCCATTTGACACCATGCTGGGTGTAGTCACCATCGGGCGTGATCTGCATGGTGGCACGTGGTCCGTGTTCATCAAATGTGCCAATCCGACGAATGAATTCCTTTTCAGCACCGTAACGCCACAATTCGAGTTCGTATTCTTCGACGGCATGCACTCGAAATTCCGACCTGTCGCCCACCTTAACACACTTCGGCCAGACATAGCCCAACAGACAATCTGACAGCAGTCGAAACTGATATGGTTCGCCTTCGTTTAATTCGATACTGATGATTTTGGAACCGTAACCGTCACGACCCAGCACGACTTCGTAGTGTCCGGGCTCAAGATCGGCATAGACAGCGCCTGAGATATTCGACCGTGTGGCAATGACACCATTCTGTCCTCGAAACTCAAAAAGAACATCACCCAACGCGACAAAGCGTTCGTTGCTGACATATCCGACGAGCATGTTTTATGATCTCCAGTGAGAGTTATGTTTCGGCAGGATAAACTGACTGAACATGATTGCGAGCCACTGCCTGACATCCTATCCGCCTCCTGATCACGCTGTTATTCGATCGACAAGCAGACACAGAATCTGCTTCAACACAGCAGATCGCAGGCTGTTGAAGTTGCGATGGAGACTTTTCGTCCGACTGACGTTGTGCGCAAACCCCGGTCGGCGTGAGACGAGGGCACTTCCTGCTTGGCTGTATTGATTGGTACCGCCATCAAGTGGCCACAGAAACTGCGAGGCACATATGATTATCGACGTCCACAGCCATGCATGGCTGTACCCAAAACATTTCAACGACGAATTCCGATTCCAGGCGTGCCGAGCGAGGGCAGAACACGACGTCGACCTGACCGTTCATTATGAACAATATGTTAAGAGTGCGACTCAGGTTGATCGAACAGTCGTATTCGGCGGCAAAGCACGACTCAGCGGCCTGTGGGTGGATGATCAGCACGTTGCCCGGTACGTTTCGGCACATCCCGATCTGCTCATCGGATTCCTGTCGCTCGATCCGACCCAGGAAGCCTGGCAGCAGGAACTGCACGACGGTCACCGGATACTCGGGTTACGAGGAATCAAGCTGATGCCCATGTACGCCGGATTTCGACCGGACGACCAACGACTCGATCCGCTGTGGACGTACGCAACTCAGCACTCGCTGCCGGTACTCCTGCATACAGGTACAACGTTTGTGGCCCAGGCACCTTTGGACTGCACCCTTCCTCGCCATATTGATCGAGTGGCAATCCGCTTTCCGGAAGTGAAGATTATTATGGCTCATCTCGGACATCCGTATGAACACGAATGTGTGGCCGTGATCCGCAAACACCCAAATGTCTTCTCAGACATCAGCGCTCTGCACTACCGTCCTTTTCAGCTTTACCACAGCCTGATGCTCGTTCAGGAATATGGGGTCTGGAACAAAGTTTTGTTTGGAAGCGACTATCCATTTACGACGGTCGATGCATCAATCACCGGCCTGCGTAACCTGAACGATCAGCTCGCAGGGACAGCCCTGCCACGTTTAAATGCAACCGAAATTGAAGCACTGATTCATCGCAACAGTCTGGCGATTCTGGGACTCGATAAATGATGGCTGTAAGAACTGTCGATTTCGTGTAAGACACACCTGTGAAAATCTCCATTGTGAAATCTGTTGACGGAAATCGTCGTCCGGTGAATCTGAGTTCGCTGGGCGTGATCAGCCTGTTTCACTACTTCGTCGACTCTTACGCATCGGTCTTTGGACCATTGATGGCACTGGCGCGCCTGGACGCAACACGGATTGGCGTGCTTGCGATGCTCTACTCGGCGTCAACTTCGTTTAGTCAGCTTGCATTCGGATATCTGTCAGATCGTTTCGGATCACGACGTTTTGTTGGCGTGGGTCTGATGACATCAGCAATCGCCTTGTCCGTTGCCGGGTTAATCGTTGAATTTCCGATGGTACTTGCCTTTGTTCTTGTGGTAGGTGGCCTTGGCGTTGCAGCCTTTCATCCCGCAAGCGCAGTACTGGCGGCGAAATCTCTGCCACATAATCCGACATGGGGAGTCTCTGTCTTCATTACAACGGGCACTACGGGATTCGCACTTGGCCCCGTCCTGTACGTCATGTTTGCCGAACAATATGGCCTGGAGAGCACTTGGTGGCTGATGTTTCCAGGATTACTGGTATTGCCACTGGTGTGGTTTTTGCCCAACTCGGTCGTGGCGACTCCGTCCGTATCCGGAGACGTCAAAAAGAAAGTGCGGACGTTTTTAGGGGTACACGGTCCCGCGCTGCTGCCAATCTATATTTTCGTGGTTGTCCGCTCGGCCGTGCAGATTTCACTGACATCCTTTGTTCCCACCCTCATGATTCAACGCGGCCATCCAAACACGGCGGCTGGTCTTTCAGCCATGTGCTTCAGCGGTGCCGGGGCGCTCGGGATGCTTGTTTGGGGGATGCTGGCCGGACGCTGTGATCGTCGTTTGCTGCAGGTGATCTCGGTCGTGGCCGGAGTCCCTGTTTCCCTGCTGTTTTTATACGCAACCGACCTTTCGCTGTCTGCCTCGCTGACTCTCCTGGCTCTGGCCGGATTTTTTATCCTGTCCACCAATACAATGCACATCGTCATGGGCCAGGAATTGTCGCCCGAGAACGCCAATACGATCTCCAGCATCGTCATGGGGTTTGGCTGGGGCGCGGGGTCCGCGGGACCGGTGATTGTGGGCGGATTATCACGATCATGGAGTCTGGAATCGTCACTGGCAATGGTTTGCCTCACGCCCGCACTGACTTTGCCACTCGCCCTGTTTCTCCGAGGTCGACCGGTTGCACCTGTAGTAAGCAAAGCCGAGGGATAAGAAGAGTTACGCTCAGATTCAGGTTGCAGATCAGCATCACGACATCACTCTCAATCCAGCTCTTGCTGGCACATGGCTGTGGTTTTCGCCAGGATAATGTTGGTGGAACAGTCCATTAACCAGAGGAATGAACTTTGAAATTTCAACGAATACGCGCACTTGCTGGATTATCGATTCTGGTTCTTGTGGCACCCGCTGTCGCGGACGTTCAGGTCGTCGTGGAAGGTCCCATGGCGCCTCCTTACTGGGCACTTCTGGAACGAGAACTGATTGAAGCTCACACGCCTGCATGTCAGGAGTTCTACGATCGCTACTTCGATTCTCGCGGCTACCTGCTCTGTGTGGAACGCTGGGGAGGGGACGACGGACCGGATGACGCGCCCGAGAATCTGAACGGCTGGCCCATCCTGCACGCGATTGGTGGTGACGACTCCATCATTGATATGTGCAATTCGATGTGGGAAGGCCATCTTCGGCAATACACCGAAGCCAAAACTGTTGACGTACCGTTCGCTCGTGACGGGATGTATTACAAAGAATTCCCTGTGATGATGGACTGGCTGCATAACGGTGAAGGTCTCGCAGTGTTCAACGTCATGCCGTTGTCAGACCCCTACAACACACAGAACCAAAAACGCATCAAGCGATACGCCGGGTTCTACATGAATGAAGATCCACAGGCACCAAACTACGATCCCCAGCACAGGATCATTCGCAGTATGTTTAATGGCAGCCGCGGGCCACTGCTTCGTAAAGCCACCGGCCTTGACTGGGCAGGCGATCCAATCGAAGTCAAAAATCGCTTCAAGCCACTTCACGGTGAGGAGAACTATGAGCAGATGGTCGCTCACTTTAAAGATTACAACGATATCATCGGTGATCATCCTCAAAACATGGCCGCGACTTCGCTGGCAGTGAACGCGTATATGTTGACAGGCGATGAAAAATACAGGAACTGGATTCTGGAATATGTCGATGCCTGGGTGGCACGATGTATCGAAAATGGCGGCATCATTCCCAGCAATGTCGGACTCGATGGAGTGATCGGCAGTGCGGCCGGCGGTAAATGGTATGGTGGGGTGTATGGCTGGGGGTTTCGCGTTGAGGTCCCACAGAGCCCAGGCACCTATGCAAACCGCAACACCGTGGCAATCGGACTCCAGGGGTTCGTGAACGCGTATATGTTGACCGCTGATGAAAAATATCTCGACGCCTGGCGAGGAACAATCGACGGCATCAACGCGAACGGGAAAAGAATCGATGGCAAAATGATGTATCCGTCGGCGTACGGAGATGACGGCTGGTATAATTTCAGCCCGAGCCGATACAACGCCGGCGCCAGCACGGTGTACTACATGTCGATGAACCGAGACGACCTCAGACGCATGGACACAAGCAGCGGCTGGTATGGATATCTGGAAGGTAACGACCCGGAGTTTCCGGAACGACAGTTGCAGAGTGACATCAGTGAGATTCGAGCGCGTGTGGAAGCCTCGCGAAATGACACAACAACACCGGACACTCGTCTTTCCGACGATCCTATGGGCTATAACCCGGCACGTATCGGGACTTTGGTCAACCTGATGCTCGGTGGTCCGACTCCCGGCGGGATCGGACGCGTACTCAAGGCCCGACTTCGTTATTTCGATCCGGAACGACGTCGCGCCGGTGTACCAGACGACGTCGCCGTGTTGGTTGAGTCACTGACAGATACAGAAACTGTCGTAACATTTGTAAACGTGAATCCGACAGAATCACGTACATTTGTTGTCCAGGCTGGTGGCTACGCTGAACATCAATTCCTTGACGTCAGCTATAATGGCAGGACCCTGGCTGTGGACGACACTCACTTTACGGTGCGATTGGCTCCCGGGTCCGGCGGAAAGCTCATGATTCGAATGAAGCGATTCACCAACCCACCAAACTCCGGCTTCCCATGGGATCGCTGAAAAGTGTGTTAAACTGGCTGAACTGCAACCACGGAACTCGCTTCACCGTCTGCGCGAACCGTGTTGATCAGGGCAGCACCGGAATCCGGAGTAACACGGATTTCGTCGCCTTCCTGATATTTCCATTCGCGTTCTCCATAGCTCAATTTGCTTGTGCCAAAAAAATGTAAATGGATGTCGCCGACAACGCGATGCTGTGGGTACTTGAAATGATGGTCCTCACAATTCGCAAGTGAATGGCACATGTGCTGCTCTCCTGTGAGCAATTCGCCACTTTCATAGATAATCTCACCGTCACGGATCACTTCACAATGGAGCTTCAGTTCCTGAAAGTCGAGATCCGTCACTAACTCAGGACCAACGGCGCATTGCCTCAGCTTGGACGGCGCCAGATACAAATAGTTAACTCTTTCAGTGGCGTGGTCCGACCACTCGTTGCCCAGCGCAAAACCAATCCGGCGCGGGATACCCCGCATATCGATGACGTAGCAGCCTACGATTTCGGCTTCTTCGCCACCGTCATCTGCAAATCCCGGCAATTGCAGTGTCCAGCGATGTCCCCGCAGGTTGCAGCCATTTCCTTTATAGAACCATTCGGGTGAAACTCCTCGCCGACCTCCAGCCGGCTTGCCATCCCGGAGACCCATTGCAAACATTTTTGCTGAGTCCGTCATTTGCGACTGGTCCTCAGATTCGTGCGCATGCATGCTGTCACGCGACTGCATACTTCCCAGGTGCGTGAGTCCGGTTCCGGTGATGGTAACGCGATGCAGGTCTGCCGCATCAAGGGGTGGATGAAGAAACGGAACGTCACCGCCGGGCCGGGCATTGAGCAGCAATGAATAGTCAAGCCGGTTCACACCGGACTGTTTCGCAGCTTCGTTTGGTAATTCGCTGAATCGTCGGCCGGTCCTGTCCGATTCGTGAAAGATGTCAATTGTTCTCAACCACGCAGGTCGTACCGACGTCAGGTCAATAACGGCATCGTCATCGACGATGCCGGTACGGCGACCCTGACCGGGGATCTCAAACTGAACGATTCGCATTATTTGGGTCTTTTCGGCGTGAGCAACAAATAAAGTATCAGCAATGCGTCGACTCAATTGAAGTTGACGCAGCATGTCAAAATGGACCGTACAAACAGTAGCGTCACATGATGCAAAACATACCCGCCGCCAGACACATCCTGCAGTTGATGATTTGAACATCAGTGCTGCCAGTCCCAGTTTCTCATGTTGGACCCTGCTGAACAACAGCACGAGATCCACATTGAGATAGTTTTGACTCCGGTCAAACAGCATCATTGTCGACTTCACCAGACTGCGTCTTCCTCCAGCCGACAAATATCTGACAAATGGCCTCGTCGTTCAACCAGTTCGTTCCACGTGCCGGTTTCAACGACCCGACCGTCTTTGAAAACAACGATGCGGTCGGCATCCATGATGGTCGACACCCGATGCGCGACGATCAAAACAGTCCGTCCTCTGGTCGCCTGAATCACAGCTTCACGGATCTCAGCCTCCGATTCAGCATCGACCGCACTGGTGGCTTCGTCGAATACAAGAACAGGAGAGTCCTTCAATAACGCCCGCGCAATAGCAATTCGCTGCTTTTGGCCACCCGACAGCCTGACGCCTCGTTCTCCAACACGGGCTTCGTACCCATCAGGGAAAGAAAGAATAAATTCCTCGGCACTGGCCGCGCGAGCTGCCGCCTGGATTTCTTTATCACTGGCATGTGGATTCCCGAAACGAAGGTTGTCACGAATCGTTCCGCTGAACAGAAAAACATCCTGCGAAACCAGTGCGATTTGCTGACGCAAAAAATCCAGCGGCAGGTCGCGAACATCGTGAGAACCGAGTCGTACCGCTCCGAAATCCACGTCGTAAAATCGCACGAGCAAATGACAGGCTGTTGTTTTGCCGACGCCGGAAGCACCAACCAGCGCTACAGTTTCTCCTTCGTTGATGTGGAACGTTGCTTCGTTCAGAATCGGACTGCCTGATTCGTAGCTAAAATCCACCTGCTCGAACGCGACGTCGTATGTCATGTGTGGAGGTGCGGTTGCACCCGGTTTTCCGACAATTCCCAGTGGTTCGTCCAGTAAATCGAACACACGGGCTGCACTGGCTGCTGCTTTCTGAAGGTTTTCCGTCATATTGGCCAGCCTGAGAAACGGCAGAAAAATCTGGCTGAGATACATCAGAAAGACCACGAGGTCAGCCACATCTATCTGCATCGGGCCATTTCCGGTCATCCACGCTCCGCTGAGTACGATGAGTACCAAACCAGCGCCGCTTGACGCTTCGACCAATCCTGCCGGTAACAGCGACCAGGTGTTGGCATGAATAATGCTGTCGCGGTATTCACGGCTTTCACGATCAATCCGTGATGCTGCTTCAGACTCAGCAGTGAATGACTGAATCACCGGCAGCCCCGACAAATGGTCCTGAATCTGTGCAGAAAGCTCGGCGAAACGATGACGCACATTTCTCCAGGAATTTCTCACACGTGTGGTCAGTCCATATGCTGCGGCGGCAACAACAGGAAGAGGCAGCAACGCGATCACTGCCAGTTTCCAGTTCAACACGAACAGAACGACACTCATTGTGATCGGGATGACGATCGCCAGCAAAGTTTCCGGAATTCCGTGTGCAATGAAGTCCTCAACCGCCTGCACATCTCCAATCGTCCGAGCCACCAGTCCACCCGAGTGTCGACGACTTTGAAAGGACGGAGGCTGTCGCTGCAGGTGGGTGTAAACGGCATTCGTCAGTCGATGCAGCGTACGGTAGGCGGCGATGTGCGACATCAGCCCGTAAAAATATCGCGACACACCCCGAAGCAGATAGACACCGGCAACAGCCAGAGCCAGCCAGACGAATCCCGGAGCCACCTGAGGTTGTTCCAGACCGCGGATCATTTGTCGTACCAAAAGCGGCGGAATGATTCCCAGACCCGTAAAAACAAAACCAAACGCGAACGACCATAGGATCAATCGCCGATCAACTGCCAGCCAGTTCCAGATTCGGCTCAGAAAGACAACCAACAGAATTCTCCGTCACTGATTCGCTTTTTTGGTTTAGAAATTGAAGGTCTTCTCCGGTCTTCATCCGGAACAGAAACCAAGTGAGAGGCCTGATGGCCTGTTATCACAGTAAAACAAGTCCGTAAATCCCGCCAATTCCAGCGGGGAACAGTTTCGTCCCGTGGCACGGAATCATTTGCCACGGGACGAATAACCTGGAAAGACAGCGTCAGATGAGCGGCGTGCAGAAAATTTACAGTGAACCCCAGGTATCACTTCCCGCGTGACAGGTGACGCAGGAACAAGAGGCGAACGTACCCTGCTCGCCAATAAAATCTTATCGGTTTGGTCCCGCGCTTTAGTCCTTAATCGAACCAAGCCACACCGCCAGTTCCTTTAATTCTTCAGCACTCATACGGCGCACCAGGTCTGCTCGATGGCTGGTGTGCACGGCAAGCACATGCTTTTCCTGCAGGATGATTTCGTCCCCGCTATGGATGTCATGGAGTCGTGTCTCAATCAGCGGATTGTCCACGACTCCTTTGAGACAGTCGTCCTCCCGTTCTGTGATCCGTACCCAGAAGTCTTCTCCCCAGCCTCGCGACGGAATTTTTTGCGGAGTAATCGATACCAGCGAGGCAGGATGGTCGTGCCTGAGGATCGGATCAGACATTTCACCATGGCAGGAAGGGCACGTACACTGTTCAACATCGTCGTCGTGTACAGAAAACCGAGGTGAGTCAATCCGTACTTCAACAAAGTGGCCAGTACCAACATGCCGCTTAACCACAGAGGGTGGAATCTGGAACTGATTACCATGAGTGGCATGCATCGCTTCACCGTCTACCAGTTGGTAATCGTTGGAGAAATTTTGCAGAACAAATTGCTGCTTCAATGATGTCATCGTATTTCAAACCTTGTGCCACTCAGCTGACCGGGAACTCCTTGCCAGCAGACTGCCACCCTGTGCAAAAAGATATCATGTCATTGAATGGATCTTAATCAGTGATCGACTCATATTGACAGGATAAACAGGATCGGAACTGCAGCACGGGGTCCATCGGTGTCCGCCACCAGCCGAACGCGACACTGACTACGCAAAGTGAAGCGAAACAGGATTTACAAATATGCTACAGTTGTGACGCGTAACGAGACATCTTCAATTTGTTATGACTACACCCGGAATATTTGTTCAGAACAAATCAACAGATCTGCGAAACCGACCTCGTGACACAGCGCAACTTTCTGCACGATGTATTATACACCGCGCGTCCTGCAGAGTTCTTCACGTGCCTGTGGGATCTGGATGCTCTAACGAACTTATTTCAAACAGGTGCCTCACCATGGATCCCAGCATGTTGCCCTGCATGTTTCTTCGACTGAATTATTTTTGGGGCCCACTGCTGTTACTGGCGGTGCAGACGATACCGGTTTCAGCCGACGACTGGCCCCAGTGGAACGGCCCTACGCGAGACGGAGTACTGCACGAATCCGGAATGATCGCGAGGATTCCCGATGGCGGTTTGCAGAAACTTTGGGAGCAGCCGATCAATCTGGGGTACTCGGGACCGGCGGTGGCAAATGGCCGAGTCTACGTAACAGACTACGTGAAGACGTCCGGAAGTGTGACGAACAATCCCGGCAGCCGTGACCATCTTAAGGGAACAGAACGTATCCTGTGCTTCGACGCCGTTCAGGGCACACCAGTCTGGGAACACAAATACGATCGGCCGTACGCTGTGTCGTATGGCAGCGGCCCGCGAGTAACTCCCACGATCCACGATGAACTGGTTTACAGTCTCGGTGCCGAAGGCAACCTCATTTGTCTGCGTGCTGATTCCGGCAAAGTTGTTTGGGATTCCGACTTCGCCCTGGACTACAATGCTGAAACTCCTCATTGGGGACACTCAGCGGCACCATTGATCTACAGGGAAACGGTAATATGTCTGGTGGGAGGCGACGGAAGTCTGGTGGTCGCATTTGACCGAAGCACTGGTCGAGAGAAATGGCGCAGCCTGTCCGCATCCGCAATCGGCTACTGTTCACCAACAGTTGTCCGGGCCGGTGGAACCGACCAACTGCTGATCTGGGATCCGAGTGCACTGCACAGTTTGAATCCGACGACCGGCCACGAATACTGGAATCACCCCTTGAAACCGGGGTTCGGCATGTCGATTCTTCCGCCGATCCACGAAGGAAATTTGTTGTATGCTTCGGGAGTGGGTGGAGTTTCCGCAATGTTCCGTCTGGCGACCGACCGTCCAGAAGCGGAAGTGTTATGGCGAGGCAATCCTCGTAGTTCCATCTATCTGGCCACTGCTGGGGCGATCTTTGACAACGGCTATTTGTACGGTACCGACACTCGCAGTGGGGCTCTTGTTTGCGCGCGAGCGTCGGATGGCAAACGGATTTGGCAAACAGCTCGCCCCACGTCCGGAGAGGACGGACCACAGGGAAAATCAAATGCCTCAGCATTCCTGACAAAAACAGAACACGGTTATTTGATTTTCGGCGATACCGGCGACCTGATTTCGGCCACGCTCGATCCACATGGCTACACCGAAACCGGTCGATTCCATGCGATAGACCCACTTGAAGTCATCGGAAACCGCAAGGTGGTGTGGACGTTTCCCGCGGTGTCTGATGGACGTTTGTACCTTCGAAACGGCCAGTCAGTTGTGTGCTACAGTCTGAAGGACAACTCGTAGCTGATCCGATACCCGGACGATTGCGGTCCTGTGGGTCGGTCGCCGGATTCTGAAGCGGGCTGGCAGGAACCGGCCACCAAACTGTAATCCCGGCACAGAATCTTACAACAGCTCGCGAATCGGCTCACCATGCGGGATGAGCGGAACAGGACGTCCGCTGGTGTCCGGAACCATCGCCTGATGGTCGATCCCCAGATGTCGATAAACCGTCGCCAGCAAATCGTTGGGATCGAGTCGGCGGGTCTTTGGTCGTTCACCCTTTGCGGTTGTCGATCCGACAACCTGACCGGTTTCCATACCTCCTCCAGCGACCAGGACTGACATCGCATAGGGATAGTGGTCACGGCCCGGCTGAAGGACTTTTGACGCGGTTCCCTTTCGCGAATTGATACGAGGCGTGCGGCCGAATTCACCCGTCACGACCAACATCACCTTTTTGTCGAGACCACGTTCGTAAATATCTTGAACCAGAGTGGCAATGGCGCGATCGAATACAGGCAAGCGGGCGCGTGTATCATCATACAAGTGGCCGTTGACCGCGTGGATATCCCAGTTTCCAATCCCGCCTTCAATACCTGGACTCTGCATTTGCATAGTGACGAAGCTGGTACCTGCTTCAACGAGTCGACGCGCCAATAGTGCTCGCTGCCCCCATTTGTGACGACCATACCTGTCGCGAAGTTTAGGGTCTTCCTTTGACAGGTCGAATGCCTCCCGAGCTTTTTCACTGGTCAGCAGATCAACGGCTTCCTGATTGAACTGATCCATTGAATCCATCAGACCTGACGAATCGACTTCTCGCCGCAGGTCATCAATGGAAGTAAGCAACGAACGTCGATCGTCAAGTCGGGTCCTCATTGCGGGAGCCAGCGACAGATTGTTGACTTTAAAATCCGGTGAATTCGGATCACCACCAACAGTGAACGGCAGGTACGCCGGCCCAAGACCGGCGCCGCCACCTCCATACACGTTTTGAGAAGAGGCAACATACCGCGGCATGGCTGGATCGCGATGGCCATCCAGCATTTTTGATACGACAGGACCGAGACACGGAAACTGTGCCTTGGGATCGAGGACTCTGATCGGATTGTAACCTGAAAGAAACCGCCCTGCTCCTCCCGCGTGATTGGCAAAATTGTGTGCGATCGATCGGATGATCGTGAATTTATCCGCCACTGCAGCATGCATGGGAAGATACTCACACACATCCAGCCCTGGTACGACCGTGGAAATTGGTGACAACAGTCCTCGATAATCCAGAGGGGCGTCCGGCTTCATGTCGTACGTTTCCATGTGACTCGGCCCGCCCTGCAGCCAAATCAAAATCACGGATGTGTCTACCGCTGCAACTCGATCTTCTTTTGCCTGAGCCCGTGCCTTCAATAAATCACTCAGGCCCAAACCACCCAGAGCCAGCGATCCTGCTTCAAAAAAGCTGCGACGGCCCATTGGATTCGAAGAAATCGATTTTGCTGTATTCATGGATTTGACTCGCCCACACGTAAACGACAGCGGCACAAGCAACCGCGCGAAGGCATTCAGAGAGGCCGCCGCGCACCACCAATAACCCATCACGCTAGTGCCAGACATTGTCTCTTAAATCGGCGGGATGTGCCAGCTTTTCCGAAATATTGCTCGCAATTCAATGTTTTCCGGCAATTTTCAGTCCGATAGTTCTGCTGATAAATGAATCCCTGGCTCGCCCTGTGAAACAATTGCGACACTCACTGGCTCGGCGCCGTTCCTGCTTCCGAGACACATGGAGTTGCCCTGACAAAAGGGAGCAGGCACATTGCCAGGGTGAGTGAATGTGATATCGACCTTGAATCTACGGCACTAAACCAGTCCCGGTTTGTTTCACATCATCATTAATCCGGGCTGACAGATCCCGGTATTACGGATAGATGATCTGCAGCGGATTGTAGATCACGTCGTCATCGGGGAGACCATCCGTATCGCCGATGTGTGTTTCATTGTCGGTGATCAGCGGGCCCTGCAGACTGTTGATCGTGGTGTTGCCAAAGCTGACGTCAAACGGGTCCGGAATATTGTCGTATAGAAACGGTGGGTTGACGGCATCGGTGACCACCGTGGTCGTGACGGCGAGCGAACCATCAACGGTGATGAATGCTGCGGCTTCAGTTGGGCTGTTTACGGAAACGACGGAATCGAAGACTAACGCTGTTTTCACGTCACTGAGGTTCAATGCACTAAAGTTCAATGCCGGACCTTCACTGGTATCAATTGTGCTGCCTGCCTGACTACGCAGAGTGAGTGTCGATGAGGTGGTGCTCACAAAAAGTCCGGAACCTGTTACATTGAAGATGTCGACGTTGCCCATGTCGACATCACCCATGGTATTTGTAAAGGAGACACCGTTGCCGGTTACACGTCCTGTGGCTGTTCCCACAAGAAGACTGCTGAAGCTAACGGGATCTTCAGCACCGGGATCGGCATCAAAGACGACGCCAGTAAAGGTGGCTCCTCCTGCGGTCGCTTCGCCAACTGTGTTATCCTGAAACTGCGATACAAATGTTGTTCCCGCTCCCGCGGAACCATCCACCGTAAACCCCGTCCCTGAAGTTGAAGTGGCAGTGCTGTTGGCAATGGCAACGGTCAGATCGCCGGCCGGCGCCGCATCTGCAACGGCGGAAAATGCATGGCCCGTTGACGCGATTGACGATTGTTGAACGAAGAGCGTTAGGTTGCCTTCTCCGTTTAAATTGGCGTCGATACCCTCGCCTGTTGTTCCGGTAATCGTAGTGTCGGCAATGGAGACCGTGTTTGCGTTTGCTTCGTTATTGATCTCGATCGCGTCGCCAGTAATTGTACTCAAGGTGACCGTCGAGATCTTAGCCGAACTGTTTTCGATACCGATTCCGCGAGCTCCCGACTGATCAACAAGCAGATTGCTTAGGGTGATATCGGTGGAGTTATTGGTAAGTGCGATGGCATCCATAGCCAGAGGCTGGCGGATGCGGCTGGTATCGACTGTGGCATTTTTCACACCGTTCCCCTGTACGGTTCCGGTGACGGCAAAACCGTTAACAACAGTGTTATCTTCGAGATTAACATTGCCGTTGATTACGGATGGAAGCATCGTCAGGTCGCTCGTGGTTCCGGAGAATGGAAGAATCAAAGGACCCTGCAGAGATGTAACGAACTGCGATGGTCCATTCGATCTTAGTTGAGTATTTTCGGCCAGCGTCACGGTCTCATTGAAGGTTCCGCCCTGTGGCGTATACACAATACTCGTCTCAGCAAGTTCATCGTCCATCGCAGTGTCAATCGAACCGTATGGGTTCTCAAACGTACCAGTACCGGCAGCATCGGGCACTACATGAATGAACGTGAGAGGGGCATTTTCCGGATCTGTTGCGAGGTGTGTGTGTTCAGTGAGTACGATTTGCTGCTGGCGATGCACGGGATCTGCAAGGCGGTGTCGGATTGTATCATCGTGTGCACCGCCGGAATGACTGCGGAACTTGTGTCGCATTGAACTGGAAACAACATCCGATTTGTGTTCAATCGGTTTTCGAAGTTCGATTGATACGCTTAGATTGCGGCCAAACAGGTCGTCGTCCTGAGCCACCGCACTCACTGACAGCCAATCACGAAATGCGGTTTCCAGTTTCACTCGCCAGCCGGTGGCGTCTGCCGTCTTGTTGGAGTCGAAGTAGTAGCCACCACCAAGAACTCGAGTGTGAAATTCGTGGATCGCCGGGATGTTATATCCCAGCAAAAAGTCAGCTCCCGACAAAGCGTGCACGGTATGGATTGACAGGTTGTTGCCGATAAAAGCCAGGCTGCGCTGATTCGTGTCGTTGACGGCCGGAGTGTAACCGTTCGCTTCGAAATCAATGTGCTCACCGAGTGTTTCGAAACCTACTCCGGCCTGGTTAAACGTAAAACCATCGAACTGACGCGTATCCCAGAACGCGTTAAATCCGTAGATGCGGTTTTGTTCTGGTGTGTACCAGCGATAGCCGGTTCCAACATTGGAGCTGAATTCGTAATCATTGGAAACCATGGCTCTGAAATCTGCGAACCAGAGATCATCGTCCTTACCTGGCAATAGTGGCAGAAACCAGTCGACTGATGTCAATCCGTCCTGATACCCGACACCGTCGCCGATACTGTGACGCGTTGAAAGACGGCTGATCCATGGCTCCTGACCTGACACAGAAGCAGCAGTGGCCAGCACAAACAGTACCAGCAGAATCTGCCGGAACACGTTCATTCGGTGCACTCCCTCATCAGCGAATCTCCATCGCAAAACATGATCACACAGGCGTTTTATCGTCATTCCGGATTATGCCGGATGATCTGATTCCACCGGATGTCCCTGTAGTCAAACTGCAACTGACAACCGTCAACCGCACAGCCAGAGTTCCAGTGCAACAACCAGCAGCACGACCGAAGAGATAACGGCTGCTTCGCTCCCGCTGCGATCCTGACTGTGAAACCAGCCACAGACGGAACCCAGCTGGTGCCAGATGCAGACACCGGCGGACATGGCTGCGGTACCGAGTGCACACAAAACCCAGGCCGGTACCCCGGTTCGCAACATGCCTCGCGTATCGCCCACACTGTAGAATGTCCCGATAGCCAGATAGGCCCCGTTGGCGACCAGGCAGAATCCTGTAAAAAAGAGCAGAAAGCTGCGTACCTGGCGGGTCGTGTTCCGTGTTCGTCTGGTGATCGTATTCGACAAGAAGCCGTGCGAGCCAAACGCAATCAACGTCGGCAGGCAACACCCGACAAGCGGTCCTGCCCAGACGACAACTTCGGGAACGGGGTTCGGATTGACGTCAGTACGGGAAATTGCCAGCGGATGAAGACTCACATGATTGACTGTGCCCCCCGTCAACACAGCTCCAAGTATGTGGCCCAGCTCGTGAACGGCCTGCATCGTCAGCCAGCTCAGACACAACAAGCCGAAACATGACACTAACGCAGCAGTTGGCGGCAACACGGGCTGGTTCTCCGCTGTCGACCGAGAATGAATGATTTTATAAGGAAAGACCGAACAAACCCCGTGCAGATGCAGATCAATGGACGGCGAATGAGTCTATCCGAGGATATGTCGACACAGACGAATATTGACGGGTTTCCGGCAGGTCAAACAAATCCGACGCGAGCACTATTGAACGCCCATTGCCATCACGCAGCTTTCGGAGTGAACTCAGTTGGATTTTTCAAGGTCGGCAATATGGTCACTGCGCAGCGAAAAGCCCTGCAGGGCATCAGATGCCGGCAGGGCTTTTGAACGTCCGCTGCTACCCGGTTCTTATTTCAATAGGTGAACTGCGCGCCGAGGTTGAATCCCTTGGCGTAGAAATCCTTTGGTGACACTTTCTGCCCGATATTCGGATCAAATGTGCCTCCTGTTCCGGGAAGACTGTCATAGACAATATTGTGATTTGGCCGCGATGTGTTGAACATATGCAGGAAGTCATAGCCACCGAAGAAGGTGAAACTTTTCCCAAGATGGAACTGGACCTTCAGATTGATTTCAAAGATGGGTGAGAAATCGATCGACTCCTCGTAAACTCGCACAACCGATTCGTTGGCGAGCGTCAGAGGACCAGTTACCACACTTGAAGTGTGATCATTGATTGACGCAGAAATTTTGGGCGTAGCGCTGATTGTCACGTACTTGGTTTGGATACTGGCGCGACCACCAATCTGAGGTCCATAGATGTTGTTCACGGCGTCACCACCGATTTGAGTAACGCGACTGTTGACCGACGTCCCGAGCATCGCGTACTCCTCGTCGAGGTTGACGTAGCGAAAACCGGTTGCCCATTGCCAGTTGAATATTCCGCCTGGCAGGTATTTTTCCCTGAGCAGAAGTATTTCGGCTCCCCACATCTGAGTATTCAGAGAGGCCTGATAACTGTTGTCAAACACAAACGCATTCATCGACGTTCGCGTTGACGGTGCGCCGGATGTTGTCAAAGGGGTTACGACATTTGGACGCTGAGGTGTTCCGTATTGCGGACCAGAGGGTAGAGTAGTAGTAGTAGTAGTAGTAGTAGTAGTCTCCATCACACGTCCGAGCTGCAGATTGTCCAGCATCAGATTGCTGTCAGACTGTTCGGTTCCAAAGAATGACCACTCTGACTCCCATCCATCCGCCAATGCGACTCCCAATGTTCCTTTGAAACCGGAAGTATCTTCCAGTACCAGGCTTCTGGCACTGGGTGTAATTCCCAGTCCTGCAGATGATCCACCGTTCAGGGCATCAAACACCTGATACGGAGTCATAGGATCAGGCACATCTGTAATTGGTGCCCCGAGATTACCGCTACCCGGTGAACTGAGGTTCCAGTGCAGATACCCGGCTTCAAACCAGCTCCGCCTGGCCACTGCCGAGAACATTCGTTCGATGGGCATGGACTCATCCCAGACGTCGGGATACTGCTCACCAACATATTGATTGATATGCGGTGGCTGATTCGCAAAGTACGGTCCCTGAGCGGCAACGTCTGCCGTGAACAGAATCGCCAGAAGGAGTGCCGGAATTCGGAACGGGTTCGAACAAGACATGCGAACCGGACCTTTTTCGTTTTCGTCGGAAGGGCACATTGTCGTCAGTAATTCGAGCCAACCGCACGGTTTCACAAACCAGACGATTGAACGTGCAGACAGAAGTCAGACAACGATGACCATACCGACCGCGTGGAAAACACAGTCTGCTGTCGTCCCTATCGGTTTGTAAGGATTGTCAACTTTGATCCAATTCTTCTGCTCCTGCATATTTTGATGGTTGTACAAACCAGGCAGTTTGAATCATCGCAGATCCCAGGGCTGATCGATCAGCAACTATCCTGCCAACCTGCCTTGAATTGACGTCGTTCGGCAGATTCCGCCGATTGACCTCATCCGGTAAGTGCTGTGTGCCGATACCGATCATGGGGAGGTCCATCGTCGAAGATTGCCCGGCCATCCTGCTTCCAACCCAGATGGCAACACAAACGTCGCTCTCATTAAATCACGTGCCGGCAGCTTTCCTCGATGTTTCGCGAAGTGGTACACGACTTCCCCATCGAAAAATGTTCCAGATTCAGCGGGCTGGTGAATCCTTAATGGCAGGTGCTACGAACGAAACGGATTGGGCAGCAGACCGTAAGGTCGGATTCGCAATGGGAATCCTGTTGATTGGGGTTGTTGCTGCTCTGTTTTTTCGGAACGAACCGCTCTCTGTTGAAAATACGCCATCGGTTGCACGTGAAGAATTGATCGAATCCCGACTGCGCGATCGTAATATTTCGGTCTATGCCGATGACCGCGATGCTGCTCCTGATGAGTCCAACCATGCATGGACACTGCCGGAGCTGTTCGATCAGTTCGAACAGCAGGACGCAGGCGTCGTTCTCCCGATTGGTCAGGGGATGTCGCCAGGTACATCGAACGGCGAAGATGAAGACTCGCAAAATCGTGTAAACTCGCCCACCCGTCACGAGTCACTGGCTTTTGCCCCACCCACAACTGCGGCCGCCCCACCGAATGAAAGATTTAAATCGGAAGTCTGTCCCGATTCCTTCAGCTTTGCTGATGAACCTGGCGTGGCAGGTCACGGCAATGCAGGGCGAGCGATGACGGAGTACATCGAGTATACAATTCAGAACGGGGACACACTGTCCGGCATTGCTGACAAATTGCTGGGATCACCTGATCGTTATCAGGAAATTTACGAAATAAACCGTGATCGCATGGCCAGTCCCGACCATCTCAGAGTGGGCGCGGCGATCAAAATCCCACGTTGATGACAGAACCGTTAACTCTGCATCACTTCAGCGGCACTGTGTTTGCACCGGCAATCGCAAATTACTTTTCCACCAGATCACATGTCTGATGAGATCGCGTTACATCTGAGACAGTGTCAGGCGTTTTTCACTTAACGGTGCACGCCGAAATAGTCATGAATGAAATCCACGCGATTTCCCTCCGTCTGCACATACTGGACGAGCCCGTACAGCTTCTTTTGATCGCGGATCAGTTTGGCCTCCAGCAAATCCTCGTCGCGCAGCGGTTGCGGCAGGGGGCCGTTAACTGCCACCGCGGACAGATCGATCTCGTCCTCGATCACACCATAGCGCTGCATCATGGCTAATGCGGTCTCCACACGCCGGTCGTGTCGCTGCCGGTCACAAAGCCGTTCTCTCAGCCATTCAATTCCGAACGCGTGAATCAATTCCTGGTCATTCTTCAGATGATTGTAGACGCGTACGTAGAAGTCAGCGTCCGGATTGCTCCAGCGAATAAATTCCATCTGTGTATTGAGATCACGTTGATCGTACAACAGGACACATTCCGACGGTTCTCCGTCGCGTCCGGCACGACCGATTTCCTGGTAGTACGATTCCATCGATCCGGGAACATCTGCATGCACCACAAAACGAATATCTTCCTTGTCCACTCCCATACCAAACGCATTTGTCGCCAGGACCAGACGACGGTCACCGGTCATGAAATCTTCCTGAATACGTTTGCGCATTCGACGTTCCAGGTCGCCGTGATAGCACACGTGATCAACACGGCGCTGTGCAAGACGTTCGCTGAATTCCTCCAGTGTTCGAATCAGCGTGAAGTAAACGATTCCGCTGCCCGTGGATGCCGTAGGCAGCCAGCGGTCCATCGTTTCTATGATTTGCTGCTCCTTTTCCTCAGCGTCCCAGACGTCTTTCACCAGCAGTTCCAGATTGGGTCTATTAATCCCTTCATGGAACACCTCGACATCTTCCCTGCATAAACCGAGCTGTCTGATGATGTCATCCTGAACTTCGATCGTTGCTGTTGCGGTAAGAGCGATGGTCGGCGGGTCCCCCAGTATTTCTCGCAGTTCTTCCAGTCGGGTGTAGTCCGGTCGAAAATCGTGGCCCCACTCACTGATACAATGAGCTTCATCAACAGCAAGCAGTCTGACATTCCGCCGACCGATGACGTCAAGAAACTCAGGCTTGCGGAACCGTTCCGGAGTGACATACAGCAAGTCGAACTGGCCCTCCGCAATACTGGTGTATCTCGACTCGCGTTCATGCCTGCGCAACGATGAATTGATAAATGTCGCAGGAATGCCACGTGCCTGCAGAGCGTCAACCTGATCTTTCATCAGTGCGATCAGCGGAGAAAGAACCAGAGTGATTACCGGCAGCGACTTCATTTCATCCGACGGCATCAGCGCCGGAATCTGAAAGCACAGCGACTTGCCCATCCCGGTCGGCATGATCACTAGCGCATGGCCTCCTGCATGCACATGCTCGATGATCTCTTCCTGCGGACCGCGGAAGGATTCATAACCAAAATATTTTTTGAGCACACTGACCGGAGTCATTTGCAAAGCGAACGCTATCGTTTCTCAGACCGTCTTGAGGCGACGTAACAAAGGTACAGGACTGTTCCGGCAGGCGTCTGTTGTCTGATCCGGAACGCCGGTTCTTTCCGCTGGACAACTCCGGCTCACACATCGGAACCGCGCCTCGATTCAGGGCTGGTCGATCACTAGTCGGCAAGTTGCGTTTCAAGGAATCTCGCGAGAAGATGAAAATCACAACCCGATTCAATGAAGCGCACCTTAGTCACCAGGGTTTCCGAATCGACCAGGTTCTCAAACGGAACGAAGTGCAGGTCAAGCTGTCCCGAAACAGAAACCATCACCCCGTCCAGCTTCTCCTCGCACAACGCACGGTAAGCTCCAACGCCCAGTTGACTGCCCAGCATCACATCAAAGGCGTGAGGCCGGGCACAACGTGACTCATATCCAAGCTGGAGTCCGGTAATTTTTCGTCTCGTCCCCGTCTGCCTTTCATGTTCGTCAGCCACTCGTTTGGCAATCATTTTCCCGAGGTCGACATGCGCAACTGAAATGTGCCCGTGATCATCACGCGGCACATCGGACAGGACATCATCCGACAGAAATTCAGCCAGACCTTCGGCGAGAACCACGACACCGTATTTTTTGCCCTGTGTCTCCTCGCGGTACCGCATCATACGAACAATTTTTTCGACGACGGCGTCGATGTCCATTACGACCCGTTCCTCAGTCGATTCCGCAGCTCGCAGATCGCCGACAATGTCTTCGACGCTCAGCACCATATTCGCTTCACCGGCGATTGCAGCACCATAAGCCAGCCATCCGGCACTGCGACCCATTGTTTCCACCATAAAGTAGGCCCGTGAAGCCTCGGCATCCGCATGCAGATTGCTGATCTCCCTTCCCAGCGTCTCCACCGCCGTAAAGTAGCCAAACGTGAAATCAATCCCGGAATAATCGTTGTCGATTGTCTTGGGGACATGAACGACTGGGATTCTGGGACTGTCGTCGGGCAATCGATCCTGGAACATTCTGATCTTATTGGCTGTTTTCAGCGTGTCGTCTCCACCGATCGAGACCAATGCATCCACACCCAGCGACCTCAGACCTTCGTAGACCTGAGACAATGGGGCGGTCTTCTTTGCGTCTCCGAAATCGTCCGGACTGGTTACGTATTTCCCGGGATTAGCACGGGCCGTGCCGATCAAAATGCCCTGCTTACTCCGCGTTCTGCGGAGCATGATCTCATTGAGTTCGATGTAGTCATCCCCTTCGACCAGAGGAGTCTCGGATTGATAGTTAATCAAACCGGAATAACCATGCCTGATACCAACAACTTCGATTCCGTTGTTAATGCAGGAAATCGCACAGGCGGAGATAACAGCGTTGGCCGCAGGGGCTGGTCCTCCAGCAAAGAGCAAGGCGACTTTTTTGATACCGTGAGGCATAGGAATTTCCGGCTGAATGGAGCGGATCTGCTCTTAATTAAACAGTCAAATATTGTTGTCTGTGTGGGAGGATCTGAGGGACCTGCGAAATCCCGCCCGACCGGGAAGAGTCAACTGACTTTGATTGTGACCAAACTACTCTGTGTTTTCTGTGTTGGAACAGCGTAGACCGTATGGTTTCCGTCAGATCGGCTCTGATCAACAACGTGAGAAGCACCTTAGAGATTACCAGGTGCGTTCAACGAACGTCGTGTCGACGGTCCCATCGACGAATGCCGAGTGGTTAAACATCTTTGCAGCGAGTGGAAGCGTCGTCTTGACGCCGTCCACAACGAACTCCCGCAGACAACGTTTCATCCCGGCGATTGATTCATCCCGACTCGGTTTGTGCACAATGAGTTTGCCGATCATTGAATCATAAAAGGGGCTGATTGTGTAACCTTCATGAACATGCGAATCAAAACGGATTCCAGGTCCGCCGGGCACACGCAACTTTGAAATCCCGCCGGGACTTCCCCGAAATTCATTATCCGGGTCTTCCGCATTGATGCGTAATTCAATCGCCGATCCAAGGCACGGCACGTCCGCCTGCGTGAACGGCAGTTTTTCACCCGCAGCGATCAGAATCTGCTGCTGAATCAAGTCAACCCCCGTCACCATCTCTGTGACCGGATGCTCCACCTGAATTCGAGCATTCACTTCGATGAAGTAGAAGTTGTGATCCTTGTCGACAATGAATTCAACGGTCCCCGCGTTCTGATAATCTGCGTGTTTAATCAGTCGCACGGCCGCATCACAAATTTTCTCCCGAATATGGCCAGGCAGATTTGGGGCGGGGCTCTCTTCGATCAGCTTTTGATGCTTCCGCTGCATCGAACAGTCACGTTCCCACAGGTGAACGACATTTCCGTGGCTGTCTGCCAGGATCTGAACTTCGACGTGGCGCGGACGCTCGACAAACTTTTCCAGGTAAACTCCTGCATTACTAAATGCTTTTTCGGCTTCGGCCGAGGCCGCCTGCAGTCCCGCTCTTAGCGAAACTTCGTTCCCGGCAACACGCATCCCTTTACCACCGCCACCCGCGGTGGCTTTGATCAAAACCGGATATCCAATTTCACTGGCCACCCGCACCGCTTCCTGGACATCGCTAATGAGGCCATCGCTGCCAGGTACGCACGGCACATTTGCGCTGCGTGCGATTTGACGGGCACTCACTTTGTCGCCCAGACGCGCCATCGCATCATGTGGCGGACCAATGAATTCAATATTGCATTCGCGACAGATCCTGGCAAAGTGAGCATTCTCTGACAGAAATCCATAGCCTGGATGAACGGCCTGCACATTCCCGATTTCCGCCGCACTGATCAGGTTGTTGATCAACAGGTAACTTTCGGATGCCGGTGCCGGCCCGATACACCACGCCTCGTCAGCCAGCTCAAGATAATGAGAGCCGCGATCAGCCTCGCTGAAAACGGCAACGCTCTCGATACCCAGCTCACGACAGGCCCGGATAATCCGCAGAGCAATTTCCCCGCGATTCGCGATGAGAATTCGCTGAAACATGAATGATCAATCTGTCAATGTCTTATTCAGAGCCGGCATTCTGATGACTTGCGAAGAATGTGCCGGTCCCGGATGGGAGTGTCTGACACGTTCACTGGCTGCATTCAGCAGTCAAACAGGATCCGTGACTCCTGACAGCCTGCGTTGCTGTCAGCAATCTGTTCGCTCTCATGTTATTCGATCCGAAACAGCGGTTGACCAAATTCAACCGGGTCACCGTTTTCAACCAGCACTTCCACAACTTTGCCACTTGTTTCCGCAGGGATTTGATTGAATACCTTCATGGCTTCGATGATGCAGACAACCGTATCTGCACTCACAGTGGATCCTACACTTACAAATGGCTTATCTTCGGGATTGGCTGCAGCATAGAATGTACCCACCGTCGGAGCATCAATCGTTTTTCCGACCGGCGCGACTGAGGACACCTCCGGTGCAGCTGGGGTCGGAGCTATGGCAGCAACAGGAGCGGGTGATTGCACAGGGGCTTCCGCAACCTGTTTGGGCCCGCGCCGCACCTTCCAGGATTCCTCTCCTTTTGTGAGCTGCGTTTCTGTGACCCCATACTTCTCCATCAACTGCAGCAGCTTGCGGAATCGATCAAGATCGAAACCATCGAAATCACCGTCAGATGATTTGGCCATCGTCGATTGTCTCCTTGCGTCTCAATTTCAGCACTGTCGTGGGCAGTGTGGTCAATACTTCTTTCATTTGGGCTGAAGCAAATGTTCTCAGATCGTTCTTCGCTGGATTGACAACAGAGCTTCACTCCTGTGCAGCCTCCGGCTGTTGACATCTCGCTGATTCTACACAGACCCCATATATAACATATGGCCTGAGTTAACTCAGTTCATACTGTGGATCCCGAATTGACGACAACAGGGAGCGGAGAAACGCGAAAGTTTGTCTACCTGCCGGAATTATGCAAGGAATTCAATCATCGCATCATCGAATTCCCGAGGAACAGAGGTCAGGACCTGAAATCCACCTCGCGTTACCAGCACATCATCCTCAATTCGAACTCCAAACCGGCCCTCCAGGTAGATGCCCGGCTCTACGGTCACAATCATGCCCGGTTTGAGAATTTCCGTTGACTGGGGCCCCAACCGTACGGCTTCGTGAATATCCAGACCAATCCCGTGCCCCAGACCGTGGCCAAATCTTCGGCCGTACCCTGCATCCGCGATAATCCCTCGAGCCACTGCATCAACGTCTTTGCAGACCACACCCGGTTTGATTTTCTGAATCGCGGCCTGTTGGGCCTCAAGTACGGTCTGGTAGACATTTTGCATCTTCTTTGTCACAGACCCGGTGAAGAAGACACGAGTCAGGTCGCTTCGGTAGCCGGATTTCGATTCAGCCCCCCAGTCAACCAGAAGGAGCGACGACTCCTCAATGACACGTGATCCGGCGTGTGCGTGGGGTAGTGCAGCGGTCGATCCAACTCCCACGATGGGTTCAAATGCCGGACCAGCTGCCCCAAAATCTCGCATGGACGCTTCCAGCGCATATCGAATCTCTGTCTCCGTCTGGTTCGGACGGATGCTGGCCCGCAGGACTGCTATTCCCCGCTCCGCTTGACAGATTGCCTGCCGCATCTCGTCAATTTCCCATTTGTCTTTGATGACGCGCAACTGCTCCGTCAAGGAATCCGTGACAATCAGCTGAGCAGTATTAACCTTATTCTCCAGTGAAGTGTGCTGGGATATCGTCAGGTGATCTCCTTCAACTCCCAGTTGAGCCACCGCTGCTTTCTTCACGATAGCAGCGGTGGCGTCCGACATGGATTTGCCGACACCTCTGATTTCTGTATCAAGACCCGGACATTCGTCGCCAATCTGAGTCGAATACCTGGAATCACTGATCAGAACCGTGGTTCTGCGGCTGACAAACAACCAGCTCGAATCCCCGGTAAAACCTGTCAAATACCGAACATTTGATTCGCCCGAAACGAGCAACGAGTCGACGCCAGCCGACTTCAGACTGCGAATAAGCTTGTGGCGACGAACCTCAAAATCCGGTACGGACATGAATCACTCCAGAATGGCGAACTGTTTCAGAAAATCACAGGTGGAAAGGATATCGAGACTCAGGACATACGATAAACGTCAGTGATTGAGAAGCCGCGTGTTTTGAGAATGCCCGGATGTGCGGCACACTACCCAGCAATCTGTCGAAACTCTGGTTTTATCGTCACGCCGGATCGTCTTCTCAACCCTGAGCCGACAGGCAGCGGAATGGCGTGCCAGCTTGAATCTGCAGATGGGCACTGCTAGGTTTGCTGACAGTTCGAACTGTGATCATTTTGCGCGCGGCATACACGATGGCTGCAGCCCCAACGCAGGCAACTCGCCTGTCATGCATCTGGCCCTGAAATAGCAGGAAATCAATGTCTCAGAAGTACGTCTACACGTTCGGTGACGGCAAAGCTGACGGAAATACAACACAAAAGGCACTACTCGGTGGTAAAGGGGCCAACCTGGCTGAAATGAGCCGAATTGGGATGCCCGTACCTGCCGGGTTCACCATCACAACCGAAGTCTGTACTTACTTTTACGACAATGATCGCAGCTATCCGCCCGAGTTGAAGGACCAGGTCAATGCCGCAATCAGGAGCGCCGAGAAGGTCATGGGGAAAAAATACGGCGACCCCAAGAATCCACTTTTGCTGAGCTGCCGGTCGGGCGCACGTGAATCCATGCCTGGGATGATGGACACCGTGCTCAATATCGGAATTAATGAGGAAGTCGTTCAGGCGCTCATTCGGCAGGCAGGGAATGAGCATTTCGCGTGGGACAGCTATCGACGCCTGATCCAGATGTATGGAGATGTTGTCCTGGATCTGAAGCCGGAATCGAAGAACGATCCAGATCACTTTGAAGATATCCTTGAAAAGGCACGGGAAGCTGTCGGTGCCGAGCACGAAAAAGATCTCAGCGTCGAGGCGCTCAAACAGATTGTCGTCGATTTCAAGGGTGTCATTAAGAAGCACGCCGGAATTGATTTCCCGGAAGATCCAATGGAACAGCTGTGGGGCTGCATCGGTGCAGTCTTTGGCAGCTGGATGAACGACCGGGCGATGGTCTACCGTCGCCAGTACGGCATTCCGCATTCATGGGGCACAGCCACCAACGTCCAGGCCATGGTCTTCGGGAATCTCGGTGAAGAATGTGCTACGGGTGTTGGGCTCACTCGCAACTGTTCGGACGGAACCCCGGGCTTCTGCGGTGACTATCTGATCAACGCACAGGGTGAGGATGTGGTCGCAGGCACACGTACGCCAAAACGAGTCGAGGAAACACTCAGCGCCGACAAGCCGGAAGCATTTGAACAGCTGACCAACATCGGCAGAGCCCTCGAACAGCATTACAAAGACACTCAAGACATTGAATTCACGGTTGAAAATGGCAAGGTCTGGATGCTCCAGACACGGAATGCCAAGCGAACAGGGTTTGCGGCGGTCCGTATTGCCGTCGACCTGGTCAACGAAGGACTGATCGACGCTCGCACTGCGCTTCAAAAACGACGAATTCCGGCCGACGACCTCAACCAGCTGCTTCAGCCGATCTTTGATCCGGCTGATAAGAAGAAAGCCGAAGCTGACAACCGGCTGCTGGCGAAGGGAATTAATGCCGGACCCGGCGCAGCAACCGGGCAAATCGTTTTCCATGCTTCCGATGCCGAAGAACAGTGGAACGCCGATAACGATCTTCAGCTGGTTTTGGTTCGCAAAGAGACCAGTCCGGAAGACCTGCGTGGCATGAAAGTGGCGAATGGAATCCTGACGGCCTTTGGAGGAGCATCTTCACACGCGGCCCTGGTTTCGCGCCAGATGGGAAAGACCTGCGTCTGCGGCTGCGATGCCCTGAATATAGACTATGAAGCGGGTACCGTCACCGTGGGTGAGACGGTGCTGAAGGAAGGGGACTGGATGTCGATTGATGGCTTCAGCGGGGAAGTCTTCACCGGAAAGATCGAAACCAGTCCGTCGGAAGTGATGGAAGTGCTGACCGGCAGCATGAAGCCGGAAGATTCGGAAGTATATCAGCGTTACGCTCAGCTCATGACTTGGGCGGATGAACACCGTAAACTGAACGTACGAGCCAACACTGAATCCCATGACGCAGAAGTCTCTGTTCAGCTGGGGGCTGAGGGCGTAGGACTGTGCCGGACTGAGCACATGTTCTTCGATCACCTTGATGAAATGCGCGAAATGATCTTTTCAACCAGCAGAGAGGATCGCGAAGCTGCACTGTCCAAGCTGATCAACTTCCAACGCGACGATTTCACGCACCTTCTCAGAACAATGGGCGAAAGGCCGGTCACAATTCGGCTGCTGGATCCGCCCCTGCACGAATTCCTGTCTGAACACCACATGCACGAAGATCCGCTGCTGGCCGGAAAGCTTGCAAAGACTTTCGGTGTAACCGAAGAAGATGTCAAACGTCGTGTTGCCGAGCTGGTGGAATCGAATCCGATGCTCGGGCATCGCGGGTGTCGACTGGGAATCGTGTATCCCGAAATCACATCAATGCAGGCTCGGGCAATCCTCGAAGCGGCCTGTGCCCTGAAGAAGGAAGGCATCGAATGCCATCCGGAAATCATGATCCCACTGGCCGGATACAAAGCAGAAGTTGACAATCAAACCGCGATTGTCAAAGAAACAGCAGCAAAGGTCTTTGAAGAACAGGGTGTTTCAGTGGATTTCATGACCGGAACAATGATTGAAATCCCTCGGGCCGCCCTGACGGCAAATGAAATTGCGGAGACAGCTGAATTCTTCAGTTTCGGCACCAACGACCTGACGCAGACAGGACTGGGAATCAGCAGGGACGATTACAAGGGATTTATTGGCTACTACACGGAAAATGACATCATGCCAGCGGACCCGTTCCAGACAGTCGACCAGACAGGAATTGGCCGGCTGATGAAGATCGCAGTCGAAGACGGGCGAGGCACTCGCGGCGACCTGAAGATCGGCATCTGCGGGGAGCACGGTGGCGATCCGAAATCCGTATACTTCTGCCACGAAATCGGCTTGAACTACGTCAGCTGCTCTCCTCGCCGAATTCCAATCGCCCGACTTGCCGCAGCTCAGGCAGCTGTTGAAGCCGAGTGACTGACAGTTGGTTCTTCCGTGACGGTTTGACTTCGAATTCAAGCCAGGGAACAAACAACAACTCGGTGGAGTCTCGCTGACACCTGCGGGAATTCCGGTGGCTTGGAATCCTGACGCGTTGCCGCGGCTCCTTGGTACGACAACTCCTATCCATTCTCCCGGACGTTGGTTTTAAATTGCTCGAATCCATGGAATTCCCACCATGGCCATTCCACTCTGCCACGCTGTTTCATATTCGCATGTCAGTCCTTCTTCAACTTACCGATGCCGTCAAGAGCTACGGTGATCAGCAGCTCCTGAACGCCACCAGCGTTACGATTCATGAAGGAATGAAGGCCGGCCTGATCGGCCGTAACGGTGCAGGGAAGTCCACTCTGCTGCGTGCGCTGCTGCGCGATGAAGATCTGGATAGTGGACAAGTCATCCACAGCCCGAATCTTCGAATCGGATACCTCAGACAACATAATCCATTCAGACCCGGCGAATCAGCGCTCGAATTTCTCATGCGTGACAGTGGACAGCCGGACTGGAAGTGTGGCGAAGTCGCCGGTCAGTTTGAACTCAAAGGCGTAACCCTTGATGGGCCGGTCCAGGAGCTGTCCGGTGGCTGGCAAACGCGAGTCAAACTGGCAGCCCTGCTTCTTCACGAGCCCAATCTGCTGATGCTGGATGAGCCAACAAACTTTCTTGACCTGCGTACACAAATTCTGCTCGAACATTTCCTCCAGAAATTCCCGGCCGCATGTCTCATCGTGTCGCACGACCGTGCCTTCCTGACAGCGACCTGCGACTCAACGCTTGAGCTGTCTCGTGGAAAGCTGACGTTGTATCCCGGGAAAATCGGAGCCTACCTTGAACTGGTCGAAGAACAGCGTCTGCGCGATCAACGTACAAACGCCGCAGTCATCACCAAACAAAAGCAGCTGCAGCGTTTTATTGACAAGAATCGCGCCCGCGCGACAACAGCGAGTCAGGCTCGATCCAAGCAAAAACAACTCGATCGTCTGCAAACCGTTGAAATTGAGGCTGATCTGCCCACAGTCCATATCAAGGCTCCGGTCGTCGAACCACGTCAGGGTCCGGCAGTTCGATGCATGGATCTGTCAATCGGATACCCCGACAACGTCGTTGCCGAACAAATTGATCTGGAGCTGGAGCACCGTCAGCGTGCAGCAATTGTCGGCGACAACGGACAGGGCAAAACAACATTACTGAGAACCATTGTTGATTCGTTGAAACCCCTGGCCGGTCGCGTTAAATGGGGATTCGGCTGCAATATCGGTGTATACGCACAACATGTGTACACCACGTTGCCGGAAGACCAGACCGTTCTGGAATATCTGGAGTACAACTCCATGCCAGGAGTGACCACGCAGGACTGCCTGAATCTTGCTGGTGCACTGCTGTTCCAAGGCTCTCACGTGAAAAAGCCCATTCGGGTCCTTTCCGGAGGCGAACGCGCGCGTCTGTGTATGGCCGCTTTGCTGCTTGGCGACTACAATGTGTTGATTCTCGACGAACCCGGCAACCATCTCGATGTCGAGTCAGTGGACTCACTCGCTGAAGCGTTGATTGCCTACCAGGGAACAGTCCTGTTCACCAGTCACGACCGACACTTCGTCAGTCGTATTGCAACGTGTGTCATTGAAGTTTCCGACGGGCGAGCCCGCAACTATGGCGGGACCTATGATGCCTATTTGTACGCGGTCAACAGGGAGATCGATGCGGGTGAACGGGAACGGACAAAAAATCGCATACCAACGGTTCCGGCTGGCACGCAGTCCATGTCGGGCAAACAGCAGCACAATGCCCGACGTCAGCTCCGTAATCTGGAAAAGAAGATTGCGAAGCTGGACGAAAACAAGAAAGAACTGAACTCACAGATGCTTAATACGGCTGGCGCAGAAGACGCACTCAGGCTGCACCATGAGATCGAAGCAATTCAAAAACAACTGGCCGAGACCGAAAATTCCTGGTATGAACTGCAGGTCGAGCTTGGAGACATCTGATTTGTCTTCCGGGAACATCCTGCCCGATGGCCCGACATTGCTGCACTGCCGTTCGCGGTCTAGAATGGCTACTAAACGGACACCCCACAGCCAAATTCAATCCGAAAGTCCGGTCAATGCTGACTCGACGTGAGTTGTTCCCCAACGTCATCGAAATGAATTTCCAGGCGCGTCGGCGTTTTGGTTGCTGTGTCTATCTCGTGTTTTCGGGCACCGACTGGATGCTGATCGATATTGGCTACGAAGATACCGTTGAGGAAATCGTTGAAATGATTCGGCAGATGGATTTCCCACTTGCCAGTTGTAAGTACCTGATTGCCACCCACGCCGATGCAGACCACGTGCAGGGACTGCAGCGAGCCTCTGAACTCCTGCCTGGATCAGTGACCGTTGCCCATCGCGATGCTAAACGAATTCTGGAAGAAGGTGATCGCATCGCATCGTTCGCCGAAGTTCCTGCTCAGGGAATCTCGATCGCAATGCCGGCGTCACAGATTGCAACGACAGTCAGTGAAGGCGACGTTCTGAAACTGGGAGACCTCAGCCTCGAAGTCTGGGACACACCAGGACACGCAACAGGACAGTTGTCTTTTCGTCTGGGAAATATCCTGTTCTCCGGCGACAATATATTCCGCGATGGGTGTGTCGGAAGTATCGATGCTCATCATGGATCCGACATTCCAGCATTCATCCAGTCTCTCACACGCATTCGTGACAGTGACGTCGAGTGGCTGCTGCCGAGCCATGGCCCCGCGTTTTCAAATGATGCAAAACTGCTGAATTCCGCAATTGACCGATTGACCGGCTATCAATACATGGCTGACTTTGGAACCTGTGCCATCGACTGGCCGCTGCTTAACGAATGGGACGATGAGTTGGCTCGCGGAAGCACCCCGCAGGCTTCTTAGAGCGAGGGTCACCACACGCCTGAGCCTCCGATTCACAGCCAGCAATGCTCAGGTCGTCCTGGGCATTTTTTTTGAAACACAAATTGCCTCTTGTTCCCGGAAAGTGGGAATCATGACAGCCATTCAACTGTACGACACGACTCTGCGCGATGGTGCCCAGGGGGAGGGCGTCAATTTTTCGCTTCACGACAAGCTGATGATCGCGGTGCGACTGGACGAACTCGGTTTTGACTACATTGAAGGCGGTTATCCGCTTTCCAATCCCAAAGACGAAGAGTTCTTTCGCCGTGCCGCCGACATGGACTGGAAACATGCCAAGGTGACTGCGTTCGGCATGACGCGTCGCAGGGGTGTCGATGCCTGTGACGACATCGGCATGCAGGCGCTCGTCAACAGCCGGGCACCGGTCATTACGATCGTGGGGAAGACGTGGGACGTGCACGTCACTGAAGTGCTCAACGTCACGCTGGAAGAAAACCTGGCAATGATCCGTGACTCGATCGCATACGCGAAGTCTGAAGGACGCGAAGTGATCTATGACGCAGAACACTGTTTCGATGGCTGGCTGGCGAACCCTGAATACGCACTGCAGACGTGGCAGGCGGCTGCGGACGCGGGCGCGGATATGATTTGCATGTGCGATACCAATGGAGGTCGGCTGCCGGCGCAGATCGCAGAAGCGGTCAAAGGACTCAAAAAGAATCTCAACACCCCGGTGGGAATTCATACCCACAATGACAGCGAGCTTGCCGTCGCAAATTCTCTGGCAGGTGTTGAAGCGGGGGCTGTCCAGGTCCAGGGAACGATCAACGGAATCGGGGAACGCTGTGGCAATGCGGACCTGATTTCCGTGGCCGGCAATCTGTCTCTGAAGCTCGACTGTCAAATTCTGATCAAAGATGGAATTAGCCGACTGACGGAACTGTCACGTTACGTCTACGACGTGGCGAACATGAACTTCCGCAACGGTCAGCCCTTTGTCGGATCCAGTGCCTTCGCACACAAAGGCGGTATGCACGTACACGCGGTGAAAAAAATTTCGTACAGCTACGAACACATCAAACCGGATTCCGTGGGAAACGTCCGTCGGGTGCTGGTCAGCGAATTGTCAGGGCGCTCCAATATCGTGGCCAAAACAACAAAGTTCCGTCTGCAGGAAGATAAGGACCTGCAGGCCAAACTGCTGAGCGCCGTTCAGGATCTTGAAAATGACGGCTATCAGTTTGAAGCTGCGGAAGCGTCATTTGACCTGCTGGTAATGAAATACGCCGGATCATTTCAGAAATCATTTGAACTGGATCACTATCGGGTCAATGTTCTGAATCGGGATCGTGACCCAGTGACGGAATCAATCATCAAGCTCGTAGTCAACGGTGAAGAACAACATGTTGTGGGTGAAGGAGACGGCCCCGTCAATGCATTGGACACCGCTCTTCGGAAAGCACTCAATGCTGCTTATCCGAGTCTGTCCGAAATGACCCTCATGGATTACAAGGTGCGTGTGATCAACAGTACAGAAGGCACGGCTGCCCGCGTACGCGTCGTCATTGAAAGTCGTGATCAGCACAGCATCTGGAGTACCGTGGGAGTCAGCGAAAATATCATCGAAGCCAGCTGGATCGCTCTGGTGGATGCTGTGGAATACAAGATTCACAAAGATCGAGGAGCCGTTGGGAACCTATGAGGGGCTGATCGTCGTCAACGCTCGCCTCATCACCCGTCCGGGAGCTGCGGAATCGTTTCTCGGACTGCTGACTGGTTCCCGCATTTTTTGGTGCGGGAACGGCAGCAAAAATCTTGTTGACCGGTTTGCACATTGAATTTTCTCTATTTCCTCCGTGACCTCGTGGTAAACCATGACTGAACTGCCAAAAACCTGGAACCCAGCCACTGCTCAGAAGAAGTGGATTGCGCACTGGGAATCACAGGGTTACTGCCATGCCGATCCACGCCCGGATCGTGAACAGCACACAATCATGATTCCACTGCCGAATGTCACGGGTGCTCTGCACATGGGACATTGTCTGAATGGCACGATTCAGGATTTGTTGACGCGTTGGCGCCGGATGCAGGGTCGGGAAGCGCTGTGGATGCCCGGCACGGATCATGCCGGGATTGCAACTCAGGCAGTTGTTGAACGACGAATGCTGGAAGAAGAAGGCATCACCCGCCACGACATCGGACGCGATGCTCTGGTGGCACGCATACACACATGGAAAGACGAATACCAACTGAGAATCATCAATCAGTTGAAACAGATCGGAGCCAGTTGTGACTGGCGTCGTGTGCGTTTCACACTGGACGATGTCTGCAGTCGGGCTGTGCGGCGGACTTTTTTTCGCATGTTTTGTGACGGACTGATTTTTCGCGGCAAACGTCTGGTCAACTGGGATCCGCATCTGCAGACAGCGGTTGCCGACGACGAAGTTTTTACTGAAGACGTGGATGGCCATTTCTGGACCTTCCATTACCCGGTTATTGACGAGTCGGGGGAGCCAACCGAACAGGTGATCCGCTTTTCCACAACTCGCCCGGAAACCATGCTGGGTGATACCGCGGTATGCGTGCATCCGACTGATAACCGCTATACAGATCTGGTCGGTCAACAGGTTCGTATTCCGGTAAACGGTCGTTTGATTCCCATCATTGCAGATGCATTACTGGCGGATAAAGAGCTGGGTACAGGAGCCGTAAAAGTCACACCGGCACATGACCCGAATGACTATGCCTGTGGCCTGCGAAACGGCCTGGAGATGGTCAACATCCTGAATGCTGACGGCACGATCAATGAAGAAGGTGGAGAGTTTGCTGGTCTGGATCGTTATCAGGCTCGTAAGGCAATCGTGGAAAAAATGGAATCGCTCGGTTTTTTTGACGGAGTGGAAGACCGAACAATTCCCGTCAAACACAGTGATCGCAGCAAGACACCCATCGAGCCATATCTCAGTGATCAATGGTTCGTGAAAATGGATACACTGGCCCAGTCAGCGATGGATGCCGTTGACGATAGTCGTGTGAAAATTTTTCCCCAGCGTTACAAAAAGACATATCAGGACTGGCTGGGTGAGAAACGTGACTGGTGCATCAGCCGCCAGTTGTGGTGGGGACACCGCATTCCCGTGTGGTCACAGGAGGTAAAAAGTCGTCGGGAGAGTGTGGAGAGTCTTTCTCGTTTCGGCGCTTCACTGGCAGACGACGGAACCATCACCTTTGCGAAAGAGTCTGCCAAAATCCTGTCAGCTCAGTTTGCCGACGGCCTGATGCCGGGTGAAGAACTACTGCTGGCCTGCGTCGATGGCGGTCACGAGAAGGTGGAACAGGAACTGGCCGAAATTGGGTTCACTCAGGATCCGGACGTACTGGATACCTGGTTCAGTTCCGCACTGTGGCCGCATGCCACACTGGGGTGGCCGGATCGTGACCACAATCCACCGACCATCAATACTTCAGGTACTCCACAGACTGACAGCAGTCAGCCCCACAGAAATGAAGTTCTCGATTTCTTTTACCCAGGATCGGTACTGGTCACATCGCGAGACATCATCACTCTTTGGGTCGCCCGGATGGTACTCACGGGGCTGTATAATATGGGCGACGTCCCGTTCCGGCACGTCTACATTCATCCCAAGATTCTGGATGGTCTGGGTCAGACAATGTCCAAGTCGAAGGGCAACGGAGTCGACCCACTGGAATTGATCGACAAATACGGAACAGATGCCGTGAGGTTCACAATCTCATCACTGGCCGGTGAAACACAGGATGTCCGTCTGCCGGTTGGTTACGAATGCCCGCACTGTGAAGCTGTAACGCCTCAAACAAAGAAGCATCAGAGTATGAAACCGCTGGGCGGAGAGACTCCAACCGTCAAATGCGGCCAGTGTAAGACTGATTTCCAGTTCCCCAGTCCGTGGTTCACGCCGGATGAAGGAGCGTCTGTTGCCAGAATCGTCAGCGAACGTTTTGACTACGGCCGCAACTTCTGCAACAAGCTGTGGAATGCCTCACGGTTTGCTTTCATGAATCTGGAGGGATTTACACCTGGTACCGTAAATCGTGATGACCTGCAGATGGAAGATCGGTGGATACTCAGTCGGCTGGCCACCACGACTCAACAGGTAACCATGCTGCTTGACCGTTATCAGTTTGATCAGGCCACCCGCACAATTCGCGATTTCACCTGGAACGAATTCTGCGACTGGTATCTGGAAATGATTAAGCCGCGTTTACGCGATGATGCTTCGCGACCGATCGCCCAGCGCGTGCTGGTTGAAGTCATAGACAATCTGATTCGTTTGCTGCATCCGTTTGCCCCATTCATCACAGAAGAACTCTGGCACACACTTAATGAGCTGGCACCGGTGCGGGGAATGAGTGAGCAAACACAGGCCTCGGAAAGCGTGATGATCGCTGCATGGCCCCGGCTGTCGGAAGAATTTTGTGACAAAGAACTGGAGAGTCACTTTGAACGTCTGCAGGAAATCATTGTCGCTGTTCGCAACATTCGGGGTCTTTACAAAATCAGTCCAAAAGAACCGCTCAAACTGTTCATGCGCTGCGCACCCGAAGTCGCTGCTCAGATGCACGCCGTGGCCGATCAGTTCGACAATCTGTCGCGGACCATGCTGGAAGCAGCCGGACTGGACGTAAATCGACCGGGAGCCAGCGCCAACTTCAGTCTCGAAGACGCAGATGGATACATTCCGCTGGAGGGATTGATTGACCTGAACGCGGAACTGGAAAGACAACAGAAAAAAGCCGCTGAACTCCAGGGCCACATCACAGGTGCTGAGAAGAAACTAAGCAACAGTAATTTCGTCGACAAGGCCCCGGAACACGTTGTAAACGACGTCCGTGAAACGCTCTCCGGACTGAAAAGTCAGCTGGATAATGTCGAACGGATCATCAAAGAGTTGAGTTGAATACCAATTTCCGCGGCAACCATGTGCTGACTGGCTCCCTGCAGCACGGAGGCCGGTTGTCCCAACCTTGGAGTCAAACCAGGACTCGGATCTCAGGAGGGTCCTGAAAATTCAGTGACACCGTGGGAACGCATGAGCAAACGGAAAAATTCGCACCGGACAGGCCAACCTCATGAAAACCTGACGACGTAGATTGCGAAATAAACCGGCAACGCCGGACCCAGGGTCTGTCCGGCGTTTGGTTGTGCTCATTTTTCTCCAATTTCAGACAAAAATCGGGGTTGAACGTGCGCTCACTGAAAAACCAGTTCCGGAGTGACGATCTTACTCTCACGGCGGTCACGTTTTAGACAAACCCCACTACGATGCAGGAGCACGGGTGGGAGTCGAAAACTGTGGCCCGTACAGGTAAGATCTGGTATGCTGGTTTGTTGGGTCGCGAACGACGCAGACATGGGAGAGTTCAATGGACCACAAATCCATCTCGTGCTGGCAACACTCGTATATTTCTCGACGAACCGCCGTTCAGGCCGGTGCGATGGGCGTACTGGGTCTGGGGTCGAACCACCTGAGTGCACTCCGGGCGGCAGACTCCGGACAGATCGCGGCTGGTGGCGGGACCGCAAAGACCTGCATATACATTTTTCTGTCCGGCGGACTGTCTCAGCATGAAAGCTTTGATTTGAAGCCTAACGCGCCGGATGGAATCCGCGGGGAATTCAAGCCAATTTCTACGGCCACGCCAGGGACGCAGATCTGCGAGCACCTGCCGGAACTCGCAAAGCGCAGCAATCACTGGGGAGTCGTACGTTCGCTGACACACCCGACCAACTCACACACCAGGGGACATTTTTTTATGTTGACCGGTCGGTCAACCACACCGACTGGATACAAGGGAGACCGGCAGCCGCGCCCGACCGACTGGCCATCGATCATGTCGGTCGCCGGCGATGTCGTACCGGCACCGAGGAATAATCTTCCCCCGGCCATCGTACTACCGGAACGACTGGTTCACTGGTCCGGTGGTGTCATCCCTGGTGCTTACGGTGGACAGATGGGATCACACCGCGATCCGTTCTTTATCGAAGCTTCCCCTTACGGTAATCCGTTGTGGCGAGGGGCCTATCCCGAATACACGTTCCCAAACACTACAAACAAGCCTCCCGAGCAACCCGATGCACGGGTTTACCAGGCTCCAAATCTGCAGTTTGCGCCAGGGTTGACGCGAAATCGGTTAAACGGCAGGCTGGGGCTGTTACAAACAATCGACGAGCAGCGTCGACGGATGGAAGATTCGGCTGTCGTACAGTCCTATGATCGTGAACGACAGAATGCGATTTCGATGCTGGCCAGCCCGCGTATTCGCAACGCCTTTGATGTGACGAACGCCGACCCCAAAATACAGGAACGATACGGAGCCAACAGTTTTGGCTGGTCGCTGCTGATGGCATACCGGCTTACAGCAGCCGGTGTTCCGCTGGTCCAGATCAATCTGGGAAACAACGAAACATGGGATACGCACGGCAATTCGTTTTACCGCTTCAGGGAGAAACTGTTCCCTCCAACGGACCGGGCAATCAGTGCCCTGCTGGACGACCTGCAGTCAAGCGGTCTTCTGGACACAACGATGATCGTCATGGCCGGAGAATTCGGCCGTACGCCCAAACTGGAGTATATGCGCGAGTCGTATCCTGGTCCTGGTCGAGGACATTGGGGATCCGTTCAAAGTGTGTTCTTTGCAGGCGGTGCCATTCGTGGAGGAACGGTGGTAGGCTCGTCGGATGCAACTGGCGGTTACCCTGCTACAAATCCAAAGACACCGGAGAACATGGCCGCGACGCTCTATCATGCTCTGGGCATTCCGCACACGGCGGTTTGGAATGATGACGTTGGGCGTCCCCACCAGGTGTACCACGGGGAGCCGATCCACGAACTGCTGGGGTAAGACCTGGTCGCCCGTTCTGGACTCAACAGGCTGTCGACAATGCGGTCGTCGACGGCATCCGCTCAAACAGCTGATAACAGACAAAGCGAAGTCTCGTCTGTCAACGGACTCGCAAATGGATCGGCTCTCAGCTAGTTTCTCAAACAACGGTTTTCCGACGATCGTTTCATTCACCCCTCGTCAGCAAAAAAGGGGCATGACGTTTTCTCAGTCCTTCGATCATGAGCGGGGAGCTACCTAAGCCGGCCCGCAGCAGCCACGGATTCCAACCATGTTAATCATCGACGGCGACTACCCAATGGCCTATGGATCCGTCGATGCTGATCGCGACCTCACCCAGTCCATCTCGAAGGTGCGCAGTGCCAAACCGGGAATTCGAGGACAATTCGGTCCTCCGGACAGTGAAACGATGGCGACACTCCCGGAGATGCGTCGTGGGAGCATCGCAGCTGCACTCGTAAAAGTCGCAGCACGTATTGAAAGGCCAGGAAGTCCACTCTGGGGATACCGCAGTTCCCGTACAGCCTACGCAGCCGCGCAGGCACATCTGGCATATTACCGGATTCTGGACTCCGTGGGCGAAGCACGGATTCTTCGATCACGAAGTGATTTCATCGATCACATGCGGATCTGGTCAGAAACGAGCGATCACGAAAAGTTACCGGTCGGGTTCATCGTTGGTATGGAAGGTGCCGACCCGATTTTGAATCCACAGCATGTTCACGACTGGTGGGAGGGCGGAGTGCGTGTGGTGAGCCTGTCGCATTACGGCGTCAGCACCTATTGTCACGGGACCGGAACAGGGACAGAGGGAGGATTGTTTCCCATGGCCGCCGAGTTACTCAAAGAAATGGAATCGCTCGGAATGATTCTGGACCTCACCCATGCCTCAGACCGGTCCGCCCGAGAGGCACTCGATCTGTTCTCCGGCCCGATCATGGCCAGCCACCAGAACTGTCGCGAACTGGTTCCGGGCGAACGGCAGTTTCCCGATGACCTGCTGACAGCTGTTATTCAGCGAGACGGCATCATTGGTGCATCGATGGACACCTGGATGTTGTACAAACCGGGAATCGACTGGACGGCAAAAATTCCGTCACGGCGGACGTTGTTCCCTCGAGACGCCATTACGCTGGACGATCTGGTGGACCACATTGACCATGTTTGCCAGCTGGCCGGAAATTCTCTGCGTGCAGGAATCGGCGGTGATACGGATGGTCAGGGAGGACGCGAGGGCGCACCGCTGGAAATCGACACGGTCGCCGACTACCAAAAACTGGCCGGCGTCCTCGATCGCCGCGGTTATACACAAGAGGACATTGCTAACGTGATGTATCGCAACTGGCAGCGGTTTTTCGCAGACAAGCTGCCTGCGGAGTAAATCCACCCACGATTGGCCGAAAAGCCAAAGAGTTCGGATTGAACGCTAACCGGAAGAGCAGGCTGGGATCGCAGCCGGTCGGGAGATCGGCGTGAATCCGAATCGAACTCACTGTGAAGCTTACAAACGCCGGAACTGTGTGCGATTCATTTGGCAACAGTGAGTGTGAATGTAAAATACTGATTGATCGAGACAAACATGAACAACAGATTTGTGACGAGACGTCACTGGCTGATGACCACAACAGCCATGGCTGCGACGTCTCTGATACAGCCGGCAGTCAGCGCTTTCCAGCCAGGTGAGCCGGTACCAGGCGATGTTGCTGACATCGGGTCACGGCGTGAATTGTTTGTGGATCGATTTCTGATCGACAGACTCAATGGAGTTCAGCTCAAACTTCATAAGCCGCAACCTGCTCCACCGCTGGTCGGATGGGTCAACAACCACGAAATGGAAATTGCCACAGTCATCAAAGACGGTGAATTGTTTCGGCTGTACACGCGTGATCCGCGCGGGATGAAAAAAACCGGCGATGACACAATTGTCACACGTTATTACGAGAGCTTCGACGGGATTCACTGGACGAATCCTACCCTGGGACTGCATGCAGTCGACGGCAGCCGCGCCAACAACGTCATCCTGCATGAAGGGGGAATCTGTGCTACTTTTTCGCCCTTTCTCGATACGCGACCTGGCATCTGGATTCCGGGACGGCCTGAAGTGCCCAATGACCATCTGGCCGTTGACCGAAGATTCAAGGCACTGGGTGGTGTTCTCAGAGATGGCGGTCTGTTCGCGTTCACTTCAGATGACGGGATTCACTGGACGAAGCTGCGTGAGGAACCTGTGATCACCTCCGATGAGCTTGCGTTCGACTCGCAGAATGTTTCATTCTGGTCCCAAACCGAACAGTGCTACGTTTGCTATTTCCGCACGTGGAAGACGGTCCACGGAAA